>KI543214.1:174090-189567 GCA_000496215.1 uncultured archaeon A07HN63
TCTTCCATCGGATTTATGGAGAGTGCGGGTTGAAGAGTGGTGTATGTCATCGATCGAGCTTACGCCGAGTCAGAAGACGATACTGACCGCGCTCACGAATCTCCACCGGGAGACCGAGGATGCCGTCAAGGGTGAGGATATCGCCGAGGAGGTCGACCGCAATCCGGGCACAATCCGCAACCAGATGCAGAGCCTGAAAGCCCTCCAGCTCGTCGAGGGCGTTCCGGGGCCGAAGGGTGGGTATAAACCGACCGCGGACGCCTACGAGGCGCTCGAGGTCGACCGGATGGACGATCCGGCCCCGGTCCCGCTGGAACACGACGGCGAGGAAATCAGCAACGCGACCGTCGAGAGTATCGACCTCTCCAGTGTCCACCACCCCGAACTCTGTCGGGCGGAGATACATCTGCAGGGATCGATCAAGGATTTCCACGAGGACGACGAGGTGGTCGTCGGTCCGACGCCGCTGTCCAAGCTCAAGATCGAGGGAACCCTCGACGCGAAAGACGACACGAACGGTATTCTGATGCTCGAAATCGACGAGATGATCGCGCCGGCCGACGGGTAACGTGTTCAGCCGGCGCTTTTGCAAGCCGTAGCGTCAGTTCAACCAGTAGTAGAGCAAAACAAAGACGGCTATACCGACGCCTCTTGCCGTCGCCTACATCTCGCTCCACGCACCGATAGCACGCTGCACGGACGTGATGTCGGCGATCCAGCGACAGGCGATCCCCTTTTTGAGTACCTTCGCCGGCAGGCCGCCGAACGTGTTGATCGGGATCCCATCCACGTCGTGGGCGACCGCCTCCTCGCCGACCGAGATGACCGTCCCCTTGTCCTTGTGTTGCCACGATTTCAGCGGCGCGCCACGAACCGCGCGAGCGAGATTTTCGCCGGCGACCTCGGCGGCCTGCCAGGCAGCCTGCGCCGTCGGCGGTGCCGACTCGTCATCACCCTGATCGACAAGGGCGGCGTCGCCGATGGCGAAGACGCGGTCGTCGTTGGTCTGGAAATCCGACTCGGCGACGACCCGATCCGAGCGGTCGTGGGTATCGAGATCGGTGCCGGCGATCTCGTCGCGACCGGTGATCCGCCGGTCCAGATCAGCACATCGTAGTCCATCGATTCCTCCTCGCCGAGGTGGACCTCCTCGTCGTCGACCTCCGAGATGAAGTCGCCGGTGAGAATCTCGACATCGCGTTCCAGAAGCCGCTTCTTGAGGGCCCCCTGAATGCGGGGGTCGTTGCCGGGGAAGATCTCGTCGAGGCCCTCGACGAGTGTGATCTCCAGCGGCGTGCGAGTGTCATCGCGGTAGCCGGCGATCTCGCCGGCGGTCTGGATGCCGGAGAGCCCGGCACCGCCGACGACCACCTGTGCCGGGTCGTTCTGTGTTGCCTCCTCGCCGGCCGCACGGATTGCCTCGTGAATCTCGCGGGCGTCGTCGAGGCTCTTCATCGTCAGCGCGTGTTCTTCGAGGCCGTCGATGCCGAAGAAAGCAGTCGAGCTGCCGACGCCCACGAGCAGGTAGTCGTAGTCGACGGGCTCGCCGTCGCGGAGTTCAACGGTTCGGTCGTCGGTGTCGACACCGGTAACGCGGTCGCGGACAAAGTTCGTCTCGGGCGATTTGATCTCGTCAACCGGGATCGCTACCTTCGATTCGGTCTGTGGGTTGCGGATGACGCGGTGGGTCTCGTGGAGGACGAGGTGGTAGTCGTGTTCCGAGATCCACGTCAGTTCGGCCTCCCCATCGTTGATCTCGTCTTCGAACGACTGTACCGTCCCGGCACCGGCGTAGCCGGCCCCGATAACGACGACGTGCGCTGTCATAGTCGTCACTCCGCGGTCCGGGGGTAAAGCGGCTTTGGAACGGTGCCGTGAGCGGTCACTCCAGCGTCAATCCGGCATGCCAGCGGTCGGCACCCGCCTCGCGTTTGGCGGCGTCCATCTCGGCGAGCAGAGCGACCGCGAGACTCGCCGTTTCGGCCGCCCGCGATTCACCAACGGTCTCGAACGCCCCGGTTTCACGGTTCGCGTAGACGGTACAGACGGCCCCGGCGCGGAGCCCATAGAGGTTGGCGAGCGTGAGTACCGTGGCCGCTTCCATCTCGATGTTGGCGACGTTGGCCGATTTGAGTGTCGCAAGAAGGTCGTCGCTCCCCGGAGCCTCGTAGCCCTCGAAGCCGGGGCGTGCCTGACCGGCGTAGAAGCTGTCCGTGCTCAGCGTGGTGCCGACATGGTAATCGTGGTCCAGTCGTTCGGCAGCCGCGATCAGTGCGGTCACAACCTCGTGGTCGGCGGTTGCCGGATACGTCTCGTCGATATACTCGCTACTAGTTCCCTCCTGTCGCATCGCGCCCGACGTGATGACGAGGTCGCCGACGGCTATGTCCGGATCGACCGTGCCGCAGGAACCGACACGGATGAACGTCTCACAGCCGACACGGGCGAGTTCTTCGAGGGCTATCGCGGTCGAGGGGCCGCCGATCCCGGTCGAAGTGACCGAAATCGGAGTCTCGTGATAGCTGCCTGTTGCCGTGCGGTACTCGCGGTGGGCGGCAACCGTTTCGGCGGCATCCCAGACAGCCGTGATTTTCTCGACACGGTCGGGGTTGCCTGGCAGGAGTACACTATCGGCAACGTCGTCAGCGGTGACCTCGAGATGATACTGTCTGTCTGCGTTCGGGTCCTCGCTGTCGCGGTCATCGGTGCCGGTCATTCCGCATCACCGGCCTCGCTGGCGGCATCGAGCGTGTCCTGCGAGATGGCCTTCGGGAGCAACTCGCCGAGGGTGTAGTCGTCGACGTTGTCGCCGCGGTCACAGACGATCGGGAACGATTCGTCGCAGAACTCCGCGAGCGTCTGCCGGCACATCCCACAGGGCGTCACGCCGTCGCGGGCCGCCGAGGTGACGGCGAGCTTGGCGAACTCGGTATGGCCGGTCTTGACCGCCTCGGCGATGGCAACTTCCTCGGCGTGGATGCTGTTGGAGTAGTTGGCGTTCTCGATGTTGCAGCCGACGACAACGGTGTCGTCGGCCGTTCGGAGGGCTGCCCCGACGCGATACGACGAGTATGGGGCGTAGGCGTCGGTCAGTGCCGACCGCGCCTGTTCGACGAGTGGATCGACCATACGAACATGCCGCGAGCAACGGCTATATAGGTTGGCGGTCGGTCTGGGTGTGGTAGGTTTGCGGTCAACCCGCGTGGGACACGGTGACCGCCATGCAGCCCCCATAATAATATTTAATTAGCAAGAGCCACAATGAGCTGCTGTGACCGAAATCGCGGCTCCGACACGGTACGATGGCCTGCTGGCTGCGATGCCAGCGTCGGTGGTCGGCGGCACAGCCGCGGGGCTGTGGCTCACCATCCCCCTGCGTGTCGGTATCGGCCTCGGCGGGATCGTTGCCGGGCTGTTTGTTCTCATCTCGTTGTTTCACCTCTCACCGAAGTAACGGACAGAAAGGCTCTAAGCCACCGGTCGCCAACCACCAGTATGAGTGACCACGATACGGCGGCCGGGATCGCCGGCTTCGGCCGGAAACTGCTGTTGGCTCTCGGCGGGAGTATGGTGTTGCTCGGCGGCATCCTCGGGTTGATCGTCGGCGCGAACGGTGGTGGTACCGTCGCCGAACTCACCGTCGCTGGCCCGCTGACGGTCCCGGTGACGCCGTTTGCGATGGCACTGTACGGGATGACCGTCGTCGGCGTGGCGCTGGGTAGCGTCTACGGGCTGGTGACGGTCGCCTCGCGCTTCGATTCCAACGCACAGTGAGAAACAACGGTTTTTGACCATCGGCCACCAGACATCTGTATGGCACAGTCGACCGGTGACGAGCGGGCCGACGAGGACGCTGGCGAGGGGCCCTCCTTCGAGGAGGGTGACGCCCCACCGGGAGTGGAATCGTCGGGTCGGAACCGAAAGTGGGCCGCGCTGTTCGCGCTGCCGTTTTTGTTGCTGGGTGTCGGCAACGCGAGCCTGATCCTGATCTGGGGGATCAACCCGCTGTGGGCGTTCGCACAGCTCCCGCCGATCCTGTTTACCACGGTACTCACGTATATGGTGTTCAGGACGGACTTTCTCGACGACCGGTAAATGCTGCCGCCCGGGTCGCTTCAGGAGCCAGTATCGTACTTGTAGCTCGCCGAGTCGGGATCGATCCCGAAGTCGGACGCCGTTTCCGGTGGCTCGGGTTCGCCCTCGTCGCCGGTTGCGGATTTGAACGCATCACGGAGTCGGGATGGCATCTCGAAGCCGTCGGTGTCGATCTGTCTGGCGGCGATGTCGCCGTCGCGTCGATCCTGCTTGCGGTCGATCCGTTCGTCGAGGACATCGGGAAGGGTTGCCCGGTCAACCTCGGCAAAGCCGAACTGATCGAGATAGCCCGGCTGGTCGGTCAGGACGTAGACAGTCTCGAAGCCGGCATCGCTGGCCTCCGCGATGAGGCGTTCGATGACGTGGGCACCGACGCCCTGTTCGCGCCACGAGTCCCGCACGCCGATCCCGGTGAGTTCACACACGTCCGGGTCGCTTGTGTGGATGCGGAGCCGGCCGAACCCCACGCGCTCGTTGGTTTGCTCGTCGACGGCGAGCACGTAATCCCGCGACCGGAACGCCTCGTCGTCAAGTCCCATGGCGTCGATCTGCTCCAGTAGCCACGCCTCGTCCCGGTTTTTTGCGTCGCGGACGTACATATCGCGGGATACAGCCTCACACGGATTAAACGTTCCCCGGAGCCGGCTCTATCGACGGAGCCTGTCGGGCAGGTTATCCGACCCCGCAGAGTATGAATGGTATGAGACACGTAGCACCGCACCGAGGGCCCGCTCGCCGATGAATCCGCGACGCGTCGATCTCGCGGTCGACATCACCTATGGACTCCTGATATTTCTGGCGATCATCCTCCTGTTGCGCGTCGGCACGCAAACAGGCGTCGCCTTCGGTGTCGGCGTCCTGCTGTCGTATCTCGTCCACGTCGTCTGGAAGATGTCCCGGTTCGACCCCGACTGGATGACCAGCGAGGTGGCCGACGTGGTCGAAAAAAGCGTCGAGGAAACGGTCGACGGCACAGGAGGTCGCCGACAGCGTCGAACAGAGCGTCGGTGAGACGGTCGAAAGCGAGGTTGCCGAGACGGTCGAGGAGGCCGTCGAGGAAACCGTCGGTGAAACGGTGGAAGCCACTGTTAGCGAGACAGTGGAGGATACCGACTGTCAGCGACACTGTCGAGGAGACGATCGACGAGAGGGTCGACGAGGAGGTCGCCGACACTGTTGAGGAGACAATCGAGGGGAAGGTCGACGAGGAGGTTGCCGAGACGGTCGAAGCCACTGTTAGCGAGGAGGTGGCGGCCGTCATCGAGAAACTCGAATCGATCAACGAGCGCGTCGACCGTCGCCCGCGGACCGAGGAGGTCGAGGCCACAGTTGAGGAGAAGACAGCGGACCTGACAGATACCTCCGAGACGGACGACGCTGACACTGACGAGGAGTAGGCCGGGCGGTCAAACTCGCTGTCGTCGCCACGCGGGCGACTTGGTTTACCGTGGAATCGCGCCGACGAGCAGTGGCACGCCGACGAGTATCGTCGCGCCGAAGACGAGGGCCGACCTGAGCCACTGGCCGCGAACGGCAGTTGCCTGCTCCTCGTAGGTCTGACCGCCAGCACGCGGCAGGACGAAATGCGCGAAGAAGGTATAGATGAAGCCGACGACGACGAGGACGGCGAATAGATGCGCGAGGAGATTGAACCCGACAGCTGGCACGACTGTCGGCACGACAGCCCCAGCGCTGACGACGAGCAACGCATAGATGAGTCCGGTGAGCACGCCAGCCAGATGATGGAGGACCAACGTCTCGGGAAGGCGGACAGAATCGACGGATTGCCGGGTTACGATGGCCGTGGCGATGTAGGCCGGCACGAAGCCATCGGGCTGCCGGCTCATTGGCCAGTCCATCAGGAGTGCCGCAACCAGCCCGGTCACGGCGCCCACGGCCACCAGCAGTGGCGCCGACATCGACGCACCGGTCTGGGCTGCGGTGAGCGGAACCATGCCTTGCCCCTAAACTAGCTGGACACTGTTTATAATCACGTCACACGGGCGGCTGACAGCGGTCAGCCGCGCCGCCGCAACGGGGCTTCAGGCCGCCACCGAGATGTCGTGTTCCTCGCGGGTGTCTCTGACGAGGGCGACCCGGGCACCGGTTCGCTCCGCGATCTCGGCGTTCGTTAGCTCCGGGTTTTCCCGCGCCAGCTCGATGATCTCCTCCTGAAGGCCTGAGGCGGCCTCGGCGGCTGGCTCTTCGTCGTTCGTGGAGGTGTCGGCGGTGGCCGCCGTGGTAGTTGCTTCCTCGCCGTACTCGACCAGCGTGTCTCTAACCAGCGGGAGCCGCGCACCGACAGCATCTGCGATCTCGGCATAGGTGTCGTCCGGGTTGGTAGCGGCCGCGTCGAGGATCGCCTGCTGTGTTGCAGAAAGATCGTCGCTGTCGGGGTCGTGATCGCTCCCATCGGTCGAATCGCCCTCAGCCGCCGAGTCGCTGGGCGCTGCTGACTGGTCGCTATCGTCGACGAGCGTCGCATCATCCTCGTACTGCTGTCTGATGTCACGCACCAGCCCGACGTGGACGCCCACCTCCTCGGCGATGGCGGCGTTGGTCGCCTCGGGTGATCGCAACGCTGCCTCCAGTACGGCGGCCTCGGTATCGTTGAACGACGCCGAATCCGTCGGCTTCACGATATCGCCGCCCTGAGAGCCGCCACCACCCCGCTGTTGGCCGTGTTCGGCTCTCGTGTCACGAACAAGGGGGAGCCGGTGGCCGGTTCGCTCCGCGATCTCCGCGTTCGAGAGCTCCGGATTGACTCTGGCAAGATTCAGAATCTCTTCCTGTGCCGCCGAGAGCAGTTCGGATCGAACTCCATGCCACCGGCCGACGACTCATCTTTCGCCGTCGAGTCGGCCCCGCTGTCGGGATCTGGGTCGTCGGGGAGCGTGGCCTCGTCCTCGTACTGCTCGCGGATGTCACGGACCAATCCGACGTGTGCCCCGACACGCGCCGCGATCTCGGCGTTTGTCGCACTCGGCTCACGCAGCGCCGCTTCAAGCACGGCGGACTCGGTTGCGTTGAACGACGCCGAATCGACCGGGGTCGACCCACCGGCGAGCTGGCCTTGCTCGGCGTCGATCTCGTCGCCGTGGGCAGCCAGCGTATCACGCACGAGCGTGAGCCGCGCGTCGGTTTGCTCGGCGATCTCGGCGTTGGTTGCCGCGGGGTCTTCCTCGGCGGCCGCAAGGATGTCGGCCTGTGCCGCCGAGAGCTCCGTCCCTGCCGTCGGTGTCTCGCTGGCTGTGGTGTCGCCTGACTGGGCTGTCCCCTCTGCTCCCTCGGGGAGTATGGCCTCGTCCTCGTGCTGCTCTCGGATATCACGCACCAGCCCGACGGTGGTATCGACGGTCGCCGCGATCTCGGCGTTGGTCGCCTCGGGCTTTCGGAGTGCGGTTTCGAGGACAGCCGACTCGGTCGCGTTGAACGATGCCGAATCAATCGGTGTGCTCTCCGGTGACGACGCCGTGTCGGTCGGCGCACTCTCATCGCCGTGTGCGGCCAGCGTATCGCGGACAAGCGGCACGCGGTGACCGGTCGCCTCGGCGATGCCGGCGATACTGAACTCGGGGTTCTCCCGTGCAACCCGGAGGATTTCCTGTTCCGATGCTGACAGCGAGGCGCTCTCGGTCGAATCACTCATCGGTATACCCTCCGTTGTGATTCCACCGTGATGGTGGCTGGCTGCTCTCGCTCCACACAGAACCTATCGTGCCGTGATGCTGCATAGTATACCCGTGTAAGTACACCTTTAATACTGTATTTTTATTCAGTTGACATATCGGGCCGGTGAATGGGCCTAGTGCTCGCGACGAGGGGCGGGGCAGGATCACCGCCGAGTAGCCGGTAGCCGACGGCGGCAAAGCCGGCGACCGTCAGCAGCAGTCGTTCGCCGGACTGGACGATATGGAAGACGCGTTCGACATCGTCGGGTTCGGTTCCACGCGTCGGATCAACACCCGTGTAGTAGTGGGTGTTGGCAGTCGTCCCCTCGATCATTCCGCCGTCGGCGCCGAACTCGATGAAGCTCTGGACGATACCGCGGTCTGTCGAAACCAGCAGTTCACCCGAGAAGTCGTAAAAGCGGTCGTGGAGCGGCCACAGCAGATTGACCCCGTTGGCAACGCCGTCGTAGAGAACGTGCGCAAAAAGGACCACGAACAGCGTAACCCACGCCAGCCGGACAGCCCGGTCACCGACCCGCTGTCGGAGCGCTGACCGCGGCCGCAGGCGGGTATCCCACGCCAGAATGACACCAAGCAAAACCGGCCAGATCATCGTGTGGAGCACCGCCCGATGGGCACCGGGCACCCAGATACCGAGGATGGTATCGAGGTCCGGAATCGCCGCCACCGCCATGACGACCGCTATCGCTCGACGGTCGAAGGCGTCGCCGAGGAGTGCCGTTCCGAGCAGTCCACCAAGGGCGACGTGAACGAGTGTTGAGGGCATTGCCTGTCGGTAGGTCGACGACCGACAAGCCGGTTTCGGGGGCGACCGTCGGCGAACAACAGAGGGAACTGATCGTATCTGCCCGCCGTCGTCACCGGACTACTCGGGGTCTGAGGGACACCTTTTATATTGATGTCGTGGAACAACGAACTATGGCACGGGTCTTTGCGGTCGCCAGCGCGAAAGGTGGCGTTGGCAAGACGACGACGACAGCGAACGTCGGGGCGATGCTGGCCGGCACCGGTGCCGATGTCGTGGTGATCGACGGCGATATCGGGATGGCAAATCTCGGTGCCGCGCTCGGTATCGACACACCGGCGAACACACTGCACGACGTGTTGAGCGGGACGGCAACGCCGACAGCGGCGACCTACGAGGGTCCCGGCGGCGTCTACGTCGTCCCCGGCGAAACCGCGCTGTCGGCGTACGCCGAGGCTGACCCCAGCAAACTCCAGTCAGTCATCAACGTTCACTCGCAGGCCGATTACGTCCTGATCGATGTTGGGGCCGGCGTCAGCCACGAGTCGAGTCTGCCGCTGTCGATCGCCGACGAGGTGCTGCTGGTGTCGACGCCGGAACGCGACGCCGTACAGGATACTGAAAAGACCCGCCAGCTCACCAATCAGCTCGATGGCACTGTCACGGGCGCGGTCATCACCCGCGTCGAGGAGTCAACGCCCGTCGCAGAGACGGTCAGCGGAACGCTCGGTACCGAGATACTGGCGACGATCCCGGAGGATGCGGCCGTCCCAGACGCGCTGGCCGTCGGCGAGCCACTGGCCGACTATGCGCCACGAAGCCCGGCCGCCGAGGGGTATCGTGATCTCGTGGCCGCGCTCACCGACCGCGAGCCGGAGCGGCCCCCCGAACCAACGTCGACGGCCGATGCCGAAACAACCACCACCGATTCGGGAGATACAACAACCGACGAGACGGCTGGAAGCGACGCGATAGCCGAAGAGGAGACGACGACAACTTCGGAATCAGAGACCAGTGAGGCCGAGCCAGCGACAGCGGACACCGCCGGTGACACAGGAGCCAACACGACCAGCGACGCTACAACCGGACAGCGGCCGCGGGATGATAGCGAATCCAAGTGGGCCAAGGCAGCCACCGGGGATCATGTAGATGACGAATCGGACGAGTCAGAGCAGACGGCGGAGTCGATTGCGGAGGCGACGGAGGCGGACGGTGACTCCGCTACAGCACCGGCTTCAGCGGACGATATCGAACCGACTCCCGAGTCGGACGCCGACAGTACGAGTGTGGCTGCAACCACAGTCGACAAGAGCAAGCAGTCCGGTGAGGGCGAAACTGAGTCTGCGCCAGCGACAGACGCCACGCCGGAGGAAGAAGCCGGGAGCGATATCGCAAGCGAGGCCGAAGATTCTGCCGGAGGTGAGCACAACGACACACCTGCCAGCGACGATGGCACAACCACAGGCGATGGCGACGATACAGCCACGAGCGACGATGCCACAACCACGAGCGAGGGCGACGCTGCGACCACCAGCGAGGGTGACGACGCGACCACAGGTAACAGCACGGAGTCGAGTCAGTCCGAGTCAGGGGTAACCCCGGAGCCGGCGGACGCAACCACGACAGACGATAGCGACGACGCCGTCGAAGACGATGTCAGCATCCCCGAATCGGGGGGTAATAGCGAGAAAACACCCGATGCTAGCGGCGAAGCGACCCCCTTGGACGCAGATGATAGCTCGGAATCGAGCGACGACGCGGTCCCGTTCCGTGACGAGGACGACGCGTCCGACGAGGTTGTCGATCCGGTCGAACCACAGCCCAGCGACCCGGCTGAAGACGAAGCGCGGACGGACGACTCACCGACCGAGGAGGAGCCGGTGATTCCCGACGCCGAGGGTGACGACAGCGGGTCGGCCGTTCCAACGGAGCTGATGGGCGGGCCAGACGAGGAGGAGCCCGATGACGAGGATAAAGACGACGAAAGCAAGGGCTTCCTGCGTCGACTCTTTTTCGGCTGAAACGTGACGACTTTGTGAGTGACGCCAAAACAACGAGCTATGGATTCGGATGGCTCCGTTCCACTCTGGTGGATACTGGTGTTTCTCTTGCTCGCATTAGGTGGATCAATGGCGGCAATCAACGCCATGGGCGGCAGCATTCTGTAGATCAGTCCCGCTGATTGACGCCGGCAGGGGCTTACATCGAGTCTGGAGCCTCAACGCCGAGAACGCCGAGCGCGTTGGCGACGGTGTGTCTGGTCGCCGCGACGAGTGCGAGCCGCGAGCGACGGGTCGCCTCGTCGGCGTCAAGGACTGGACAGGAGCGGTAGAAGGCGTTGAACGCCTCGGCCAGTTCGCGGGTGTAGGTCGCCACGCGGTGCGGTTGCAGATCGTCGGCCGCCGCCTCGATAACTGCTGGATAGCGCGCCAGCACGTCGATCAACTCGCCGTCTTCCGGTGTCGGGAGCGTGGTCACGTCGACCGAATCGACGTCGGGGTCGCTGTCGGCCTCGTCGAGAATCCCACAGCAACGGGCGTGGACGTACTGGACGTACGGAGCGGACTGGGCCTCGAAATCCAGCGCGCGGTCCCACTCGAAGGTGATCCCTTTCGAGGGCTGTTTGGCGACGATGTCGTAGCGCACCGCACCGATCCCGACCTGATGGGCGATGCGTTCGATATCCTCGTCGTCGAGGTCGTCGTCACGAACACGGTCGCCGAGGCGGTCCTCGACCTCCTCGCGGGCGCGGTCGATAGCCTCGTCCAGCAGGTCGTCCAGCATGACGCCGGTGCCCTCGCGGGTGCTCATCTTCCCCTCCGGGAGATTGACGTAGGAGTAGATCACGCTGTCCAGCCGGTCGGGGTCGTTGCCGAGAATATCGAGGGTGGCCTGTAGCTGCCCGGCCTGCAGTTTGTGATCCTCGCCGAGGACGGTGACCGCGCGGTCGAAGTTGTCGAACTTCCACTCGTGGTGGGCGAGATCGCGGGTCGTATAGAGGCTCGTGCCGTCCGACCGCAGGAAGACGAGGTTCTTCTCGTAGTCGTACTCGTCGAGTTCGAGTTGCCACGCCTCCTCCTCGTAGACCGCGTGGTCGCTGTTCTTGAGTCGGTCGGCCACCTCGTCGGTCGAGCCGTCCCGCATGAATCGGGTCTCCTTGACGAACTCGTCGAACTCGGCGGGCAGGCGGGCGAGACAGTCCTGCATCCCGCCGAGGACGGTATCGACGACCTCGCCAACTCGCTCGTAGGTCGCCTCGTCGCCGGCTTCCAGCCCCTGCAGGATCGCGCTGATCTCGGCTTCGGCGGTCTCGACAGCCTCGTCATCTGCCGTTTCGAGGAAGTCGTTGCCCCTGCGGTAGTAGCGCACCAGATCGTACTCCGCACGGTCGCGGGCAGGTTCGCCCGCAAGGTCGCTCTCGTCGAATTTCTCGTAGGCCCACGTGAAGACGGCCATCTGTCGGCCGGCGTCGTTGACGTAGTAGTGCCGCTCGACATCGTAGCCGGCAGTATCGAGGACGTTGGCCACGGCGTCGCCGAGGATCGGGTTGCGGGCGCGGCCGACGTGGACCGGCCCGGTCGGGTTCGCGCTCGTGTGTTCGACGACGACGGATTCGTCGCGGTTCGCAAGTTGGCCATAGTCGTCGGCCTGCGCGGCTTCGACGGTCTCTTGCAGATAGGCGTGGCTCGTCTGGAAGTTGACGTACGGCCCCTGCGTGGTGACCGCGCGGATGTAGTCGTAGGGATCGGGATCGATGGCATCGGCGAGTTCCTCGGCGGCTGCTGGCGGCGGCGAGCCGAGCTCCTCGGCCAGCCGAAAGGCAACGCTTGAGGCGAGCGTCGCAGCGACATCGCCGGGCGGCTCCTCGATCCCGAGGTCGCCCGTCGGGAGGTCGAGCGTCTCTAGCCCCGCGGTCAGGGCGTCGGCGACCTCCGCACGAAAGGCTCTGAACATGCGCGGCGATTTCGCCCCGCCGGTAAAGGGCCTTCCGAAGCCGCCGGCCGGGCGTGGGGGTCTTCCGTGCTGAGCCCCAATCTGAGTATACATTTTGCTGTCAGCGTAAGTTGTGCAAAGGATGTCTGTTTATCACGATTTTGGAATGCGTTCCAACTCCGATATGCTTATATCCGTGAGGACCTACCTATCATATATGGCAGAATCGGCCGCGGGCACGCTGGGACACGACGAACTGCTGGCCCTGAAGCTGGTCGCACTTGACGGCGGACTCGCCTCGGCGACGAAGGTTTCGTGTGGCGATCTCGGAGACCGCCTCGAGGCGTCGAATCAGACCGCCTCCCGACGGCTGCAGGCGCTTGAGGCCGGCGACTATATCGACCGCGACATCGTCGCCGACGGACAGTGGGTGACGATCAGCGATGCGGGCGAGCGCGCCCTCCGCTCGGAGTACGCCGACTATCGCCGGCTGTTCGAAGAAGAGTCCGGGCTCACGCTAACCGGCAGCGTCACGAGCGGGATGGGCGAGGGCAAACACTACATCACGCTCCCGGGATACGAGCGACAGTTCGAGAGCAAGCTCGGCTACACACCGTTTCCGGGCACGCTAAACATCGATCTCGACGATGCCAGCATCCGCGCTCGCGCCGAACTGGAGGCCCAGGCGTCGATTCCCATCGAGAGCTGGGAGGATGACGACCGGACCTACGGCGCGGCGACCTGCTATCCGGCCGATGTGGCGGCCGACGACCAGCGGTTCGAGCCGGCCCACGTGATCGTCCCGGACCGCACCCACCACGACGAGGAAAACATCGAGGTTATCGCACCCGTCAAACTCCGTGACGAACTCGGGCTCGACGACGGCGAGACACTCTCGATTCCCTCACGGAGGCCGGCGAATGAGCCAGCCAACGACCGAAAGCGAGAGCGACACCGCTATCGAGAGCACTACCCACACTGCCGTCGACGACGCCATCACCGCGTTCCGCGATGGCGAGCCGGTGTTGATCTACGATGACGCCGACCGTGAGGGCGAGACAGATATCGTCTACCCCGCGACCGCGGTCGACGCTGACGCCGTCGCCCGGCTCCGCAACGACGCCGGCGGACTGATCTGTGTCGCCCTCGCCGACATGGTTGGCGAGGCGTTCGGCCTGCCGTTCCTGCAGGACGCCATCGACCACCCGGCGACGGCCGACCACGAGCTCTCGTACGACGACCGGTCGTCGTTCTCGCTGACGGTCAATCACCGCGAGACCGACACCGGGATCACCGACCGCGACCGCGCGCTGACGATCTCGGAGCTCGGATCGGCCGCGCGCCGCGCGGCGACCGGCGCGTACGACACCGACGCGTTCGCCGCCGACTTCCGGAGTCCCGGGCACGTCAATCTCCTGCGAGCGGCCCCCAACCTGCTGGCGGATCGCGCCGGCCACACCGAACTCGGGATCGCGCTGGCCGAGGCGGCCGGCTGCCCGCCGGCGGTCGTCGTCTGTGAGATGCTCGACGACGACACCGGCCGGGCGCGGTCGCCGGCCGACGCCGAAGCCTACGCCGAGCGCAACGGGCTGGTCTACGTCGAAGGGCGGCGGCTCGTCGACCGGCTGGCCGGCTGAACGCGAAGGCGACCGCAGGGAGCCCTCGGTTCGCTCAAACGGCGACCGACGGGTGCCGTGAGGGCCGCAACGGGCTTACCTGTTCAGTTCTCGCGTACGGCGCGTCCAGTGTTGCAAACTGTTAAGAACTGGTAGCTGGTGGTTCACAGTACCGATGGCGTTCGACGAGATGCTTGCGGCGGGCGAGATCGACACGATCTGGAAGAACGGCGAGTTCATGGACTGGGCGGACGCCACCACGCACGTCCTCACACACGGGCTCCACTACGGAACCGGCGTCTTCGAGGGTGCTCGCGCCTACGACACCGAGAACGGCACCGCGATCTTCCGCTGGGAGGAACACCTCGAACGGTTCTTCCAGTCGGGCAAGCCGTACGATCTCGAAATCCCGTACGACGCCGATGAACTGACCGAGGCAACGCTAGAACTGCTCGACCGGCAGGATCTCCACAGCGCCTATATTCGACCGATCGCCTTCTTCGGCTACAACAGCCTCGGCGTCAGCCCCGAGGGCTGTCCGGTCGACGTGGCTATCGCCGCCTGGCCGTGGGGCACGTATCTCGGCGAGGACGCGCTGGAAAACGGGATCGACGTGATGGTCTCCTCGTGGCGCAAACACGCCTCCAGTCAGATCCCGACCAACGCGAAGACGACCGGGCTCTACGTCAACAGCCTGCTGGCCGGCGAGGAGGCCCGCAGAAACGGCTACGAGGAGGCGATCGTCCTCAACAAGGAGGGACAGGTCGCCGAAGGCCCCGGCGAGAACCTGTTTCTCGTCCGCGACGGCGAGATCTACACGCCCGGGCTCTCACAGAGCATCCTCGACGGCATCACCCGCGATACCGTGATTACCCTCGCTCGGGAACTCGGCTACACCGTCCACGATCAGGCGACGATCAGCCGTGGCGAACTCAACACCGCCGACGAACTCTTCTTTACCGGGTCGGCCGCCGAGGTCACGCCGATCCGCAAGGTCGACAACGTCGAGATCGCTGACGGAGACCGCGGCCCCGTGACCGAGGAAATACAGTCGGCGTTCTTCGATCTTGTCGAGCGCAAAACAGACGCCCACGACGACTGGTTCAAATACGTCTGATCACGACTGGGTACCACCATCTGATTAGATCCCTTGCTGTCAGCGCTCGCGCCACGCCGGTTCCCTTCTGGCTGCTCTCACTCTGCCGCGTCTGTCTCTGTATCGAGGTCCGTCAGCGTGATACTGATGATCGTGCCGTCATCAGTCTCGAAGGAGAGGTCGCCGTCCAGGGCCTCGATAGCCCACTTGAGTTGCCACAGGCCCAGCCCTCGGCCGTGTTGCAGGTGCGTTTCGGTTTCGGCGGCCAGCGAGGCGAGTTCTGAGGACGGAATCCCGGAG
>KI543214.1:189587-211825 GCA_000496215.1 uncultured archaeon A07HN63
GTTGTCACAGTGACGTCGTCGGCGTCCATATCGCTCAGCAGATCGGCGATGACCGCCGTGAGGTCGACGCTCGCCGGGGTCGGATCACGGGCCATCAGCTGATCGATCCGTCGAGCGCGGGTACCGATGGCCGCCAGCCGGTCGGCCTCGGATAGCACGATCTCGGCGTCTTCTCCATCGGTTTGGTCGGCCAGTCGTTCCGCGTGACTCTTGATCACGTCGAGGCGGTTCCGGAGGTTGTGTCTGAGCAACCGGTTGAACACCTCCAGCCGCTGTTCGCGCTGCTTGCGTTCCGCGATAAACCGCTCCAGATCGTCACGCATGTTCGCCATCGCAGCACCCACAGGCCCAGGGACCGCGTCGTCAAGCGCGTCGTCATCGAACTCCCGCTGGGCGATTTTCTTCGCCTGTTCGGTGATTGTCTCGATATACGTTTTCGTCTGCCGCAAGCTGGTCTGTAGCTGGCCAACCTCGTCGACGCGATTCTTGTCGGGGATATCCACCGTCAGATCACCCGCCGCGATAGCCTCTGCCTGACCGGCGACCCGGCGGATCGAAGTGATCGGGCCGTAATGGATCATCCCGCTGATAACCAGAAATCCAACGAACGTCAGCCCGATCAACCCTGCGAGGTTGCCCTCTACCTGATTGGTCACCGCGAGTGCTGTCGACCGTGGAACCTCCTTGACGACGACCCAGTTCACACCCTCGCTCGGGACACTGTGGTAGCCTCGCACCTCTGTCGAGTCCAGCGCAGCGCCGCTGATCGGCTCGAACTGATCGTACCGGTTCTCGATGCGAAATTCAACCTCGGTGTTGATCGGCTCACCCTTGTATGGGCGAAACTCGTTTGGGCTGTTTTTCTCGAACATAACATACCCGCTCACGCCGCCGAGAACGACGGTGCTGGTTCCGTTGATCGCATCCGCCGAGCCTGCGACCCGCTCACTCGGGTGGTATTCGCCGATCAGGACGTGATCACCGTCTGGCGTCGGTGAGGCGATTGCGACCGACATATTCCCGTTATCGAGATACACCCACGAGACGAGTGTCGATGCCGTGCTGTCAAACTGGAAGGACACCTCGTCACCGAACGCGGTCTGTCCCCAGTCGATGCCGGTCGCGGCCAGCGGCTCACCCGTCACGTTATCCGTGCTGGCGATGATCCGCTCGGTCGTGCCGTTAGACGGCTGTGTTGTCGGACGGTTGACGACATGAAGGCTCACGAGCTCCGATGAGGCGCGATCCCGTTCGTTTTGCAGCGTGGTCTCTGTCCGGTTGGGGTTGGTGGGCATGATCCCCTGATGGGATGAGAGCAGGCGAATCGACTCCTGTTCGCCCTCGAACCAGCGAGCGAGACTCTCGGCTTCGAGTTCCGCGTTGGCCTCGACCGCATCCAGTTGCTCGGCGGTGACTCGGTCGGCAACCTGACCGGCGATCAGTGTGCCGCCTGCCACGATGACGGCCGTGATCACCAGCGAGACAGCAAGGAGTTTGACGGCGTATCGTGAGCGAACTGGCTCCGGAAGCCACGCCTCGATACTCATTACGTTGGTTTCTCAGCAAGGAGCGGCTTAAATACACGGCCGCCGGGGTGAGAAACCGCCGATATATCGGGGTTCACTGCAACGGTGAACCGGATATGTGCCAACGAACAACAGTGGTGCTGGGTGCTATTCGGACCCCGACGGCTCCGTCTCGACCGTCGTCTGGGTATCGCCATCACTCCGGGCAGGGTTTTCCGCCTCTTCGACTGGAATGTGATGTGCCGACTCGGCGAAGCCGGCGCTCAACACACGCGTCAGTGCCTCCTCGACCTTCTCGCCGGTCTCCTCGAACTGATTCTCGTCGACCTCCATCACGAACCCGGTGGTGATGTTCGGCGCGGTCGGCATGAATAGCACCACCTTGCCGTCGCGCGTTTTCTTCCCGGTTTTGAACGCCGTCATCTGGATACCGGGCCACGTTTCGATCCGGACCGGCTCCTGCAGGTCGTCCGTGCCCGACAACGCCGTCTCGACGGCAAGTTTCGAGGCGTTGTAGATGACCCGAAGCCCCGGCACCTGATTGATCGCGTCGTCCAGCAGCGACTCGAACACACGGCCGACGGTCGTCCGCATCAGGTATCCCACGGCGAGAATGAGCGTAACGATCAACAGTAGCGCAACGAGAATCCGCACCAGCGGCACGAGTGTCTTCGGGACGCCAAGCGTGAGGAAATCGAGATTCCTGATCAGCGGAAGCCCGATAATATGGCCGAAGAGCCAGTCGAGAATGAACACCAGCACGCCAAGCGGGAGCAACACGACGAGTCCGCTGGCGACATCCCGTTTCCACGTCGACATGTGCGCACCCGTATGTGGGGCAGCGGCTTACGTGTATGGATACTGTCGTGTCGAGACCAAGCAGCGTCGGCCCGCAGTCAGCGAAATCGGAGGACATTACTACCGGCCTCGCGTCGCCTCGGGTATGTGGCTCCCGCTGGTCGTGACGGCCGTGTGGGCGATGCTGCCCGCATACGTGCCCAACAACGCGGCGGCTATCGGCGGCGGCGGCCGGGCAATCGACGGCGGCCGACGGTGGGGCGACCGCCGGCTGCTCGGCGACGGCAAAACGTGGCGCGGCACCGCAATCGGCACGCTGGCCGGTGTCGGGCTTGCCGCTGTACTCAACCTCGTTGCTGCGCAAGTGAGTTCAGTCGGTAGCGTCACGGTACCGCCGTTCCCACCGGAGGCGGCGGTCGGACTGGCCGCCGGCGCGATGGCTGGCGATATCGCTGCCTCGTTTCTCAAACGCCGGAGCGGCCGCGAGCGCGGCGCCTCGTTTCCGGTACTCGATCAACTCGATTTCGTCGCCGGCGCGCTCGTCGCCGTCTATCTCCTCGCACCCGGCTGGGCCGCCGCGACGTTCACGCCGACCGTCATCGCCACCGTCGTCGTCGTGACGCCGTTGCTCCATCTTGCGACAAACGTTATTGGCTATCAGCTGGGCGTCAAGGCCGAACCGTGGTAACGGTGGGGAGCCCTCAGGGATCGAACTGCACACCGGACTCCGTAATCGACTGTCGCAGAAACCGGTGGTCGACGAGCTTCCTGATATCACCCTCGCGAGAGCGAATTTCGAGGTGTTTGAACTCGTAGTGGTGCTGGATCGATTTCGCGTACCGGCAGGCCTGTTTGAAATCGTACACCGAGCAGAACATGAAATGGTCTTCGGCGGGGACGACCTTCCAGGCCCGGAGAAACGGGCTGTACTCGACGCGCAGGTGCTCGAAGAGATCGTTCCAGTGGATGCTGCCGACGCTGGTATCGGTCTCCCAGTAGAGCGCACAGGGATACCGGCTGTTCGATAGCTGCTTGGTGACAGCCTGCTCGGCCTTGCGCTGATTGCGGTACTCGGAGATGACACCGTCGTCGGCCTCGTCGGATGAATCCGGCTGGAACTCCCGGACCACACACCGCTCCTCGCCGGTGCGAACCTCGATTGGGGGTTTTGCCGCTGGGGGATCGACGGCTCCGACCGACCCAACACCCACGATATCGGTGTCCACAGCTACGGAACCGTACACAACGGGTCGGCTTAAGCACTTTTGAAGCGTGCGTAGAATCGACCAACCCCGGTAAACCCGATGTACGAGGGTGAGACGGGCGTTATCCCGATTACTCACCGTTTCCGATCAACTGTGTCTCGCCGGCGCTGACAGCATCGCCCGTGTCGACGCGGAGATCATCCAGATCATACGCCGCCGGGAGCACGACATCGGCCCGGCTGCCAAAGGAGATATGACCGATCCGCTGGCCCCGCCGCAGTTCGTCGCCCGTCTCGACAGCCGGGTGGATGCGGCGGGCGAACCAGCCGGCGATCAAAACGACCGTGTACTCCTCGAGTTCGATCCGGACCCGCTCGTTGCGGTCGGAATCCTTCGAGAACGCGGGTTTATTCGCGCCCGGGCGGTGCTCGACCGACTGCACGGTGCCACCGGCCGGTGCGCGATTGACGTGGACATCGGTGACGTTCATGAAGACACCGACGCGAACCCGGTCGCCCTCCTCGCGGATCACCGACACACGACCGTCGGCTGGGGCGACAATCCCCGTCGTCGGCGGCTGCCGGGGTGGATCGCGGTGAAACCAGAGGACAGCGATGCCGGCAACAAGCGCAAGGAGAGCGACGGGGACGGCGATAACCGACGCGACGAGCGCGACGAGAAAGCAGACGGCAGCGTACCGCCATGCGCCATCGGTGACGGCAATGGGTGGCTCAACCATGGTCAGGCCATCGCCCGGAGTTCGGTTCGCCCGTCAGCCCATGCTGTCAGGAGGTGCATGAGATGGAGCGTGTCGTCAAGACCGTCTGTCAGATCGTGATCGGCCGCGCCCGCAAGCTTGTGCAGGCGGGCCACGTCGTCGCTCCCGAACTCGGACTGCGAGCGGGCGACCCGCAGGAACGCTTCGAGCAGCGTCGTCCCGTCGTACCCCTCGTCTGTCAGCAGGTCGTCGACGGTCCCACGGGCGTCGTCGAACGCACCGTCCCGGGCGGCGAGCAGAGCGTCACGGATGGCGTCGTCATCACCGATATCCCCGAGCGTCTCGTAGGCTGTCTGCATCGTCAGCTCGTCGGTCTGGGCGACCGTCGTTTGCGCTGTCAGCACCGCCTTGCGGAGATCCCCGTCGGCTGCGCTGGCGACGTACTCCAGCCCCGACTCGTCGTACTCGACCCCCTCGGCCTCACAGATCGGTTCCAGCACGGCCATCGTCTCGTCGGTCGTCGGCGCCCGCATCGGTACCGGGAAACACCGTGAGTGGATCGGCGCGATAAGTTTTGCCGGCTGACGGGTCGTGAAGACGAACTGCGTCGTGCGGTGGTGTTGCTCCATCACCCGCCGGAGCGCCTGCTGGAAGTCCTCGCGGATCGACTCGGCGTTGTCCAGCAGAATCGTCTTGAACTGCCCCGATACCGGGGCGTGGCTCGCGGATTCGGTGAGGACATGGTTGATCATATCCGCTTTCGCCATGTCGCTGCGACCGGAGAGAAACGCCTCGAACCGCGGGTCGGCCCGGAGCTCCTTCTTCGTTCGGCTGAAGAAGTCGGCGACGTTAATCTCGATCAGGTCCGCCTCGGGGTCGTCGTGAACCTCCCGGGCGAGCGCGCGAGCGGCAGCCGTTTTGCCGACACCGGGCGGGCCCTGCAACAGGAGGTTCATCGGCTCGCCCACCGCACGCTGGAGGCGCTCGCGCGGCTCGGATTGTGGGAGGTCGGCCAGCGACGGCGCGTAGGCGTCAGTCCACAGCGGATCGTCCATTGTCGGCTGTCGGGCTTCCCCGAGTAAGAATCGGTCGGTTGTGGCGTCGACACCACAGCGGGAGCGACCGCGGCCGATTACGGTCGCTGCCGGCTACTCGATCCCGAGTTCACCACGTAGCTCGTCGGTGAGCTCGACGGTCGACTCCTGTGGTTCCTCCTCGCAGGGGATCGGCTCGCGGCCGTCGAACGTCTCGTGAACCATTGCGACGCCGTCCGACAGCGTATCGAGGCCGTAGCCACCCTCCAGCACGAACGCCAGTGCAGCGTCGCTGTCGTCGGCGATCTCGCGCAGCCGGTCGGTCAGCAGGGCGTACCCCTCGGTCGTCACGCGATGCCGGGAGATCGGATCGTGTTCGTGGGCGTCGAAGCCCGCGCTGACGATGAGGAGGTCAGGCCCGAAGTCGGCCAGTGCCGGATCGAGCGCCTCGTCGACGACATGGAGAAAATCCGCGTCGCCAGCCCCGGCCGGCAGCGGGGCGTTCAGCGTTGATCCCTCGCCCGCATCGGTTCCGGTTTCGGTCACATCGCCGGAGCCCGGATAGATGCCCTCCTCGTGGATCGAGCCGTAGAACACCGCGTCGCTCTCGTAAAAGATGTCCTGCGTGCCGTTGCCGTGGTGGACATCCCAGTCGAAGATGGCGACGCTGTCGGCGGAACCGTCGTCGATGAGTGTCTGTGCGGCGACGGCGGCGTTGTTGAAAAAACAGAACCCCATCGCCTCCTCGGCGACCGCGTGGTGGCCCGGCGGGCGACCGAGCGAGAACGGCGTCTCCCGCCCGCTCGCGCCGTCGAGGGCCTCGCGGGCGGCCCACGCCGCGAGGCCGGCACTCTGGAGGGCGGCATCCCACGTTCCCTCGGAGGCGACCGTATCGCGGTCCCAGTTGCCGCCACCGTCCTCGCAGAACTCCCTGAGTTCGGTCACGTAGTCGTCGTCGTGGACGGCGCGTGCCTCGTCGGTCGTCGCTGGCGGCGGATCACGGTACTTGACGTGATGTTTGTGCGAGAGACTGCGCTTGATCGCCCGCAGTCGGTCGGCCGTTTCCGGGTGGCGTTCGCCGGTTTCGTGGGCCAGACAGACATCGCTGTAGCCGAACTGCATTATTCGAAAAGCGAGAAGTAGGTCTCGATATCGTCGGCCTGTACGGTGCGGCGGTTGGCGTGATTGGCGAGGGTGACTGCGGCGGCTGCGACGTTGTCGGCATACTCCTCGAGGATGTCCGCAAGCGCGATCCGGGCATCCGTCGAGACGCGGTAGCTATCGTCGATCTCAAGCCGGGCGATCCGGTCGATAGGCGCGACCGGCAGTTCGAGCTGTTCGCGGTCGACGACCTGCTGGACGCCGAAGTCGGCCGCCATCAACGTTTTGCGGCCGTCGTCGGTTGCCGACTCGGCCGCGTCGACGGCGAGGGAGGCTCCGTGGGACTGGATGCGTGTGGCCAGCGCCTCGGCGGCGTCGGCACTCACCCGTAGCGAGCCAGCGTTGCGCCGAATAATCGCGTCGACGGGCGCGAACGGCAACTCGACGCTCATACCATGATACCGGGTTGTGGGTGGTATAACGCTTTCCGTTACGCGCGTTACAACCCGGCGAAACCCCGTCGCCGGCTGTCAGAATACGTCGTCCGCGTCGATGGTGCCGTCGGTCGCCGCACCACGAACGGTCACCTCCTCGCCGAGCCGAAGTTCGGCCGCCGTCTCGACCTGCCGTGTTTCGGTCCCGTTGTCGAGAATGACAGGGCTGCCGGCCTGTACGACGGTCCCGGTGAACTCGACGGTATCATCTGGTTCCGATGACGGTGTGCCCGCCTCCGCACCGTTCGTCGCCGTCTCCGCGGTGCCGTCGGCGGCGGCCACCGTTTCGCCGCCGGCAGCCTCCGGGGAGGCGGTGGCGGCGGCCGTCGAACTCGTCTCTGTCGCGGAGTCGGCCGACGCGGAATCGGTCGAATCCGCGGTGTCGCTCTCCTCGTTCTCACTGAAGGCCGACAGGCCACCGCTGGCTGCGGCAGCCGCCTGCTCGCTCTCGGCTGTGGCGGTGTCTGCTGTCGCTCCGGTGTCGGCGTCAGATTCCAGCACCGAGACCGTCGACTGCCAGCCGGCAGAGGCCTCGAGTTCGTCCTGATAGCCGTCCTGAATCTCGGCGTCGGTGACGAGCACGCGGTCGGCCAGTTCGATCTCCTTGTCGGCTTTCTCGCCCCAGAGCGCAACCCGGATATCACCGGTCTCGTCGCGCAGCCGGACATTGCGGACCTGTCCCTCCGAGCCGTCGTCGCGGTCGAAGGTGCGCTTCGAGTCGGTTTCGATCACACCGCCGGCGATGTCGAGCGTCTGGCCGATCTCCACGGATTCGATATCGGTCGTTTCGGGGACGTACTCGATGGACTCGTCGATGGTCTCGACGGCTCCGCGGGAGCCGACGTGGAGTTCGAGGCTGCCGTCGCGTTCCTTGACGTAGCCGTCGACGATCTCGACGCAGTCGTCGTCCGTGAACTCCTCGACGAGCGGGGCCTGTTCGTCCCACAGCGTGACGCGAATCCGGCCCGTGGGATCGCCGACCGAGAGATTCGAGACCTGTCCCTCCGAGCCATCGTCGCGGTCGAAGGTTCGGACCGAGCCGACATCGAGAATCTGTCCCGTGAGATTGACATCCGAGAGCCCAAGCGAGAGATCCTCGACGCGGTAGCTGTCCTGCAGATCCACGTCGACCTCGGCCTCCTCGTCCGGTTCGGCCTTGTCGACGCTGACCTCGACACCGTTGTATCCCTCCTTCGGCCGGCCGGCGATTCGCAGCACATCGCCAACGTCTAATTCGCCCGGCTGGTCTGTCTCGGGATCGCCAACGGCCGAGACCGCCTGTCGATCCCACATCGAGACGCGGATCTGCCCGGTCTCGTCGGCGACCTCGAGGTTGACGACGCGGCCGTCCTCCTCGTCCTCGCCGTCGCGTTCGAACGTCCGCAACTCGCCGATCGAGACGACCTTGCCGAGGAACTTCACCTCGTCCATGCCGGGTTCGATATCGGCGATACCGTTGACCTCCTCGTCTTTGAGTTCGTGTGCGATGAGCTTGGCCGCCGTCTCCTCGTCGGCCAGCCCGCCCATCTGCTCGACCTTGTCCTCGACGGCCTCCCGAAACTCTTCGAGCGGCACGTCGGTGTCGAGGTCCTCGTATTCGTCGGCTATGACGCCCATAGGTATACACAGGGGCACGGCAGGTTCCCCGTTAAGCGTTGTCCTTGCGGCGACCCCGCGGGCCGACGGCGTCGATACAGCAGCGACAGGAGACGGGTCAGTGGCACAGCGAGAGTGCTGCGGTATCGGATATAAACCTGTGGCGAGGTGGTCGCCGTACCGTAACCGTCTTAAGCGAACCCGAGGTAGGAGAAGGTGAGTCCTGATAGGGTAGTGGACTATCCTCTTGGCTTGCGGAGCCAGGGACCGGAGTTCAAATCTCCGTCAGGACGTTCACTTCTTCGGAATCTTCGCTTCGCTCAGATACCTCATCGTTCACGTCCTGACTTGCCCTGCGCTCGCTCCGTCGCCGGCCTACGGCCGGCTGCCTGCGGGATATTCGATCCCGCGCTGCTCGCGCAGGACTCCGTCAGGACTACTCGTGGTAACTGTCGCTCTGTCATCCCCATAGGACCCGTCAGAATCGTCTGCATTCCGGAGCAACACAATTGTTTTCGCCATCAGTAGCTAATACAGTATAATGACAGAGCGGTCGCATGCATCCGGCGACAACGATGGCGACGGCGATCCGACAGTGATCGACTCGGTTGCGGTGACAGTCGAGGACGCCATCGCCGCGCTGGAGGCGACCATGGGAACGGGTCGGGATGCCGTGCTACGAGTAACGCCACCGTTCAGTAGTCGGATGCGAGCCCGGCTGCACATCGCCGGCGAGGAGGGCGACTACGCCGGGTCCGAGCCGGTCCACATCACACCGGCAGTGCTCGTCGATCCAGTACCAGCGTATCCGACGGCTGCGGAGACGGCAGCCGAACTCGACGACGAGGTGGAGCCGAACACCGACCAGCACCGCCAGACACACACGGACCGACTCGACGGGTGGCGCGAATCTGTGCGTGACTCACTGGTGGATATCACCGAGATCGACACCGCAGCCGGCTCCGTCGCTGTCGAGATTCGGTGGCTCGGTGACGTGGACGGCTGAGCTGTTGCTCGGCGATCAAAATAACGTTCCCTCACTGCCGGACAGCGACGGTCCGGACGCCTACAATCGCTGTAGGTTCGTCGCGCGAGGGCCCTTGTCTGCCTGTTCGATATCGAATTCGACCTCCTGGCCCTCTTCGAGATCAGGGCCGCCGACATCTTCCATGTGGAAGAACACGTCGTCGTCCGACTCCTCTGTTTCGATGAATCCGTAACCGCCGGTGTCGTTGAAGAACGCGACCGTACCTTCTGCCATTTGCTGTAACCTCACCCGTCGTAATGATCGTCAGATACATAACTGTATGGGTTAATACGGTTCAGAGCATAGAACTACACCACAGCGAGCGATCCATCCAAACCACATACTCGATTGGTTGGAGAAACTCGGCGACCGATATCTTGCTCCAACAATCTGTGAGTATCCGCTTGCACCGGTGATGATTCGGCTGTATCAGTAGGATGCTTGCAGATATCGAGCCGCAGTGACCGACACTGGGGGTGGTTGGCGGTGGATTTTTACTCTCATACAGTAACTATTGAGTATGACAATACCGCACAGGAGGATCATCCTTCTCGGTGTTCTGATCGCCAGCGTATCGATGGTCCCAATCGCAGCAGCGCAACAGGCCTCTGTGCCTGACGAAGAGGTATCGCTGACGTGTAATGACGAGGAGTTGACCGTCAATTACGAAACTGTCACGCAACTCGCAAACGCGAACACCGACGCGATTCCCGGCCCGCTCAAATCATTCATGGGGGCAAACACAATCGAGCTGGAGGTAGAAAATGCCGCCCAGCAGTACTATACGATCAGTACCGATTCCTCGATGAAGATAACGCAACTCTCGCTGGGGCAACCGGAGTCGCCGGATCTACTGGTTCAGTCTGATCGCACGACCGCGTGTGAAGTTTATACGGCCGATCAGCCAGCGAAAGCTTTCCAGAAGGAATACCAGGCCGGCGAGATCGATGTCGAGGCAAACGGTGCTGTCAAGTCCGCGGTGGTGTCGATTACGGAATCACTTTCGGATCTGTTTTTGTGACGATACCTCTCTCTGTTGAATTTTGATCCACACAGAGGATGGGTTCGGTCGTGTTTCTGAGAGGTCAAAAAGAGTCGTAAAAAGCCTGGAGTAGTTCTGAAACCGTACCCGGCGAGTATGATTTCCTGACGCGGCTCTGTCGAAGCACCTGTGCTCGGGTGAGGTACAGAGATCGGTGAACGGTGCCAAAGCCGGGTAGTCTTTTGTGTCACCACACTGTAGCACAGCGTATGAACCAGACGACTCGGCCACGCTCGCGGTTCCGTGAGACGGTCACCGACACGGGGTGGGTATAGTGGCTACGAAACGCGAACTCGAAGGCCAGCTGGCCGTCGTCGCCGGGTTCGAGAACCCGCAGACGGCGCTGGAACAGTACCCGACACCGCCGGCGCTGGCCGCACACGTCATCCATCTGGCCGATCTCCACGACGATATCGAGGGTCGAACCGTGCTCGATCTCGGCGCAGGCACAGGCATGTTCACGCTCGGGGCAGCCCTCCGTGGACCGGCGCGGGTCATCGCCGTCGAGATCGACGGAGACCCGCTGGCGACGGCCGTCGAGAACCGGCGGCGCGTCGGCACGCGAACACCGATCCACTGGATACAGGCCGATGCAACCCGGCTCCCGCTGTCGATTCCGGAGCCGGTGACGGTCGTCATGAACCCGCCGTTCGGTGCCCAAGACGGCCAAGAGGGTGCCGACCGCGGGTTCCTGTCGACAGTTGCCGATACGGCAGCAGTGTCCTATTCGGTCCACAACGCCGGGAGTGAGAGCTTTATTGAGGCGTTTGCCGACGACAACGGCGGCGAGGTCACGCACGCGTTCAGTGCCGATTTCGAACTCAACAACCAGTTCGATCACCACGAGGCCGACAAGCAGGCCGTCGACACCGAGGTCTACCGGATCGAGTGGGATTCCTGAGCAGTCCCGTGCAGCCAGCGAGTGAGCGATCAGTTCGCCCGATTGGCAACACGCACGGCGGTCCGGCTCCGGTTGTGCACAGCGACCAGCCGGGCGCCCTGATTGTGTAGCCGAAGGCCGCCGAGGGACACGGATTCGTTGAGTGACGGCAACGGTGCCGTCGAGCCGTTGACGCCAACCGCAAAGCCGGTCGCGGTTGCGTTGAGCCGCACGCGCTGGCCGGCGATAATCGGCTCGGCCTCGGCCGCCGATGAGTGGTACAGCGTTCGGGTCGTGTTGTCGTGACTGAGCGATACCCGGTATGTAGTGTCGCCACCGACAGCTGCCCAGCCGGTTCGGGTCGCGGTAACCGAGTCCTGCCAGCCGAGCCCGCCGAGGCGGACCGTCGACGCACCGCTGTCCGCCAGATCGCCGGCCGAAACAGCCGTCGACCAGATCTCGCGGTCGGTGTTGCGGACGATCACCCCCGAGGTGTTGACGCGTGTCGTCTCGCCGAACCCACTGACATCGAAGACGGCGATCCGACCGTTGGTGACGTTCTCGCCGTAGGTCAGTTCGTAGCCACGGACTTCGACCGGCTCGCCGGGCAGGTCGGCATCGGCGACGGTCGTCGCGTTGGCGGCGATGGCCGGGCTGACGAGAAACGAACTCACCGTGATCAACAGCAGCAATGCGAGCTGTCGATGGGTGATCGTTGTCATATCGGTCAGTATCGATTGCGGGTTTGTGACCGCGTAGTCGGGAAACACCGGCTCCTCGCGGGCGGCCACCGCGTAGGCGACGACCGCCGCCAGCAGGAAAACGAGGGCAACGCCGACCGCCCGGTAGAGCACGAACCGCTCGGGGCCGCGATACCAGTAGACGGCCCACAACGACCGCGCCATGCCGAACAGCAACACGCCGATCCAGATGCGTGTCGCCGAGTGCGAGCTGTCGGTCTGCCTGCGGTAGGCAAGCCCCAGCAGGACGCCGACGAGGAGCCCGACCGCGTGGGCCTGTACCGCGACCGAGGCGAACCACGGAAGACCGCCACCGCCGCCTGCGCTGACCGACTGGGGCAGCTGAAACGCCGTGAACAGCCGAGAAACGACCCCCTGCCCGACGCTGGCGATAACCGCGCCAAGCGGGTAGCGAACAAGGACGAACCCGGCGAACGCGAAAACGACGGTCGAAAAGCCGATGATCTGGCCGAGCGCGATGGCCGCACCGAAGACGCCTACAAGGGCGGCTGCCGCCGGGAAGATGACGACAGCCCGCACGCCCGGATGTGTCCACAGCGCGCGGCCTCGTGTGGTCGTGTCGCGGCGTTGTTTGTGCCCCCAGATGAACTCCGCTATCGAGCCGAAGACGAGCGTCCCGATGAGGTTGCCGACGAGGTGGCTGGTGCTCGCGTGGGCGAAACTGGCGATAGCGATGCCGAGTGGGTCGAGATAGCTCCACGACCGGAACGGGAGGGCGATCGGTGCTGGGTCGCCGAACCCATCCTGCAGTCCGGCGTAGACAGCGGCCAGCCCTGCCATGATGAGTAGTGTGCCCCACGGGACGCCGCCCACGAGCCGGTCGGTAAGCTCGCGATACCATGCGGCCGGCCGGCCGAGGCTGGCCACGATGGCGAGCGACACGACGACCCCGAGGGCCAGAAAGAGTTGCTGAAGCAGGACTGGTGAGACCGCGGCTGCGGCGTCAGCGAGCGAGGAGATACCGACGAGTGGGGGGACGCTGCTACCCGACAACAGCTCAACGAGCGACAACACGGCGACCATCGGACGGATCAGTGACTGGCTGCTGGGTGGCGCCGGGGCACGCTAGATTTTGCCTTCGGCGTCGTCGGCGAGTTCCTTCATACGCTTGCCGACGCGGCCGGCATCGGAGAACTCGTCTTCGCTCATCGCCGTGGCGAGGGCGTTGCCGAGCACGAAGACGGCGTGTTTGTGCTCGCTTTTGGATTTGTGGACGTGATCCGGTTCGACCGTCAGTTCGTCGTAGGGGTCGAACAACGACGCGTCGACGGTCTCCTGTTCCCGGAAATACTCCATGATGGTGACCATCTGTTCGTGGAGTTCGAGAAGCTCATCTTTGTGCATACGGGGGTTATGGACGGTCTGCAGTTAAGCGTTGTTGGGGACAGGGCACACACCCGCATCCGGAGTGCCGGGGGTTCAGAAGACGTACTCGTCGTCGTGGCCCATCATTCCCTCGTCGCCCATCATCCCATCCTCTTCGAGATCGGGTTCGTCATCGTCCTGCGGGCCGCTCGTCTTGTAGGCTTTCAGCCCCGTCGACAGCAGGTTCTCGATGGCTTCCTCGCGGTTGACAAACTCTCCCTCGTCGATCATCTGTGTGATCTGCATTTCGAGGTGTTCCGGGATATTAATCTCGACTTTCGGCATTTGAACATCCGGCTCTTGCATGGGGGTATATATAAAACTGCCGACGGTGAAAGAGCGGTTCCAGCCGGTCGATGACGACGGCGATACCCCACATGTGGCATGGCGCTACGGATAGCACGCCTGATGAGCATTACCGTCTCCTATCGCGAGGCGCTGATGACAGCATTACCGTCTCCTATCGCGGGGCGCTGATGACGGCGATCTCGCCACCGACGCATGGCTGTACCTCGGTGGCGCCGACCCCTTCGGCGATAGTCACCCTCAAGGGCGCAGAGGCCCACGATCAGGTGATGGAGTCGCCACGCGTCGCCGACGGGTCCGTCCTCGTGAGCCGGTCGGTCAGGCTGGAAACCGGTGTGGCGTCGTTTCGAACCCTGCTGAACGCGATGGAGCACCCGCGAACCGTCTGGACCGCCCCCGAGGAGGCGAACGTTATCGCCGGGGGTGCTGCGGCGACGCTGACCGCCGACGGACCCGAGCGGTTCGACCGAATCCGGGAGGCGGCCCAGTCGCTGTTCGCCTCCGGCGATGTCCATGCCGGCACCGAGGCCGCCTGTCCCCGGCTGTTCGGTGGATTCTCGTTTCACAGCAAGGGTCGATCACCCGCTACCGGGACACCCCAAAGCGAGGACTCACCGGGCGAAGGCGGCGAGGGCGCCGACGACTCGGCGTGGGCGGGGTTTCCCGATGCACGATTCGTTTTCCCGCGGGTCCAAGTAACCCAGACCGAGGATGGCCCGTGGCTGACGGTCAACGCCGTCGGCCCCGACGCCTCGGTCGACAGCGTCGAGGCGACGCTGGCCGCAGAGCGCGACCGACTCACCGGGCTACCGGCAACCGAGCCCGCGCTTCCGCGACCGGGGATCGCCGACCAGCGCCGGACGACGACGCGGACCGCGTGGCGTGACGTGGTGACGACCGCGACCGACCGCGTCGACGACGGCACGCTACAGAAGGTCGTGCTCGCCCAGGCGCTGGAACTCGATCTCGGGAGCGACCTCGCTGTCCACGATATTCTCGACCGACTGGGCGAGAAGTATCCCGACTGCACGCGGTTTCTGGTCGAACCCGAGACCACACAGGGAGCGTTTTTCGGCGCGACGCCGGAGCGACTCGTCTCCCTGCGTGGGCGAACGGTCGAAACCGGCGCGCTGGCGGGGACGACCGGCCGCGGGGAGACGCCAGCCGAGGACGAGTGGCTGGCCGCGGAGCTACTGGACGACGACAAGAACGTCCACGAACACGAGCTGGTCGCCGAAACGATCCGCGAGCAACTCGCCCCGTTTGCGGCGTCGGTATCGGTCGGCGAGCGGGGTATCAAGCGACTGGCGACCGTCCAGCATCTGTACACGCCGATCACGGCCGAGCTGGCCGAGGATACGCACGTCCTCGATGTGGCCGAGGCGTTGCATCCGACGCCGGCAGTCGGCGGGCTGCCGCCGGACCGTGCGCTGGAGACGATCCGGGAAACCGAACCGTTCGACCGCGGCTGGTACGCCGCGCCGGTCGGCTGGATCGACGCCGCCGGTAACGGTACCTTCGCCGTCGGGTTGCGGTCGGCGGTGGCGCGGTCGCGACAGGCGACGCTGTTTGCGGGCGTCGGCATCGTCGGCGACAGCGGTCCCGACGCCGAGTGGGACGAGGTCGAACTCAAATTTCGGCCGATTCTGGACGAACTCGAATCGTAAGCAGGAGGCGCCATCCGACCGCGATTGATACAGTCATCAAAGTAACGGTTGGCTCCAAGCGACAGCCCCGGTCCGTGCGCTGTCAGCGAAATAGTGTCTGTTCACGCCTCAACTGGCATACCTAGTATATTTTCACTGTATGATGTATATGTGCAAACACATTATATATTGTTCTCTGTATTCTCAATATCCACAAGAGTCATGTCGGTCGGTTGCCTACAACTGTGTGTAATGGGAGGCATCCCACCGGGAACCGATGCTCCCAATCAGGGGGACCGCGGGCGACTACATGAGCTACAGCAGGTGCTCAAGGCCGTGCCAATGACGATCCTCCGGATCGACGCGGACGGACGGATCGTCTACGCCAACGAGCATGCACAGAAGCATCTCGGTGTCGATAGCACAGAGGCGACGAACCGAACGTACGACGACACCGCATGGGAGCTGCGAGCCACCGATGGGACGCCGATAGCCGACGAGGAGCTTCCGTTCGCCAGAGTGATCGCAACGGGCGAGCCCGTCGACGGCCTCCGCCACCGGATTCAGCATCCCGACGGAGGCGAGCGGGTACTCGAGGTCGGTGGTGTTCCGGTGTTCGACGACGCAGACGAGATCGAGAGTGCCGTGTTTGCGATCCGTGACGTGACCGAACAGCACGAGCGCGAGCAGGAACTCGACCGCTACCGGGAGTTTCTGTCGCAGTCGCCGGATATCACGTTGGTCGTCGACGAGGACGGGGTCGTGCAGTACCAGAGCGGGACATCGGGCGTCGACACCACCTTCGAGCATCCGGAGCTGGTGGGTGAGACGCCGTTCGAGTACGTCCACCCGGACGACCGCGACCGGCTTCGCGATGATTTCGAGGCGTTGCTGACGGCAGGCGTCGAATCGACGGTGCAGACGGAGTACCGGATTCAGCAGCCGGACGGCACGTACCGGTGGCTGGCCGGGCGGGCGATCAACTATCTCGGAACGGATCCGGTCGACGGAATACTCGTCGTCACGCGAGACATCCACCAGCGAAAGGTGACCGAGACCAAGCTCGGCCGGTACGAGCGAACCATCCGCGAACTGCAGGAGACGACCCAGCGGCTGCTGGAGACCGATGACCCCGAGTCGGCGGCGATTGTCGCGCTGGAGGGTATCAAATCGGTGTTCAACTTCAGCACGTCCGGCATCTGGCTGGCCAACGAGGACCGGACGCGACTTGACCCGATTGCGATGTCGGAACAGGGTGCGTCGCTGATCGGCAGTCAACCGACCTATGCAGCCGATAGAGAGTCCCTGTCGTGGGACGCCTACGAGTCACAGACCGCCACGCGAATCGACGATATGACCAGCCAGCATGGACGCGCGAATCCGGATACACCGATCCGCAGCGAGCTGATCGTGCCGATCGGCGAGTTCGGGCTGGTAAATATCGGCTCGACAGCGGTCGGCGATTTCAGCGACGACGACCTGCGGAGCGTCCAGATATGGAGCAACACGGTCGAATCCGCGCTGGCCAGACTCGAACAGATCGACCAGCTGCAGGAGCGCGAGGACGCTCTCACCCGGGAGCGTGACCGGCTGGACGACTTCGCCAGCATCATCTCTCACGACCTCAGAAATATGCTGAACGTCGCCGAGGGCCATCTCGGCGTGGCCAAAACACAGGAGGACATCTCCAAGCTCGATCCCGTCGACCGCGCACTCAGCCGGATGGACGACATCATGGACGACACGCTCACGCTGGCCCGGCAGGGCGAGACCGTCGACGAGCGCGAACCGGTCGACATCTCGGTGGTGATCGCCAACTGTCTGAACGTGATCGATAGCGAGGGAGCGACATTCAACATCGAGGACGAGTGCAGCATCATGGCCGATCCCGACCGGCTGGCTCACGTCTTCGAGAACCTGTTCCGAAATGCCGTCGATCACGGCGGGTCAGACGTGACCGTCACCGTCGGTCGGACCGACGACGGCCTCTACGTGGCCGACACCGGCCCCGGCGTCTCGCCAGAGGACCGCGATACCATCTTCGACTCGGGGTATACGACCCGCGAGGAGGGAACCGGTCTGGGACTCCGCATCGTCGAGCAGGTCGTCGAGGCTCACGGCTGGTCGATCACGGTCACCGAGAGCGAGGCCGGCGGCGCGCGCTTCGAGATTTCCGGCGTCGAGTTCGTCTGATCGTGGCGCCCTGCCGGTAAGGTTGCTATCCGCGTAACCCACCAGCGACGGCTGTCTCGTCGCCGCCGGGCGAACACGCCGGACATATGCCGGTCGGCCGCCAACGGACGGCCATGACCGCACCGAACCGAAACACGCTCTGGGGGCGGGCGATCGCGGCCGAGCTTGCTCGCAGCGGCGTGGAGAGGGTCTGTGTCTCGCCGGGCAGCCGGTCGACGCCGCTGACGGTTGCCGTCGACGACCACGAGGAGCTGGAGACGGTGTCGGCGCTCGACGAGCGGTCGGCCGCCTTCTTCGCGCTCGGGCGAGCCCGCCGAACGGGCGAGGTGACGCCGCTGATCTGTACCTCCGGGACCGCGGCCGCGAACTATCATCCCGCCGTCGTCGAGGCGAGTCAGGCGCGAGTGCCGCTGCTCGTGCTGTCTGCCGACCGACCGCCGGAGCTACGCGACTCCGGGGCGAACCAGACCATCGATCAGGAGAAGCTGTTCGGCGATACCGTCCGGTGGTACAGGGACCTTCCCGAGCCCGCACCGCGGGAGCGGGCGCTCCGGTCGCTGCGAACGGATGTCTGTCGGGCCGTTAGCGCTGCCGAGGGAACGCCCGCCGGGCCGGTTCACCTGAACGCGCCGTTTCGCAAGCCGCTGGAGCCGACGCCCGTCGAGGGCGACGTGCCCACCGATCTGAGCCGACTGGCGGCAGCCGGCCGCGAGGAGTCGACCCCGTTTGTCGGGGTGACCAGCGGCGAACCACAACTCGACGACCGCGATCTGCGGAAGCTGGCCGAGACACTGACCGTCGACCGCGGGCTGCTCGTCGTCGGGCCGGCGGACCCGCCGGGGCTCGATCCCGAGGCCGTGATGGCCTTCGCTCACGCGACCGGGTTCCCGATTCTGGCCGACCCGCTCTCTGGGCTGCGGTTCGGCGGTCACACCCGCGTCGCGCCCGTGATCGGCGGCTACGACGCCTTCGTCGATACCGAGGTGACCGCCGAGTGGCCCGATCCCGAGGTCGTGGTGCGGCTCGGCGCGTCGCCGACCTCGAAACCGCTGCGAAAGTATCTGGCCGGTGTCGACGCCGATCAGTTCGTCGTCGATCCCGCGGGCGAATGGCGAGAGGCGGAGTTCACCGCGACCGATCTCGTGGTCGCCGATCCCGACCGGCTCTGTGGCCGGCTCGCGGAGGTGGTTCGCGGCGGGGGGTCGGCCGACTGGCGAGGGCGCTGGGAGTCCGCCGCCGACGCCCACGGGTCGGTCATCGACGACGCGGGCGACCGACACTACGAGGGCGGCATTGTGGCCGACGTGGTGAGCGGGCTCCCCGATCCGGCGACGCTGGTGGTCTCGAACAGCATGCCGGTGCGTGATCTCGACCGCTTTGGGGCTCCGGCGACGAAATCGATCACCGCGCTGGGCAACCGCGGCGCATCCGGGATCGACGGCGTCGTCTCGACGGCGCTGGGCGCGGGCCACGGGACGAGCGACGACGTGACGCTGGTGATCGGCGATCTGGCCTTCTATCACGACCTCAACGGGCTGCTCGCGGTCGGCCGCGCCGAGGTAGATGCGACGGTCGTGGTGATCAACAACGACGGCGGCGGTATCTTCCACAGGCTGCCAATCGAGGACTTCGAGCCACCGTTCACCCGGCAGTTCAAAACCCCGCACGGGCTGGATTTCGAGCCTGCTGGCGAGCTCTACGGGCTGGGCTTTTCGCGGGTCGAGAGCCGCGAGGAATTCCGCGAGGTCTACAGCGAGGCGACCGAAAGCGAGGGCAGCGAGATTATCGAGGTCGTCGTCGACGCCGAGGAGAGCCATGCGATCCGCGACGAGTTGCAGGCAGAGACGGTCGCCCGACTGACCGAGTAGCTACTCGCGGGCTGGCTCACCGTCGGTCGCGTCGGCTGGGGTAGCATCGTCGGAGGCGGTCGTCTCGTCCAGCGGCGATATCGTCAGCTGGCGTAGTGTCGTCGGCTGCGGCGGTGTCGTCGTGGAGAGGGTCCATGTCGGTGGTGGCGATGGCATCGTCGGTGTCGATCAGCGTATCGAGTCTGTGTTCGAACTCCTGCTCGCTGAGTTCGCCGGCGGCGTACTGCTGTTTGAGTTCCTCGAGGGCCGAGCGGTCGGCAGGCTGGGCGCGCCGGATCGCGTGCCAGCGCCAGCCGATCCAGCCGGCGAAGACGGCGTTGGTGGCGACGGTGACAGCGACGAACAGCGCGCGAGAGACGTAGCCGCCGACCCACGCGAAGCCGGTGAGCGCCATGAGATCGGCGGCGATGACGAACCACAGCCCGATCATCAGATCGGTGACGAGGCCCTCGTCTGGATCGACAGCCATCGGCGGTTGTTGTGGCTGCCGGCTGATTATCTCTGGGTTTGAGCCCACGGGACGGTGGGGTGAGAGCTTTTCCTTGCCCATCCCAAAGCCCCGGGTATGGACGCGACTGAGCAGCTGTACGCGGGCGAGATGGGCACCGTCCACAGCTCAGGGGAGGCCGCGGTGTATCTTCCCGAGTCGCTGGAGCTGTCGGAACACCGGGCGATTCCGCAGGCGATCAGCAACACGCTGGAGACGCCGGCCGCGGCGATCCGGTTTCCGGCCGAGTCGGCGGCCGCGCGGCCACACGGCGAACGGGCGTTGCTGGTGGCCGTGCTGAAAGAGCGCCTGCCGCCGTTTCAGTTTCGGCACGCCGACGCCGATATCGAGACGCCGGCGAGCGCGCGGGTGCCGGTGCAGGTCGCCGCAGGCGGGCAGACGCCGGTGGCCTGCTATCTCGCGGCCCACGGCCTGCAGGACGCGGCAATCGCCGACGTGGTCAGACTCGACGCAAGCGAGGTCGGCGAAGCAGTCGAAAGTGTGCTGGACTCAGGCGCGATAGATTTGTCTCGCCTATGAATAGTCAGTAGCTCTTTACTTCACCTGTCGTAACGGGTGCAACATGAGTCAGGCCACCCTCGGGTCTTCACCGCATCAGAACTCCAAGCTGTTTTCGGGCTACTATCTGGCAGAGCGAGTCGACGAGTTGGAGGCGTGACTGGATGGTTGAGTTCTTCGGCAGAACTAACAATACAGCAACAATAAATCGGACCTATTCATGATCATCTATCAGAACACGGCCGGAGGATTTGTCGATGATGTCGTCCAGAATGCCATCATCGATGAGATCGTAGCAGGGTTCGAGACGCAAGGGGTAGGAGGAGCAAGCCAAAATGAGATTCGCTCTTGGAAGAATTCACTCCAGTACATGTCTAATCTATTCTATAACTGTGATGTTCCAACTGATGCCGAGGTAGCGATAGAATTTCAGATACCCCTCACATCGCGCCGAGTCGATTTCATGATATCCGGTCGGAATATTGAGGATCAAAAGAACATCACCATCATTGAACTGAAACAGTGGGAAGGAGAACCTACAGAGCCAGTACCCCACAAAGATGGGATCGTAAAAACGATTTTGGGACGTGGCAAGCGTGAAACTACGCACCCAAGCTATCAGGCATGGTCCTATTCGAGACTGATTGAGGATTTTAATCTGAAAGTACAGCAAGAAGATATTGAATTGTGTCCGTTGGCTTATCTCCATAATTTCGATGAACAGTATAGAGAGCGTTTGGATAATCCAACCTACAAACACTACACAAAGCAAGCACCAGTATTTCTCAAACAGGATGTTGACAATCTCTCAAGGGTTCTCGAATCGAAAATAGCCTCAACTCACAGCGAAAATCTGATTCAGCAAGTAGCAGACTCTGATCTAAAACCAAACAAAAAATTGCAGGATTCACTGGGGTCAATGCTGGAAGCCAATGATGAGTTTACGCTAATCGACTCTCAGAAAGTAGTGTTTGAACGAGCAGTAGAACTCGCTGAGGAAGCAAACCAACAAAATAGCAAGAAGGTTCTGATTGTAAAAGGCGGACCGGGCACCGGAAAAACAGTCGTGGCGATCAATATTCTCGCGGGATTGATACAGGAAGATTATACTGCACAATACGTGTCGAAAAACAGGGCACCAAGATCGGTTTACAAGAAAAAACTGCGAGGTGACATGCTTGTCAAAGAGATTGACCATCTGTTCAACGGGGCTGGGAGCTATGTTTCGACGCCATCGAATCAATTCCCGGCCCTAATCGCTGACGAAGCACATCGGTTGAACGAGGAATCGAATTTCTTCGGGAAGGGTGAGAACCAAATCATGGAGATCATCAACGCTTCGCAGTTCTCCGTTTTCTTCATCGACGAAAATCAGCGAGTCCACATTGACGATATCGGCTCAAGACAGGAAATAAAGAAATTCGCCAACGAAATGGACGCAGACATCGAGGAGATGGAACTTGAAGCGCAGTTCCGTTGTAGCGGGTCTGATGGATACGTCGCGTGGCTGGATGATGTGTTAGAAATTAGAGACACTGCAAACGCTGATGGATTTGATTTGGAATTCGATGTTCGACTGTACGATGATCCACAGAGATTGCACGAAGCAATTGAACAGAAAAACAACGAAGAGATGCTATCAAGAGTTGTCGCAGGATACTGTTGGGAGTGG
>KI543214.1:211845-213212 GCA_000496215.1 uncultured archaeon A07HN63
TTCAGCTATGCAAGGCGACCTGCAGGCTATTGAAACCAGCCAGAAGTTGACTGTCGTCGCGCAGGCACCAGCAGGTGGCCAGTCCTACAAGGAAGTGCAGGCCCCACGGCAGATTCAGGGCGACGAATCGTACATCCTCGGATAACGAATCGTACATTCTCTAATTGAATTGGGGAGCTGAACCACCTTTGTCGTCTTTTTTTGCTAACCAATCGTGAATCGGTGTTGCTGCATCCACGCTCTATATCTTGCACGCGACTCCTGACGACACTTGGGTAGATAGAGCGTGCCACGTCTTCTATGACACGCTCTCCTGCAAGCAAAGATTCCGGGAATTATACAGTGTGCTCACGCAGTTTTGGCCCTATCACGGCCCAAATTTGTCGCGCGAAACGGCGACGGCGGTGACGACCGGCCATGGTTATTATTTCACTCGTGGCTATGACTCCCGCTATGCACCGCAGGTCGATACTCGACGCGCTCGCCACCGCCGGTATCGCGGGCGGACTCGCGGGCGCAGGCTGTCTCGGCCGCGAGCAAAGGGAGACGCCGCCGAAGTTGACCGAGGACGACGACCCGACCACGCTGACAGCCGACGGCGTCACCGCGTCGTTCAGCGTCGGTGGCGGGCAGAAACCGGTCGACGACACGGCGTCGGCCGAACTCGACGACGGGGTGGTCGTCACCGGAACGATGGAGCCGACCGGCTGCAACCGCCCGACGCTGGCGCGGGTCGACTACAGCGCGGTCGACGGCGTGCTCAGCCTCAAACTCGGGGTTGCGGATCAGTACCCCGACCGCGAGGTCGAGTGCGGCAACGCGAGCTACGGCTACACCTGCCGGTGTGTCGTCGACGAGGGCACCCCCGAGACGGTCGAACTCGTCCATGCCTACGCCGGCCGTGAGCCCGTCGAGTTCACGCTCGATCTCGGCTAAGTCGTGACGCCACCCGTCGCGGAAACCGGATGTTTTGAGTCGGCTGCCGTCGTGAGTAGGCGTATGGTCGAAGAAGGCGCGATCCTCGATGCGTTTCCCGACAGCACGGTCCCAAAACGAGAGCTGACCGAACTCGAATCGCACGACGATATCCTGACGGCGATCCCGGTGATGGCCGAGGAGCGTGGCCCACAGGAGCTTGCCGACCGGGTCGTCGTCCAGACCGAACAGGTTGCCATCGTCGGCGTCTACGACGAGGCCGACGGCTGGCGGGTCGCCCACCGCGTCGACGGCACCGACCGCGCGACCGACGCCGTCTTTGCCGAGGCAATGCGAGCCGCACAGGGTGACTCCTCGCTCGTCGAGCAGCCAGAGGAGTAGGAACCGCCGGACGGATTGGCGAGGGTTTATACCAAGCCGGAAGCACCAAT
>KI543214.1:213232-247579 GCA_000496215.1 uncultured archaeon A07HN63
ATCCGCGAGCGACCGCAGAGAGCGAGCGGTTCACTGCCGAGCGAAGCGAGGCAGCAGTTTTTGGTCCAGCTTTTTCGAGTCGAGCGGAACCGAAGGTTCCGCTGACCATGCGAACGGCGACTCCGTCGCCGTGAGCAGAGAGTGGTGGCCGACCGCAGGGAGGCCACCCAACGCAGAAAAAGGTGGGTTAGTATGTCACGACAGCCACACCGAGTTTTTCGAAATCCGTAGCGTTGCGCGTGAGCACTGGCTCATCATAGTCGTCAGCGACGGCTGCAATGAGTGGATCGATATTATCGATACCAGCTTGATCAACGCCGCCTGCTTCACTGTCAGCGGCTGCACACAGGCGGCCGGCCTTCCGGGCGAGTCGCTCGGTAATTTCGATGATCGGGTACAGCTGTGCTAAATTTCCAATGGCCCGTTTTTCCGCGCCATCACCACCAATTTCGGCACCGTACTCTAGTTCATACAACACCGGCGACGGGAGCCGCTGAACGGTCCCGCTGTCAACGAGTTCGTTCCCTTTAGCAAAAGCGTCAGCATTCTGTTTGAAAAGCGAGATGATGAAGGTGGTATCAAGAATCATCGGCAGCCTTGAACTGCTCGACGACTCGTTCGCGGCTGGTCGTCTGATGCTGACTTCGGGCCTCGATTGCCTCCTCCATCGTATCGGCTGTTTCCTCGGAGACGAGGCCAGCGACGACCTCGGGTCGTGGGCCGCCGGTCAATCGAACCAATGTCTCGCCCAGCGTCTCACCCTCTTTCTTGTGGGCTTCCACAAACGAGTGAAACGCTTCCGAGACCTGAATCGACTTCGTTCCCATAACAGACATTCAGATGTGAACTAACAAAACCGTTTCTCCGATTTGGGTACCTTGTGTATTGAGGAATATTCGTTCCATACGGGCTACTCGAAAATCTCCGAGTCATTAATCGATCCGCTCGTGTTCTCGTCGGGATCGATTCCCATCTCGGAGTTCTTCGTCTGTGGGTTCACGCCCTGCGGCCCCGTTGTACGCAGCGACCGCGTCATCGAGCATTTCGAGGGCCTGCTGGCGGGTCTCGCCCTCCGTAGCCACGCCAGTTTCTTCATCGCGGACAAGCCACACTTCGCCGTCGTCAGAGAGTTCCAGCGATATCTGCGTTGGAACGCTGGCGTTCTCTGGGTCGTCGTCCGACTCGATACTCATACAACATGATACGAGATACGGTAGCAAAAGCGTTCGGCAACGATAGCACACTCTGTATCCTACACAGGAGCGGAACAATCAACAGCCGCGCTTGCGCGGGCCGACACCCCACGCATCGTGGTCGGCTGTCACGGTGGTGTCCTGCTCGCCGTCGTAGCCGTCGAACGCACTGAATGTCCCGTCGCGCTGCTGGACCACCTGCACGCGAACCGTGCCGTCGTCTTCGATCTGCCAGCGCAGCGTATCCCCGTCATCGATGCCAAGTTCCCGACGAATGCGAGCGGGAATGTTCGCCTGATTCCCCGAGACCGTGCTCTCGGAGTCGACGCTGTCACTGCTCATGAGTGAATTGAGACGGCGGTGACAATTAAAATGTAGTGTGTGTCCACACTATCTTCTGCAACTGCGGAGAGTAGGGGTTTCACTGCTGAGCGAAGCGAGGCAGCAGTTTTTGGTCCAGCTTTTTCAAGTCAAGCGGAACCGATAGTACTCCAGAGAAGCTATTGAGAAACTCTATCTATACCAGATCTATTACCGCCGCTTTTTTGCGAATTATAGCCATCCGCCACTGAGTTTCTCAGAATCTTTCCTGGAGCACTAATGTTCCGCTGACCATGCGAACGGCGACGGAGTCGCCGTGAGCAGAGAGCGGTGGCCGAACGCAGTGAGGCCACCCGACGCAGAAAAAGGTGGGTGGAAACCGGATGTTTTGAGTCGGCTGCCGTCGTGAGTAGGCGTATGGTTGAAGAAGGCGCGATCCTCGATGCGTTTCCCGACAGCACGGTCCCAAAGCGAGAGCTGACCGAACTCGAATCGCACGACGATATCCTGACGGCGATCCCGGTGATGGCCGAGGAGCGTGGCCCACAGGAGCTTGCCGACCGGGTCGTCGTCCAGACCGAACAGGTTGCCATCGTCGGCGTCTACGACGAGGCCGACGGCTGGCGGGTCGCCCACCGCGTCGACGGGGCCGACCGCGCGACCGACGCCGTCTTTGCCGAGGCGATGCGGGCCGCACAGGGTGATTCCTCGCTCGTCGAGCAGCCAGAGGAGTAGGAACCGCCGGACGGATTGGCGAGGGTTTATACCCAGCCGGAAGTACCAGTTAGAATAACATGTCGCCCCCGATTCACGTCCTGCACGTCGAGGATAATCCGGAGTTTGCCTCGATGACCGAGACGTGGGTCGAGCGGCGGAGTGAGGCGATCCGGATCACCCGCGAGGCAAGCCCAACCGAGGCACTCGACCGGCTTGGCGATCACCAGCCGGACTGCATCGTCTCCGACTACCAGATGCCCGGGATGACCGGGGTCGAACTGCTGTCGGCCGTCCGCGAGTCCCATCCCGACCTCCCGTTTATTCTGTTTACCAGCGAGAGCGTCGAGGATGTGGCCGACGACGCCCTCGCAGCCGGCGTCACCGACTATCTCCAGAAGGATACCGGCACCGAGCAGTACGGCCTGCTGGCCAACCGGATCGAACACGCGGTCGCCAGACGACGGGCGGAAACGGGGTATAGACAGCTCCTGAAGACGACACCGACGCCGGTCGTGGTGGTCGACCCCGACGCAGGCACTGTTGTCGACACCAACGACCTGTTTGCCGATCTCGTCGGCGAGACCCGCGACGAGCTGCTCGATACCTCCCTGGCCGAACTTCTCGACGAGCCCGCAAGCGACGGTATCGAGGCGAGGCTACAGGCGGTCGCCAACGGCGAATCCTCACACCGAGGAGTGGCAGGTCGACGATTCAGCGGGCGATGCACATAGCGTCGCGCTCGAACCCGCCGAGATCGGCGGTCGGATGCAGGTAGTTGGCTTCGTCGACGTGAACTGATCGACGAAGTCGGCTGGACAGATCGTATGGACAGCCTCGTCACCAACACGCCACCGGGCGATATCACTCAGGGCAGCCAAGTTAGCCGTCCGTCTCACACGATGCACATCGTTCGCCGGAGAAATGGGCCCTATCGGATTTGAACCAATGACCACCGAGTTATGAGCTCGGCGCTCTTACCAGACTAAGCTAAGGGCCCTACCGGAGTGATACCGACTGCCCCCATATGAGACTGTCGAGTTTTCCGACTGGGGTGTTCAGATAAGGGACCAGACAGGCGGGTCGGACGGCTGATCAACCACCACCTTTGGCGGACTGAAAGCACGTCGAGGGCTTTCTGCACCTATCCGTCTCAGATAACTCCGCATCTGAATGTGATTTTTGCACCCGAAGAAACGACGCCGTCGCCAAGGCTCGAACACGCCGAGACGGTCGCGCTCACTCCGTTCGCGCGCTGCGACTCGTCTGCACGAGCCCTTCCTGATCGTCGTTTCTCTCACAGTGTTACTCGGAGCCGACGCTCCTCGCGTAGGTGTTCGAGAAAACCACGCCGTCGCCAGGGCTCGAACCTGGGACCACCTCGTTAACAGCGAGGTGCTCTACCATCTGAGCTACGACGGCTCAACGCGTCTGTGCGTAGCCGGATAGTTTTAATAGGGCTTTCGCTTTCCCCCCGACGGAAGCGACATCCTTTCGACGGGCGGCCCTGAAATGACGTGTATGCCGACGTTCGAGGGCGTTGCCGAAACCGTCGCCGAGCGAGTCACACCGGAGGCCGACGAGCGGGAACGCCTGGCCGCAGCGGCAGCGACGCTAACCGACCGCGCCAAGGCCGCCCTCGCCGACCACGATGTCGACGGCGACGTACTACAGGTCGGCTCTACCGCCCGTGGCACGTGGCTGGCCGGCGACCGCGATATCGATCTCTTCGTTCGGTTTCCCACCGACTACGACCGCGCCGATCTGGAACGCATCGGCCTCGCCATCGGCCACACCGTGTTGCCGGACGGCCACGAGGAGTACGCCGAACATCCCTACGTCACCGGCGAGTACGAGGGGTTCGATGTCGATCTGGTTCCCTGCTACGCTGTCGAGCGCGCGACCGACATCCGGTCGGCCGTCGACCGCACACCGTTTCACACGGAGTATCTCACAGAACGGCTCGACGACACCGACAGGACCGATATCCGGCTGTTCAAGCGATTTCTCAAGGGGATCGGCGTCTACGGCAGCGATCTCCGCACCCGCGGCTTTTCGGGTTATCTCGCCGAGTTGCTCGTACTCGAATACGGCGGGTTCGAGCCGCTGCTTGCGGCGGCCGCCGACTGGCACCCGCCGCTGACACTCGATCCGGAAGACCACGGGGTGACGACGTTCGACGACCCGCTGACCGTCATCGATCCAACCGACCCCGAGCGTAACGTCGCGGCCGTGCTCTCGGCGGCTAATCTCGCCCGGTTGCAGCACTACGCGCGTGACCTGCTGGCCGACCCACGCGAGGGGGTGTTCGATCCAGCCGACCGGCCACCACTCGATAGCGACGAGATCGCGGCCAAACTCGACAGCCGCGAGACGACAGCCGTCGCTCTCGTCTTCGATACGCCGGATATCGTCGACGACCAGCTCTACCCACAGCTCCGGAAATCACTGTCAGGAATCGAAGCCGGGCTCGAATCCCACGGCTTCGACACCGTTCGCAACGCCACGTTTGCCGACGACGAGCGAGCCGTCTTCCTGTTCGAGGTGACGACAGCGACAACCCCCGCGGTCGAACGCCACGCGGGGCCGCCGGTTGGCGTTCGCGAGCACGCCGAGGGGTTCTTCGAGACCTACGCCACCGACGAGGCGGTCTACGGCCCGTTTATCCAGGGTGACCGCTACGTCGTCGAGCGGCCGCGGGAGATAACCACGGCCGAGGCGTTCCTCGACAGCGACCGACTCTTCGAGGTCGGTCTCGGCGCGCGGATCGAGACAGCACTCGACGCCGGCTACGAACTCCGGTGGGACGAGGACATCGCTTCGCTCGCTGATCGATTCGGGGTCGAGTTGACCGAGTACGTCGATCCAGAGCCCTGATCGAGGGGAGGACGCGACAGTCAGCCGGAAACTGTCTGCTGGGGTTCAGAAGTCGACGTCGGTTTCGATATCCTCGGTCGCCTCTTCGAGCCCGTCCTCGCGGGCGTCAGCCGCCAGTTGTGTCGTGAGATCGGCGTCGGTCAGGAGTTCGGCAAACTCGTCGCGAAATCGGTCGTTGGCGCGCGTCGAGCGGCGGTCGGCGGCGGCAACCGCGCTGTACTCGCGAACGGCGTCGGCGCTCACGTCCAGCCGGTCGGCCCGTTCCTCGGCGGGCACGTCCTCGGCGAGTAGCTGTCGCAGGCGGTCGAACTCGAAGGGCGCGTCGCGGTCGGCCTCACGGACCAGATGGAGGTCGAGACGGGCGGTCCGAACGGTTTCGGCGTCGCAGTCGAGCGCCGACGCGATACTCTCGTCGTCCTCGTCGTCGTGGAACCCGCGGACGACCCGCTTGAGAGCGTCGGTGTCGAGGTCGGTCTCAAACTCGTATCGGTCGCGCATGCGGTCGACGAGCGTCGCCACCCGCTCCGACACGTCGTCCTGTTCGTTCGTGAGCGAGCCCGGCGACTCCGACTGGGTTTCCGTGACGGTGTCGGAATCCGTCGTCTCCATGAAGATATCCCGGAGTTCCTCGGTCTTCTCGTCCATTGACCGGATGGCAACGGATCAGGACTGAAAAGGTATCTCTCGAACGCCCGGTGGCACGCACCCGCTCCGACCGCGTCAGTTCGAGGTCTTTCGTAAACCATAATGTTAAATTAGGTTGACGACCGCCGCTCGCCCATGGCAAGTGAGCAGGCGGAGGCGGTCGATCTCGTCGCATCGGACACCGTCAAACAGCTGAGTGGAGCGGTGCTGTTTGCCGCCCTGACGGCGGTACTCGCCCAGTTTTCGATACAGCTCCCCGGCGGCGTGCCGTTTTCCTTCCAGCCGTTCGGCGTCTTCTTCGCCGGGCTCCTGCTTGGCCCGCTCTGGGGTGGGTTCTCGGTGTTGCTGTACGTGCTTGTCGGCCTCGCCGGCGCGCCGGTGTTCTCGAATGCGGCTGCCGGCATCGGCTACGTGCTCGGCCCGACTGGTGGGTTTCTGATCGGGTTCGTTATCGCCGCCGCGGTCCTCGGGTTCGTCGCCCACCGCTCGCTGACGCCGAAATCGGTCGCCGAGCTATCGGCGGTATCGGTCACGGCCGCGCTGCTCGCCGGACTCGCTGTTATCTATCTGGTCGGCGTGCCGTGGCTCGCAGCAGTCCAAGGGATCACGCTCGTGGCGGCCGCGTCGGCGATGTCGCTGTTCGTCGTCGGCGATCTGATCAAGATCGGCCTCACCGTCGGGGTCGTCGCCGGTGGGAACGAACTGCTGGCTGACTGGCGATGATCACCGTCGACGACTTGAGCCACTCTTTCGGGCAGACAACGGCGCTCGACGACGTATCACTGACAATCGAGGATGGTGCATGGGTCGTCGTCGCCGGTCCGAACGGCAGCGGCAAGACGACGCTCGTTCGCCACTTCAACGCGCTGCTGGAACCGGATTCGGGGGAAGTAAAGGTAAACGGAACGCGTGCCACCGCAGCCCCGGTCGACGCCCGGACCAGCGTCGGGATGGTGTTTCAGACGCCACGCGATCAGTTTGTCGCCGCGACCATCGGCGCCGATGTCGCCTTCGGCCCGGAAAATCTCGGCCTCGATCACGCGGAAATCGACCGGCGTGTCGACGATGCTCTGGCCGCGGTGAATCTCGAGGGTCGACGTGACGCCCGGATCGACGCGCTATCGGGCGGCGAACAGGCCCGCGTCGCCATCGCGGGCGCGCTGGCGATGGAGCCAGACCACCTCGTCCTCGACGAACCGTTTACCGGGCTGGACTGGCCGGCCCAGCAGTCCGTTCTCGACCGCCTCGACGACCGCGACGCCGCCGGAATGAGCATTATCGTCGTGAGCCACGAGTTACGTGACCTGCTCGGCCGTGCCGACCGGGTGATCGGGATGCAAGCTGGCGAAATTCGCTTCGATCTCCCGCCCGAACAGGCCCGGGAGCGACTCGGTGACATCGACGTGCGAGTCCCAAGGCACCCAGCTAAACCGTATGCTGACCTACACGCCCGGCGACACGGTCGTTCACCGACTCGATCCGCGCACGAAGCTCGGCTTTCAGTTCGCGTTCGCACTGGCGACGTTCACGACGCTGACGCTCCCGCGGCTGGCCGGGCTGTTCGTCGTCGGCCTCGTGAGCCTCTATCTCGCCGGGACAACGGTCAGAACGGTCGTACGGGCCTACTGGATCATCCTGCTCGTGCTGGCCGCTGGGCCACTCATCGCGGGCGTTACTCTCGGGTCGCCGTGGTTCGAGGTGCGGCCCGCGCTGGCGTCGGTGCGCTCCGTGGTGCGGATCGTCCCGCTGTTATTCGTGAGCACGGCCTACGTGACGGCGACACCAGTCCGTGACACACGGGCGGCAATCCAGCGGACGATTCCCGGACGCGCCGGGCAGCTCCTCGGCGTCGGTGTCGCGCTCACGTTCCGCTTCGTGCCGGTGCTCCGGGCAGACCTGCGGCGGGTGCGGGATGCGATTCGGGCCCGCGGCGGCGACACGCGGTCGATCCGCGAGCGAAGCCAGCGCCTCACGACGCTCATGGTGGTTCGCGCGCTCCGCCGCTCGGATCGGCTTGCGGTCGCACTGCAGGCGCGGTGTTTTGCGTGGAATCCGACACTGCCACGGCTTCAGTTCAGTCGACTCGATCTGCCGGTCTGGATGCTCTCGGCTGTGCTGGCCGGCGTCGGCCTCGCCGCGATACTTCCGCTATAGCGTGTCGACATGGCGACAACAGAAACGGTCGAAGCAAAAATCGGTCAGGTCACTTTCGGCTGCCATCGACGTCGATCGCATCGACCGGACAGACATCGACACAGAGCATGCAGTCGATACACTGGTCCTCGTGGGTTGGCTCGACCTTCTCCTCGCTCTTCGGGTGGCCGGGCGTGTCGACCCACGTGAACACGTCGACGGGGCAGCCTTCGAGACACGCGCCGTCGGCGATACAGATGTCGTAATCGACGGCGACGTGGGTGCCGTGGATGCCCAGCGTCTCGGGTTCGTCGACGGGGCCCCAGACGGTCACCCCGTTTTCCTCGCCGACGGGTTCGCGGTTGTTATCGAAGTTCGGGTCGATAGCCATTGCCGACGCTCGGTGTGTGAGTCACTTAAGCCCGTGGTCAGGCCGTCGCTTCCGGTTCGCGCTCGTCGGCCTCGCGTTCGGTGTCGGCCGCCCCGTCGCGCTGGGTGCGAACATACTGGCTGAAATTCTCGAAGAGCTGTTTGGCCTCGCAGGCGGCGTCGAACCGCTCGGGGGTGATGTCGTCGAGGACGGCGTCGACCTGCGCGTCGCCAACCCGTTCGCGTTTGTCCTCGGCGATCTCGCGGGCCGTCTCGATATCGTACTCGGGGTGGAACTGCACGCCCCAGCAGTCACCTTTCCGGAAGGCGTGAATCCCGTGGTCGTTGCGTGCCAGCAGGTCCGCACCCGGCGGAAGGTCGACGACGTGATCGCCGTGGCTCGTAAACACGGTGAACCGCTCGTCGATCCCATCGAACAGCGGGTCGTCGCTGACGCGGTCGATCTCGTTGTACCCCAGTTCGAAGTCGTCCATCCCGGCGACCCGGCCGCCGAGTGCTTCGGCGACCGCCTGATGGCCGTAACAGACGCCGAGGACGGGGAGCCCGGCGTCGGCCGCCTCGTCGATGAACTCGACGAGCGGATCGATCCACTCCTCGTCCCAGTAGACCGACGCACGGGAGCCGGTGACGACGACGGCGTCGTAGCCGTCGGTCGAGCGGGGCAACTCGCCGCTGTTCACGTCGAACTCGACGAGGTCGGCGTCGAGTTCACGGCGGAAGTTCCGCGTCGTGTTCTCGTTGCCATGCGCAGCCTGCAGCAACGCGAAGCGAAGTCGTCTCATTACTGACCAATCTGGGAGCCATATGAAAGTGCCTTGCGCCAGCCCCGTGGTCTGCCGGTGTCTCGGAGCCACACACTGGCCCGTCAGGAATCCGTGACCGATTCGAGAAAGCCGACTAGCTCGTCGTTGACCGCGGCCGACCGCTCGACGGTGACGAGGTGGCCGGCCTCCGGGAACTCGCGGAACTCGCCGCGAGGAAGGTCATCCGCCAGCGTTTCGGCCGATTCGACAGGGACGACCGAATCCCGACCGCCGGCGATCACCAGCGAGGGCAGCGTCACCTCGTAGAGCGGTTCGGGGTCGAAGTCGGCGATTGCTGCCGCCTGTGCCGACTGAACGCGTTGCGGGGCGTCCTCCTCGTGTCGCCACTCGACGATCTGCTGAATCGGGGCGTCGTCGCTGGCGACGAACTCGTCCGACAGCAGTGCGGTCGTCGACGCCCGGAGCGTATCGTCGTCGGTCGGATCTGCGCGGAGATCGGTCGGATCGAACTCCCCGCCGGTCGCTGGCGTCCCGATCAGCGTGAGGCTGCGCGCGCGGTTCGTTCGGTGAGCGGCCGCCAGTGCCACGCAGCCGCCCAAACCGCAGCCGACCAGATGGGCTTTTCGCAGGTTCTGTTCGGCGAGGAAAGCGTCGAGGTCGGCGACAAAGTCGCTCATCTCATAGGGGCCAGCCGGCGCATCCGACCGCCCGCAGCCGCGGGTGTCGACGACGACCGCATGGAAGGGACCGGCGACCGCGTCGTACTGCCAGCTCCACTGCCACGCGCCGAAGCCGAGATCGCCGAGAAACACGACCGCTGGCGCGTCGCTCGGCCCGGCCGTCGTGTAGTGGATCGACGTGCCGTCGCGGTCGACGGAAGGCATAGTATGTCTGAGTGGCCCCACCGTTGAAAATACCCCGACTCGCAGGGCGACACCGCGACGGGGTCAGCCGCGAGCGAACGATTAATGCCCGTCTGTCGCCTACATAATTCTAGGAATGGACCCGTTTGCGGTACTCGGTCTCGACCCCGACGCTGACGACGAGACGATCAAGCGGGCCTATCGCCAGCGGGCCAAGGAAACCCACCCCGATCACGGCGGTAGCGTAACCGAGTTCAAACGGGTTCGAGACGCCTACGAGGCGATTCAGGCGGGCGAAACCGACCGCGAGGGCGACCACGAGACAGGCGGGTTCGCCGACGACTTCGGGCCTGACGTGCCGGATCCACACGCGCCCGATCCGGAGCCGGATACCGAGGTCACGTATCTCAACTACGCGGTGCTCGCCGAGCGTGGCTGGTCGCTGGACGACGACGACCTTTTCGAGAAGGCGGCTCGCGCCAGCCTCGCCGACCGTGACTTCGGTCAGTTCACCGTGGAAGGCGACCAGAGTCTGCTCGAAGCCGCCGAGGACGCCGGCCACGCGTGGCCCTTCGCCTGCCGCGGCGGCGCGTGTGCGAACTGCGCGGTTGCCGTCACCGAGGGCGAACTCTCACAGCTCGTCGACCACATCCTCCCAGATGAACTCACCGACGAGGGGATTCGGCTCTCCTGTAACGGCAAACCGCTAACCGACACGCTGGAGGTCGTCTACAATCTGGAGCAGCGCGACGACCTCGCCGACCTCAAACTCCCGGCTGATCGGTTCAACAAGGCCCGGGCCGACGACTGAGACTATCTCTTGGTCTGTCCTCGACCAACAAAATGTAGCCAAAGTCTTGTGCCGATCCCATGTTGGGTACGCCACAACATACATTTGTACGGAGTGAAAAATAGCACGTATGTCCCGAGAACGCGGCGACAGCGGGCGATACACGGAGACCGTCGGCCTCGACGACGTGCTCGGCGTCTTCGAGACCGTGGAGGGGCCTGTCGTCACGTCCGGCGATATCGCCGACGCGGTGGACTGCTCGCGTGAGACCGGGCGGCGAAAGCTGGCGCGGCTGGAAGAACAGGGACGCGTCGCCAGCCGAAAGACCGCCGGCCGGGTCGTCTACTGGCGCGTCACGCCGGCGACCGGTTCCGAGGAGATCGACCCCACAGACGCGTTCTGGGAGCTGACCCCCGGTGCGTCGGGTGAACACGACGTGTCAGAAACCGTCGATGAGGTGCTGTACGGCGATCTATGAGCGTCTCTGGTGCGACGCCGCTGATGATCGATACCGGCGTGTTTTACGCCCGTGCCGATAGCGACGATACGCACCACGAGACAGCCACACTGCTCTTCGAGCGGATTCGGGATGGTGAGCTCGCCTACCGGCCGCTCTACACAACACAGGCCGTGCTCGCAGAACTGGCAACGCTCTGTCTCTACAAGCTCGGTCACGGGGTTGCGACGCGGACTCTCACCGCTGTCTGTGAGGCAGCGAGCATCACCGTCCTGCCGGTCGGGACCAGCGCCTTCGAGACGGCGACAACCCGGTTCGCCGACTACGACGATCAGGAGATTTCGTTTGTAGATCACACGACGGCTGTTCTCGCCGATAATCACGATATCGACCACGTGTTCGCCTTCGATGACGACTTTCGCACGCTCGGGTTTACTGTGCTTCCAAAGGGCCGCAGTATGCCGTAACGCGAGCGACAAGATACGAGGAACGCCGTCTCAGGGTCCGTATTACGCGTTCAACACGCCGCGCAGAATGTCGGGCGCGTCGTCGAGCGCGTCATCAAGCGCGTCGACGTTCGGCCCGCCGCCCTGTGCGAAGTCCGGCGGGCCGCCACCGCCGCCACCGACGCGGCCGGCGAGTTCGGAAACCACCTCGCCAGCGTTGATCCCGGCGTCGTCGGGAACGCCGACGACGAACTGCGCGCTGTCGCCCGCACCGCTGCCCAGCACCGCGACCGAGCCATCCTCGACGAGGGCGTTCGCGGTTGCCCGGAGTTCGTCAACATCGCTGTCGAGTCGTCGGATCACGGCCGACTGGCCGTCGATATCGACCTCGTCGGCCCCCGCAGTCGCCCGTACCTGCGCGATTTCGTCCTTGAGCCGGTCGAGTTCCTTCCCGCGTTCCTTCCACTCGGTAAAGAACCGCTCGGCCGTCTCGGGAACCTCCTCGGGCGTCACGTCGAGTACGTCAGCGGCCTCGTAGAGGGCGTCCTCGGCGCGCTGAGTCGCCTCGATGGCGGCCTCGCCGGCCGCGAAGGTGATCCGCTCGACGCCGTCCTGGACCGGCTCCGTCGAGAGCACCTTGATCGCCCCGATGTCGCCGGTGCGGTCGACGTGGGTGCCGCCGCAGGCCTGTGTGTCCTCACCAACATGGATCAGCCGGATGTGGGTACCCGGCGGGATACCGCCCTGATAGAGGTCGAAGCCATACTCTGCTTCGGCGTCGTTGCGATGTGGCCACTCCTGTGAGACGGAGTGGTTCTCGCGGACAAGCTCGTTGGCGACGCGTTCGATCTCCCTGACCTCCGCTCGCGTGATTCGCTCGTAGTGGCGCACGTCGAGCCGGGCGGAGTCAGTGCCCTTCTGTGCGCCGGCCTGCCGGATGTGGTCGCCGAGTACCTCGCGTGCGGCGTGGCCGATGATGTGGGTCGCGGTGTGGTGGGCCATGTGACGGCGGCGACGCTCCGAATCGAGCTGGCCGCGGACGAACTCGCCCTTGCCGGGGTCGCTGTCGGTGTGATGGAGGATCACGCCGTCGACCGCCTGCACGTCGGTCACGTCGGCGGTAGTCTCGTCGCTGGATAGCGATCCGTGGTCGGCTGGCTGGCCACCGCCCTCGGGGTAGAACATCGTCTGATCGAGGACGACCTCGTAACCGTCCTCGGCCTCAAACACGTCGAGAACGACCGCCTCGAACTCCATGCGGTCCTGATTGTCGTAGTAGAGCTGGTCGGTCTCGGGGAGGTCGTCGAGGCGGTCGTCGCGCTCGCTGCTCGCCTCGGCCGCGTCGGCGTCGTCGTGACGGGCGGCGACCAGCGAGTAGAAGTCGTCGGGCACCTCGACGCGTGCGCCGTGGTCGGCGGCGATTTCGGCGACCATATCCGGCTGAATGCCGTGGGAGTCGTATAATTCGATCAGCTGATCGACCGGAATCGGCTCGTCGCCCCCGGCGTACTCCTCGGCCAGCCCCTCGACCTTCCGGGTACCGCGCTCCAGCGTTTCTCGATACTTGGCCTCCTCGGTGCGGACGATATCGCGGATCGTATCGCGGTTCTCGTAGTCCAGCCGCTCGGCCTGCATGTCGACGAGTTCGTCCAGCGGGGCGTCGACGCCGATGTTATCGACCAGTCGCTTCGTGCGGCGGAGCACCATCCGGGCGAGATACCCCGTCGAGACGTTCGAGGGGACGATCCCGTCGCCGAACATGTAGGCGAGTGCGCGGCAGTGATCGGCGATGGCGTAGATATCCTCGACGGGCTCCATCAGGGCGGCCAGTTCGTCGGCCGACACGTCGAGGCGTTCGGCGATTTCCTCGCGCGCAGTTTCCATATCCTCGGCCTCGTCGATATCCATCCGGCCGGCGAGCTTGGCCGTGCGGTGAATCAACTCGGCTTCCTCGTCGGTGTGATCGATCCCGGCCTGCGCCTTGAGGAAGTCGATCATCTCGGGGTAGATCGCCTCGTAGACGGTGGGCGTCCCCTGACTCACCCACGTCCAGCGTTCGAGCCCGTACCCGGTATCGACGACGTAGGTGTCCATGTAGGAGTATGTGTTCCCGTCTTTCATCTCGTAGTCGCCGTCGGGGTCCTGCTCCATACACATGAAGACGAGCGTGGCGAGCTCCGCGCCCTTGTAGATGACCTCGATGGCGGGCCCGGCGTTGCCGCCGCCGACCCACGGGTCCTCGATGTAGGTGATCTCGTCGAGATCAGCGCCGAGGGATTCGAAGAGGCCGTCGCAGAACTCGACCGTTTCGTCCTTCCAGTATTCCTCGTCCTCGTAGGCATACTCCTCGTCGGTGTCCTCGCGGGCGTTGAACGCGTGGTGGGCCATCATCTCGAAGGCCATCGTGTGGCGGCCCGTCTTGCCGACGTTGTCGATGTCCTGCATGCGGATACAGGGCTGGCTGATACACAGCGGGTTCGCGGGCGGCGGCGTCTCGCCGCTGGTGACCAGCGGCTGGAAGTCGTAGATCGACGCCTGCGTCAGCAGCACGTCGTCGCGCCAGCGGTTGGCGGCGACGGGGTAGGGCTCGATCCGCTCGTGGTCGTTGTCCTCGAAGTAGGAAAGAAACGCCTCGCGCATCTCTTCGAGGGTGTACTGCTCGTCGAAGCTCTCGTCGTCGATGAACCGGTAGTCCTCACACGGCGGCTCGCCACACAGCTCGCGGTCGCCGTCGCGCGTCCAGAAGAACGCACCACAGGAGGGACACTCCTTGCGGTCGAAGCCCTCCGATTCGAAGTAGTCGAGTCGATACTCCTCGGCGAGTTCACTCATTACGCCACTGTTGGCCGACGTGTCACAAAAAGGGTTCCGACAACGGGTAAAACCGGGTGATATCACGCGGTTTAGCGGCTATCAATAGCTATCAACACGGTAATAAATTCGGTGACAATCGACCGCTAACGCTACGGTAGCTCACAGTGTGTCCTGCCGCAGTAGCCCACAGTGCGTCGTGTGGCAGTCGGTTACAGCGCGTCGTCGATATGGTCGGCCGCCTTCAGCGCGAGCGCGGCGATGGTGAGCGTTGGGTTCATCGCGCCGCTTGTGACGAAGACGCTGCTGCCCGCGATCCAGCAGTTGTCGAGATCGTGCGTTCGCAGTCGTGGCGAGACGACGCTCTCGGTGGGGTCGGTTCCCATCCGGGTCGTCCCCATGTGGTGGTAGGCAGGGCCGGTGTCCTCGGGGCCGACCTGCCAGGTGATCTCCGCGCCGAGTGCTTCGAGAATCGTCCGCTGGATATCGTTGGCCCGCCGGATCGCCCGCTCGGTCGCGTCGTCGACGCGCCAGTGAACCTCGGGCACCGGGTTGCCGTGGTCGTCGGTTGTCGACGGATCGAGGCCGATATAGCTGTCCTTGCGTGGTCGCTGGCCGACCAGCCCGCCCATGGCGATGCTGTTGCCGTACCCCTCGCGCAACTCGCCCAGCAGGTCGTCGCCCCACGTCTCGCCGTCAAGGGCCATCTCGACCGGCGACGGGCCGGCGTAGTTGAAAAACTCCAGTTTCATCGGCGTCATCTCGGCGCGGTCGGCATCGGCCGCGGGGATTCCCTGTTCGGTGCCGACGGTCGGGTCGTCGTAGAACTGGTGGGTTCCGCTGGTGAGAAAGCCGACGTGCTTCTGTCGCGTTCGCTCGTCGAGGACGCCGCCGGTGCCGGCGAAGAGGTGGTCCATGAAGTAACGGCCGACCAGCCCGCTGGAGTTGGCCAGCCCGTCGGGGTAGGCCGACGACTCCGACAGCAACAGCAGCCGCGGCGTCTCGACGCCGCCGCAGGCGACGACGAACTCGCGGGCCTCCTGTCGGTGGGTCGTCCCGTCAGGTGTTACGTACTCTGCGGCGGTGACCGTCTCGCCAGCGTCGTCGTGGTGGAGGCGCTGGACCGGTACCCGGTCGATCACACGCGCGCCGGCCTCGCGGGCGTCGTCGATGGTGCGGGTGGCGTCGTACTTCGCGCCGGAGGGACAGACCGGCTTGCAGGTGCCGTAGCCGACACACTGCGAATCGCCGTCGTAGGATTCGGAGTTGCGGGCGTTCGGCACCGAGTGCATGGTGACACCAAGATTCTCGCAGGCTTCGGCGAACAGTGAGTCGCTGTAGGAGGGTTCGAACGCCGGCATTGGATGCGGCTCATCGCGCGGTGGCGCGAAGGGGTTGTCAGACGCGCCGGCGACGCCGAGAACTTTCTCACCCTCCGCGTAGTAGGGTTTGAGATCCGCGTACTCGATGGGCCAGTCGTCGCCGACGCCGAACCGTGAGTCGGTCTCGAAATCGCTCTCGTGGAGCCGCATCACCATCCCCTGCCAGTGAAGCGTCGAGCCGCCGACGCCCTTCACGCGGGCGGTGTTGAGCGGGTAGAACCACTCGCCGGTCGAGCTGTAGGCGTCACGCTCGCCGCCCATCTCCCACACCGACAGGCCGCCGTGGGCCGGTCGGATCGACCGCTCCATGCGGTCGATCCGCGAATCGAAGTCGAACTCCCGGCCGGCTTCGAGAACGACCACCTCGTGGCCGCGGTCGGCCAGCCGCTCGGCGATCAGCGCGCCGGCCGGCCCCGCGCCGATCACACAGACGTCGACACGCGGCGAGGGCGTCCGGTCGCGGTCGGCGCTCACGACTGTGGCCCCCGCTGGTAGCTCCCCAGCCCGCCGGGATTGCCGCGGGGGTTTTCGAGGCCGACCAGTTTCCCGCCGGTCGGCGACGAGTACAGTGCGAACAGCAGCTCGTTGACGACGTAGTACCGGAGCCGCTCGACATCGCTGCCGTCGGGGTCGGGGTCGGCGGTGTCGACACCCATTCGACGGAAGGCGTCGTCGCGGTCAGCCGGATTGAGCGACGCGAAGGCGGCGTCGAACCACGCGTCGGTGTACTCGTCGAGATAGGCGACGGTGTCGGCGACGGCGGTCGCGCGGTCGGGCTCGTCGGCGTTGCGACGTTGCACGTATCGAGTTACGAACGGCTCGGTGTCCTCGACCTCGGAGGGATACAGCACCTCGGCGGCCGCGACCAGCGTCGCCACCGTCCCATCGTCCAGCGGCGACGCGTCGGATTTCTCTGGCGAGTCCGACAGGAGTGTCGCCCCGCCGCCGACAGCAACGCCAGCGGCCGCCAGCGCGGCCACCGCGTCGCGCCGAGTTAGCCTCATCGACGCCGAATTAGGGGAACCTAAACTTAGGCGTTGCGTTCGGCGGTGAGTCGCGTCTCTCGAACGTAGACGCCGTCGGGCGACGCCGACGGCACGTAGGCGGCCGAGCCGCCACAGGCTCGCGGGTTCCGGCAGCGTTCGACCCGCGGCGAGAGCGCGCGCACCTCACCGTCGGCATCGACCGGGAGGGCGAAGCGGTAGCTGAACCCGCCGCTCAGTCCGTAATCGACGAACACCGACAGCCGGACCGTGTCGCGGCCCTCGACGGCGAGCGTTTCGTTCGATACCGGCCGGAGGTCGCCGTCGAGTGTGACCGTCTCGTTGGTCACCGTGATGGCGCTCGTAAGATTGCGTGGAATCGCTGGCGCAGTGTAGTAGCGGCTGCCGTCGTCGGTCGAGAGCCGCGCGCTGACGCCGACGGCCCCGTCGGGAATACCGACCGTACTCGAATACCGGACCCGGTCGCCGGAGACGTTCTGGACCCGCTGGAGGCGGGCGGCCGTTGGCGAGCCGGCGTACGGAGCCCACGCGCCGCGGTAGACGTAGCGGTAGACGCGGCGGTCGGAAAATGCATTGACGACCTCGAACGGCTCGTCGTCGATAGCGTAGACGGCGCGACCGTCGAACCCGGGGTCGTTGCGGAGATACTGAAACGGGTGGGCGAGCCAGTCGCCGTAGGGGTCCGGCAAGAGGACGAGCGAGTTCTTCGGTGGGCCGCCCTCGAAGGGAGCGTAGGCCGTCTCGTAACTTTCGGTCGCGTCCATGTTCTCACCGACCCGCTCGTCGATATCGGCGGCCGTGATCGCGCCGGCGACGCCAGCGATCACGAGCACCGCGGCGGCGACGCCGACCCGGGCGTGGCGTCGTTCCAGTCGCTCGTCGAGCACACCGTGGAGTAATCGACCGCCGGCAACGACACCGAGGGCGGCGAAGATCGCTGTCGGCACCAGCAGATCGAAGTGATAGTATGGCCCGAACGATGCGATCAGCCCGTCACCGGCGGCGTCGAGGTCGCCGAGAATATTGAAATTCCCCCAGAAGTAGACGTTTCCGACCGGGATCGAGACGAACAGCCCGGCGACGGCGGCGACCCGCGGCGACCAGCGTCGACGAGCCGCGATGCCGACGCCGACGGCCGCCAGCGCGACACCGAGGACCCCGCCGGCCACCCACTCTGTGGCGAACAGTGCGACGACATTGCGGTTGGCCTCGATTGCGAGTTCCGGTGTGTAGGTGATCTCGTGGCCGAGGATCTCTCGCTCGCCGAACCCCAGTCCATCGCGTGGCGCGAACGCCCGGTAGGGAACAGCAACGCCGACCCCGTCACCACAACGTTGTAGGCAAGCGTGAGGCCAACGCCTGCTAGTCCGATTCCGGCGATGACGGCCTGTCTGGGGAGCGCCGCCCGCCAGTTACTCGCCAGCGTCCACAGCGCGTGACCGATGAACGGCAGCGCGAACAGCAGCGCGGTGTAGGGCCGCGCGAAGAAGGCCAAAGCGACGCCGACGCCGGCGACAGGGCCCAGCGGCGATCACCGGTTCGGTCCGCTCGCAGGTAGCCATAGGCGAACAGCAGGTTCCACAGCGTCGTCGGCGCGTAGGGGAGAAATACCGAGGAGTCGATCAGATAGAGTGGCGACGCGATGACGAGCCCGCCAGCGAGCAGCGCAGTCCGGCGGTCAAACAGTTCGCGGGCGACGCCGACGACGAGGGCGACGTTACCCGCTGCGATGGCGGCCAGCGCGAGTCGGTACCCACCTGCGAGCTTGCCGACCGCGAACATCGCCGCCGGGATCGGGCCGTACTTCGGATACAGTCGGTCGCCGTCCTCGACGAAAAACCACGGCCGGAACGCGCCATCGACAGGCGGGTGTAGCGAGAGCTGGCCGTCGAGCAACATCGCGGCCTGCTGGAGGTAGACGCCCTCGTCGTGGTTCAGCGAGTGGTAGGGAAATACCTGATTGGCGACCGTCCAGACGACGACCGCGGCGACCGCAGCGAGGGCGACCGTCGCAATCCGGAAGCGTCGCTGGGTCAGTTCGGGAAGCTGGTGTCGCTGCATCTCAGGCCAATGCGAGCTGTGGTCGCCACAACACGGCCGCGGGCGAGGCGCGCTCAGGAATCATTCTGTCCCTCCTGTGCGAGGATGACCGCCATCGAGAGCCCGGAGACGACGATGAGGACAAGTGCTGGCACCGCGGCCTGCCCGTAGAGGCCGGCCTCCTGGACCCGCCAGATGTAGCTGACCAGCGTATCGAAGCCCAGCGGTCGGAGGATCAGCGTCGCGGGCAGCTCCTTCATCGTCGTGAGGAAGACGAGCGCGCCGCCGGTGGCGATCCCCGGCAACACGAGCGGCAGCGTGATCGACCGAAACGCCGACAGCGGCGACCGGCCGAGGGTGCGCGCGCCCTCGATGAGCTGCTGGTCGACCTGTAGCCGCGACGACCGGATCGAGCCGATGGCCTGCGGCATGAACCGCACGACGTAGGCGAAGACGAGCAGCGGGACCGTCTTGTACACCCACGGAGCGATGTCGAGGCTGAAGCTCACCAGTGCGATGGCGAGAACGATCCCCGGTGTGGCGTAGCCGACGTACGGTGCGCGATCCGCCAGCGCGGCCAGCCGGGAGTCCGATACCGCCGACCGGAGCCCGATCGGCAGGGCGACGAGGATCGCCCCGGCCGCGGCCAGCAAGGCGACCAGCACCGAGTGCCAGCCATACGTCCACGAGAACGCCAGCGCACCCGACGCGTAGCCGGGGCCGCTGCGGAACAGCCACATCCCGAAGATACCGACCGGCACGGCCAGCGCGAGCAGGCCGATCAGGGCGGGAACAGCGACCGCCGCGTACCGTAGCCACCCGAGGTCGAGCGAGACCGCACCGCGGTTCGCCCGGCTCTCGTAAGCCGCCGAGTCGTCGACGCCGATGCGTGACTCGATAGCGAGTATCACCGCCGTCACCGCGAACAGCTGGACCGACAGCAGCGCGGCGTAATCCCGCGCGAAGGCGTTGTACCGGGCGTAAATAAACTGGGTAAACACCTCGACGCGCATGATGTTGGGCGTCCCGAAATCCGACAGCGTGTAGAGGGCGACTAAGAGTGCGCCGGCGGCGATACCGGGGACGATCCGCGGCAGCGTCACCCGGCGAAACGCCTCCCAGCGGCCGGCGTTGAGCGTCCGGGCGGCCTCGACGAGGGAGACATCGAGCGAGAGCAGCGACGCCCGCGTCGTCAGGAAGACGTACGGATAGGTGTACAGCGTGAGCACGACCGCCGCGCCGACGAAGCCATAGATCGTCGGGAACTCGACGCCAAACGGTGCGAGCGCGCCGGTCAGCGCGCCGCGGGGACCAAACGCCGAGACGGCCGCAAAGGCACCGAGATAGCTCGGGACGGCCAGCGGCAGCGCGGCCACGACGGTCCAGAATCGTGGATACGGGATATCGGCCTGCACGGTAAGCACGGCGAGGCCAACGCCAACGACGACGCTGGCGGCGGTCACGACGCCGACCAGCGCGACGGTACGGGCAAGGACGGCCAGCGTCGTCGGATCGACCGTCAGCGAGATGGCCCGTGGCCCGAGCGTGGTTACGTCGACAACGAGCCAGCCCAGCGGGGCGACGAGGACGGCCGCGATGGCCGCGCCGAGCAGCGTCAGCCCTGTGTCGAGAGCCGTGGCTCCCTCGTCGTCTTCCGTCGACCGCGTGGTCGACGACCGCCGCGAAAGCCGTTGTCGCACCGCTGTGACCCACGCCCGGAGTCGCATCTGTTAGCCGAGTACGCCTGCCGAGCGCATAAGATCGAGGGTTGCCTCCAGCTCCGACAGCTCCGAGAGCTCGATCTCCGGCGGGTTCAGCTCGTCGATGGTCGGCAGATCACCCGGCGGCGCGACATCGGGGATCATCGGGTAGGCAAAGCTGACCGTGGTGAAGAACTCCTGTGCCTCCGCCGACAGCAGATGTCGGACGAACGTGTTGACGAGGTCGCTTTTTTCGGTGCCCTCGATCTGAAGCGCGCCGGCGACGTTGACAAGTGCGCCCGCGTCGCCGCTGGTGAACGCCAGATCGAGCGGCGCGTCCGGACGGCTGTTCTTGACGCGAAGGGCGTAGTAGTGGTTGGCGAAGCCAGCGTCGAGCGTGCCGTCGGCGACCTCACTCGAAACCACGAACTCGTTGGGGTATTTTTGCGTCCCGGCGCTGCTCATCGACGAGAGCCACTCGCTGGTCGTCTCCTCGCCCTGCTGGAGCCGCATCGCCGTGATGAAGGATTTGAACGCGCCGTAGCTCGGGGCCCAGCCCATCGAACCCGGCAGCCCCTCGGTGTCGGGAATCTGCTGGACCTTGTTCGGCACCTCGTCCTCGCTGAGCGCGTTCGTGTTGTACGGAATGCTGCGAGCACGGCCGGCGACGCCGACCCACGCGCTGTCCGGCCCGGTAAAGTCCGAAGGCACCGGATCGATGGCGTCGGCCGACAGCGGCTCGTAGGCATCGTTGTTGGCGACGAACGCAAGCGAGCTCGCGTCGATAGACCAGAACAGGTCGGCCTGCGGGGCTCCAGCGTCAACCTCCTCGACGACCGTCTGTGCAAGCGAGGACGAGGAGGCACTGGTCGGGAAAACCTCGAAGTTCGGGTAGATCTCCTCGAGCTTTTCGACGAATCGGAAGTAGATCCCACCCTCGCCGCCGCCGATGTAGAGGTTCAGTTCACCCTCGAGGTTCGGGAGGTCCTCGATCGATGTTCCGCCCGGCGCGGGTCGCCCCTCGACGAGCGGTCCGGAGCCGCGAAACTCCCCGAGTTCGGGAAAGCTGATCTCGTCTGTCGGGGCCGCAGTCTCGTCGGACTGTCCCGCACAGCCGGCGATACCGACCGCTGATCCGGCCGCAACTGTCTGCAACATGCGCCGTCGACTGAGCGGATTGGTTCGCTCCATACGGCTTAGGCTCGCCTAAAAATACAAAACCCTTGTGCTTTCTCGGTCGACAGGGGCCGCCGTTCGCCGGTGAGAGCCGGCGCCAGCCGCGGATACGAGCGGTTAATCGGTCCCGGGGTAATAAGAGAGACGCTTTTGCGCCCGGCGACCCCACGACCGGGTATGGACCCACGCATCCGCGAGCATGCCACCACCATCGTCGACCACTCGATCGACCTGCAGGCCGGCGACCGTGTCGTCATCCAGCTCCCGCCGGAGGCCGAGGATCTCGCGGTCGCCCTCTACGAGATCTGTGGAGACCGCGGCGCGACGCCGATCTGGCTCACCCACTCCGACCGCGCCTCCCGTGCCTTCCTACGGGCGAGCGGCGAGGAGTACGAGACACCCGATCATCAGCTGGCCTGCTACGAGAACACTGATGCCTTCATTATCGCCCGGGGTGGCGCGAACGTCACCGAGACAAGCGACGTGCCGCCCGCGAACACGGCTGCCCACCGTCGAGCGTTCAAACCGGTACAGGAGGAACGGCTCTCGAAACGCTGGTGTCTCACGCAGTTTCCGACCAGCGGCCACGCCCAGCTTGCCGGCATGAGCACCGAGGCCTACGAGGACTTCGTCTGGGACGCTGTCGGCCTCGACTGGGACGCCCAGCGGGAGTTTCAGGCGGGGATGGCCGACAGACTCGACGCAGCCGAGGCGGTCCGCATTGTCGCTGGCGACGAGACCGATCTGACCCTCTCAGTTGCCGGCAACCACGCGCTCAACGACTATGGCGAGAAGAACCTGCCCGGCGGCGAGGTGTTCACCGCGCCGATTCCGGACAGCGTCGAGGGCGATGTCCACTTCGATCTGCCGCTGTATCGGCAGGGCCGCGAGATCGTGACGTGCGGCTCACCTTCGAGGACGGCGAGGTCGTCGCCCACAGCGCGGGCCAAAACGAGTCGCTACTGACCGAGATCCTCGACACCGACGATGGGGCGAGTCGGCTCGGCGAACTCGGGGTCGGGATGAACCGTGCGATCGACCAGTTCACCTACAACATGCTGTTCGACGAAAAGATGGGCGATACCGTCCATCTCGCGGTTGGCTCGGCCTATCCCGAGACGGTGGGCGACACCAATGAGACGAACGAGTCGGCCGAACACGTCGATATGATCGTCGATATGAGCGAGAACGCGCGGCTCGAACTCGACGGCGAGGTCGTTCAGCGCAACGGCACGTTCGTCTTCGAGGACGGGTTTGACGACGCCTGACCGGCGCAGATCGGTTCCGGCAGAAATCAAACTGCCTCGGCGGCTCCCTGCGGTTGTATCTGGAGGAATGCCGCCGAGTTGTCCTCGCTGATCACGGTCAGCGTGAACGCACCGTTTGGTGTCAGTGTCCAGACCGACCCGGGATCGTCAGTCGTCCCGACCGGCTGGCTTTCCTGACCGTTCTGGCCGATCCGGACCGTGGCGTCCACCGGCTCTCCGGTGTCGGCGTTGATGACGGTAACACGGAGTGGACCGCCGACATAGCTCCGGTCGACGGTCACCCGAAGCCCGTCCTGTACCTTGGTCGTCCGCTGTGTCGCCACGAACTGCTCGAGCGAGAGCCGCTTGTGTTCGACGAACGGCTGCTCTGTGGTCCCATCGATGAAGACCTCCAGTTGGCCGAGATCGATGCCCTGTATCGACACCACCGATAGCGGGCCCGGGCCGGCAACACTCCAGGTGCCACCCCCACGCTGGGTCCAGAATTTCGGGTATAGATCGGCCGCGATCCCGGAGGCCTCCTCGGCCGAGATTCCCGTCTCGCCATCACCACGGTTGTCGGGCCGGTAGACCTCGCGGAGATAGGCGTCCTCGGTCTTCGCCGAGAGAACGATGTTCTCCTCGCTGGCCTGCACGAATATCTGTCCAGCAGGCCGCTCCGCACTGAAGACAGCGGCTGCGTGAGCTCTGACCGGGCCGTCGAGCATCCGGAGTTCGTACGAGAGCGTCGACAGTCGGTTTGACAGCGTCGAGTCGGTGTCAAGCGCGTCGGTTCGTTGCTGGAGGAGGCTCGCCCGGTCTCGAAGCCGATCGGCGGTCTGGCCGATCAGTGCAAGCTCCTCGAGCAGCACCTTCGGCTCGCTGCGCCCTGCGGCGAAGCCCCGGATCGCCGCGGTATTGCGGTCCTTGAGCTCTCGAACGGCTGCTTCGGTTTCGGCGACTGCTGCCCGGAGGCGCGCGCGTCGCTGGGTGTCACTGGCGGCGGTGCTGAGTTGACGGTCGATGGCCCTCGTGGCGAGGGTATCGGTCGTGCCCGCTGTCTCGAACCCGACAGCAGGGCCGATGTCGACGTGGTGTCGGCGGTGTTCGGTGCGCTCGACGATCGAACGTGGGATCGCCAGCGTGCCGGATGGGGTACCGGCCGGTGTCGTCGTCGACTGCTCCGCTGTCGTTACCTGCAGCGGGGGTGTCACGCTCTCGGTGGCTGGCTGGCTGGCTCCGGCCTGTGGCGCGGGGACCACCGCACCAACGCCGACTGTCGCCGTCAGCAACAGCCCCACAAGGACGAGCGGGAGGGATTTCATCTGTCGGGAATCTCTGCCGGATCGACAAAAATCCATCTACAAGCCACCGGACGCGGGGAGACCACTCGGCCGAGTTTTGTGTCATAGTAAGGGTTTTCCCCGACGACTGTGACCCCACAGGCATGCGGTCTGTCGCTCTTTCAGCCGCTCTCCTCGTCCTCACAGTCGTTCTTGTGGCTCCAGCGGGGGCGACGGCCGGGATGGCCCAGCAGTCGTCGCCACAGGACGTATCCGCGCTTGCGGGCGGCAGCCTCTCCGCTCCAACCACCACGATGGATGTCTATCTCCAGCCCGACCAGAGTGCCGACTGGGTCGTCAGCGTCGCCTACGAGCTCCCGAACGCGTCCCAGCAGGCCGGCTTCGACGCGGTTGCCGACGAGTTCGAGACCGGATCGGCGTCGGTTGGTCCCGAGGCCTCACTGTTTCGAAACGTCGCCAGCCTCGTTGGCGAGCAGACCGGTCGGGAGATGGCGATCACCAACGTCGACTACAGCGCGAGTCGGTCCGGGTCGACCGGAGAGCTGACACTCTCGTTTACCTGGACCGGGTTCCTCCGGTCGGTCACCACCAACGAAACACAGCGTCTCATCTTCAACGACGCGCTTCGCATCTCGGATAGCGAGACGTGGCTGGCGACGCTCAGGGCGAATCAGGTGCTGCGTATCCACACCCCGCGGGGGTACGCGATCACGTCCGCGAACGAGGGCTTTTCGAGTAACACGGTCGAGATAACCGGGCCGCGAACGTTCAGCGCCGAGGATCACATCAGAGTCATCTACGAGGAGTCCGTCTTCGGGGCCGGTGCCATCCGCTTTCTCGGGGTTGCGGTTATCATCGCGTCGCTGATCGTCGGTGGTGCGATTCTGCTGCGCCGAACTGACAGGGTAAATGTTCGTGAGACCGTCCTGCCGGGCACCCGAGAATCACCAGCGACAGCCGATGATCCTCCCGATACTACACAACAGACAGCCACTCCGGACGGGCAGCCTGCCAAACCCGGCGACCAGCCGGGCGATGGTGGACCCCAGTATCCGGACACGGCCGCCGAGGAGCCACCAGATCCGACGCTGCTGGCTGACGACGAGCGAGTCGAACGGCTGCTGGATCGCAACGACGGACGAATGCGGCAGGCCGACATCGTCGACGAAACCGGCTGGTCGGACGCGAAGGTGTCGCAACTGCTGTCCACGATGGCCGACGACGACCAGATATCCAAGCTCCGGATCGGCCGGGAGAACCTGATTACGCTGCCGGATGTGGATGCCGTCGGGAACGACGATAACGGGGGCGACGATGGCGAAGGCGACGCAGATACAGGCGACGCCGATACCGACGACACAGGCGCGGATAGAGAGGGTGACAACAGCACCGGAAGCGACAGCGGGTGATCGCTACCTGTCGGGTCGGGTTTCGTCACCTACTTTGCCGAACACAGATTATTCACCAGCAATGGAGTATCTGGAGCGGCGGGTCGAGATGGTCGAGGACCGACTTGCGGCGGTCATCGACGACACCGATCCCGACGCGCTCGCCGAGCAACTCGGGCACGTCGTCCTCGCGGGCGGCAAGCGGGTCCGGCCGGCGGTGACGATTCTCGCGTGTGAGGCTGTCGGCGGCGACCGCGAGCAGGCCGTCGGTTTCGCCGCCGGAATCGAGCTGGTCCACAACGCCTCGCTCGTGATCGACGACATCATCGACCGGTCGGATACTCGCCGCGGCACGCCGAGCGCGTGGGCCGAGTACGGGTACGGGCCGGCGATCGTCGCCAGCGACGGGCTGCTTGGCGAGGCGTTTGCCCTGTTTTCGGGCGACGAGCGCGCGATGGAGCTCGTCGCCGAATCCATGATCGATCTCGGCGAGGGCGAGGCAACAGAACTCGAAGCGCGGCCGACGACGGAGTCGGAATACATGACGCTTGCCCGCCGGAAGACGGGTGCGCTGTTCCGGGCCTCGGCCGAACTCGGGGCGGTCGCCGGCGGTGCCGACGCCGAGACGGTGGCTGCCTTCGGCGAGTACGCCGAGCGGGTCGGCGTCGCCTTCCAGATTCGTGACGACGTGCTCGATGCGACCGCCAACGCCGACGACCTTGGCAAGCCTGCGGGACAGGACGAGGCGATGGATCGCCCCTCGCTGATTCAGGTGACAGATCTCACACCCGAAGAGGGTGACGCCCGCGCCCGCGAGCAGTCCGATCTCGCACTTGACGCACTCGACGCGGTCGACCTCCCCGAGACGGACGCCGAGGCCTATCTCCGTGATCTCGCGGAGTTCGTCGTCGTCCGCGAGCGGTAGCGAGACGGGAAGGGAAACGCTCTTTTGAGTATCGCCCGGAGAGGGAGGTATATGAGTAACGGCGAGGACGGCGCGGACGACGCCGAAGAGCCGGCCACCGACGACGAGGATACCGGGACGGCCGACGCCAGCGACGAATCGACCGAGCTGGCCACGACCGAGGATTTCGACGAGCGGTGTGCGGCTGCCGCCGAGGCACTCGACGCGGCCGAGACAGAGGCCGATCTCGACGATGTCGAGGCGACCCTCGACGCGATCGACGACGATCTCCCGCCGGTCCCGGAGGCCGACGAGGAGGACGAGGAAGACCCCGAGGACCCACACGCCGAGGCCCGCGACGAGCTGGCCACACTTCGTGACGATCTGGCCGACGCCCGCGGTCCCTACGCCAGTGACGTGATCGACGAGATAGAGAACGCAGGCGACGCGATCGACGACGGCGACTGGACCGAACAGGGCGAAGACGAGGTCGTCGACGCCGTCACGGCGGCCACCGAGAGTGTATCGGCCGAACTCGATACTGATCTTGCAGCACCGACCACGCTCGGTGAGACAGGTGACACACTCGCCGCCGTGACCGACGCTGTCGCGGACGCCGATCTCGACGCCGATGCCGACAGCGAGCATATCGAGACGCTGGTCGACGCCGCCGAGACGCTGTCGGCGGACGTCGACGCCGCCGAGGAGTGGGCCGATCTCTCCGTCCGGGAGTCGCTTCGGGCGGAGGGCTACTACGACGTGCTGGGCCACACCAAGGATTTCCCGATGGAGTGGGCCGCACTCAAGGAACACGAACAGCGGGGCAACACCGAGATGATCCTGCTCGCACTCGACAGCCTCGACTCGGATTTCATGGAGGAACACTGTCTCAACGCACTCGAACGGATGGGCCCGCGGGCAGCGACCGACGAGGCCATCGAGACGATGCTTGCCCGCGCCGAGAAACGCGATAAACCCGCGATCCGGATTCTCGGGAAGATGGGCGCGACTGAGGCCGTCGAGACGCTGATCGAGTACGTCGATGCCGACAGCGACGCGCCGCTCCAGAAGGTCACGTTCCGTGCGCTCGGCGAGATCGGTGACGAACGGGCCGTCCAGCCGCTGGCCGATCAGCTGCTGATGGACAACGACACGGTTCGCCCGCAGGCTGCTCGCGCACTCGGGCTGATCGGCGATACCCGGGCGATCAAACCGCTGTCGGAGACGCTGAAGGCCGACGACGAGGCGGCGGTTCGCGCACAGGCGGCGTGGGCCCTCCGACAGATCGGCACGAAACGCGCCCTCGAAGCCGTCGTCGATCACGGCAGCGACGGGACGTTCATCGTCCAGACGGAACTCGACAAGGCGCGTGACGCGCTCGATGCCGCGGTTCCGAACGCCTGACGACGACGCCGCTGTCGCTCGCAAGTCCAGGCACACATTCGACACATCTCCTTCTGACCGCTATCAGGTCGACACTCGGACGGTCGTCTCAGCGTCGCGCTCGGGCTGTGTTGCTGCCCCGTAGATCGCTTCGAGTTCGTCGACCGTCTGCTCGACAGAAAACCGTTCGACCGCGGACCGGGTATCGCGGTCGCCGTCGAGACACGCCCTGATTGCGCGGGCCATCGCGTCGATATCGCCGTACTCGAAACGAGCGCCGTTCTCCTCACCGATGGTCTCGTTGAACGGCTGGACGTCGGCCGCCGCGACAGGGGTGCCGCAGGCGCAGGCCTCCAGCGTCGACAGGCCGAGCGTGTCACAGGTCGACGCCGAGACGAACACGTCCAGCGAGGAGTAGAACGTCGGCAGCTTCTCGCGGTCCATGAAATCGTGAAACTCGACGTTCTCTGGGGCGTCTGCTTCGAGACCACTCCGGGCCGGCCCCTCGCCGACAAGGACGTATCGGTACGCCGGCGTTTCGGCGGCGACGCGAAGGATCTCGTCGATGTTCTTCTTCGTCGTCATGCGGCCGCTGTAGCCGACGGTTGGCCGCTCGTCGTCGAACAGTTGCTCGTCCTGTGGCTGAAACTGGTCCATTTCGATGCCGACAGGGAGCTGGCGGGCTGTCACCTTCCGTCTGATCTTCGCCGTCGAGGCGGTTACACAGTCGAACGAGCGGAGGAACTGGTTCTCGTAGGTGACGTAGAGCCGCCCCACCGCATCGGCGAGCGTCTCGGAGCGGACCGCGCGGATGAGATACTCCTCGATCGGCGTGTGATGTGTGTAGACGGATTTGATACCGTGTTTGTTTGCGTACCGCCGGCCCATGAGCCCGGTCGACGCCGGGCCGTGACAGTGGACGACATCGAGGTCGGGCAGCGTCGAGAGCCGCCGGTAGAGCGGCAGTCGGTACTGGCGATAGAGTGGATTCGACAGCGACGGCACGGGAATCTCGGTGTCGTCCGGCTCGTAGCTGCTCTCGGGATAGACGATATAGACCGTGTGGCCACGGGCTTCGAGGCGCTCGCGCCACGCCTTGATCGTGTAGACGACCCCGTCGATGCCGGGAAAGTAGCTGTCGGTGAAAAACCCGATATTCATTCGCGTTGGCCGATGCATTGTGGGCAGCCCGCTTCAATCTGCCGGCCGAATCGTTCGTTGTCGACCGTGAGGAATCGCTGTTTCAGTCGCCCAGTCGTCCGATATCGAGCGTAATCAGTCGTCCAGCACGGTATCGACGAAGGCCTCGGCCCCGTTCTCGTACTGCGGGTGGTCGTCGCCCTCGCAGTAGTGCTCGACCTGCTCGATCACGGCGTCAACGCTGCGAGCCTGCGAGACTCCCTCGATATCCCTCTCGTCGGCGCGCTCGGCCAGCGCCTTCTGGAACGGCAGGAACGGGAAGATGACGCAGGGTGTGCCGGCAACGACGGTGTCCGCGATCGACGAAAACCCGGTACAGACGACGACATCGGCCGCCGCGGTGTACGGCGTCATCGTCGGTTTGGTCTCCCAGTCGTCGTCGCCGACAGTGCGCACGTGGTAGCCAGCGTCGGCAAGGCGGCGACGGATCTCGTCGAAGCCGTCGCCGTGCGTGCCCGGATTGAGCAGCACGTCGTACGGCTCGACTTCGTCGTCGGGGTCGCCCTCCTGTGCGAGCGGGCCGACGCGGGTAACCCCGTCTGGATCGGGGTCGTCGGGCCACAGCGACGTGACGATGATCTCCTCGGCAAACTGCAGCGACACCCAGTTGTAGAACCATTGGGGCGGGCCCCAGAGCGGCCCGAGCAGGCCGGGGGTGAGATGGTCGATCCGGTAGAACTCGATGCCCTGCCGCGCGGCGGCGATGCCCGCGAAGATGTCGTCGGTGACGAGGATATCGGGGGTTTCCTCGCGGAGCCACCGGCTGACCTCCCGGTAGCGACGGGCCGCGTTCGGCACCAGATCGAACAGCGTATGCTGCAGAAACGACAGCGGCGTGTCGCCCTTCACGGCGACGGTCGTGAGATCCGGGTGGTCGAACCCGTTGAGTTCGACGAACCGCTTGCCCTGCCCGCCGCCAGCCATCGACACGTCGATCCCTCTGGCCTCGAACTCCTTGGCGACCGGAATACTTCTGGCCGCGTGTCCTGCGCCGTCACACCAGTAGACGATTGCGACTGTACTCATCGCCGGTTGTCCACTCTCACGAGTGCATGTTGATAAACTGACCGTCACAGCGGCGGTGGAACCGGGTGCCGGACGCCGACCGAGACCAGAGTACATAACTGCGCCCTCCCATTGCACTCAGCTATGACCGATGCGGTGGCCGACGAGTACAACGTCGTGTTCCTGGTCCTCGATTCCCTCCGCAAGGACCGGGTCTCGGCGTACAACGAGGCCATCGACTTCACCGAGAACCTCGGGTCGATTGCCGACGACGCAATCCGCTTCGACGACGCGGTGACGCAGGCCCCCTGGACGCTGCCCTCGCATGCCTCCATGTTCACCGGCGAGTACCCGTGGGAACACGGCACGACCCACGCCCGCAGCTACTTCCCGACCGGGAAATCGACGTTCGTCTCCGAGTTCGGCGCGGCCGGCTATTCGACCGCCGCGATCACGTCGAACGTCTGGATCACGCCACACAAGGGGATGACCGGCGACTTCGACTACGTCGAAAACTTTCTCGGCGGCGCGGACAACCGGCTGAGCCGACGGATCTCGAAGGCGGCGACGAAACTCTACGACGCGCTCGGCACCGTCCCGAAACGAGTTCTCGGTCGCCAACTCGACCGCGCGTTCCGGCTGCTCGATGTCGACGACTCCTGTAAATCCGAGGAGACGGTCGCCGCCGCCGAGGAGTATCTCGGCGAGCGCGACGCCGACGAGGGGTTCTTCCTCTACGTCAATCTGATGGAGCCACACGAGCCGTACTACCCCCCGCAACGCTATCTCGACGAGCACGGCGTCACCGACGAGTCCAAGATTCCCCACCGGCAGAAGGACATGTTCACCAAGGACGACACCGACTTCGACGAACTGGCCAAGGCCTACGACGCTTCGGTCGACTACACCGACGACCTCGTCGGTCGTATCACCGACGCCCTCGCCGCCAACGACCTCGACGAGGAGACGGTCGTCGTCGTGCTCTCGGATCACGGGCAGGCGCTGGGCGAAAACGGGGTCTTCGGCCACCAGTTCACCGTCATGGACCCGGTGATCGACACGGTGCTGCTCGTCGACCACCCGGAGATGGACGCCCGGACAGAGGCACGGCCGTTCGAACTCCGCGCGCTGCACGAGCTGGTGCCTGCCTACGCGGGGCTCCAGCCGATGCCAGAGGACCCCTTCGCAACGACGGTCCGCGGCGGCGTCGAGTATCCCGAGAACTTCACCGGGTACATACCGCGCGCGGAGTGGGACGAGTACTACCGCCAGTACCGCTATCTGATCCGCGATGACACGAAAGTCGTCAAATCCGTCGCCGACGGCGGCGAACCGCGCTACGAGGCCACCGACCGAGAGACCGGCGAGTCGGTTCCGGTCCCGTCCGATCTCAGGACTGCTATCGACACGATCGAAACCGTCGATGTGGCGGGCGACGACGCTGACCAACCCGCGGAGGCCGACGAGGAGATCACCGACCGACTGGAGGCACTGGGGTACAGATAACGATGTCACGGATTCCGGGACTTGATATCGGGAGGAAGGAACTCATCTGGTACGGGCTTGCTGTCGCTCTCTTTGCCGGCCTGCTGTACGTTGCCGATCTCGACGAGTTCGTCAGATCGGTCAGACAGGCCGACCGCTCGCTGTTCGTTGCTGGCCTGCTGGTCGGTTTTATATCGCTGCTCGTCTGGGCGTGGGTCTGGCACCGGTTTTTCAGCCAGCTTGGGATCGAATCCACGGTGTCACGGACAGTCCGGATGTTCCTCACCGGCCATTTCCTGAACGGTGTCACGCCGCTGGGACAGTTCGGCGGCGAGCCGATCATGGCGTACATCGTCTCAGATACCACCGGCTCGGAGTACGAGCCATCGCTGGCGGCCGTTATCTCCTCGGATATCGTCAACGCCGCGCCGTTTTTCACCTTCCCGCTTGGAGGGATCATCTATCTCGCCGCGTTCGGACGGGTCGGCAATTTCCTGCTCAAACTCGGGCTGGTGACGGTGAGTCTCCTGACAATCGGGAGTGTCGCCGCGTATCTGCTCTGGTCCGACGACGACCGCCTCGGTGACAGCATCCTCAGCGTGCTGAATCGACTCCAGGGAATCGTTGGCCGTGGTGATTCGGTGTTCGACTCGCTCCGAGAGAGCGTCACCGAGGTGGCCGAGGCCTTCCAGCAGGCCGGCAGCGACCGCCGATTCCTGCTCACAACGGGGCTCGGCTCACATCTGGCGATTATCGCCCAGATCGCCTCGCTGTACTTCGTCTTTCGGGCTATCGGACTCGAACCGACGTTCGTCCCGCTGTACTTTCTGGTGACGCTGTCGACGATTGCGACGCTGTCACCGACGCCGGGTGGGTCGGGGACCTACGAGGCCGCCTTTGCCGCGCTGATGACGATCTTCTATCCGGTCAGTCTGGCGACCGCGCTGACCGCGGCGGTGCTGTTCCGACTGACAACCTACTGGCCCGGCCTCGTCGTCGGTTTTGGGGCGATGTTGACGCTCACGAGCCGCGCAGACGAGGACAAACGGCCCGAGGAGTTGCAGTGAGACAGCTATCTCTGTGATTCGATCTTGAAGACGGCCTCTTCTATATTCTCACTACGACACTCCGGACAGCGTGAGGGACGGTTGATCGGGTCGTCGTACCCACTGAACCCGCAGTTCGAACACTCCGGCGGGGCGACCAGAAATTCGGTGTCGGCGTCGTAACGGATCGACCGGGCAACGTGCTGAAGATCGCTGTACACCGTCGACACTGCGGTTTCGAGATCGGCAGCGAGTTCGCTCGCGGTCGCCTGCTCCTCGTGGAGGCGGTTGGTGAGTCGCTCACGACGCGTCGAATCGGTCATACCACTCCAACGAATTGCACGTACAAAAACGCATCTCGCTGGTCAGGGCGGCAGGTGTCGGTCGTAGATGTTGCGACGGTGGCCGACAGGCTCGACACGCAGGGTTTCGTCGCCACGGTTCCACGAGATGATGGCACGGTAGTCACCGATGCGGAGTTTGTAGTACGGAAATCCACGGAGTGGTGCGAGGCGGTGATCCGGCCACTCGGCGGCCTCGTCGACCTTGTTCAAGATTCGATCCGCAATGTCCGGCTCAAGGTCGTCCAGTTGATCGAGTGCCTGCTCCGTGTATCGAACCTCAGTCATCGATCCCGAGTCGGTCGCGTGCCTCCTCGGCCGAAACCGTCTCGCCACGGTCGGTCTGCTGTCGGCTCGTTTCGAGGGCCTCCTGCGTCTCTTCGGACAGATCGGCCGGGTTGGCCACCCACTCGCGGAGCGCGTCCCGGATCGCGGCCGACTTGCTGGCGTACCCGCGCTGTTCCCACTCGTCATCGATCCGCTCCAGCAACGCCTCCGGCACCCGGACGTTGATCTTCTCCATCCGGTCGTCGCCGGCCTCCGTCTCTGTGCTCATATATTGTGATACAGCTGTATCACACAAAAAGGTTCGTTCGACCCCCTAGATTCTTACTCGTCGCTTAGCCTGGCGTCGGTGATCCGTACCCGGCCGCTGTCGCCGTTCCAACTGGTATCGTAGTCGAGTTCGATCCGCCGATCCATATGGGGACCGTTCGTCACAAACGTCTCGAACTCCCCGCCCTCGCCGAGCAGGTGGACGCCGTACTCGTCGTTGAGTGCGCGGAGTTCGTCGATGGCGTCGGCGTTGAGCGTGCGACCGAGCCACGATTCGTCGAGTCCGTAGGCCGCGACCTGCAGAATCGTGATCTCGAAGCCAGCCTCCAGCATCTCGGCAGCCAGTGCCTCTGGATCGCGCTGCCATAGCGGCGCAAAGAGATCAACCCCGAGGCGGTCGCACATCTCCTGAATCCGATTTGTTTGGAATTCACTTTCGATAGCCCCGGCAGTGACCCCTGTGAGGTCGATTTCGTCGGAAAGGTTGCTGAGTGCGTCTTCAAGTGGTTCAAGTTCAGCATCGCCCTGTGCAGCCGAGTTCATCGCGTCGCTAGCGCCGAGATCACCGGGGTCAATTTCGACCAACTCAATGCCGATACTCTCGGCGGCAACGCTGGCGAGTTGTGTTTCGGGAACATGATACATATAGGAGTCCTCGGAGGGGTGAACAGTCAACAGTCGTGTAACATTTAGACCCTCCTCCAGCGCCTGATAGAGGGCCCACGAGGAATCTTTGCCGCCAGAAAAGAGGCTCACCCAGTCATCAGTCATACACGTTCAGAG
>KI543214.1:247955-251901 GCA_000496215.1 uncultured archaeon A07HN63
TTGGGGAGATCGGCACGTCGTCCTGCTCGACGCCCTCCGGCAGATCGTCGGCGGACTCGGGGACGTAGCCGTCCTCGGGGAAGGCCTCGACGGTGTCCGGGACGACGTAGTTCCAGAACACGTCCCACACGTCGCTCTCGTCGAACTGGAGGATCGGCTGAATCCGGTCGTGCGGCGGGTAGATGTCGGGATCGTGGCGCGCGCTGAAGAACGTCTCGTCGGCGCGGGCCTCCTGTTCGTCCCAGCGGACGCCGGAGATGACGCCGTCGATATCGTGTGACTCCAGCGCGTCGTTGAGTGCGACCGTCTTCAGCAGATGGTTGCCGACGTAGGTGTCCAGCAGGAACGGGAAGGTGTCGTCCTCGTATTCGAGGATCTCCCGAACGTGGTGCTGGTTATGCTCGGAGAGTTCCGAGACGGGGATATCGTCGCCGGGTTCAAGGCCGTGTTCGTCGGCGTACTCGCCGACATCCTCGTTTCGGGCGTAGAAGATGTCGATGTCCCACTCCTCGGCCCAGTGTTCGATGAAGTCCGTGATCTCGTCGAAGTGCTGGTAGTGGTCGATGAAGACCGCCGTCGGCTTGTCGTAGCCGTACTTCTCGGCGACCTGATTGATGAAGTACAGCGTGAGCGTCGAGTCCTTGCCGCCGGTCCACATGACGGCGGGGTTCTCGTACTGTTCGAGACCTGCCTGTGTGACTTCGATTGCCTTCTCGATTTTGTCCGGCAGCCGCGGGTAATCGGCTGGATCTTCGCCCTCGCCGTCGGTGTAATCGACGTCGAGATACTCTGGGAAGTCTGCTGCCATAGTACAATGACATCTAATTACCGAAAATAAAGCCCTTTTGGGTTCGCGCCGGCGGAGTCTCGGGCTGGCGCAATCACCGTCTGCGCGTCTCACGTCTACTCGAGCAGTTTACTCTCCACCGGACGATCATTCGAACAGTCCGGACACGTCTTCCGCTCTGGACTGTCGGCGCTCGACGTGTCGGCGGAGGCGGTCGTAGACGATACCACGGTGGTCGCGGTCGTCGACGAACGTCGACAGCAGGCCGATATACGTCGACTCAGAGCCCGTCGCTTCCTCGCGAGCGTACTCGATAGCGGACTCGACAACTGCTGTATCGTAGGCGTCATTCTCTGCGGCAACGCCCTCGGCAGCGGTGGTGATCCCATCGACGCTGAGGTCGGCCGCGGTCAACGTGCGGCCCTGATACAGCAGTGGCGGCGCAGGCTCGCGTTCGATCCGCTCGGGATCGGCCGCGAGTCGTTCGAGTGCTGCGGTCACCCCCACCGTGTCGATCCCGCGGTGCGTCGCAGGAAGCGATCCCAGATAGGTCTGCGCCTGCGTTGCGAGGCCGACCGCACCCGACCAGTTGCGCTGGCGGGCGTGATAGATGGCCGCTGTAAACTGGATCAACCCATGCAGCAGGCGCTCGTCGTCGCCATCGGGGAGTTTGAGCCACGCGTCCTCCCACGGTTCGTGAGCCGCGTGATAGTCACCGGCGGTGTAGAGGGTGATCCCGGCGCGAAGCGACGGCTCCATGCTGGTCGCTTGCGGAGCAATCGGCAAAACATCTCGGGGCGGGCCCCAAGAGGGCAGGAGAAACAAGACTTTTGATAGCGTGGGCTGATTCCGAACTATGTCCGACGACGGCGACGAAACGGTCCTCATCGTCGACGACGAGGAGCAGCTGGCGGAATCGTACGCGCTCCATCTCGACGGCCACTACGAGACCGACATCGCAACCAGCGGCGGGGAGGCACTGTCGAAACTCGGCCCTGATATCGATGTTGTCCTGCTCGACCGGCGAATGCCGGGGATGGCCGGCGACGACGTGATCGAACGGATCGGCGAGTGGGACCTCGAGTTTCAGGTCGTTATCGTCTCCGCGATCGACCCGGATACGGATATCATCGGCCTGCCGATCGATGGCTATCTGACAAAATCAGTCTCGAAGGAAGAACTGCTTGACGCCGTCGACCGTGCTCTGCTGAAAGCCCGCTACGAGCAGTTGATCAGCGAGTACAACGCCGTCGCCGAAACGCACGACGTGCTCCAAGAGGAGTACGCACAGTCGGAACTCGAAACCAAAGACGAGTTCGACGATCTCGAGGACCGGATGGCGTCACTGGAGGCCGACATCGATGCGGTGGTCGACGACCTTGGCGACAGCAGCATCACGAACATTTTTGACTAGGGTAGCCCCGCGAATTGGGAACCGCACCTATTCTGCCGTTTCAGTCACGCCATCGGCCCGTCGCCACTCGGTCATACTGCCCTCGTAGACAGCGACATCGGCGAAGCCGAGCGACCGCAGGACGACGAACGTGTGGCTCAGCCGTCGCGAGGTGTTACAGTAGAGGATGATCGGCTGATCGCGGTCGGTGCTGATTCCGCGGTTGGCGAGCAGTGGCTCGATGGCCGCGGCGTCTTTCACGCCGCGTGTCTCCTCGTCGACGAGTTCCATCCAGTCCAGCCGGATCGCACCCGGCAGATGCTGGTCGTCGTACTCGTCCTGATTTCGGGTGTCGATCAACGTCGTGTCGCCGCCCGCGATGGCGTTCTCGACAGCCTCGCGGCCGACGATAGGCGCATCGGGAGCCAGGCCCTCGATCTCGTAATCGACCGACTCAACAGTTGGTGATTCGTCACTCGTCTCGTACTCCCGTCGCCACGCGCTGAAGTCGCCGTCCAGCAACGCGACGTTCTCGTGGCCGTAGGCCAGCGCGGTCAGCACGAGTCGGGCAGCGAACACGCCGTGGGTGTCGTCGTAGGCGACGATGGTGTCGTCGGGACCGATGCCGGCGTCGCCGAGCAGACGGCCGACGGCTTCGGCTCCCGGCAGCGTTCCCGGATCCGGCGAGTCACCGTCGCGGTACTCGTCGAACGGGATATGTACCGCTCCCGGCAGATGGCCGATACCCTCGTACTCCCACTGGTCGCGCACGTCGACGACGGTGACCGCATCGTCATCGCGTCGGTCGGCAACCCACGAGGCATCGACACGCAACGGAACTGACATACCCTACATAGCAACCCACGGGTGTTGAACGATGTGCCGCGGCCGATGGCCGCCGGTGTTCGCCAATAGCGGAGATTCTTGCCAGCGCTCGGAGCCATCAGTTTCCGCCCGGAAGCGACGGTGCTCACTGCGGCGACCTCCGTGAACGGCTCACACGCCAGTCGGGGCTGTTCCATGCAAAATTATCCGGCATCCTTCAGGACCGGTCGATACCACCGTTGGGTGTAGGTCTATAGGGATAGGGGGTGTATCAGGTCGTGTATGTCATCAGACTACGCAAAAGACGTGCTTGTCACGGCCGACTATGTCGAGGACAATCTCGATGCGTTCCAGAGTGATGATCCCGACCACCGGCTTGTCGAGGTTGACGTCGACACCGAGGCGTACGACGAGAGTCACGCCCCCGGTGCCATCGGCTTCAACTGGGAGGAGGACCTGCAGGACCAGACCACCCGCGACATCCTCACGAAGGAGGACTTCGAGGACCTGCTGGGTGCTCACGGCATCAGCGAGGACTCGACGGTCGTCCTCTACGGTGACAACGCCAACTGGTTTGCGGCCTACACCTACTGGCAGTTCAAATACTACGGCCACGACGACGTGAAACTGCTGGACGGCGGCCGCGAGTACTGGATCGAAAACGACTACACGACGACCGACGAGGAACCCTCGTTTTCGGCGGTTGACTACACCGCCTCCGGCCCGCGGGAGTCCATCCGCGCCTACCGGGACGATGTCGAGAACGCCATCGACCGCGATCTGCCGCTCGTCGACGTGCGCTCCCCAGAGGAGTTCACCGGCGAGATCCTCGCGCCGACCGGCCTGCAGGAGACCGCCCAGCGTGGCGGCCACATTCCGGGTGCCCAGAACATCTCGTGGGCAGCCGTCACCAACGACGATGGGACGTTCAAAGACGCCGA
>KI543215.1:0-1858 GCA_000496215.1 uncultured archaeon A07HN63
TACATGGATATCTCGAGAAGACGGTCGAGAAGTACGATCCGACGATCCGGAACTCGGATGCCGTCTTCCTCAAGGGCGCACTCGGCGTCTTCGAGGACGAGATCTTCTCGACTGGGACCGTTGGCGCGGTGAAGGCCATCGCCGAAACCGACTGCTTCTCGGTGGTCGGCGGCGGCGACACCTCCCGTTCTATCGAGATGTACGGGATGGACGAGGACAGCTTCGATCACGTCTCCATCGCCGGCGGCGCGTACATCCGCGCGCTCACCGGTGCTGACCTGCCCGGCGTGGAACTGCTGATCGACGCTGCCGAGTAAGCGAGCCGACTGCTTTTATTCGGGCTCGCCCAAGACGCAGTATGACGCGGAGTCCGACCGTCGACACGCTGGGGCTGGTGCTCATTGTTTTTCTACTCCAGTTGCCGCTTTCGTTTCTCGGACTCGGCGGGCTGTTCGTGCTTGCGCCGCCGCTCGGCAACGCGCCGCTGACGATCTTCACGAGCATCTACGCGCATGCCTCGCTGGGCCATCTCGTCGCCAACAGCATCGTCTTGCTCGTGGCGGGGCTGGCCGTCGAGCGGCGGACGACGTGGCTGCGATTCCACCTGTATTTCGTCGCGGTTGGCGCGCTGGCCGGGATCGCGCAGGTGGCCCTCGGCGGGCTGATCGGGCCGCCGAGTGCGGTGCTCGGGGCCAGCGGCGCGGTCTTCGGGCTGGTTGGCTATCTGCTGGCGGGCAACACGGTGAGTGCGACGCTGCGGGAGCGGATTCGGCTCTCGCCGCGCGTGCAGGTGGTGCTGTATGCGCTCGCCGCGCTGGCGGTGACGCTGGCGACCGGTCGGCCGGGGGTCGCGCTGATCGCGCATTTCACCGGGCTGTTCGTTGGACTGCTGGCCGGCGCGGTGGGGCTGCTCGATACCGGGTCTGGCGAAACAGAAGCTACAAGTGTGCTGCAGGGCTGATTTCGACTGCGGGCTCGTAGATCAGCGGTAGATCGCTTCCTTCGCAAGGAAGAGGCCCCGGGTTCAAATCCCGGCGAGTCCACTTCACTCGTTCTCGCGTCGCTCGAACTCGTTCAGTGAACCCGCCGACCTCCCGCTCGCTCCCTGCGGTCGCTCGCGGGAGTCCCGACGAGTCCATTCTCACATATGGATTCAGCTACAGAACATCATCAGTCGTTTCTGCAGTTCGCAGCTTTTCAAGCGTTGTATAGCGTAACCCTTGCGCGTACTTCGATTCATACGGAATTGGATCTTCAAGCTCGTAAAGCGATCCTGGTTCGAAGGTTATCACTTTCTTTCCATCGTCTATTTTTGCACTGTCTTTGTACTCAGTCGGTTCTCGCATCAACTCAGCGTCTCCCGGATCAACTACGTCTGCGACCCGAGCGACGTATTTCACTTCTCTTACGCCGCCGGTGACGTACATTGCTACGTGATCGAACTTGCTGCCAACGCGGACGAAGCCCCACGCTTCGTTTCCTTGAGGAACGGCACGCCAGACTCTCTGGTTGGGAACACTGCAACACGTGCATCGCCACCACCCTCGATTTCACTTCGAGCGATCTTTCCAGCGATTCGACTACGTTTTGCGTCGATTTCTTTCGATGAATCGTCCGCTTCGTCAGACTCGCTCTCGGTATCCTCTGTCGGCTCGTCTCTCACAAACTGCCGCTGCTCACGGAGTACTGAGACGAGCCCCTGAACGAACTCGCGGGCTTGTTCCTCCAGATCAATCGTTAGTTCGCCAACCTCGTTTTCGACTGCGTCGGTCACAGCGTCGGTGACGTTGTCCTCGCTGTCCTGCAGCGCGGTGATCGCGCGGTTCGTCTGGGCGACCTGCTCGGCAACTTCGTCTGA
>KI543215.1:1878-4834 GCA_000496215.1 uncultured archaeon A07HN63
TTTGACACTGCGTCCGAGGCTCTTGACCGGATGGATACGATGATAGAGGAGTTGTTGACAGTAGCCCGTGCTGAGACGATAATTGAGGAGAAAGAACCTATCGAGATCGCCGATATCGCCACAAAGGCGTGGCAAACTGCTCAGACAGAGAACGCATCTCTCGAAGTAACCGTCGGCGATACAGCAACCGTAGATGGAGACAGAGAACTGCTTCAGAGTATCTTTGAGAATCTCTTTCGGAATGCTATTGATCACAACGATGGACCAATCACGGTGAACGTTGGTACGCTAAGCCAAGCTAGGGACGGATTCTACATATCGGATGACGGCAAGGGTATCCCTGAAGATGAACGCAATAACGTATTCGACCACGGATACACTAATAACGAGGATGGAACCGGCTTTGGGCTCTCTATCGTCCAGAAGTTCGTCACGGCTCACGACTGGGAGATTAGTGTAACAACCGGTAGCGAAGGGGTGCGCGCTTCGAAATTCAAGCTGAAACGAATGTTCAGTAATACAGTCATATATCCGCTTTAGCCTCAGTCATTGGATTCCTGTGTTACTTTTTGTTGGTGAATATGCGGCTTGAGTTAGTACGACCTCCGTGACCCTCGCTGAGTCGTCGCTCACCACCGTCTGTTTACTGTGCCAAACCGATCTTGTGGATAGAGCTCAAAATCTCACAGAAGTCTGTACGAGTCGCTCTTTTGAGCATCTCACCGGTGAGCATCTTTATTCCCTCCAGACCATTAGCTGGATCACCGACAATGGGGACTGAAGCAGAGAACAAGGCGCTCGTTCGCTACTATTACGAGGAACTTGAAGCAGGCAATCTTGAGGTCATTGACGAGGTGTTTAGTGACGACTATACCACCGACTCAGACGTCATCCGTTCTGGCATCGAGGATCTGGGCAGAGCGGAACTCAAAGTCGTTCTAGAGGAGATGCTCACTGGCTTTCCTGACACCGGTATCGAGTCCCAGATACTGCTTGCGGAGGGCGATACCGTCGTCTCGATCCAGACGTGGGAAGGAACACATCTGGGACCCTACCGAGGGATTCCACCATCCGGCAACGAGATCAGCTACGAACTCTGGGGACGGTTCGTTATCGAGGATGATGAAATCGTCCGGGCGAGTGTTCAGGGTGACAACCTGGGACTGTTCACACAACTGGGGCTCGGACTGTCCATCGAGGGGTATCGGACACTGATCGAGACGGCGCCGGACCCTATCGTCATCACCGATGCGGAAACCGGCCGCGTCCTTGAGACGAACTCCGCAACCGAATCTATTGTCGAGCGTTCCCGGAAAGAGATTATCGGGAACCACCAGGAGGAACTGCACCCCTCGAACGAACGGTATGAGGGGCTGCACGGCGAAGCAGTCGAACAGGCCAGCGAGTCACCGGTTTCTGTCGAAACCTTCCCAGACGGAACCACGCTCGAACTCGAACGCGACGACGGATCGCGCGTTCCCGTCGAAATTAACGCGCAGGTGGTCGACCTGATCGAACAGGAAGCCTTGGTTTCGATTTACCGGGATGTCTCAGAACGACGGCGCCGTGAACAGCGAACGCAGGTCCTCAATCGCATCCTCCGGCACAACCTCAGAAATGAACTGACGGTGATGAAGGGGCTAGCCGAGGTGCTCTCGGATGAACTCGAAGGAGAGTTATCACAACGAGCCAGCAAGATCCAGCAGAAAGGACGCAAACTGGCCGAGTTAGGCGAGAAGGCAAGAGCGACTGACAGTATTACCACGGCCACGACGGAACAACCATTTCGAGTCTCGGTTCAGGGACTCGTCGACGAGACTGTCGCAGAAATCTCTGCAGACCATTCAGAGTGTGAGATACAAACCGAGTTTCCTGGCCCCGCTACGGTCCAGACCTACCGCACTCCCGTGAAAATAGCACTGCGAGAAACTGTTGAGAACGCTGTCGAGCATGGATTGACTGGGGAGTCACGGAACGAGCAGACGAGTAGCCCCCACGAGAGCACCACGCAGATTAGCATTTCAGGGACCCCACTCGAAGCCAAACATGGATTTCAGGTGGCTGTAGAGGATAGTGGACCGGGCATTCCAAGCCACGAAATCGAGGTGATTGAACAACGTGAAGAAACTGACCTCACCCACGGAAGCGGTATTGGTCTCTGGCTGATCTACTGGGCAACGAGCGCAGTTCGCGGGGATGTCTCCTTCGAACAAACGGATTCTGGAACACGGGTTACGCTCGATTTCCCTGCAGTTGATACGGTGGAGTGACAGTATCACAGCACGCAATGAACAGGACAGAAAGGCACAGCACACAGGCACAGTCAGATCGCAAGAATGCACTGCCCATGTTGACTGTACTTCCTGCCAGCGTTCATAGAACAGTGGTTCACTGTCTTCGGTAAGAGCCAAAGCCGCTATTGTCGTCACACCGACGGTACGTCGTTCCGTTCGAGAGGGCCTGTAATCGCTTTCGAGCCGCTTCGGTGCCGGCGGTGAGTGGGGTTGTATCGTAACCGGTGTCAGCAAGCTCCGACAGCTGTGGGACCGATCTGGTCTCAATATCCAGTGCGTCCGGGGGAGCCAGATACGCCGCCGGCTCCGAGACCGGTGGTGTGGCTGATCGCATCCCGGCCGCCTGTTTGCTTGGTACGGATGTATGAGCGATATCGCTGTGCGTGAGCGCGCGCCGAACCGCACGGTCACGCTCGCGGGCGAGTCGTGAGTGATCGCTGTTCCAGACGACCTGTTCGGCACCGATGCTCTCGGCAACTCTCCCTACGATATCGGTCGGATCGCCGTGCTGTATCACGAGATTACTGCCGTGATCCTGATACCAGTCCCGAAGCGCGCGGAGCGAACTCAGCATAAACGCCACGCCCAGCCCGTCAGCGCGAGACAAAATCGCATCATCCAGCACGAAGATGGGCACCACGCTGCTATCAGTCCGGTCAGCA
>KI543215.1:4854-6312 GCA_000496215.1 uncultured archaeon A07HN63
TCGCCGGCGACGACGCCGTAGGCGACGGTTTCGGCCAGCGAGTTCCCGCCGAGACGGTTCGCGCCGTGGACGCCGGCCATCGTCTCGCCGATGGCAAACAGACCGTCGACATCGGTTTCGCCGTGGGCGTCGACAGCAACGCCACCCATTCCGTAGTGGGAGGTGGGCGCGACCTCAACCGGTTCTTCGGCCATGTCGACGCCGAGCTCCTGGAATCGCTCGTACATCCGCGGAAGCCGCTCCTGAATGAAGTCGGCCTCGCGATGGGAGATATCGAGATAGACGCCGCCGTTCTCGGTGCCGCGGCCCTCGGCGACCTCCTCGGCGATTGCGCGGGCAACCACATCGCGGGCGTCAAGCTCCATCTGATCCGGCGAGTAGCGTTCCATGAACCGCTCGCCCTCGCTGTTGAACAGCCGGCCACCCTCGCCGCGAACCGCCTCGGTGACGAGTCGGCCGCTCCACGGCTCCCATTCGGGGTCGGACTCGTCGACGGCCATCCCGGTCGGGTGGAACTGCACGAACTCCATGTCCATCAGCTCCGCGCCGGCGTCGTAGGCCAGTGCCGGGCCATCAGCGTTGTTCTCGTCGTCCCGGGAGGTGTGACGGTTGTAGATCGCCGCGTAGCCGCCGGCGGCCAGCACGACGTTGCTGGCGTTGAACAGGACGAATTCGCCGCTGTCCATATCGAAGCCGACCGCGCCGTGGACTTCATCGCCGTCGCTGACGAGTTTCGTGATCATCACGTCCTCGCGGTAGGGGATTTCGAGTTCTTGGGCGCGGTCGATCAGCGTGTTCAGCAGGGACTCACCGGTGTGATCGCCGGCGAAGGCTGTTCGGCGGAACGACTGTGCGCCGAAGTACCGCTGGTTGATCTCGCCGTCGTCGGTACGGGAGAAATCCATCCCCCAGTCGTCGAGTTCCCGCAGTCGGGCGGGCATCTGCTCGGCGACCGTTTCGACCTTTGCGGGGTCGTTGAGGAAGTGGCCCTCGTCGAGGGTGTCGGCGGCGTGGATCGCCCACGAGTCCTCGGGATCGAGCGTCCCGAGCGCGCCGTTGATGCCGCCGCGGGCCCACGTCGTGTGGGCGTCGCCGTGGCTGCGCTTGCCGAGGACGAGGGTGTCGTCGATGCCCTGTTCGGCCAACTCGATGGCCGCCCGCGCGCCGGCCGCGCCCGCGCCGATGACGAGCACGGAGACGTCGACCGTCGTGTACGCTGGCACGTCATCGGTTGTTGCTGTGGTAGACTGACTCATAACTAACGTAGCGGCTGCAGCTACTTGAGGGGTTCGCGCGCGTGCGCGCACACGAAACCAGCCAGAAACTCGATGCCGTCTTTCGAAATCCTTTTTACCGCTATACACTTCGCTTGGGGTGCGCGCCGCCTTAGCTCAGACTGGGAGAGCACTCGACTGAAGATCGAGCTGTCCCTGGTTCAAATCCGGGAGGCGGCATCCC
>KI543215.1:6332-7701 GCA_000496215.1 uncultured archaeon A07HN63
TCCGGTGAAACCATCCGACGACCGCCCAAATCGTGGTTGCCTCTCGTGCGAGCGACTACGGCTCGACTCGATAAATGATGGCCTCTTCGATCTCCTCTCGAAGTGCTACAATTCTTGCACCGAGTTCGCCAAGCCTGGCAAGCACGGGATATGTGACCGGTAGTGACTGGTAGAAGTACGTCTGGAGATCCAGACTCGTTGCAGTCGGTCCCCACGAGCGTTCGATGGCCGCCAACTCGTCCTGACGGCGTTCTGCGATGTCGTCACACGCGGCAGTGAGCGCGTCCGTCTGGTGCAGATGCGTATCTAGCGCGCCAAAGGTAGCGGTAGCAAACTCAGTTTCTGAGAGATGCGCCACCGTGTTGCTGATCGAGCGCACTTTCGTCGCCGCCAATCTCAGCGAGTTGAGTTCTTGCTCGACGACCTCCTGAAACGCCTCGCATTGACTGATTGCGTCGTCGATCTCGCCCAGGAGCGTGGATTTGGTCGCAGGGGTAAATTGCCCGGATTGCGTGATGGCCACCGCGAGTTCGGGGCCGAACTCCGCCGTTATACTCTCCTGATAGGTGTCGTCGTACTCCTCATCGTAGTGGGAAACGTTCATCACCATTTCCGTGTAGGCCTCACGCACCGCGAGAAGCGTCTGCCCCGATGTCTGTTGTTCGTACTGTATCATCCCCTTCGTCGGGTCGACCCGGCCCGGAGCGATGGGATCGACCCTCGCGCTGAACCGTTCGAACGCTGTCAGCTCGTCGGCCAGCCGCGACTGCTCGGTTTCGAGATGCGCTATCGCAGCCGAGATCGAGGCATCCGAACCGTCCGAGGAGCCGTCGGTCATGGGGTATCCTTTGTCGTCCGTCACAGTTTTCATCCAACCGATGAGGCCATTGCTCGATACATGCCTACATGGTTAGAACAGCGAGTTCGACAGCCGCTCCGGTAACCCGACGATACGGTCGTATAGGCTCAGCTGTTCGGTGTCGTCGTCGGCTCGAAGATACGACCGCGTTCGCTGGCTGATCATTTCGACCGAGATGACGAGCAGGACGATAAACAGAATCGTCGCCATCATATTTGTGAAATTAAAGGTTTGCTGCTCTATCGTCAGCGTTACTCCGAGACCACCAGCTCCGATGATACCAAGACTGACCGCCGACCGGACATTATTCTCCAGAACAAACATTGCCCACGCGATGAACGGCCTGATCATCTGCGGAATCATCCCGAAGGTGATTATCTGCGGCTTGCCTGCACCAGTGCTTCTGATTCCCTCTATGGGTCCGTCATCGACCTCTTCGAGTTCGTCGGTGAGCAGTCGACCCAGTTCCCCGATAGTGTCCGTACCGAGAGCGAGCGTTGCGGTTACTGG
>KI543215.1:7721-23808 GCA_000496215.1 uncultured archaeon A07HN63
TGGAGTGTCTGCGTTTGTTTGTCCTGATAGAGTGCTGCGGCGATTGGTGGCAGGATACTGTTCACACCACTCAGCGGCCACCTGACGACAAGGCCGATCACGACCGAGAGACTAAATGCGCCGGCAGCCACCGGCGAGAGATACAGCGCCATGACCACAAACACTGCCCGCCGTTGAACGAGCTCCAGCGTCGCAACCCCAGTTGCGTCTACCGAGTATCTGAGGAAGTCCCGGACTACCTGCCGGTGTGCTCGAACAGAACCGAACTGCACCGTCGTGGCTGAAAACAGCAGGTGTGCACCGACTACCGTTAGCACGATGGCGATACCAACGACACCCGCCCACAGACTGACCAATGAGCGCTCACCGGCAATCACGACGGCCGTCACGCCTACCAGTAACGCTACCGGGGCGAATATCCGCGACACCAGCATTGCGAGCTTGATCCGCCGCAGTGCCCGAAACATATCCCTGACGTTCCGCAGCAGCAGAAACGGTAACAGCCCGAGCCCGAACAACACCAAACTACTCTCGTGACGTGGCCTTAGAAGCGTTGCAGCGACGATATCGCCCCGAAAGGTGATGATCAGCACCGCAATAACGGCCCACACAAAAATGAAGCCAGCGGTGCCGACGCTCAAGAGTGCCTGTCGTGCCGACGCCGACGCCCTTGGCACCGCTCTGGTGTACCCGTCTCCGAGTCCGGCGACCAGGTTCCGCGAGACCGTTTTCCCCCGAATCAGTACCGAGAGAAACCCGTATACTGCGGCACCTGACGTTGTGGTAATAACGTACGCAACCGCGCTTAGGAGGACACGCTCTGTGATGAACGCCACAACACCAACCGTGGACTTCGCTACGACTTCAGCGAGCAGCCCATCGTCGTCTTTCCCTTTCGGCGCCGCCGTCATCGCCACCCTTCGTGCATATCCTATTGTGCGTGTTTCTCGCACTTAGTTTACAACAGAACAGTAACAATCGCTGGCATGACCGTTGAGGCTGCTAATACTATAATGAGAACGAGTGCTGTGCAGAAGGGAAATACGGTTCGTGAACCTTCTCAAAGAACAGTTTGCGCTACACGTCTAACGGATTCGACGTTGCTAATATAGTAAATTCCAATCGAATAGATCCTGCACGGCACAGCTGTGCGGGATGTAATCGTCTGAGTGTCTCATTTCAGGAATCGGTACACTACTTGCTAATTTGCTCTCCTCCGTGATTCATAAACACATAACGAACCGATAACGCACTATGATGTGTTTCCAGATCCACTTCCAACAATGTCGGTATAAGATGCTGCAATCGGATACCGCCACCCGCTGTCGAACGCTTTTGTCGTGACACGTAACGAGGGTGGCGTTTGCTCTCGTTTAAACTCTGACCGTGTAAGTCGGCTGACAACCGTTTCGACCTGACCCCGTGTCGCGTCGGTTCCACCAACGATACTCTCCACAGTCTCCTTATCACCGACGTATCGCTTAACAACGGTATCGATAATGTTGTACGGGGGGATATCATCCTGATCAGTCTGCCCCTCAGCCAACTCAGCTGTCGGTCTTTTCTCCAACACAGTGTCAGGAATCGGTGCTGAATCAACCCACGAGGGTGGATTCTGATTAAATGACTCGGCAAGCTCGTACACACGGCGTTTGGTACAGTCTCCAAGCGGTGCGATTGCACCAACCGCGTCACCATACAGGGTGCAGTAGCCAACTGCCGCCTCACTTTTGTTGTCAGGAGTCAGCACAAGTGCATCTGTATCGTTAGCGACACCCATCAGCAAGAGGCCCCGCACCCGGGCCTGTACATTCTCCCGGGTGATGCCTCGCGTGCCGTCTCCGTCCGTGAGCTGCGCAATCGACGTAACCGCGGCCTCCGACAGGGATTCAATCTCCGTCTCGCCGAACTGTATCCCTAAGTTGCGAGCAACGCGCTCTGCATCTGTCCGGTTCATCTCCGCAGTGACGGCGCTGGGAAGGGTGATACCGTAGACGTGGTTCGGACCGACAGCCTCGGCGGCGAGTGCAGCCGCGACCGACGAGTCAATACCGCCTGATATCCCGATGACAATATCCTCAAATCCAGTTTTGTCCAAGTAATCCCGGATTCCAAGCCTGAGCATCCGCCGGAGTTGGGTTGTGTTGGACGGAACTGCCGTCTCCAAGGCGGTTCTCTCAGATGCGCTGGACAGAACGTGTGGTTCACCAATCGGCGCAGCGGTATGTATTGACCCGGTGTGATCAAGAATGAACGACGTGCCGTCAAAGAGGATGTCATCATTGCCGCCAGCCTGATTGGCGAACACCACCGGCGAACCGATAGACTCAGCGTGGTTTCCAAACCGAGTGACGCGTGACGAAGGTTTGCCTACCCGATACGGGCTTGCAGAGAGATTGACGAGCATATCGACCCCGGTGTACGGTGTGACCGGGTTTGTCCCGTGTCGTTGCTTACCCGTCACCTCGTGGTCGTGCCATGCATCTTCACAGATGGTGATACCAACTGTCATACCGTCTATGACGACTGCCTGTGGGTTGTCCCCCTGCGAGAAGTAACGATGTTCGTCGAAGATGTCGTATGTGGGGAGCAGCCGCTTATCATAGCTTACAACAGCGTCGCCGTCAACGAAGGCGGTGGCGCTGTTGGTCAACGGTGGGCCGCTTTGACCGTTCGAAGGAGCAGTATGCCCGACGATGAGTGCCGGGCCGTCTGTGGTAACATTGCCGAGCTCCTCAAGAGCGGCCTGTTCAGTGTCGAGGACCGCTTGCCGATGAAGCAGATCACGCGGCGGGTACCCGAGGAGTGCAAGCTCCGGTGCCACGACTAGATCAGCACCCTCGTTGGCAGCCTTGGAGTATCCTTCAATGATTTGATCACGGTTACCAGAGATGTCACCAACAATAGGATTGTGCTGCACGATAGCAACCTGAAGCGGCAGGGACATACTAGGTATTGGGGTTTATCGAGGCATAAATCCACAGAAGATTATATTTGGGTACCCCAGTAAAACACCGAGACACTCTGTAAGATTGTGTATTACTGCTACCTAGCGCGTGTCACGAAGTTTGTACGCTAACCGATACTAAAACTGCCAGAGATATCCAATTAGTCGGTTCTTGATCTGTATTTCCATTCGCCATCAGTGAGTAATATTTACGCTCCACGCCCCACAGTCTCACATGGATCTGGATCGCTACACAACAGCCCAGCCACCGGACGACGCGCCGGCGGACGCGCGGGTCTGTGTCGTCGCCACCCAGTCCGACACCTTCGACCGCTGTCGGGATGGCCGCTACCCCGCTCCGGCGTCGTATCCGCGGACTGACGCGACCTTCGACTACATGGCGTTCTACCGCACGGCCCCCGTCTCAGCACTCACCCACTACGCGCGGGTCACCGACCGGGTGCCACAGACCCGCGGCGACCCCGGCCCGCTGACAGCCGACGACTGGACCGCGCTGATCGACCCGTTTAGCGACACCGACCGCGTCGTCGTCTTCCAGCTCGACGCGCTGGTTCCGCTGGCCGAGCCGGTTCCGAACGACACCAACGGCGTCCGCGGCGCGTGGTACTGCACCATCGCCGATCTTCGCGCCGCCAGCGCGCTCTCCGAACTCGCCGACCGCGCCGAGACCTGAGCGGTGCGGCTCCTGCGGGCTGGCGCGTCAGTCACCCGGCGATACCGCCGCACCCGCAGCGGCGTTCGTCTCGGGCACCTGCGTGTAGACCAGTCCCAGCCCGACCGCGCCGCCGACCGTCGCCACGACGAACGGCACGGCAAAGCCGAAGCCGACCAGAATCCCCGACAGCAGCGTCCCGAAGGCGATCCCCAGCCCGAAGCCCATCGTGAGAATCGACAGCGTCGAGCCGGATTTCCCCTTCCCGGCGAGTTCGCCCGCCAGCGCCAGCGACGGCGCGAACACCGCGGCCACGGACAGCCCCTGCAGGAAGCGCAGCGCGATCATCGCCGCCGGCGTCGTGACAATCCCCTGCAGCAGCGTCGTCGGCAACAGTAACACGAACCCAAACAACAGAAACGGCCGCCGGCCGTACCGGTCGCTCAGCCGCCCGATAGGCAACTGAAAGAGCACGTTCGCCAGCACGGCCGCGCCGAACTCCACCGAAAACAGCAACTCGCCCTGTCCGAGCCGGGCGTTGATCGTATTCGCCAGCGGCGCGAAGATGGCGAAACTCATCGCCATCACGATTGTCGCCAACCCCAGCGCGAACACCGGGTCAAGCCCCGGCCCGTCGCGGTTCAACATTGCAATCGAGAGATCCTCGCCGGCCTGTGCCTCGACGCTCTCGGGATCGTTGATCAGCAGCGTCACCAGCCCGAAGCTGGCGACCGCGCCGACGACCGCCACCAGAAACGCGGCGTCGAACCCCGACAGCGTCACGCCCAGCAGGTCGTACGGCCCGAAGTTGAGCACGACGCCAGCGACCAGCGGTCCGGTGCCGAACCCGAGCAGCCGGAAGGTGTTGAACAGCCCGAAGTTCCCGCCGCGCTCGCCGGCCGCAGAGTACTCGTTGACCAGTGCGACGGTCATCGGGACGGTAAACGCCGCGCCGATCCCCTGGAAGGCCCGGAGGACGAGCACCGACACATAGTCGGCCAGAAAGAGAAAGCCGACGCTGCCGATGGCGACGAGTGCCAGCCCGAGCAGGATGTACACCTTTCGCTTGCCGGTTCGGTCGGAGAGCCGACCCGTGAACGGCTGGCCGAGGCTGTTCAGAAAGCCGAACAGCGAGAGGACGATCCCGATCAGCAGTTCCTCGGTGGGCGTGAAGCTCACGCCGCCGATGGTGACCGCCTCGCCGACGAACGCCGGCAGGGCGACCACCTGCCCGATATACAGCGGCAACACCACCACGAGAAACGAGTTCGCCACCGCATCGACCATCCGCGCCAGCGCCAGCGTCAGCACCCGCGAATCCAGGTCAACTGCCATTACAACCCCTTTGCTCGCCAGCCGATTATACCTCCGGCTATCGGCCGCGCCGCCTGAACTCGTGTGGACGCCCATACCCACCTGCTCATTTCTCACCCGGCGATAGCAGCCACCAGCACCTCAACAGTGCTCGCAGTCACAGTACGTCTCACACACCAGATTGTCGCAGTCCGGACTCTGTGCCGAACAGTACTCCTTGCCGTGGCTGATCAACAGGACGTGCAGACTGTATTTGATGTCGTCGGGAATCAACTCGTTGAGCACGTCGTGGGCCTGATCTGCGGTCGTTGACGCCTCGATCAGCCCGAACCGCGTTGCCAGCCGCTCGATGTGGGTATCCACCGCGAACGTCGGCTTCTCGAAGTGGAAGTTCAGGACGACACTGGCGGTTTTCGAGCCGACGCCCTTGATATCGGTGAGCCACGCCTTCGCAGCGTCGGTGTCCATCCCGTCGAGAAACGCCAGCGTGTACTCGCCGCCGGTCTCCTCGCGGATCGCCTGCAGGGATCGCTGGATGCGCTCGGCCTTCTGGTTCATCAGCCCGACCTCGGAGATGACATCGGCAAGCTCGCCGTGATCGGCGGCTTCCATCGCCTGATAGTCGGGATAGGCCGCAAACAGGTCCTTCGAGGCCCGGGCCGTCTGCACGTCGGCGACGTTCTGTGAGAGAATCGTGGTGAGCAGCTGCCGGACGCCATCCTCGCTGTAGGTCTTGTTCGGCCGTCCGTGCAGTTCGATCAGATCGCGGTGCAGGTCGCGGATATCCATACCAGTCTTCGGGGCTGTGGCGGTAACTGTATATCGCCTCGTCGCGTCGCGTCGCCTCGTTGCGCTGTGTTGCTCGCCCACTCGGCTCCCACCCGCGTCGGGTCACTCGGCTGGACGCCCAGCATCGCCCGCAAGCTCGGATTCCAGATTCGCCAGCGTCGACTCCAGTTCGCTCCTGTTGTACCGGCGGACGAACGGCTCGACGACCCGCGAGATAACGTAGCCGGGAATCGAGTACGTCGCGCTGTAGGTCACACGGCTCCCGCCGTCGACGGCCGCGATCTCGAAGCCAAGCTCGCCGGAGAGCCCGCCCTCCATCTCGAAGCGATGCTGACGCGGCGGGTCGTGGACGGTCTGGACGAGATGCCCGCTGACGGGAACGGCGACCAGCCGGTAGGTAAAGTCGAGTTCCTTCCCGCCGTCGTCGAGCGGTTCGACGTTCGAGATCTCGCTGATCGCTGGCGTGATCGTCCGGTGGTTCGCCGGCTCGTCGAGAAACTCGAACACCGTTTCCGGCGCGGCGTCGATAGTGATGTCGTCGGCAACCGAGACCATGGTCGTGCTACGACCAACCGCGGTATATCGTTTCGGTCGCGCGGTGCCGTTGCTCGTACCCGGATCGGGGGGTTCTCACAGTCTGGAAAGTTCCACAAGTGTTAGGCCGACACTCAGCCTAGCCCGTGTATGAGTCATCGTTTCCGGTCGGCGATTCGCGGCGAGCCGGTCGACCGGCCGCCGGTCTGGATCATGCGGCAGGCGGGTCGCTACCTCCCGGAGTACCGCGAGATCCGGGAATCCCACTCGTTCCGGGAGGCGATCTCGACGCCGGATATCGCCACGGAGATCTCGTTGCAGCCGTGGGAGCGGTTTCAGCCGGACGCGGTCGTCATGTACTCGGATATCCTCACCGTGCTCGAACCGCTCGGCTTCGAGTACCACGTCGAGTCCGGCGTCGGCCCGGTCATCGAGAACCCCGTCGAGTCGCCGGCCGACACCGACCGCGAGCGCGGCGACGTGCGCGACCAGCTCTGGTACGTCGGCGAACTCATCGAACGGCTGTCGGCGACGCTCGGCGACGAGGCCGCCGTCCTCGGCTTCGCCGGCGGCCCGTTCACGCTGGCGGCCTACGCCTGCGAGGGGAGCACCTCCCGGTCGTTCATGGCCGTTCGTCGGCTCCGGGCGAACGACCCCGAGGCCTTCGAGCAACTGCTCGACGCGCTCACCGAGGTCCTGATCGAGTACTGCCAGTATCAGGAGGACGCCGGTGCCGACGCCATCCAGCTGTTCGACACCTACGCCAGCCTGCTCTCGCCGGCCGACTACGAGCGGTATATCGTCCCGCGTCACCAGCGCATTCTCGATGCGGTCGACATCCCGACCATCGTCTTCGTTCGCAACATGGGCGGCAATCTCGACATGCTGGCCGACAGCGGGGCCGACGTGATCGGACTCGACTGGACGGTCGACATTGAGTCGGCCCGCGAGACGCTCGGCGACCAGCCCGTACAGGGCAACCTCGATCCGGCACTGCTCTACGGCGATCCCGACACCGTCCGCGAGCGAACCCGAGCCATCATCGACGCGGCCGGCGACACCGGCCACATCCTCAATCTGGGCCACGGCATCGACCGCAATACGCCGGTCGAAAACGTCGCCGCGTTCTTCGAGACGGTGAAAGAAACAGCAGCCGATACAGCCTGACCGAGTCCTCTAGACTTCCTGCGGTGGCAACTCGGCGTTGAAACAGTAGGTGCCCTCCTTGTTGCGACACTGACACTGCCGGAGCTGGTAGTACGCCGGGGCGAACTCGGAGAGGAACGGCTCGATAACATCCGCCAGCAGCGTCGGGAATCGTGAATCGTCGTGTGGGACCGGCACGCGATAGAGGTCGAGCCCAACCGCGTCGGCGTCCTCCATGAGGTCGATATCAAGCTCGACCAGCGTTTCAGACTGCTCGTGCATGAAGCTCATCGGCTCGACGACAACACGCTCGGCGGAATCACCGAGCCCCTCGACGAGTTCCTCGGTTTCTGGTTCGGTCCACTCGATGCCGCGGTTGGCGTGGTTCTGGTAGCCGATCTCGTACTCCTCAATGCCGACCATCCCGGCGATGGCAGCCGCGTGTTCCTCGACGTACTCGTCGTATCGGTACCCCTCGTCGAGATACTTCGTCGGCGTGCCGTGTGCCGAGAAGACGAACGTGGTCTCGGGGTCGTTCGGGTCGACATCGTTCTCCGCGAGGAACGATTCGATACCCTCCGCGCGAATACGGTTGTAGAGCGGGACGCGGTGCCAGCCCGTGATGGCACTGAACGCCGGCTCGTAGCTGCCGTGCTCGTCGATTGCGTCTTCGAGCAGGTCGATAGATGACACTGTCGTCGAGGGACCACACAGCGGGTAGATCGGGAGGGCGATCACCTCGTCCATCCCGTCGTCGGCCAGCGTTTCGGGGATGTCCTCGATCAGCGGCTCCATGAACTGCATCGCGTGATAGACCGTCACGTCGTGGCCGCGGTCCGCCAGTGACTCGGTCAGGGCGTCGGCCTGATTGGCTGCCTGTGCCTGCAGCGGCGAGCCGCCGATCTCCTCGTACTCCTCCATCAGCCCGGGGAGTCGCCGCTGTGCCAGTTCGCGAGAGCGCTCCCAGGCTTCCTCCTCGGACTCGGCGTCTTCAAGCGAGGCGTTATCGTAGAAGATACGGGTCAGATATTCGAGGACGGTTTCGCGGTCGGGGTCGGCCGGCTCACCGAAGTTCAACAGCACGATGGCAGTTGCCATACGAGCGGTTGGGGATTCGCGGGTAAATGCACTTCGCATACGACGATTTGCCCAGTTACGTCACCGCCGTTCTTTGCCGTTCGCACGCGTCCCGTCCCGGCTCTGGAGTCCCGGTATTCAGCCCCAGTTGCGCACCGCCGCCTGCCGAGTGAGAGAGGTTCTGTTGTCGTCACACCGACGGTAGGTCGTTCCGTTCGACAGCGCCTGTAATCGCTTTCGAGCCGCCTCGGTGCCGGCGGTGAGCGGCGTCGCATCGTAGCCGGTATCAGCAAGCTCCGAGAGCTGTGGGACCGCTCTGGTCTCGATGTCGAACGCGGTCGGGGGCGACAGATACGCCGCCGGCTCCGAGACCGGTGGTGTGGCTGCTCTGCTCCCGGTCACTTGCTCGCTCGGCACAGATGTGTGGGCGATGTCGCTGTGAGTGAGCGCACGCCGAACCGCACGGTCACGCTCGCGGGCGAGTCGAGAGTGATCGTCGTTCCACACGACCCGCTGGGCACCGATGCGCTCGGCAACCCGACCCACGATATCGGTCGGATCGCCGTGCTGTATCACGAGGTCGCTGCCGTGGTCCCGATACCAGTCTCGCAGCGTGCGGAGGGAATTCAGCATGAACGCCACGCCCAGCCCGTCGGCACGAGACAGGATCGCATCGTCGAGGACGAATATGGGCACCACGCCGCTCTCACCGCGGTCAGCAGCGTCGAGGGCGGTCGCAAGCGCCGGGTTCGGAGCTGGTTGTAGATTCCGGCGGTGCCAGTACAACTGCATATGAGCTGTAGTGGCTCTCTGATCAGAAAGGTTGTGACATCCGCCGCCGGAGACCCGCCATTCATCCTGCAACCCACGTCTTCACAGAGACAGATCGGGGCTGGATTGCTGTCGTCGGCACGCCTCACTGCGCTCACTCGCGGCTGGCGATATCGCGGGCGATCCGGTTCGCGCTCCGAATCCGGCCCGGAATCCCGGGTCGCCCGACGAAGTTCGTACAGAACTGCAGTCCTGCGGGCGGATTCAGGTCGTCCATCGCCGTCCACGAGCCGTCGTAGGCGGGCATCCCCGGCTCCCAGCGGTAGACGCCGAGTGGCGTTGCCGCCGCGCCGGTCAGCTCCTCGAAGGCGTCGGCGGCGAGGTCGCCGACCGCCTCGTCCGACCGCTCGGTCATCTCGGGGTCGCTGTTGGGATCGACATAACAGGTGAACACCCCGTCGCGGTCAAGGAAACTCGCGTTCCACGTGCTCCCACTGATCGGGAGATCGCCGTCCGGCGGCACCAGCGCGCCGATCCCCTCGCCGCCGTAGGCCGAATCGAGAAACACCATCGTGATCGGATTGTACCGAAATTCTCCCACCGTCGCTGCAAGGTCGCTGTCGACAGGTGCGACCAGTTCCGCCGCCGTCGGTGCTGGCGTCGTCACGACGACCTCGTCGACGACCTCGCTGCCCTCATCGGTGACGAGTTCGTAGCCGCTGTCGCTGCTGTCTTCGCCGTCGGTGCTATCACTGCTCGCACCGTGAGGTCTGATCTCGGTTGCGGCCGTATCGAGTTCGACCACGTCGCTGTGGGCCTCGTAGAGCGCGTCGGTCAGCGTGCCGAGGCCGTCGTCGAACGTACAGATCGGCGGCGCGTCGCGGCCGGCGACGACCCGCTTGAGCACCCACCACAGCAGGCTCCGGCCGACGCCCGCGTTGTCGAGGGCGCGGCCCAGCGAATATTGATGCAACATCTCGCGGGGATCGGTTCCGTACAGGCCGCTGTACAGCGGGCCCATGTATCGCCGGGCGGCCTGCCGGCCGAACCGCCGGACGAGAAACTCGTCGACCGTCTCGCCGGGTTTTGCCGGCGCGGTCAGCGGCTCGGCGAGAAGCCGGAGTTTGCCGGCCGGGCTGAGGAGACTCGTCGTGATCGCCTCCCGCGCCGACAGCGGCGCGACCCGGAGGGCGTCGTCGTGATAGATGTACAGTGGTTGGTCGTCGTCGCCCGTTCGGAGTTCGTCGCGGAGATCGAGGTCATCGACGAAGCCCTCGATTCCCGGCGTTAGCCGGAGTCGCTGTGGCCCAAGTTCGACCACCCGCCCGTCGATTTGCTGGCTGCGGACGATACCGCCCGGTTCGTCGCGGGCTTCGACGGCGACGACATCGATCCCTCGCTCGGTGAGCGCGTCAACCAGCGTCAGCCCGGAGATACCGGCGCCGACGACGCCGACCCGCATCAGTCGCTCCACCCCGGGGTGTCGACGCCGGCGACCGCTGGCCGTGCGGCTCGTTGCATGGACCTGCAGATAGCGGCTGTCGGCGAATAACGCTTCCGCGTTCGGCGTCGCCACCCGTGGCTTTGCGGACTGCTTCAGGCCGCTGAGTAAGCGAATTCGGCCGTGTGAACGCCTCACAGGAGCGACTCCGCCGGCTGCCATCGAAGGCTTTATTCGGGCCAGCGGCGTTCGCCACGATAAGTAATCATGGGAGAGAAACCTGCCTCGATGTACAGGGATATCGACAAGCCCTCGTACACACGACGCGAGTACATCACCGGGATTCCCGGCTCGAAGATCGCCCAACACGACATGGGCGATCTGCAGGCCGATCCCGACGACTATCCGGTCAAAATCACCCTCGAAACCGAGGAGGCCGTCCAGATTCGCCACGGCTCGCTTGAGTCCTCGCGGCTCTCGGCGAACCGGCACCTGCTGAAGGAACTCGGCGAGCGCGAGTACAAGATGCAGCTCCGGAAGTTCCCCCACCAGGTCATCCGGGAGAACAAACAGGCAACCGGCGCGGGCGCGGACCGTGTCTCCGACGGGATGCGACAGTCCTTCGGCAAGATCGTCGGCACCGCCGCCCGTATGGGTGCAGACGAGCCGATCTTTACCGCCTACTGTACCGCCGAGCAGGCCCCCGTCGTCAAGGAGGCCTTCCGGCGTGCGTACAACAAGATCTCCCCGCCGTGCCGCATCAACGTCGAGCGCGGCGAACAGCTACTCGTCTCCTGACGCTGCCACGGACCGACACCCCTTTTCGCGTTTCTCCCCAACCGAGAGCGTATGCTCCGGCTGGCGGTCACGACGAACGCCGAAACCTTCGCGCGGATTCGTGAGCCGCTGGCCGACCGTGGAATCGAGAGTGGCCACCTGCAGGCCAAGGAGCGATCGCTCCCGCTGACCGCCGACACCCTCACTGCCAGTCCAGACACCGAGGGCGACACCACGCCCGGAGCGTTCGATGTCGGGCTCGTCTATCCCGGCCGGCTCATGGAGGGCGCGGCGATCACCGCCGGCTGTGACATCCCATGGGTCAACGGACGCGAGGCGGTGCTCACCTCCCGCAACAAGGGCGGCGTTATCGCGGCTCTCGACGCCGCCGGAATCCCCGTACCCGAATCGGTGATGCTCTCGAACCCGGTCGACGACTCCGTCGTCGCCGACGCCGTTGCCGATCTCTCGTTTCCGGTCGTCGTCAAACCGAACTCGGCGACCCGCGGCGTCGGTGTCGCCAAGGCCGGCGATCTCGACTCGCTGCTCGGCGTCGTCGACTACCTCGATCTCGTCCACGACTTCCGCTCGACCGGCGATAAATCCTACCTGATTCAGGAATTTCTGGCTGACGCCCGCGACTATCGTGCGATGGTTATCGACGGCGAGTGTGTCGGCGGTGTCGAGCGTCGTCTGCCGGACTCGCTCGCCGACGGCCGGTGGAAACACAACGTCCATCGCGGGGCCGAGGCGACCGGTGTCGACCTCCCCGACGCCCACCGCCGGCTCGCCGAACGGACGGCCGCCGAACTCGGGGTTCCGTATCTCGGCGTCGATCTCCTCGAAACTGCCGACCGGCTCGTGGTCACCGAGACGAACGCCCGACCGACGGTCGACGACGCCGCAAAATACGACGACGGGTTCTACGACCGACTGGCCGGATTGATTCGCGAGACGGCGGAGAAGGCGTAACTTACTCGACGTCGATGGCGGCGGAGTCGTCCTCGCGGTCGAAGGTCACGTGGAGGACGCCGTTGTTGAATGTCGCGTCAGCGGAGTGTTCGTCGACCGGCGCGGGCAGTCGGACCTGCTGGTCGTACTCGTGGTGGCCGCTGTGAGCCGTGATCGTCAATGTCGTGCCGTCGCACTGGAGGTTGAGATCGCTCTTCTCGACGCCTGGAAGATCCGCGACGAGCCGTACGACGTTGTCGTCGTCGTAGACATCGATGTGGGCGTCGGCGTCGGCATCGCCGGTCTCGTCCATCTCGCCCATCATCCGCTCGATCTCGTCGAAGATGTCGCCGAACGGGTCGTCGCGGTCGTCACGATTCATGAAATCTTGTTGGGACGGATTCGGCAAAAGGTTTCTGCCAGCACCGTGCCGACACGTCTCTGTGGTGGCCGCGCTGGTGATCATTCGTTCCGCGCTGGCGGTATCTGCCTGCGCTGCGGTTCGTTCCACCGGTGCTGTGTCTGTGTGTGTCCCACCGACTCAGACGGCCGGACAGCGATTGTTTCCGTACGTTGCATTCTATCGACTCTTGTTTGGGTATTGTTGACACACGCCCCGTCGTTCCGGGCTATTTTAAGTAGCTGTAGCATACCCATTCGAGTATGAGTAAATCATATTTAGACGCTGGTGCGGAGGTCGACGAAGACGATGTGGTTCGGGTCGGGCTCAACGGCTTCGGGCGAATCGGTCGTAACACGTTCCGTGCTGTTCTCGATAACCCGCGGATCGAACTCGTCGGGATCAACGACGTGATGGACTTCGACCAGATGGAGTATCTCGGCAAGTACGACACCATCATGGGCACTCTCGACGGGCTCGAACGCGACGGCGACGAGCTCACCATCGGCGGTACCTCGGTCCCGCTGCACAACGTCAAGAGCCCCGCCGACCTGCCGTGGGGCGAGGAGGACTGCGACATCGCCTTCGAGTGTACGGGCATCTTCCGGACGAAAGACGACGCCGCCCAGCATCTCGACGCCGGCGCGGACAAGGTCGTCATCTCCGCGCCGCCGAAAGGCGAGAAACCGGTCCCACAGCTGGTCTACGGCGTCAACCACGCCGACGACTACGATGGCGAGGATGTCGTTTCCAACGCCTCCTGTACGACCAACTCCGTCACGCCGGTCGCGAAGGTGCTCGACGCGGAGTTCGGCATCGAGACGGGCACGCTGACGACGGTTCACGCCTACACCGGCAGCCAGACGCTCATCGACGCGCCGAAAGGCAAGACGCGCCGTGGTCGCGCGGCCGCCGAGAACATCGTCCCGACCTCGACGGGTGCGGCACAGGCCGCCACGCAGGTGCTCCCACAGCTTGAGGGCAAACTCGACGGGATGGCGATCCGCGTCCCGGTCCCGACCGGCTCGATCACCGAACTCGTCGTCGACCTCGACGCCGATCCGACCGCCGAGGAGATCAACGCCGCCTTCCGCGACGCCGCCGACAGCGGCCCGCTGGCGGGCGCGCTCGGCTACACCGACGACGAGGTCGTCTCCTCCGATGTCATGGGCCTGCCGTTCTCGTCGTACGTCGACCTCAACTCCACGAACGTCATCGGCGACGACGGCGGGCTCGTGAAGATCCTGACGTGGTACGACAACGAGTACGGCTTCTCGAACCGCATGCTCGATATGGCCGAGTTCCTCGTCGACGAATCCTGAGCCGCCTCGTCAGCGATCTCGCTGGCAACCCACGCACCTTTCACCGACCCACCACCTTCGATACACAATGGCATCCTTCAACACCATCGACGATCTCGACGACGCACAGCGCGTCCTCGTTCGGCTCGACCTGAACTCCCCGGTCGAGGACGGCGAGGTACAGGACAACCGCCGGTTCCAACGCCACGCCGAGACGGTTGGCGAACTCGCCGACGAGGGCCACCGTGTCGTGCTCATGGCACATCAGGGCCGCCCCGGCCGCGACACCTTCGTCTCGCTGGAGCAACACGCCGATATCCTCGGCTCGTATCTCGATCACGAGGTCGGGTTTGTCGACGACACGTACGGCGACGACGCCCTCGATGCGATTGACGCCCTCGACGCCGGCGAGATTCTGCTCCTCGAAAACACGCGGATGTGTGACGACGAACTGCCCGAGGAAGACCCCGAGGTCAAGGCCGACACCGAGTTCGTCGAGACACTCGCCCCCGAGTTCGACGCCTACATCAACGACGCCTACTCGGCGGCCCACCGGAAACACGCCTCGCTCGTCGGGTTCCCGCTCGTGTTGCCCGCCTTCGCGGGCCGGGTGATGGAAACCGAGTACGAGGCCAACACCGCCATCGCCAGCCGCGAGTTCGACGGCCAGGTCACGATGGTCGTCGGCGGGACAAAAGCGACCGACGTGATCGGCGTGATGGAGACGCTGGGCGACAAGATCGACACCTTCTGTCTGGGCGGGATCGCCAGCCACCTGTTCCTGCGGGCGGCGGGCTACGAGTCGGGGTACGACCGCCACGAGGATCTCGATCTCTACGACAGCCAGTGGGAGGCCAACGAGGACGTGATCCGGCGACTCCTCGAGGAGCGCCGCGATCAGATCGAACTCCCAGTGGGGCTGGCCTACGAGGACGACAACGGCGAGCGCGCCGAACACACCCGCGAGGAACTCGATGCGGGCTCTTACGACTACATGGATATCTCCGAGAAGACGGTCGAGAAGTACGACCCGACGATCCGGAACTCGGATGCCGTCTTCCTCAAGGGCGCACTCGGCGTCTTCGAGGAAGAGAAATTCTCTGCGGGCACCGTTGGCGCGGTGAAGGCCATCGCCGAAACCGACTGCTTCTCCGTGGTCGGCGGCGGCGACACCTCCCGTTCCATCGAGATGTACGGGATGGACGAGGACAGCTTCGATCACGTCTCTATCGCTGGCGGCGCGTACATCCGCGCGCTGACCGGTGCTGATCTGCCCGGTGTGGAACTGCTGATTGACGCCGCGAACTAAATCAGCTAACCGCCGTTTTCTGATGCTCAGATAGACCAGTCAACAGGGAGTCGACCGGCGGACCAACCGCCGCCCTTGGCGGACTGAAAGGGCGAGACGCGCTCGGCGAACCCGGCCGACGTGAGCACTACAGGAGCGAGCGGAGCGAGCGACGAAGCGCGCAGCGAGGCCCGGGAGTCGAGCGTGTCGAGGGCTTTCTACGTATTGTCAGTCGCGTCGACATCCATCCAAGTACGCAGTATAGCCGATTCCTTTTCACCACCACCCCACAACACACAGTATGGCGCGGAGTCCGACCGTCGACACGCTGGGGCTGGTGATCATCGTCTTTCTACTCCAGCCCCCGCTTTCGTTTCTCGGACTCGGCGGGCTGTTCGTGCTCGCGCCGCCGCTCGGCAACGCGCCGCTGACGATCTTCACGAGTATCTACGCCCACGCCTCGCTGGGCCATCTCGTCGCCAACAGCGTCGTCCTGCTCGTGGCGGGACTGGCCGTCGAGCGGCGGACGACATGGTTCCGATTTCACCTGTATTCCGTCGCGGTTGGCGCGCTGGCCGGGATCGCACAGTGGCCCTCGGTGGGTTGATCGGGCCGCCGAGTGCGGTGCTCGGGGCCAGCGCGCGGTCTTCGGGCTGGTTGGCTATCTGCTGGCGGGCA
>KI543215.1:25058-33022 GCA_000496215.1 uncultured archaeon A07HN63
AATTATGGACAAAGATATTGAATCAGAAATCCGTCAAGCATGGAAATCGGTTAATATGCTTCACAAGAGGCTGTTTGAGGTAGGAATGAAAGAAAGAATAAGCGAAGAGTTGTTAGGAAACGAATTTTAATTTAATTTGTCTATGTGTGGGTTTAGTTGATTTCCACTCAGAAATAATCAATTGATTATTCAAATATCATAATTTTGGGCCGTCTGATGATCAGTATCCTACAACTTCGATACCCGAAATCCGCTCGAAGTGATCGGGATTACCGGTCACCACCGGCTCGTCGCATACCACCGCTGTCGCCCCAATTGTCGCATCCCCGATGTCGATTGGCTCGCCCGCCGCTCGCAACTCCCCGTCGATCCGCCCGGCTTTGCGGGCGATGGCCGCGCTCGTCGGCACCACCGGCCGGGACTCGATGATCCGTTCGATCTCGCGTTGCTCCGCCTCCGGCAGGTCGCTCATTCCAACGCCGATATACAACTCCTGTAGCGTCATCGCCGGAATCCGCTGTGGAACCTCGGTGGCCTCGATCTCGTTGACTGTCTCCAGCGCGGCCGCGTCACCGTTCATCACGTCGATCAGAAAGGAGGTATCGAGAATCATTCCGCCCCGTCGAACTGCTCGCTGAGTTCCGTCGCGTGCTGCTCGTGACTCGCGTCGATAGCCTCGCGCATCGTCCCGGCGTCTTCATCGGATAGTGTCCCGGCGAGTTCGCGGAGCGACGGCTCACCGAGCAGCCGTTCCAGCGTCTCGTTGAGCGTTTCGCCCTCGCGGTTCTGGGCCTTGATACGAGCGTGGAGCGTGTCGGATACGCGGATCGTTTTCGATGCTTCGCTCATGTTGTATACAACCGTATACGAGAATATCAACTTGCTCCCGCCGCGACTGACGATGTCGCGCTCAAAGTGGAGAAATTCGTCCGCACCATCTACTGTATGAACTCTGGAAGCGACTCGTCGCCCGTATTCTCCGGATCGTGCCCGAACTCACGGAGGGTCTCGTCGGTCACCGGCTCCCCCTCGCCAGTATGCAGCGACAGAGCCTCGGCGAGCATCACGAGTGCTTCGGCTTTGGTTTCGCCGTAGGACGCCACGCCGGTTTCGATATCCCGGGCGGTGATCTGGCCGTCGTCCTCGTGGATGAATTCGACCCCGTCGGCGCGGTTGTCGCCTGTGGGACTGGCCATGTTACCCCAAACTATGTCGGAATCCCGAATAAGCGTTCGCCCTACCCCTCGAAATACCGCGCTCGCAACGCCGAAACATACCTCGCCTCCCAGCCGTCCGTCTCGACGAATATCAACACTTGCCCGACGTAGGCATATTCCAGCCCACCCGCTGCGGCCAGTCGGCACAGCACGCGCAGCAGCGTAATTTGTGTCGATAGCTTCTCGCATCGTCGCGGCGTCCTCTTCCGACAGCGTCTCCCATGACGTTTATTCACAATCACGCGTACGTTGAGCCATGCCCTCCATCCAAGCACTTCGAGCCCGACTCGTCACCCCGGAGAACCTGAGTCTTACCGTCGCCGTCGCCCTCTCGATGGTCGGCGCGTATACTATCCAACTCCGGGTCAGTGCGGGCGTCGCAGCGTTCTTCGGGCTGATCGTCCTCGGCGTCTCGACACCGACGACGCTCACCGCACGCGATCTGCTGGAGACAGATCTCACTTCCGCGGTCGTCCGCACGGGTGTCGCGTGTACAGCCACGTTCGTGACCTACGTCGGCCTATTAACCGTCATCCCCGGACGAGACGGGGGCCTCCTCGGTGCTGCAGTCGCGTTTACGCTGACTGCGGTCGCGGTCGAGGGTGTTGCTCGCGCAGTTGAGTGAGGGCAGGTATTGGGTGTGGCAGACACCAATTTCACACCGCACCTGCTTGGAACGGTCGCCGGCGCAGTCTATCGTTCGGTCGCCGCCTGCGTGTTTCTGTGCCTGCGACCAGCGAACAGGTATTTGCCGCTCGCTACTGTATCTGTCTCCATGAACTGGCGGAAAGTCCTCTTCTACACGATCTTCGGACTCGGGCTTCTGGTCGCCCTCCAGATTGCCCTCTCGGTTGTTGCCGTGGTCATCGGCATCGCGTGGACGATTGCCACCTCCCTCGCCACGCTGGCTGTCTTCGCGGCGTTGTTCTACGGCGGCTTCAAACTCGTCTCGTGGTACCGCGACGGCGGGGCCACAGGCTCGCCCACCGACGCCACAGCCACCGATCAATCGGCACCGGAGCCACCCACACGCGTCGAGTCGCTGAAAGAACGGTACGCCAACGGGCACCTCTCGGAGGCGGAGTTCGAACGCGAACTCGAACGTGAACTCGATGGCCCCGATGTCGACGCTATCGACCGCGAACTCAGCCGTGAACACGAGTAGCGTCTCGCGGTCGGTTCGCTGCCGACGGGCCGTTCACAGCGATCCGCTCTGACGGTTCGCCCGACCTGCGTTGGGTGTGCTTTCACGACCTGTTTAGCTGGTACGCCGCGGCCACCGGTCCTAGTACCCACCGTCTCACAGCCGGTTACACCGCGATACTCCCTCGCTGCCCGCGATCCCGTCGCTCACAACTCGACACACTTGGTCGTCTGCGTGCTGGGGAAGGTCAACTGCACAACAGTCCCTTGATCGATGGTAAACTCGAGGTCCACGTTCGAGTACGCCGCCACGCGGTCGATCACCCACAGCCCGGCCCCGCTCCCGTGTTCGAGCGCCGACTCGCCGTGTTTGTCGAGCACGTCGCGTTCCATCCGCGGGATACCGGGGCCGTTATCGGCGACTTCTATCGCCGGGCCGTCGCCGGTCGCAAACAGCCGCACGTCGACGGTCGGTGTCTCGCTGTCGTTGTGCTCGATCCCGTTCTCGATCAGCTGTTGCACGGCATCGTTGATATTCGGATGCGCGGTCACCGTTGCATCGGCTGCGCACTCACCCTGTATCTCTGCGCCCGGGAACTTGTCGCGAACACTGCCGATGGCATCCTCGACCACCTCGATGAGCGAGACTGTGCTCGTTTCATCGCGGTTCGCAACTACCTCTCGCATCGTCTGTGCGTTATCGGTGGTCTTCTGTAGTCGCTTGGCCGACTCGACGATAGTCTCCCCCATCGTCTGGTGTTGCTCGTTCGCCTCGGCCTCGATAGTCTCGGCGTACCCCTTGATAACCGTGAGCTCGTTCCGCAGGTTGTGTCGCAGAATCCGCCCGAGTACCTGATCGAGCAGTTGCAAATCTCGTCGTCGCTCGATCAGCTGTGTCGCCGCCTGTAGGTTCGTCGTCAGCGACGCGAGGATTTGCTTGTCGTTTTCGGTAAAACGCCCGTCGTGAAGCGAACCGGCCGCGAAAACCCCGAACTCACCGATCGGGCTGATTACCTCCGACTTGATCAGGCCCTCCTGATCGTATGCTTCCGGATAGTCGCTGATCTGCGAGATGAGCTTCGTCTCCCGCTCCTCGAACGCTCGCCAGGCAATACTGTTCCCCGGCGTGAAGACCGGCGTCTCGTCAAACAGCGGATCGGCTGGGCCAGTGCTGTCCACCGGCTGGAGCTGCTGGGTTGTCGGATCGTGCTCCCAGATCGCCGACAGCGGAAAGTCAAGTGCCTCCGGTAACTCGTCGAGAACCATCTCGGCCATCTCGTCGGTGGTTGTCGCCGCTACCGCATCTCGGGTTATGTCCTGCACTGTCGCCAGCCCACGTTCGCGTCGCGCTTTATCTAGAGCCGTCTCGACGGATGTCGACAGCAGCCGGGCGAAGTTCTGTTCGATCTCACCGAGCGTGGTTGTCTCGGTTGCGGGCAGAACCAGCAGTCCGTGCGATCCGAGCGGCAACAGGAGCGCACGCTCGACTCTCCCGGCGTCGCCAAACACCCGCTGTAACTCTCTCCTATCTGCGATCTGGGTCTCCGTCCCGGTCTTGTACACCGCCCACAGGAGTGAGTCTGGCTCCTGGCTGTCAGGCGCGTTGTCCGCAAACAGGCCGTCGAAGGCCATCGACGTGGCGACTGGCACCAGAGCCTCTGCTCGGCGATTGTACAGATATACCCCGGCCTCTGTGACACCGAGAACCTCCTTGATCGCGCTGACGGCGGCACTGCAGATTCTGTTACGGTCTCGCTCGTCGAGTATTGCGGCCGTCTTCGTGTGGAGTTGCTGAAGAACCCGTTCTCGCTGCTTGACCTGTGTGATCTCGTGGAGTGTAATAACCCAGCCGCCGGTTTCGTCGCCGCCGGCCGCCAGCGGCGCGCTACGCAGCTGAAAATCCCGCTGTCTGTCGGCTGTGGTGATACTGATATCGGTCTCGACGCCGGTGGGCGATTGCAGTACGTCGGCTTGGTCGCAGAACGGCTCGAAAAACTCCCCGACCGGCAGCCCCTCCCAGTCCGATTCGACACCGACCAGTGCCCGTGCCGCTGGATTGCTTTCGACTACCTGCTCGTCATCGTTGAGAATCACCATCGGATCATCCATATTTTGCACGGCACGCTCTCGGCCACGGGGGACAACATCTAAAAAATCGGCCTCAAACAGCACCCATGCGAGAATGAACACGGTCGCAACAAACATGAGTGAGGTGTAGTTCTGTGCAGTCAACTGACCGAGATAGCTGATATTTGCCCCAGCTGGTAGCGCAACTGCCCCGATCAGTACGAGGTTCTGTTTGCGCCGAATCCCCTGTGAGTTGACTACCTCACGAAGACAGGCGATAATACCAAGCAAAACAAGCAGATACGCCCCAACAGCATGTAACTGAAACAGAGAACCACCGATTGGAGCGATCCCTGCGGTTGGCAGTGATAGCGATGCAATGGGGTCGTAGTAACGATGATGGAGTGGATTTGTCCACGCAAATATCTGATCCACCACCAGTAGCACGCTAAAAGCCCCAAGTGCCCGTTGTGGTCGCTCAATGTAGCCAGTATACTCGGCGGTAAGCAGAAACCACCCGACGGTTGCGCTGGCGATTGCTACCAAGCCAATGTTTGCTGCAACATACCAGAGCCACGGCGTCGTTGTGACTGTTCTGACGGCAAACGCAATGGCATACACGCTGACTGCAGGAATAATAACGAGCAACCCGAGCGCGCCGGCACTGTCTCGATTCGCCAAAGTTGTCCGGAGCAACAGCCATGGGAGTACGCCCGGGAGCGCAAAGAGAAGCCCCGACCCGATCACAGCGATATCCACAGATTATATTATATTCTGACTCTCATTTCATAAATCCGTTGAGAAATGTAGATTGAGAGTATAAACCAACCATTAGATGGTCTGTTCGGTCGTTGGTCCATCTCTGTACGTTTGTCTCTACTACCAACGGGATGTCGACATATGCCGGCTGTCGACCGACATAAACGGCGACTGCCCGGTGTACTGTTCAATCACCGTTCACCCTGACGCGTCCATCATATTCACCCTCTCCCGCACCCAGCCGGTCGAGCCGCTGGGGAACGAATCCGACCGGTCCTCGGGCTGGAGGTTCCCCTCGCCGTCGACCGCCCGGACGACCACGTCGTGACTCCCGGTGGGCTCGAACTCGTATCGCCACTGCCGCCACACGTCGTCGCCGGGCAGCGGCTCGGAGAGTTCGGCGTCCTGCCACGTCGAGCCGCCGTCGGTCGAGACCTCGACGCGCTCGATGCCACGCGTCCCGGCGTAGGTGTGACCGGCCAGTTCGAGATTCCCGCTGTCGAGCATCGTGGTGCTCCAGAGCTTGGCGACCGTGTTGACCGGGCCGGTGCCGTGCCAGCCGCGTTGCTCCCAGTAGCCGTCCATCTCCTCGTCGAGCAGTTCGATCTCGCTGAGCCACTTCACGTTCGTCTCGCCCCAGTGGCCGGGCACGAGCACGCGCACCGGATGGCCGTGTGACTGCGGCAGCGGCCGGCCGTTCATCTCCCACGCGAGGAAGGCGTCTTCGAGTGCGTCAACGGGGAACTGGACGAAGTAGTCGTCCTCGGCGCGCAGCATGGCGCAGTCACACTCGCCCTCCGGGTCGGCCTCGTCCAGCAGCGGCTTGATCGGTGTCCCGGTCCAGACGGCGTTGTCAAGTTTCTCGCCGTTGAGACTCTCGCCGACACACCGGAGCGTCACGTACCGGTGTTCGGTCTCCCGGCTGGTCAACTCGTCGTAGGTGACGGTCACGTCCTCGCCGACCTCACCGGTGATCGTCATCGACCAGTCGTCCGACGGCACGTCGGGATCGAATTCGGCGATATCGACGTTGTAGAACTCGCCGATGGAGCTCACAAGCCCTGGCACGTCACCCGAGATATCGAGTTCCTGCGACTCGGCCTGCTCCAGTTGTCCCTCAACTTCGTCGCTTATCGGCGTCTCGCTGGACTGGGACGGCTCCTCGCTGAGCAGCTGTCCAACCCCGGCCGAGACGCCGACGAACGCCATCGCGCTGGCGACCACGCGCCGTCGGGCGGGGCTGTGATCGCCCTCGACGGAGGGGGCGGCACCGAGGGCGGTGAAGATCAACACCGGCGCGGCCGCGCCGACGGCCAGCCCGGGCGACTTCGTGATCTGGGCCGTGACGCCCCACGCGAGAATCCCGGCGAGGACGATCCCGAGCGTCGACTCCTCCAGCCTGTCGGCCGCCCGGAGCCCCAGCAGCGCGATCCCGCCGAGCAGTCCCGTTGCGAGTACGACCGAGAGCGCGATATGCAGGAGGTGGCCCTCCTCGCCGATGTTGGTGATGAAGAACGCGACAATACTGCCCGGCGTGAGCCGGACGACCTGCGCGTCGATGGGGGCGACGACGAACTGCCGGGTGTAGCCGGCGACGGCATACGAACCCGCGACACCGCTGATACCGGCCAGCACCGCGAACAGCAGTTCGGTCGCCGTGACGTACTCCGACTCGCGGAACCGTTGGGTAACAGCGCCGCTCATCTGTCGCCGACTCGTCCCCCGGTGGTGTGACGATAGCCGAGACAGTGTAGATAGTGTCGGTGTGAACTCCCGTGCATACTCATGACTCGTCCCACACTGGTATAAACGATTTTGCGTGTTTTGCCCGGACTCCCCCCAAACTCTGTTCAAATTTCGACCGTCTCCTCCCACTCACGCTTTCCCGTTTTCTCTCCGTCACCCCTGTGAGCGCCGCGGCACCGTCCCTCATGGGGGGTTTACGTACGTCCGGCTCATTGATCCGGATGCAATGGCAAACGGCACTGTTGATTTCTTCAACGACACTGGCGGTTACGGCTTCATCGATACTGACGACGCGGACGACGACGTGTTCTTCCACATGGAAGATGTCGGCGGTCCGGATCTCGAAGAGGATCAAGACGTCGAGTTCGACATCGAAGAGTCCCCGAAAGGGCCACGAGCGACGAACCTCACTCGCCTGTAACGGCGTGGCCTATCGTGCGGTAACGAGCGTCGCGGTATCGACGCGGTCCTTTTCATGGATTTCCGACACGTTGAGCGGTGCTGCCGGCCTGCCGGGCGTCAGCTTGATACCCTCGGAACGCAAAGGTTCGCGCACCGAATGCGGCGTGAACACTTCGAACTCGACGTACGCAACATCGACTGGGTCGAGGCCGATGGGGACCCCGAACAGCCGGTGGCGAAGATCGAGTTCTCCGGGCCGGCCGAGGAACTCCACGACCGCCTCTCGGCGGTCGACGACACACAGCTCGACGGCGAACAGATCGACGTGGCCTACCGACTCCGGGCACCCTTCGAGGACGACGAAGCCACCGGCGTCGTCGGCGTCACCAACCGACTGACCGGTGACTTCATCTTCGAAACCAACGAGGCCGCCGAGGACGTACTCCAGTTTATTACCGCGGCCCGCGAGTACGGACAGGCCACCAGCTCTCCCAACAGTCGCTATCGTATCCCGCTCTCCTTCGAGGACGGCGAGACTGTCACCTACGACAAGAGTACCTTCCTCGTCTACGACGACGAGGGTGATCTCCTCCGCTCTCAGAGCCTCATCCCCTCCGGCGTCGAACTGTA
>KI543215.1:33450-45875 GCA_000496215.1 uncultured archaeon A07HN63
CCCGAACAGTCGGGTGGCCAGACCGAACCCGTGCTGTCGATCACGACCGAGGGCGACCTCGATCCGCTCGACGCGCTCGCGGCGGGCGCCGAGAGCGTCCGTACTGCGACCGACGAGTTCAAAAACGCCGTCGACGCGGCTGCCTGACGCCCGGTTGCGGATATCCCACCGCTTTCGTTCTCCCGCAATTACTCCGCCAGCAACAGCCTCGTGGCGACGCGTCACCGATCAGAGCCGAACCGGAATCCCGTCGTCGCGGAGATCCTGTTTGACCTCCTCGATAGAGTACTCGTCGAAGTGGAAGATCGAGGCCGCCAGCCCGGCGTCGGCGTCGGCTTCGGTGAACACCTCGCTCATGTGCTCGGGGCTGCCACAGCCCGAGGAGGCGATCACGGGCGTCGAGACGTTGTCACAGACGGCCTTCGTCAGCGGGATGTCGTAGCCGTCCTTCGTGCCGTCGGTGTCGATGGAGTTGACGAATAGTTCACCCGCACCGCGTTCCTCGGCCTCCTTCGCCCACTCGATCACGTCGCGGCCGGTGCCCTCGCGGCCGCCCTTGATCGTACACTCGAACCAGCACTCCTCGCCGTCGACGGTGACGTAGTGTTCGCCCTCGTCGTCGAACCGCCGCTGGGCGTCGACCGAGATGACGATACACTGGCTGCCGAAGGCCTCGGCGCCCTCGGTGATGAGTTCGGGTCGCTGGAGGGCGGCGGTGTTGATCGAGACCTTGTCCGCACCGGCCCGTAACGTTTCCTTGATATCTTCCTTCGTCCGGATGCCGCCGCCGACAGTGAGCGGGATGAAACACTCGTCGGCGACCGCGGAGACGGTTTCGAGCATCGTTTCGCGGCCCTCGGCGGAGGCGGTGATATCGAGGAAGACGAACTCGTCGGCACCAGATTCGTTGTAGGCCTTGGCCATCTCGACGGGGTCGCCCGTGTATTTGAGGTCCTCGAAGTTGACACCGGTGTAGACGGCTGGCTCGCCATCCTCGTCGGTGTCGACGTCGATACAGGGGATAATCCGTTTTGTGAGCGTCATCTGATACGAGCGCCTACGGAACCACCGGATAAAAATCGTCTGCAACGGGGAACCATAGCCGGCCGGTGTCGCTGGCGGCACGCACTCATCGCTTGGCGAAAGGACCGGGCTTATCCACCGGCGATAACTACAACGGGCTGAGACACCCTCGATCACATCCTATGCTCCCCGAGTTCGGTAGCGTGCTTATGTGGCATGTCGTCGCGTTCAGTCTCGCCTGTCTCCTCGGGGGTGGGAGTGCTGTCTGGACGTACTACCACCGCGATCAACACGCTGCACAGGCGTTTTTGCTGTTTCTCGTGGTCACCGTCGCGTGGAACGCAACCGTCCTGTTCAGGATCGTCGGTCCGATCGCCCTCGGCTGGGAGCTCCACCTCATCGAGCAGTTCTTCCAGGTACTGATGACGCTCGTCTGGCTGTATTTCGCCGTGGTCTACGCCGGCTACCGGTCGGTGCTCATGCGCCGGTCGGTCGCCTACCCGCTGGCCGCCGTTGGGATCAGCATGCTCGCTGTGGAGTCGTTCCCCCCGATCGCGGCAAGGACAAACACGAATCCGACGACCATCCAGGAGCCGTTTGCTTTCGTTACGTGGACCGATACCGCACTCTCCGGGGTTGTCGAGGTGCTTGCGCTGGCGGCGTTTGCGATCGGCTCCGGACTGATCCTCTATAAGCTGCTGACCACAAACTACGTGCAGGCATGGCAGATCGCCCTCGTCTTTGCCGCAACGTCCGGCGCGATCCTGGTTGAGCTGGTCGAATCGGGTATTCCACACGCGGTCTCCGGCGTCGACTACCCGGCGATAGCCGTGACAGGCGTCGGCGTCTCCTATGTGGTCGGCCTCTACCGCTACGATCTTTTCGGCTACACGCCGGTCGATATGTCGGACGTGATCGACGGGATCACGGCCCCGGTGATCGTCCTGAATCCCGAGCAACGGGTCGTCGATTTCAATGCATCGGCGCGGGCGACCTTCGGCGCGCTCGCCGCGGGCCAGCAGGCCGAGGAAGTGCTGCCAGACTCCCTCGTCGATGCCGTTCCGCTGACCGCGACCGAGCCGACCGAAACCGAGGTGACACTCAGCCGCGACGGCGAGGACCGCATCTACCGGCTCTACGCCGCCCCGCTCGACTCGTTCGGCGACAGTCAGGGCCTCGCGGTGACGGTGCGCGATCTGACGACCCAGCGTCGCCAGCAGGCGAATCTGGATCTGCTCAAACAGATTCTCACCCGCGCGCTCAGACACAACATCCGCAACAAGGTCGACGTCGTGAAGGCGAACAGTCAGGAACTCCTCGACCGCCTCGACGGCCCGGAACGGGACCGTGCGCGCGACGCCAACGACGCCGCCGATGCCCTCCTCTCGATCAGCACCAAGACGCGGGTGATGAAGGAGGTCGCCGAAAACCGCGGGCGAACGACGCCCATCGAGTTGACCGACCTCGTCGCCACAACTGTCGCCGACTGCGAGCAGGAGTACCCCGATACCGTCTTCGAAACCGAGTTTCCCGAAGCCTGTTCGGTCGAGGTGACGCCGGACATCTCGCACGCGCTTCGCCAGCTCGTCGAGAACGCCGCCGAACACAACCCTGCTGCCGACGCCACGGTCCGGGTGACTCTCGAAAAAACGGCCGACGCCGCGGTGATCACGATCGAGGATAACGGTCCCGGCATCCCGGACAACGAGCTGACCGTGCTTGAGCGCGGACAGGAGGAGGTCCTCGATCACGGGAGCGGGATCGGGCTCTGGATCGTCACTCTCGTCGTCGACGAAATCGATGGGGCGATCCAGTACGACACCGGCGACGACGGGACGACGATCACACTCCGGATCGATAGCTAACCCGCGTCAGTCGTCGCGGTTGTGGAACGCCGCGGCTGCCAGCAGCGGGAACACCAGCGTCGCCTCGGCCTCGATCTGGGTGTAGTTCGTCTCTTGTTCCTTGATCTTCCCCCACGAGACGGCCTCGTCCGGCGGCGCGCCCGACAGCGAGCCGTCGCCCTCCATCCCTGTCGAGATGTAGACCACGTAGTCCGCGCCGCCGCGGAAGAGGTTCGTCATGATCGCGTGGTGTTTCGGGACGCCGTCGCCGACGGCGATCAGGCCAGTTGTATCGGCCAGCAGACCCTGTTCGATGAGTTTGTCGTAGTCGTCGAGGATCTCGATGCCGATGTCGACATCGTTGGCCTGTTTGTAGTAGTAGAGAAAGTTCCCGACCTCGGCGTCGGTCAGTGCGGGGCAGTACACCGGCACGTCGTGATCGGCGGCCTGTTTCAGCACCGAATCCTCGTCGTCCAGCCGCTCGCCAAGCTCGCGGGCGAACTCGGTCGGCGTGCGGACCTGCTCCTCGGCGAAGAAATCGTCGAAGAAATCGTAGAGGTACTGTTCGAGCCAGACGTAGCGATCCGAGGGCACGTAGATGTTGCCGAGGCGGTTGATCCCCTGTTCGCGGAGTTCGGCCTCGTCGGCCTGCCACTCGCCCATCTTGAACGGGCGGGCGCTCTTGATCACGTCCTCGGTCAGCGAGCCGGAGGTCGTGATCAGCACGTCGACGTGGCCCTCGCGGATCAGCGAGGCGACGACCTCGCGCAGCCCCGAGGAGATGATGTTGGAGGTGCAGGTGAGGTAGATCGTCGCGTCGTCGTCCTGCATCTTTTTGCTGATCTCGATGCCCTCCGCGAGATGGGTCGCCTGAAAGCCGGTCGTCGCGTAGCTATCCAGCAGGTCGTCAAGATCGAAGTCGCCGCGGAAATCGTAACCAGCCACGTCGGCGGTGTCGGGCTCGTTGTCGCTGCCCGGCACGACGTTGTCGTGGGTTTCCTCGCTCGTGTCGTTGCTCATACGCGAGCGTTGGGCTACGTGGGTTTGAACGCCTCGGCTTCGTTGCGTTGAACGCTATTGCATGGTAGAAATCGAATAGTAATAGCGTGTAATATATAGAATGAGTTCAGCACGCACTGTTGGAGCAACGCTGGGCTATTGCTCGAATTTCTCAGCCCGTGTTGCCGATATGGCCAATTAGCAGCAGTTGCTATCGTCCGGGTTCCACGTACACGCATTGCCGGTCGTCAGGCTATTTTCCTCGATGTATGCGGAGAGACACGCATAGTTACAGAAGTACTCGGGTGACCCACAGTCGTCGTCACAGTCACGGACACAGATTGGGTCGTGGTCGAAAATACGCGACCCACAGTACGCACATAATTCGTCTGCCTCAGGGGTTTCGACAGTTGCGGACATACCTACTGTAGGGAGAGTGGTAGCGAAAACGTTTGGTACAATCTGGCTTATATCCTGACCGATTCACGCATTGTATTCAGCACCGAATCAGAAACAAGTCAGCAAGACATTACTTCAATAACACTACTTTGTGAGTGATCTATACTACTCCAACCGATAGATTCGCGCTTCCCACGGCCGCAGATCGAAGGCTTCGGCGTCGATATCGGTCGCGCGCTCGTCGGCCCCGTAGTTACACAGCAGGAGTTCGGCCTCCATCTCGTGGGGGTCGAAGTCGACTTCTGCTTCGGGAATCCACGTATGGCTCTCCCACTCGGCGAAGTTGAGCGTGATCAGCAGTCGCTCGTCGCCGAGCGTGCGGATGTACGACCAGACCTCCTCGTGGTCGTTGATCAGCACGTCGTAGCGACCGTACACCATCACGTCGCTCGCGTCGCTGTCCTTGCGGAGGTCGATCAGATCGCGGTAGTAGTGCCAGATCGAGTCCTCGTTTGCGCGGGCGGCGTCGACGTTGATCTCGTCGTGGTTGGGGTTGACGCCGATCCACGGCTCGCCGTCGGTGAAGCCGGCGTTTTCGCTGTCGTCCCACTGCACCGGCGTCCGGGCGTTGTCGCGGCTGTTGTGCCGCAGGCCGTGTTTGATGTCGTCGAAGTCCTCGATCTCGCCGCTTTCGAGCGCGTTCCGCACGGGGTTGATCGTCTCCACGTCGCGGAATTCGTCCAGCGAGTCGAAGGGGTAGTTCGTCATGCCGATCTCGGCCCCCTGGAAGATGTACGGCGTCCCGCGCAGCGTGAAGATCAGCGTCGCCAGCAGTTTCGCGGACTCCTCGCGGTACTCGCCATCGTTGCCGAACCGTGAGACCAGCCGCGGCTGGTCGTGATTGCTGAGGTAGATGCTATTCCAGCCGTCGTCGGCCAGCCCGTACTGCCAGCGGTTGAACGAGTCCCGGAGGTCGTTGAGCGTCCACTCGTTGGTCTCCCAGATCTCCCCGCCGTGATCCAGCAGGACGTGATCGAAGTGGAACAAGGTGGACAGCGGCCCGTCGCGGCCGACGTAGTCGATGGCGGTCTCCATATCCATCCGGCCCATCATCTCGCCGAGCGCGAACACGTCTCGATCCGCGAGCACGCGGTCGTGCATGGTGTCGAGGAACTCCTGCATCCGCGGGCCGTCGAAGGTCTCCCACACCTCGGTGTCGTTTTGCGGCGGGTCGTGGTCGGTGACCGACTCGGGTTTCGACAGCAGATTGATCACGTCCATCCGGAAGCCGTCGATGCCCTTGTCGAGCCACCACTCCATCATCTCGAAGATCTCGTCGCGGACATCCGGGTTCTCCCAGTTCAGATCGGGCTGTTTCTCGTCGAAGAGGTGGAGATACCACTTGCCGACCTCCTCGTCGTAGGCCCACGCCGGGCCGCCGAAGAAGGACTCCCACTCGTTCGGTGGGGCCTCGTCCTCGGGACCGAGATGGCCGGTGAAGCCGTCGATGTCGGCCCGGCCGTTCTTCCAGATGTAGTAGTCGTGGTACTCGCTGTCTGGATCGCGGGCGTTGACGAACCACTCGTGTTCGTCGGAGGTGTGGTTGACCACGAGGTCCATGATGAGTTTGATATCGCGGTCGTGGAGGCCGTCAAGGAGTTCCTCCCAGTCTGCCATCGTCCCGAACTCGTCCATGATCGACTGGTAGTCGGCGATGTCGTACCCGTTGTCGGCGTTCGGCGATTCGTAGACGGGATTGAGCCAGACGATATCGATCCCCAGCGCGTCGAGATAGTCGAGTTTCTCGATGATGCCCGGCAGGTCGCCGACGCCGTCGGCGTCGGTGTCGTTGAAGCTGCGTGGGTAAATCTGGTAGATAACCGACTCTTTCCACCACGCACGGTCGATTAGCTGTTCGTCCGCTGTCGGATCTGTCATACTACACCCTGTTTGGCCGACTGCGTTAAGCGCTATGGCTTCCGGCCGGCGGTGGATGCGTGCGTTTTACTACGCGACCGGTCCAACCATCGCCCAATGACTGCACACGATCACGAGGGAGAGGACGGGTTCGACAGACACGAGGAAAGCGACGCGGGACGCGTCACGTCACCGATGCAGTCGTTTACCTCACAGCAGGTGACGACCGGCCTTCTCGCGTTGCTTGTCGGGCTGGCGGTCGTCTTCGGCCTCCCGCTGCTGGTGCTGTAGCGCGGCCAACACTCCTCTTTGCCTGCAAAAGCAGCTATAGCAGCAAGTGCCTATAGCAGCGAGCCGTCGCCCTCGCCGGCGATGCCGCAGAAGTCGTCCTCGCTGGCACCCTCGCGGGGGTACCACGCCAGCGGGTGGTCGGCGACGAGATCGACGGTCACACGCTCGCCGAGTTCGAAGTCCTCGACGTGGTTGTGGAGACAGTGGACCGTATCGCCGCTGTCGAGATCGACCCGGTAGATGAAGGAGGGACCGACGTACTGCCGGGAGACGACCTCGCCGTCGGTCTGCTCCTCGTGGGAACGTCCCGCCCGCAGGTCGTCGGGCCGGACGAGCACGTCGACCCCGATGCCGTCGTACTGGGCGGCGTAGCCGTCGAGGCTCATCGCGTCGAACTGTCCGATCCCGGTTTTAACCGTCTCGTCGTGGACGTAGGCGGTCAGGAAGCTTGCCCGGCCGAGGAAGGAGGCGACAAAGCGGGATTTCGGCTGCTCGAAAACCCGCTCGGGCCGGCCGAGCTGTTCGATCCCGCCATCGTTCATGACGGCCACGCGGTCGGAAATCGAGAGGGCTTCCTCCTGATCGTGGGTCACCGAAATCGCGGTGACGCCGGCCTCCTTCAGGATCGAGCGGACCTCCTCGCGCATCTCGACCCGGAGCCGCACGTCGAGGTTCGAGAACGGCTCGTCGAGCAACAGCACCTCGGGTTCGGGTGCGAGCGATCGGGCGACGGCGACCCGCTGTTTCTGGCCACCCGACAGCTGATCGGGGGATTTCTCGCCGTGGTCGGGCAGGTCGACCAGCTCCAGTAGCTCGTCGACGCGCGCTTCGGTGCCGACATCGTCCATCCCCTCTAGGCCGAAGGCGATGTTCTCGCGGACCGAGAGATGCGGGAACAACGCGAAGTCCTGAAAGACGATGCCCACGTCGCGGTCCTCGGGATCGGTCGCGCCGTCGGCGGTCGCAACCCGCTCGTCATTGAGCCGGATCTCGCCGTCGGTCGGCGTTTCGAGTCCGGCCAGCAGGCGGAGCGTCGTGGTCTTCCCGCAGCCCGACGGCCCGAGCAGCGTCAGGAGCTCGCCGCGCTCGACGTCGAGCGAGATCCCATCGACGGCAGTCTCCTCGCTGAAGGCCTTTGTGACGTTCGAGAGTTCGAGAATCGCGTCGTCGATGGTCGAGTCCGACTCGCCCGGTGTCGTGGTCGTGCTGTCGGCGTCCTGTGCGACCGCGCCGTGCATGAGTGAGTTGTCTGCCATGGCGATTCCAACCTGTGGGGCCGCGACAGCCAGAGCAACACCCGGCGGGGCTGTAACGGCGAATTCCTTACTAGCGCTCTACTTTAGGAATTCCTAAAAACATGTCGCTTGCCGTGAGGCGGTCGAGTATCGTCCAGCGAATCCCGTACTGTCGGATTTCAGTCCAGCGTTTCCGGGATCGTCTGCCGCAACTTGGCGACCCCGTCGGCATCGAGTTCGACTGTCTCGTCGCCGACCGTCAGCGACAACACGCCATCGTCAGTTGCCGTTCCGAGCGATTCGACAGCAGCCACGCCGTCGAAGGCCGCTCGCACACTCTCGGGATCGGTCGTCTCGACAACGACCCGGCCCGGCGTCTCGTCGAACAGCGTGACCGCGTCGTCGACAGCAACGTCTGCACCGGCATCGGCCGCCAGCAACTCCGCCAGCGCGACCGCCAGTCCGCCGTGGCTCACGTCGTGCGTCGCCAGCGTCGACTCGGCGCGAGCGACCTCGGCAATCGTCGCCACGAGGTCGGATGGACTGGCCGGCAGTTCGGGAAAGGCATCGCTGCCACCCATCGCGGCGAGATATTCGGAGCCACCGAGCGCGTCACCGGCGTCGCCGACGACCAGTAGCTCGCCCTCGCCGCTGAACGCGGCGGGCGGGGCATCGTAGCCGGCTTTCGTGCCGATCATCGCCAGCGTCGGCGTCGGCGGGATGGGGCCAGCCTCCGAGTCGTTGTACAGCGAGACGTTGCCGCCGACCACCGGTGTCGAGAGGTCGGTACACATCTCGGCGAGGCCGTCGACAATCGACTTGAACCCGCCGTACACGTCTGGTTTCTCGGGGTTGCCACCGTTGAGACAGTTGACCGCCGCCAGCGGGGTCGCGCCCTTGGCGGCGATGTTGGTCGCGTTTTCGAGGGCGACTGCCCGCGCGCCGCTGTAGGGGTCGGCTGTCGTCCAGTTCGGGTTCGCGCCCGAGGAGATGGCGAGGCCGGTGCCCGAGCCGTCGGCGTCGTTTTCGGCGGTATCGGCTGTCTCTCGAATTGCCATGATCGCCGCGTCGTCGCCGGGCTTCATCGCGGTGCGGAGGCCGACCTCGTGGTCGTACTGTCGGTAGACCCACCGTTTCGAGGCGGTATTCGGATTCGCAATGACCGCCTCGACGGCGTCGCCGAGATCAGCGTCGGGCAGGTCACGCTCGGCAGACTCGGGGTCGACGGCGTCGAGATCGTTCATCGGCGCGCCCTCGGCGAGGAATTCGGGATCGACATCGACGACCGTCTCGCGCTCTCGCGGTTCCATACTTCACCGCTCGCGCCATCCGAGGCGCGTTGCGCCTCGCTCCCCTCAAAGGTGCAGGTGTAGTTACCCTCCGTTACCTCGCCGATGACCGAACAGCCGAGGTCGAACCGCTCGGCGATTTCCTGCACACGCTCGACATCCTCGGGAGCGACCTCGTAGCACATCCGCTCCTGTGATTCGGCCAGCAGGATTTCGAGTGCGTTCATGTTGGGTTCGCGCTGGTGGACGCGGTCCAACTCGATTGCCGCGCCGAAGCCGCCCTTGGCGACGAGTTCGGAGGTCGCCCCGCCGAGGCCGGCCGCACCGAGGTCGCGGGCCGACTGGAGCAGGTTCTCGTCGACCAGCGTCTCGCTGGCCTCGATGAGCAGCTTCTCGCTGTAGGGATCGCCGACCTGCACCGCCGGGCGGTCCTCGGTTTCGGCGTCCTCGTCGAGATCCTCGCTGGCGAAGGAGGCCCCGCCCAGCCCGTCGCGGCCGGTCGCGTTCCCGAAGATGACGAGCTTGTTGCCGGCCTGCTGAGCTTCGGCGGTGACCATGCGCTCCTCGTCGGTCAGGCCGACGCAGGCGACGTTGACCAGCGGGTTGCCCTCGTAGTCGCCGTGGAAGTCGACGCTGCCGGCGACCGTCGGGACGCCGATGGAGTTGCCGTAGTCGGCGATCCCCTCGACGACGCCCTCGAACAGATACTGGGAGTGTTCGCGGTCGAAATCGCCGAAATAGAGGCTATCGGCCAGCGCGATGGGGTAGGCCCCCATCGAGAGCGTATCCCGGACGATGCCGCCGACGCCGGTGGCCGCGCCGTCGTAGGGATCGACGTAGCTCGGGTGGTTGTGGCTCTCGATGCCGAGCGTGATGTAGGTCTCGCTGTAGTCCTCGGGGGCGCGGTCGCTCGCGGGCGTGTCGGCGGCGTCGGGTTCGGGAACGGCGATGACGGCGGCGTCGTCGCCGGGGCCGATGACGACCTGGTCGCCCGCGCTGTCGAACGCGCCGAGCAGGGGTCGGGAGGAGCGGTAGGCGCAGTGTTCGCTCCAGAGGTTTTCGAAGAGGTTCGCCTCGGCGCGGGTGGGCTCACGGCCGAGTTCGGCCGTGATAAGGTCGTGATCCGACTCGGGGAGACTCATTTGGGCTCCCTTTCGAACCGCCGGCTTAATCTCTTTTCATGTGCCCCATCTCGCCCGGCTGAATCCGATACCTCCTTGTACACCGGTGGGTACAGATTCGGGTATGAACCCGAACGTCAAGTGGGGTGCTCCGGGGCTGGTGCTGGCGCTCGCTGGTGCCGCCCTCGCCGCCACCGAGATCACACACGGGATCGAAACGGGCCATTACCTCCCCGTCGCCTACGGGTCGGCCGTCGTCGTCGCAACGCTCGTCGGGGTTCTCCTGATCGCCCCGAGTTTCCGGTCGAGCGCCTGACGACCCCGCTCCAGCCTGTTTTTCGCCCTCGCCGCTGACTGGGTGTGTTTATTAGCCTCGCCGCGAAGATAGGGACGTGTTACGGGTCGAACTCCACGCACACTCGGCGCGCTCGCACGATGGCCGCGACCCCGTAGACCTCTTGCTGGAACAGGCCGCTGGCGTGGAACTCGACGCGCTCGCGGTCACCGATCACGACGCTATCGACGCCAGTATCGAGGCCGCGGAGAAGGCCTCCGACTACGGGCTGGTCGGCATCATCGGCATGGAGGTCACCAGCGCGGTCGGCCACATTCTCGCCCTCGGGATCGACGACCTCGTGCCCTCGGGGCTCTCCTACGACGAAACCCTCGACCGCATTCACGAGCAGGGCGGGATCGCCGTCGTTCCCCATCCCTTCCAGAAGTCACGCCACGGCGTCGCCCCGCACGTCACCGACGACCAACTCGCCAGCGCGGACGCCCTCGAAGTCTACAACTCCCGGCTGTTCACCGGCCGGTCGAACCGACAGGCCGAGACATTCGCCGTCGAGCGTGGCCTGCCGATGACTGCCGGGAGCGACGCCCACATCTCCGAACTGGTCGGACAGGCTGTCACCGAGGTCGGCGCCGACGAGGCCACCGCCGAGGCGATTCTCGACGCCATCAGCGCGGGCCGGACCAGCGTCATCGGCCACCGCACGCCGTGGCACGTCAGCCTCCGGCAGTTCGGCGGCGGCGCGAAACGCCGCGCCCAGCGAGCGATCCGCGAGTTCTTCCGATGAGTCAGCCACCACAGCCACCGCTCCGCGGTGCCGACCGTGCTGTCGTCCGCGCCGCACTCGCGGCTGACGATCCGCTGCCCGGCGCGAGCGGCGTCGGGCCAGCAGCGATGGGTGGGTTCGCCGGCCGCGTTGATGACCGGCTCGTCCGCGACGTGTTCGGTCGCCAGCCGATTTACAGCGAAAGCGACGCCGACGATCCGACCGCCGACGGCGCGTGGGCGTTCACGCCGGACGACCTCGCCGACCCCGAGGTCGTCCCGCCCGGGACCGTTCGAACGACCGCTGGCGACGAGCAGTTACTCACGCTTCCCTGACCCGCCAGCGCGCGAGTCCGAGGCCGCGATGGCAGCCGTCACAGACGCGGTAACTTCGGCGCTCGGCGTCGATGCCGCTGACGCTGCCGGCGACGAAAGCGACGCCACCGACGGCGACCCGGCCGATGTGGCGGTCGGCTTCTCCGGCGGCGTCGACAGCGCGCTCGTCGCCAGCGGTTCCCGGACGCGCCGCTCTACGTCGTCGGCTTCGAGGGCTCCCATGACATCGCCGCCGCCCGCGAGGCCGCCGCCGCGATGGGCCGCAGCGACGACCTCACCGTCATCGAACTCACACACGACGACCTCGTCGACGCCGTTCCGCGAGTCGCTGCCGCGACCGGCCGCACGAACCCGATGGACGTGACAATCGCGCTGCCGCTGATTCTGGTCGCCGAGCGCGTGGCTGCCGACGGCTACGACCGCCTCGCGGTCGGGCAGGGCGCGGACGAACTCTTTGGTGGCTACTCGAAGGTCGTCGAGCCGGGCGACGACCACCGCGTCGATAGCGACACCGTTCGTGGGGCCGTCCGCGAAACCATCGAGACGCTGCCCGGCCAGCTCGAACGCGACGTGTGTGGCCTCCGCGCGGCGGGCGTCGAGCCGGTGACGCCGTTCCTGCAGGATCGCGTCGTCGACGCCGCCCTCCGGCTGCCCGGCGACCTGCTGGCGACCGCCGAGACGCGCAAGGTCGCTCTCCGGCGGGTCGCCCGCGAGACGGTCGGTCTCCCCGAGACGGTCACCAGCGCGGACAAGAAGGCTGTTCAGTACGGCACCTACGTCAGCCGCGAACTCGACCGGCTGGCCCGGCAAAACGGGTACAAACGCCGGATGGACGACCACGTTGGCCAGTACATTCGGGAGCTCTGTGGGGACTGAGACCCGAACTTTTCACCGTCGCAACTGAATCGCCGCTA
>KI543215.1:45895-48437 GCA_000496215.1 uncultured archaeon A07HN63
AGGGGCTATCGAGCGTATCGACCGCCCGACGCGTCTCGACAAGGCCCGCTCGCAGGGTTACAAGGCCAAACAGGGAATCGTCGTCGCTCGCGTCTCCGTCCGCAAGGGCGGCGCGCGCAAGCAACGACACACCGCCGGTCGGCGCACCAAGCGGCAGGGCGTCAACCGGATCGGTCGCCGCAAATCGATCCAGCGCATCGCCGAGGAGCGGGCCAGCCGCAAGTTCCGCAACCTCCGCGTGCTCAACTCCTACTGGGTTGGTGAAGACGGTTCACAGAAGTGGCACGAGGTCATCCTCGTCGATCCCGAACACCCGGCCATCGAGAACGACGACGACCTCAACTGGATCTGCGAGGACCAGCACAAGGGTCGCGCGTTCCGCGGGCTGACCAACGCCGGCGACGAGGGTCGCGGGATTCAGGATCGCGGCAAGGGCACCGAACACGCTCGCCCGAGCGTCAACAGCGACCGCAACCGCAGCAAGTAACGCGCGTCGCCACCGTCGCCGACGGCGACTTTTCGATTCTCTCCAGCCGCCAGCGACGGCGTTCCCACGCGATGAAAACGCCCGTTTCGGTTCTTTAGGGAGGTGTCCGTACGTTCATATATGTCTCTCAGAGATCGCTACGAGGCCGTTCTCTGGACCACGATGGACTGGCTCCGGATCACCGATTCGGTGCGTCGGAAGATGATGGCGGCGGTTGCCATCCAGTTCGGCGTCGCTGTCGGGCTGTTCGGACTGCCGTTTATGCTCTCGGGGACGCTACTGACGGCGACGCAGGCCCTGCTGTTCGCCGGGGCGACCGTCGCGTTCGTCAACACTGCCCTGATCGTCCAGCAGGATCTGATCGAACCGCTGGCCGACATCGAGGCCGCCGCGAGTCGGATCGCAGATGGCCACGTCGACACCGAAGCCGTCGCCGTCGATCAGCCCGACGAGGTCGGCGACCTCAGCCGGTCGTTCAGTTCGCTCCAGTCGTACCTGTCGACGGTCTCCGCACAGGCTGACGCCCTCGCCGAACAGAAGTTCGACGACAGCGCGCTCGACGAGCCGGTGCCCGGCCCGTTCGGCGACTCGCTCGACCGGATGGCCGACAACCTCGAAACCTACACCGCCGAGATCGAAACCCGCTCCGAACGCCTCCAGCAGCTCGTCGACGCCTTCGAGGACTCGACGGCCGCCGCCATCGACGGCGACCTCACGGCGACCATCGATCCCGACGGCATCGACGACAACGACGAGTACAGCGTCGTCATCGAGCGGTACAACGAACTCCTCCGCACGCTACAGGAGTCGCTCGGCGAGACCGCGGCCTTCGCTGCCGCGGTCTCGCGCTCAACCGATCAGGTCGTCGAGAGCACGACCGAACTCGACCGTGCGGGCGACGAGATCGCCGCCGCCACCGACGAGATCGCTGCCGGCGCCGACCAGCAGCGCGACAAGCTCCAGACCGCCGTCAGCGAGGTGAACACGCTGTCGGCGACCGTCGAGGAGATCGCCGCCTCCGCCGAGGAGGTCAGCCAGACGGCCGAAACCGCCAGCGAGACCGCCACCGAGGGCCGCGAGGAGGCCACCGAAACTATGGCGGAACTCGACGAGATCGAGACCGAGATTACCGATGCCGCCGACAGTGTCGAGGCACTCGGCAGCCGGATCGACGAGGTCGATGAGATCGTCTCGGTTATCACGGATATCGCCGAGCAGACGAACCTGCTCGCGCTCAACGCCTCTATCGAGGCCGCTCGCGCCGACGGCGAGGGCGACGGGTTTGCGGTCGTCGCCGACGAGGTGAAGAACCTCGCCGAGGATACCAAGGACGCCGCCGAAGAGATCGCCGACCGTCTCGAAGAGATCCAGGCCCAGTCGGACGACACCATCGCGGAGGTTGAGGCCGCCAGCCAGCGCGTCAGCGAGAGCACCGATGCCGTCGAGCGCTCGCTACGCCGGTTCGACGAGATCGCCGAGGTCGTCACGGAGCTGAGCGACAGCGTCCACGAGATCAGCGACGCCACCGACCAGCAGGCACACTCCGCCGAGGATGTCGCGGCCGTCGTCGACGAGGTCGCCACCATCAGCGACGAAACCGCCGATGACGCCGCCAGCGCCGCCTCGGCCGCCGAACAGCAGACTACCTCGCTGTCGAACGTCTCCGAGACCGTCGAGGGGATCGCCAGCGAGGCCGACGAACTCGAATCGCTCCTTGCACAGTTCGACCTTGACGAGGAGGCGACGACAGGCGACTCGATGACCGTCGAGTCGCTCCCTGACGACGGGACCGACGCCGACGTCGAAGCAAACGAGCCGGTCGAGCAGCCGGCCGACTCGTCGCCCATGCTTGAATCCGTCGACGGGAGCGACACGAACGGCTCGGACGGTCAGTTCACGTTCCCGACGAGCGACTGACTGGACCGAGCCGCCATACCCCAACGCCTTATTCGCTCGCGCGTCGAAGCCAGCCCATGAGCCTCTCGCTGGAGTCGACCAGCTCGACCGCTACTCGCGGCACATCATCATGGACGAGATCGGCCCCGAGGGGCAGGC
>KI543215.1:48457-59129 GCA_000496215.1 uncultured archaeon A07HN63
GGAGACAGCGATACATCCGGCGAACTGGATCTCCGCGAGGCCAACGTCGTCGATGTCGCCATTGACGATAGAGATGAGGCGATCAGGTTCACGGTCTGGCTCCGCCACGACGACGCTGGCGAGGCGGGGTACGCCGACTGGTGGCAGGTCGAACGACTCAATGGCACACAGCTCGGTCGCCGCGATCTCCTGCACGCCCACGAGAACGAACAGCCGTTCGACCGGAACAAGACAATCGAAATTCCCGACACCGTGACCTGCGTCGTCGTTCGCGGCCACGATCAGATTCACGGCTACGGCGGCCGAGCGGTCGTGGTGAACCTGGAATCGGGGTCCCAGACCATGATCCAGCAGGGAGCAGATCGACAGCCTGTCAGCAAAAACGACTGTATGTAGGATTTTTAATCCGAAGAATTTTGCACATACAGAGTATATAGTAGCAAAACATGAAGGAACATATCGATGGAACCAGAGAGTTTCGTGTTATGAAGGAAATGAATTCAAATAACGCAATTAACGTGTTGTGCCCGTCGGCCAACCGCGTCTTCCAGGTCGTCGAGTACGAAGATAGCAGCCTCAGAGAGGAACTGGCGAGTCTCGAACCCGGGAAACTGATCCAGTTGAATCTTGATCGCATCGGCAGTCGAGCGAACGTCTGGCGGGCGAACTGGCCCGGTGAGAGCGACTCTGTCGTCGCGAACCGGTAACTCCGTTTCTTCTCCATCGATACGCCGCTTGCTTTTCTGTTCTCTCAGTGGCCTTCCGGAACGTCCGTACAGCAACAATTCGGGTCCAGCGGCGGCGTTGCCAACGGGGCACCCCACGGCGACGCGGAACTGGCACACGGGTACACCGAACACAAGACATAGCCGGAGTGTGGCAACGCATCTCTCGGCACAGCGAGTCCGAAGCGGTTAAACCGGTTTCGACGGTATAACAGGCAACTCACTGTGGGAACGGGCCACCAGTGGGCACCCGGTACGCCGGGACGAAATGTGGTCGGCTAGACCGACTGAATCGCAAGCGCCCGAGACAACTATGGCACGAAGCGTTTACTCACACATCCGCGAAGCATGGCGAAGCCCCGACGAGGGGAAGCTCGCCGAACTGCAGTGGCAGCGTAAACAAGAATGGCGAGACCAAGGAGCTATCGAACGTATCGACCGCCCGACCCGTCTCGACAAGGCCCGCACGCAGGGCTACAAGGCCAAACAGGGAATCGTCGTCGCTCGCGTTTCCGTCCGCAAGGGCGGCGCGCGCAAGCAACGACACACCGCCGGCCGGCGCACCAAGCGGCAGGGCGTCAACCGGATCGGTCGCCGCAAATCGATCCAGCGCATCGCCGAGGAGCGAGCCAGCCGCAAGTTCCGCAACCTCCGCGTGCTCAACTCCTACTGGGTTGGTGAAGACGGCTCACAGAAGTGGCACGAGGTCATCCTCGTCGATCCCGAACACCCGGCCATCGAGAACGACGACGACCTCAACTGGATCTGCGAGGACCAGCACAAGGGTCGGGCCTTCCGCGGGCTGACCAACGCCGGCGACGAGGGTCGCGGGATTCAGGATCGCGGCAAGGGCACCGAGCACGCTCGTCCGAGCGTCAACAGCGGCCGCAACCGTAGCAAGTAGCGCGCGTCGCCACCGTCGGCGACTTTTCGATTCTCTCCATCCGCTAGCGACGGCGTTCCCACGCGATGAAAACGCCCGGGCGACCCGATGACCGTCGAATCGCTCCCTGACGACGGGACCGACGCCGACGCCGAAGCAGACGAGCCGGTCGAGCAGCCGGCCGACTCGTCGTCCATGCCCGAATCCGTCGACCGCGACACGAACGGCTCGGACGGTCAGTTCACGTTCCCGACGAGCGACTGACTGGACCGAGCCGCCATACCCCAACGTCTTATTCGCTCGCGCGTCGAAACAGGCCCATGAGCCTCTCGCTGGAGTCGACCCAGCTCGACCGTTACTCGCGGCACATCATCATGGACGAGATCGGTCCCGAGGGGCAAGCCAAACTACTTGACAACCGCGTCCTCGTCGTCGGCGCGGGCGGCCTCGGCGCGCCGGTCATCCAGTATCTCGCGGCCGCCGGCGTCGGCACCCTCGGGGTCGTCGACGACGATGCGGTCGAGCGGTCGAACCTCCAGCGACAGGTGATCCACGGCGACGGCGACGTAGGCCGGCCGAAGGTCGAGAGCGCAGCCGACTTTGTCGCCGACCTCAACCCAGACGTGACCGTCGAACCACACGAGCGGCGGCTCGTTCCTGACAACGCCGCGGACCTCGTCGCCGACTACGATATCGTCGTCGACGCGGCCGACAACTTCCCGACGCGGTACCTCCTCAACGATGCCTGCCGGCTCGCCGACACGCCGCTCGTCAGCGGCGCGGTCTACAAGTTCGAGGGTCAGGCGACGACGCTCGTCCCCGACGGCCCCTGCTACCGGTGTCTGTTTCCCGAACCACCCGATCCCGGCACCGTCCCCGACTGTGCGACGACCGGCGTGCTCGGTGCGCTACCGGGCACCATCGGCTGTCTGCAGGCAACCGAGGCGGTCAAACTGCTGGTCGGGATCGGCGAACCGCTCGTCGGCACGCTGCTCTCGTACGACGCGATGGATCTCGCCGTCGAGCGAGTCCCCTACGAGCCGACGCCCGACTGCCCGGTCTGTGGCGACGATCCGATCCAGTCCGTCGCGGCCGTCGAGTACGAGGACGGCTGCGGGATCAACCGCCCGAACACGAACGCCTGATCGGTGTCGCCAGCGCGACGATGATGGGGCCGCCTCGCCACGTCCCTGAGCATTTAACCCGGTACCGACGTATCAACCGGTATGCGCGTACCCAGTCAGCCATCGGCTCCCGCGACGGGAGGGGCCACGATGACCACTCGACAGCACGCGCCGGTTTCGCCGCCGGTCGCGCTCACGATTGCGGGCAGCGACTCCGGCGGCGGCGCGGGGATTCAGGCCGACGTGAAGACGATGGAGGCCCACGACGTGTTCGGCACCTCGGCGATCACCGCGACGACCGCCCAGAACACGACCGGCGTCGAGGATATCAACGTCCTGCCGACCGACCATATCGCCGCCCAGATCGACGCCGTCGTCGACGATTTCGCGGTCGAGGCGATCAAGACCGGGATGCTCGCCACCGAGGCCGTCATCGAAACCGTCGCCGACGCCCTCGCCGACGCCGACGCGCCCGCTGTCGTCGATCCGGTGATGGTGGCGGCGACCGGCGACCGGCTGCTGAGCGAGGCCGCCGAGGCCGCCTACGAGGCCGCCTTCGCTCACGCCCGTCTCGTCACGCCGAACGCCGACGAGGCCGAACTCCTGACCGACCGGACCGTCGACAGCACCGCCGCCGCCGAGGCCGCCGGCCGCGATATCGTCGCCATGGGCGCCGACGCCGCCCTCGTCAAGGGCGGCCACATCGACGGCGACGAGGTCGTCGACACGCTCGTCATCGACGAAACCGCGACCGACGCAACACACACAGAACAGTTCACCCATCCACGGATCGATACCGACGCGACCCATGGCTCTGGCTGTACGCTCTCCAGTGCCATCGCTGCCCGACTGGCGAGCGGCGAATCACTGACCGAGGCCGTCGCCGGTGGCGTCGCGTTCATGGAGCGAGCCGTCCGCTACGGGATCGACGTCGGCGACGGCCCCGGCGCGGTCAACCATCTCGCCGAGACCCGCGACCGCGCCGACCGCGAGGCAACCGCCGCCGCCGTCGAGCGAATCGTCGCCCGGCTTGTCGGGGGCAACGTCGAAACGCTCGTGCCGCCGACCGGGATGGATATCGTCGGCGCGACACGGTACGCCGAAACGCCGGACGAGGTCGTCGGCGTCGACGGTCGACTCAGCCCGACCCGGACCGGGATCCGACACAACGCCGGCGTTCGCTCCGGCGTCGGCAGCGACCTCGCTCATCGGTTGATCGACGCCCGCGAGACGTTCCCTACCCTCCGGTTCGCGTGCAACGCCCGGTTCGACGACGCCGTCGAGCAGGCACTCGACACGCTCGACGACCCGGTCGTCCACGGCGAGGCGGGGCCGCCGAGTGAGACGATTGCGACCGCACTCGACGCCACCGACACGCCGCCAGCCGCCATCGTCGACCCCGGCGGCGAGAGCCGCCCCTCGGAGGTGGTGCTGACGGCAGCCGACGCCAGGACCCTCCGCGAGCGGACGCTGGCGCTCCACGAGGCTCTGATCACGGAGTGAGGGTACCCCGTCACCTGTGTGCTTATCCGTCTCTCGCCCCTCGTGAACGTATGGCACGCAAAGTCACCCAAGACGAACAGGGCCCGTACGTGATCGACGCAGACGAACTCGACTCCCAGGGCGGTACCGTCGCCGTCTGCCAGTGTGGACTCTCGGACAACAAACCGCACTGCGACGGCTCCCATCAGGCGACCGCCGACGAGGACGACGGTGTCGTCTACGAGTACGCGGACGATTCGGCCGACGGCGAGCGGACGGTCGTCAGCGACGACTGATCCGACAGCTGTCCGGGCAACACCACCGACCGACTTCGGCGCCGCTCGCATCGTAGCGCTTTAGCGACTGTCCGCCCCACGGCCGGTATGTCGCAGGGAATCGTCGGCCAGTTCCACGCGCTCAAAGCCGACAGCGATGCCGACCTGCTGGCGATGCAATGCGGCGATTTCTACGAGTTCTTCGACGACGACGCCGAGTGTGTCGCCGCCGAACTCGATCTGACGACCTCGACGAAATCCTCCGGCGGCGAGAGCTATCCGATGGCCGGCGTCCCGGTCGACGAGCTGCAACCCTACCTCACCGCCCTGGTCGAACGCGGTTACACGGTCGCCGTCGCCGATCAGTTCGAGACCGACGACGGCGACTTCCGCCGGGAGGTCACCCGCCGCGTCACGCCGGGCACCCTGCTCGAAACCGCCGACAGCGACGCCCAGTATCTCGCGGCGGTCGTCGCACCGAGCGAGCAATCTGAGAGGGAGTCGACCGGTCCCTACGGCCTCGCGTTCGCCGACATCACGACCGGCCAGTTTCTCGTCACCGAGGTCGACGACGCTGAGGGGGCGGTCGCCGAGTGCTATCGGTTCGACCCGGTCGAACTGCTTCCCGGCCCGGCGGTTCGCACGGACGACGACTTCCTCGCCGCGGTCACCGACCGCAGCGACGCCGAGGTGAGCCTGCACACCACAGATGCCTTCGCGCCCGGCCGTGCGAGCCACGCCGTCGACCAGCAGTTCGGCGACGAGACCGCCGACACCGTTGGGCTGGACTCCGAGCTGGCGATCCGGGCGGCCGGCGCGATCATCGGGTACGTCGAGGAAACGGGCGTCGGCGTCCGGGAGTCGATGACGCGGCTCCAGCCCTACACCGCCGACGACCACCTGACGCTGGACGCGACGACCCAGCGCAACCTCGAACTCGTCGAGACGATGCAGGGCGACAGCGAGGGATCGCTGCTGGCGACGGTCGACCACACGGTCACGAGTCCGGGCCGACGGCTGCTGCGGGAGTGGCTCACTCGCCCGCGACGCGACCGGGCAACGCTGGATCACCGACTCGATAGCGTCGACGCGCTGGCGACGGCCGCACTCCGCCGACAACGGCTCCAGGAGACACTTGACGGCGCATCTGATCTTGAGCGTCTCGCCAGCCGCGTCGCCAGCGGGAGCGCGGGCGCGACCGAGTTGCTCTCGATTCGCGAGACGCTGGCCCTGCTGCCAGAAATCGCGGGCGAACTCACCGACGGCGACCTCGCTGACTCGCCGCTGCCCGCCGTCCTTGACGACATCGACCGGGAAGCCGCGGCCGACCTCCGGGAGATGCTGGCCGACGCTATCGTCGACGACCCACCCCAGACCGTCACGCAGGGCGGACTGTTCAAGCGGGGCTACCACGACGAGCTTGACGAGCTAATCGAGCAACACGAGTCCGCCAAGGCGTGGATCGACGGGCTGGCCGACCGCATCAAGTCCACCCACGACCTGACGCACGTCTCGGTCGACCGCAACACGACCGACGGCTACTACATCCAGGTCGGCCAGTCGGAAGCCGACAGCGTCCCCGACGCCTTCTCGCACGTCAAGACCCTCAAAAATTCCAAACGGTTCGTCACCGACGAGCTGGCCGAGCGGGAGCGCGAGATCCTTCGGCTCGAAGAGCAGCGCGGTGATCTCGAATACGAGCTGTTTGAGGAGCTCCGCGAGACGGTTGCCGAACAGTCGGCGTTGCTGCAGAATGTCGGCCGCGCGATTGCCGAACTCGACGTGTACTGCTCGCTGGCCGACCACGCCGCAGCAACGACTGGTGTCGCCCGACGCTTGCCGAACCGGGCGCACTCGATATCGACGGGGGTCGCCATCCGGTCGTCGAGCAAACCACGGAGTTCGTGCCCAACGACCTCCGACTCGACCGCGAGCGGGGCTTCCTGCTCGTGACGGGGCCGAACATGAGCGGGAAATCGACCTACATGCGGCAGGCAGCGCTCATCACACTGCTGGCCCAGATCGGGAGTTTCGTGCCTGCGGACGCGGCGACCGTTGGCGTGGTCGACGGGATCTATACCCGCGTTGGCGCGCTCGACGAGCTCGCACAGGGCCGGTCGACGTTCATGGTCGAGATGCAGGAACTCTCCAACATTCTCCATTCGGCGACTGACGAGTCGCTGGTCATCCTTGACGAGGTCGGCCGCGGGACCGCCACCTACGACGGGATTTCGATTGCGTGGGCCGCCACCGAATACATCCACAACCGGATCGGCTGTCACTGTCTGTTTGCGACCCACTACCACGAGTTGACCGCGCTGGCCTCGCATCTCGACCGCGTCGGCAACGTCCACGTCGCCGTCGCCAACGAGGGCGAGGGTGATGACGACATCACCTTCCTGCGCACCGTCGAGGAGGGGGCGACCGACCGCTCCTACGGGATTCACGTCGCCGACCTCGCGGGCGTGCCGGAGCCGGTCGTCGGTCGCGCACGCGACGTGCTCGACCGGCTCCGCTCGGAGAAAGCCATCGAAGCGAAAGGTAGCGGCTCCAGCGAGTCGACACAGGCCGTCTTCGACCTCAGTGCTGGGGAGTTCCGGGCGGCCGACGACGGTACGGAGACGGCGTCGTCGCCCGCGGACGCGGCGGCGGAGCCGGCCGACGACGCGACATCGCAGCTCGATGCCGAGATGGAATCGGTGCTCTCAGCCCTGCAGACGACAGATATCGACGAAACCCCACCCGTTGAACTGATGGCGAAAGTCGAGCAGTGGCAGGAGCAACTCGACGACAGCGCGTTCCAGCAGCAGTGAACACGGGTGTTTCGGCGAGATATCGGCCGCCGACACCCGTCACGCCGCACGAACCGTCCTAGAACATACTGGTTTGCGGTTCGACGCTGATATCAAGAAAAAGCCATTAGAGGCGTTTGTAAAATGTCTAAGCGGTTTTGATTTGCTTATAAAATGTCAGACGAGCTCATTTTTTGACCTTTTATGTCGTGAATCGGAGCGAATGCTCTGGGTATTATATATGGATAAGGGGGCTTGTATGGAGCAGACGGTGAGCACTCGATGACAGGTTCCACGTCAACTGTCGGACGCTCCGCCTCTGCCGAGACGGCCGAGCGTGCGGTTCGTCAGGGCCAGCTGACGCTCACCCGCTCGGTTCGCTGGCTCGGCTTCTGGGCGGCCATCGCCCTTCCGGCGGTCTATCTGCCGGTCCTCTACGCTGGTATCGGGAATACCGGTGCAGTCGTCCTCGGACTGCTCGGTCTGCAACTGCTCGCTCTGCGTGCTGGACACAACTACAACAACGACATATGACTGCGACAGCCAAATCCGTTCACCCCGACGAATCGCCCGACACCGACGCCCCCGAGACCGATAGCTCTCAGTCGAAAGAGGCGCGCCTCGCCGACTACCTCCGCGAACGCGCGGAAGCCGGCGACATGTACTTCAAGAGCAAGTTCATCGCCGACGAGGTCGGGCTCTCGGCGAAGGAGATCGGCGCGCTGATCGTCAATCTCCAGGAATCGGTCGACGACCTGTCAATCGAGCGGTGGTCGTACACCGGCGCGACGACATGGCGCGTCGAGCAGACCGCCTGAGATCCGCTCCCGTCTACTCACCCCACTCCTTGCCGCTGATTCCGTAGCCACAGCTACGAATTCGCTTGCGCTCGTCGTGGTGACCGGGTAGGTCAGCGAGACAACCGCATTGCTCCGTGAGGCAACCACATTGGTCAGTGAGGCAACAATGGATTGATACGTACAAGCCACATTGTCCCACCAATGCGTTACTCGTTGTCGCTCTCCACGCTCACCACCGGTTGTGGCCATCCCGCCGGGCAGCTCGGGCCGGTCGCTCGACCGACGGAGGCACCACCATGACCGAACAGCCGCTGATCGCCGAGGTGAGTCAGAAGGCGATCATCCGCTCGCCGGACGGCTCGTTGCTCGTGATGCAGGCCGACGACACGACGTGGGAGCTCCCCGGCGGGCGAATGGGGGCCTACGAGGAGCCACTCGTCGGCCTCAAACGCGAGATCAGAGAGGAGACCGGCCTCGATGTCGCGGTCGACGAGCCGGTTCACACGGCCGCGTGGCGCAACGATCAGGGCCGGGGACGCTACAGCGTCGTCTACCGCTGTGACGCCGCCTCGACGGCCGTCTCCCTGAGCGACGAACACTGCGACTACGAGTGGGTCTCGCCCGAAACCGCCCGCGACGAGTTCCTCACCGTGAGCATCCACCAGACAGCCATCGACCGCCTGCTGGATGCCCCCGCCACCGGGCAGCAGCCAGCCGACGATGACTGACAGCGAGTCCGAGCCGCAGGCGACCGAGATTCAGCCCCTCGACGACCGAACCGTCCAGCGAATCGCCGCCGGCGAAGTTGTCGAACGCCCGGCCTCGGTGATCAAGGAACTCCTCGAAAACAGCCTCGACGCCGGTGCGAGCCGGATTACTGTCACCGTTGCGGGTGGCGGCACCGAGTTCCTTCAGGTCAGCGACGACGGCCACGGCATCCCGGAATCCGAACTCGAACTCGCGGTCGCCGAACACGCGACCAGCAAGATCAGCGACATCGACGACCTCGCTGGCGTCGCCAGCCTTGGCTTCCGCGGCGAGGCCCTGTCGACGATCGGTGCCGTCTCGCGGTTGACGATTCGCTCGCGGCCGCCGGAGGCGAGTTCGGGTGCCGAAATCACCGTCGAGGGCGGCGATGTCGGCGATATCGAACCTGCGGGCTGTCCCGAGGGGACGACCGTCGAGGTCGAGGACCTCTTTTTCAACACGCCGGCCCGCGAAAAGTTCCTCAAACAGGACCGCACCGAGTTCGACCACATCAACACCGTCGTCAGCCAGTACGCGCTGGCCAACCCCGACGTGGCGATCACGCTCGAACACGACGGCCGGGAGCTGTTTGCGACCGAGGGCGCCGGCTCGCTTCGCTCGGCTGTCCTCTCCGTGTACGGCCGCGAGGTCGCCGAGTCGATGATCGACATCGAGTACGAGGCCGATGGCGACGGCCCAATCGAGGGTATCTCCGGGCTCGTCAGCGATCCCGAAACGACCCGCAGCACCCGTGAGTATCTGGCGACGTTCGTCAACGACCGCTACGTCACCGCGGCGACGCTCCGCAACGCCGTGATCGCCGGCTACGGCGGCCAGCTCGCCCCCGACCGCTATCCGTTCGCCGTGCTCTTCGTCGAGGTGCCGCCGGATGCGGTCGACGTGAACGTCCATCCCCGCAAGACCGAGGTTCGCTTCGACGACGAGGACACCGTCGAAACGGCGGTCCAGCAGGCTGTCGAGGACGCCCTCATCGACAACGGCCTGATCCGGTCGTCGGCGCCCCGAGGCCGGTCCGCGCCCGAGGAGACGACGATCCAGCCAGACACAGCAGCGGCCGATGCCGCCGATGGTGAAGGCGACACAGCCAGCACCGAGTCACCGACAGCCGAGGCGTCGACCACGCAGGACCAGGCCCCATCGTCGGCGTCAGCCAGCGGGCAGCAGTCGGTCGACGAAAGCGAGTCATCTGCCAAAGACGAGTCAGCCGCCGAAGACGAACCACCTACAGACAGCGAGACGCCAACGGCCGCCGATCCGGTCGACCCGGCTGCCGAGGATAGCTGGGTTGTCGACGACATCGACAGCGACGCGTCACCGACGACGCGCGCCGATACATCGTCAAGCGACTCGGTCCCAAGTGGGCTCGAATCCGGGTCGACAGTTGATTCGGCTTCGACTGACGCGGGTGACTCCGCATCGCAGGGACAGTCGGCAGCGACAGAGACAGCCGAGGCATCGACAACCGGGTCGGAGCCGCCGGCAACAGCACCGGAGGCGGGCGATTCACACGAACAGCGTGTCGACACCGACGAGCAACGAGCGGCAACCTCGACGACCGACGCCCGACGACTCAGCGGACACTCGACGGCGAGACGACGACCGGGAGTCGACAGTACGAGTCGCTGCCGGACCTCCGCGTGCTGGGGCAGCTATACGACACCTATCTGGTGGCCGAGGCCGACGACGGCCTGCTGTTGATCGATCAGCACGCCGCCGACGAGCGGGTCAACTACGAGCGGCTGCAGCGCGCCCTCGGCGAGTCGCCAACCACCCAGCACTCGCCGACCGGTCACACTCGAACTGACCGCCCGCGAGGCCGCGCT
>KI543215.1:59149-64531 GCA_000496215.1 uncultured archaeon A07HN63
ACTCGACGACTGCGAGAACCCATACGCCTGCCCGCACGGTCGCCCGGTCGTCATCGAGATCAGCCGCGAGGAGATCGGCGAGCGATTCGAGCGCGATTACCCGGGCCATAGCGGTCGCCGCGAGGAGTAACTCGGCCTCTCGGCGCGGTCGACTGTGGTCGCCACAGCAGGTGTCAATCTCCAACGCATCACCCTTATGCGTACGCCGAAAGTAGGGTCAGGCATGACTCTAGTGCCGGACACGAGCGCGGTCATCGACGGTCGTGTGTCCGAGCGATTCGCCGACGGCGACGCGGAGCGAACGGTCCTGATCCCGGAAGCCGTGGTCGGCGAACTCGAATCACAGGCCAACGCGGGCTACGACAGCGGCTGGAGCGGGCTCGAAGAACTCCAGCGGCTCACCGATCTCGCAGACGACGACGATATCGACCTCCGGTATGTTGGCCGCCGGGCCAGCGAGGGCGAACAGGCTGCCGCCAGCGAGGGTGAGGTCGACGCCATCATCCGCGATGTGGCCGACGACAACGACGCCACACTGCTCTCGAGCGATATCGTCCAGTCCGAGGTGGCGAAGGCCAAGGGGCTGGCCGTCGAGTACGTCGAACCCGAGATCGACACCGGCGGCGAACTCCCGATTGTCGAGTTTTTCGACGACGAGACGATGAGCGTCCACCTCAAGACCGGCACGCAGCCGAAGGCCAAACGCGGCGCGCTCGACGGCATGAGCTACACGACGATCGACGAGACGGTGAGCTCCGAAGCCCAGATGGACGAGTGGGCCGACGAAATCGAGTCGCTGGCCCGCAGCAGCAACGAGGGGTTCGTCGAACTCTCCGAACCCGGGATGACAATCATCCAGTACGAGGACTACCGGATCGCCGTCGCCCGCCCACCGTTCGCCGACGGTATCGAGATTACGGCTGTCCGACCAATCGCCAAGACGACGCTCGACGACTACGTCTTCGACGACCACCTTCGGGAGCGGCTCCTCGAACGCGAGCGCGGCGTCCTCATCTCCGGCTCGCCCGGGGCCGGGAAATCCACGTTCGCCCAGGCGGTCGCCGAGTTCCTCGACGACAACGAGTATGCGGTCAAGACGATGGAGAAACCGCGAGACCTGCAGGTCGACGACGAGATCACCCAGTACACCGCACTGGCCGGCGACATGGCGACGACCGCCGACTCGCTGCTGCTCGTGCGACCCGACTACACGATCTACGACGAGGTCAGAAAAACGGAGGACTTCGACGTGTTCGCGGATATGCGACTCGCGGGTGTCGGCATGGTCGGCGTCGTTCACGCCACCCGCGCCATCGACGCCCTCCAGCGGCTCGTCGGCCGCGTCGAACTCGGGATGATCCCGCAGGTCGTCGACACCGTCGTCTACATCGAGGCCGGCGAGGTTCACACCGTCTACGACGTGACGACCGAGGTGAAGGTGCCCGAGGGCCTCACGGCCGAGGACCTCGCCCGGCCGGTGATTCAGGTGGCGGACTTCGAAACCGGCACGCCCGCCTATGAGATCTATACGTTCAACCGACAGGTCATCACGGTCCCGCTGGACGACGAGAGCGGCAGCGACACCGGCGTCAACCGGATCGCCAAACAGGAGATCGAACGGGAGATTCGCTCGGTCGCCCGCGGCCACGTCGATGTCGAGCTCACGGGCCAAGACAACGCCGTCGTCTACGTCGAGGAGGGCGACATCGCCTCCGTGATCGGGAAGGGCGGCGGTCGGATCAGCGACATCGAGGATCGCCTCGGTATCGATATCGACGTGCGCACCCACGAGGAAAACAGTGGTGCGGGCGCGACCGCGGCCAACGGGGCCGGCGGCGGTGTCGAGGCCAAACCGGCCGGCGAGGTCGTCCAGCCGGAGATCACCGCCCGCCACGTCGTCATCAGAATGGACGACCACGTTGGCGAGACCGTCGAGGTCCGGGCCGACGACGAGTACCTCTTCACCGCGACGGTCGGCAGCGGCGGCGACATCCAGATCTCCCGCGGCTCGGCTATCGCCGAAGAACTGGAGGACGCCATCGATCGAAAACAGCAGATCACGGTCGTTCCGGCCTGACGGACGGCTCTGGGCGGCCGCCGCCGACACAGCTGGTCGATCAGTACCCCGCCTGATTGGCCGCTGACACCACCCCCTGTCGACCGGCACTGCGACTGACTGGTCGAGAATGTGATCGACCGGTCATCGTTGCACGGCTGTTAGCGTTCGGGAGCGATAGTACGTTCACTTTTTGACTATAGAATCCAGCAGGGTTACACTCCACTAACCGCTACGAAAACGATAACGCTTTTTGAGGCTACTGAGAAGCTAGGTGCATGTCTACCGAGCTACAGCGGGGACTCGAAGGCGTGGTCGTCGCTGAATCCGACCTGAGTCACATCGACGGGGACGCCGGGGAGTTGATCTACCGCGGCTACGCCATCGAGGAACTCGCCCGCGAGGCCAGCTACGAGGAGACGCTGTACCTGCTGTGGCACGGCGACCTCCCGACCGAGTCGGAGCTCGCCGACTTCAACGACGCCATGATCGCAGCCCGCGGTATCGACGACGGCATCATGGACATCGTCCGCGAACTCGCCGAAACCGGCGAGGAGCCGATGGCCGCCCTCCGCACGATTACCTCCGCGCTGTCGGCCTACGATCCCGACGCCGACGCCGACGTGGCCGACGAGGCAGCCAACGACCGCAAGAGCCGCCGCATTACGGCGAAGATGCCGACCGCCCTCGCCGCCTACAACCGGCTCCGCAACGGGAACGAACCCGTCGCCCCCCGCGATGATCTCGGCCACGCCGCGAACTTTCTCTACATGCTCAACGGCGAGGAGCCCGACGACGTGCTCGCCGAGACGTTCGATATGGCGCTCGTGCTGCACGCCGATCACGGCCTCAACGCCTCGACGTTCGCCGCGATGACGACCGCCTCGACGCTGGCCGACCTCCACAGCGCGGTCACCTCGGCGGTCGGCACCCTCTCGGGCAGCCTCCACGGCGGCGCGAACGCCAACGTGATGCGGATGCTACAGGAGGTCGACGAGGACGACCGCGACCCCGTCGAGTACGTCAAAGATGCCATCGACCGCGGCGAGCGTATCGCCGGCTTCGGACACCGAGTTTACAACGTCAAAGATCCGCGCGCCAGGATCCTCGGCGAGGAGAGCGAGGCCCTCGGCGAGGCCGCCGGCGACACGAAGTGGTACGAGATGTCGGTCGCCATCGAGGAGTACATCACGGGCGAGAAGGGGATCGCGCCGAACGTCGACTTCTACTCGGCGACGACGTACTACCAGATGGGGATCCCAATCGATCTCTACACTCCCATCTTCGCTATCGCCCGCTCTGGCGGCTGGATCGCCCACGTGCTCGAACAGTGGGAGGACAACCGCCTGATCCGCCCGCGAGCGCAGTACACCGGCGACCGCGACGCCGAGTTTGTCCCGCTCGACGAGCGGTAATCCGTCCCCGTTCGTTGCTGTATGGACCCACCCCCGACCGGGCTGGCCGCGACACCACCGCTGGGCTGGAACTCCTGGAACGCATTTAGCTGCGAGGTCACCGAGAGTGACATCCGCGCCGCGGCCGACGCCCTGGTCGAGACCGGCCTGCGGGACGCCGGCTACGAGTACGTCGTCGTCGACGACTGCTGGATGGCCAGCGAACTCGACGGCGACGGCCGCCTCCAGCCATCGGCCGACTTTCCCAACGGGATGGCTGCGCTCGCCGACTACGTCCACGACCGCGGGCTCAGATTCGGCCTCTACTCGTCGGCCGGTACGGAGACCTGTCAGGGCTACCCTGCGAGTCTCGGCCGCGAACGCTTGCACGCCGAACAGTTCGCCGAGTGGGGCGTCGACTACCTCAAATACGACAACTGCGGCGACCATCGTGGCCGGGACGCCATCGACCGCTATGCTGCGATGGGCGAGGCACTCGCCGGCGTCGACCGCGACATCGTCTACAGCATCTGCGAGTGGGGCAAAAACCAGCCGTGGGAGTGGGGTCGCAACGTCGGCGGCCATCTGTGGCGGGCGACAGACGATCTCGTCGCCAAATGGCGAGCCGACCCCGACGAGTTCGGTCTCGGGGTCGCCGACGTACTCGACCGGATGGCCGACATCGACGCCGCGGCCGCCCATGGACCGGGTGGCTGGAACGACCCCGATATGCTGCAGATCGGCAACGGGCCCCAGTCGGGGCAGTCCGAACACGAACCCGTCGACGTACAGCGACCGCTGACCGAGGCCGAACAGCGCACGCATTTCGCGTTCTGGTGTCTGCTGGCCGCACCGCTCATGATCGGCACCGATCTCACGTCGCTGTCGGCGTTCGACCGCGAGCTACTGACGAACGAACGACTGCTCGCTATCGATCAGGACCCGCTCGGTATACAGGGGACGCCGGATCGACGCGGCGCCGACGAAGAAATCTGGAGCAAACGCCTGCATGACGGCGGTGCGGCGGTCGCGTTCCACAACCGCGGCGCGAGCGAGCGCGAGCTTTCGACGCACGTGTCCGCTGTCGACGTGCGGAATAGTGCCGACCGCTACCGCGTGTGTGACTGCTGGACCGGTAACGAGTGGGAGACGAGTGGCCCGCTTGCGATGACGGTCAAACCACGGGATACCGCTATCGTTCGCGTGACGCCGCAGTAGAATAGGTGATCGAATTCGGCCTTGTAACTCACTCCTCGTCGTCGAGCACGTCGTCGGCGAACGCTCGAATCCGCTCGATTTCCTCGGGTGTTCGCTCGACGGCGGCCGCGCTGTCGATCTGCCCGTTGACGACGGCGTTCTGCTGTGGGCCCCACACTTCCGGTGGATTCTCCTGAATGTATTCGGCCCAGCGAACGACCGCCTCAAACCGTGGCTCGCGGGATGGCATGTCAGCCTTAGAGGTCTGTGAGTCGGGCATATTCGGCCTCGGTGTCGAGTTTCTCGACCCAATCTTCGAGCCGTGCGCTGGAAAGCGTTTCCCCAAACAGCGTATACAGGTGGGCGGCGTCTTCGAGATCGGTGCGACCACCGAGCGCGAGCTTGTAAGCGATCTGCAGCTCTAGCGGACCAATCGGGATCGTGTCACCGTCGATAGTCGCCGAGATCGCGTTCGACAGCGACGCCCGGTCGAACTCGTCGCCGGGGAATTTCACTTCGAGACGGGGACTCATCTCCGGCTCGGGGGCGACCCAGATGTGGGTCCCGCTGGAGAGGTTGTCGTACATCTCCGCAAGCGGCATCGCCGGTCCCCAGTAGTCGGCAGCTTCGAGCTCGGCGACGAAGGCGTCAATCTCGGACTCCGAGCAGGGCTCGATGAAGACATCGATGTCCTCGGTCGCCCGCGAGCGGCCGGTGAGGATCGCAACGTAGCCC
>KI543215.1:64551-76165 GCA_000496215.1 uncultured archaeon A07HN63
AGTCGTCGGCAACGACCTTGTGGGCCGCGTACAGCATCCCGCGTTCGTCCATCAGCGACACCGTCGCCAGCCGGAGCGCGTGGGGCCAGCCCAGCGGCGTCGCGCTGTCGGGCTCGCCGCTGTCGAAGAACTGCTCCGGCAGGTAGGAGGTTTCCTCACAGAGTGCGCCACCCGGCAGAACGAGTTCCAGCAGTTCTCGCGCCTTGGAGGCGGCGTTGACCGCGCGGTCGTCGTCGTTGTCGGCCAGCAGCGCGGCCAGCTGGGCGGCGGCGTTGGCACCCCAGCCGGTCGAGACGGTCCAGATCTTCTCGTGGCCCTGTTCGCCCTGCCGCCAGCCGTCGCCCTCGTAGCGGAACAGCCCCGCGATCTCGCTCTCGTCGGGGTCCTGCCAGAGCGCCTTGATCATCGTGTGGACGTGGGAGTCGAGCTTGTCGAGGCGATGTTCGTCGACCGTGCCGATCTTGTCGTAGGTGAGATGCGCGCCGATGAGCCCGAGCGTCGCCGAATCCGCCCGCCGGTCGAGCCCGCCGTCGCCGTGTTCGCGGAGCGCGTAGATGCCACGGTCGGGCAGCCAGAGGTGGTCGATGGCGTCGTAGACCCGATCCGCCTGCTGGCGGGCGTGATCGGCGACCGGGAGGTCGGTCGCCGCGAGCGCGCTGTAGGCCTCGAGGAAGGTCGCGGTCGTGTGGGTAAACCGGCCGATAGAGTCCTCCCACGCGTTCTGACAGACCATCGGCCGGCCGTCGTCGAGCAGCGTCTCGTCGAGGCTCTCGACGGCGTCCTCAAGCGTGTCGATAACCTGCTTTTCGAGGTCGCTGTCGTCGATGCCGCCGGCGTAGTAGCTGGCGAGGAAAGCGATGACGCTGCCGGTCTGGTCGGCCTGATAGTCGACGCCGTCGCCGGCCTCGATCCGGGCGTTGGCCCAGCCGGGCGCGAGCGCGCCGTTGTGCGGCCAGACGCGATGCGGCCAGCTGCCGTCCTCGCGCTGTGTTTCACAGTAGGCCCGCGCGCTGCGGGTATGCCAGTCGTCGAGCCCGAGATCGAGGTGCTGGTCGGACTCAAGAACGAACAGCGCGATCTCGGCGTCGTCGCGGAACCACGTGTAGCCGTAGCCGCCGGAGTGGCGGTAGTAGGGGTCGAAATCCGGGCCGGCCATCCGGAGGCCGGTGTCGCCGGTCAGCAGCGACAGGACGCGAACGTCGGCGGCAACCGACTCCTCCAGCGGGAGGTCGTCGCTCTCGTCGACCGGTGCCGACTCGGTTGCGGCGTCGATCATCGCCTCGCGGTCGCCGAACTCGGTCCGGAGGGTTTCCATCCGGTCGAGAGCGTCGCTTCGCTCGGTGTCTGCCCAGTCGGTCAGCAGCGTGATCAGCGTCGTCCAGCCGTCGTCGAGTGGGAGCCAGCAGACGAGGTCGCCGCTGAGGCGGTCCTCCTCGTAGCGGCCGTCGTGTGGCGAGCGCGGGTACTCGGTTGGTTCATCCGAGATAATGTCGTCGAACGTGGCGGGCACCTGCCCGCGGAGGCCGGCGAACCCGGTCGCACTGCCGAGGAAGTCGTGTTCGGTCTCGTGGTAGATCTCGACGACATCCTCGTGGTGGAGCTGGCCGACGCGACTGTGCCGGCCGTCGGGGGCCAGCGAGACGTAGGCGATGATCTCGGCGTGATCGATCTCTGTCTGAAATCCGGTGAGGTGGGCGTCGCCGAGCGTGAGATCGAGCTGTGTGACCTCGCCGACCGGCGTCTCATGGACGGTTTCGACGAGACCGGTGCCCGCGTGGTACTGCTGGGTCGAGGCCTCGTCGTCGAACCAGTGTTTCTCGCCGTCGATCTTGAGACCGAACCGCGATCTGACCAGCCCCGTCAATCCGGAGAGCGGATAGCCGAAATCCCGTAACACCCCATCGTCGACGTGGACGAGCCGTCGGTCGCCGCCGGAGAACCGGCCCGAGAGCGTTCGGCGCTCGCCGGCAAACAGCGTCTCGTCGCCAGACGCACGTTTGTAATCATGTAGTGCGTCACGGAGTTGCATACTTATTTTAACAGGTACGGGTGTATTAATTCTTGGTGTATTTTTTGTTCACACGTTTTCACGAACGCCAACAATCAAGACGATCCCGTGACAGGAGCCAGATATGTCCGCGCCCGGGCCACCACGCTTCGTTGCCGTCGGCGAGACGGTGACGCTGGCCCCTCGTGGCCCCGATCCTGACGCCGACTACCGGTGGCGACTCGTCGACGCCCCGCCCGAGAGCCGTGTAAGCGTCGACGACGAGCCCGTTATCGAGGTCACGCCCGACGCGCCCGGCACCTACCGGTTCGAACTCGACGCCCCCGACGGAAGCCACACCCAGCGCGTTCGCGCGTTTCCACACTGCCGCACCGCGGTCGAACTCGAACTCTCCTTCGACGACGTGCCAGACGAGATCGAGGTCGTCGACTCGGTGTCGGTCGTCGGCTCGTTCAACAACCAGCTCGTCGGCCGCGACCGCCCGCGACGCGACGACGACCGGTTCGTTCTCGACGTGGAACTCCCGCCGGGCGAACACCACTATGGCTTCTGTTTCAACGACGATCTCACCCAGCAGGTCCACGACTCGGTGACGATTCCCGGCCCGGGCCGGCCGCGCTGTCGACTCGAAACCGAGGTCGTCGTCGACGGTGGGAGCGAGAACAGTGGCGATGCCGACGACACTGCTGCTGACGACGGCGATACCCTCGTCGTCACGGCCGACCCGACGGCCGCTCCAGACAGCGAGCACGACGACAGCGACCTCGCCGTCGAGTTCGTCGTCGACGACCGCGACGCCGTCCACGACTCGGCGGTCGAAACCGACGACCGCACGCTTCGCGTTCCGGTCGCCGAGCTACCCGACCGAACCAGAATCCACGCGGTCGCCGTCGGCGAGCGCCACTCGGTTGCTGACACCGTCGACGTGCGCCGCAACGGCGACGACCTCACCGTCCACCACCCGAACGAGCCACCGGCGTGGGCGGAATCGCCAACGGTGTATGAGATCTTCGTTCGCTCATTTACCGGCGAGACGCTGTCGGCGACGTTCGGGGAGATCGAACGCCGGGTCGAGTACCTCGATTCGCTTTCGGTCGACGTGCTCTGGCTAACGCCGATCCTCGCCAGCCCGACCGACCACGGCTATCATATTACCGATTACTTCACAACCGCCGACGATCTCGGCGATCGCGCCGCCTTCGAATCGCTGGTCGAACGCTGTCACGAGGCCGGAATTCGGGTCGTCTTCGATCTCGTCATCAACCATACCTCCCGCGACCACCCCGCGTTTCAACTCCACTCGGCGGGGGTCGAGGGCTACGCTGACCACTACGAGCGCGTCCCGCGGGATCGGGACGGCACCGGGATCGACTGGGCCGGCGAGGGGGCTCCGGAGTTCTACTTCAACTGGCAGCGCATCCCCAATCTGAACTACGGCTCGCTGGCCGTCCGCGAGTGGATGCTCGATGTGGTCGACGAGTGGGCCGGTCTCGTCGATGGCTTCCGGTGTGACATCGCGTGGGGCGTTCCCCACAGCTTCTGGAAGGAGGTCCGCGAGCGGGTTCCCGACGATTTTCTCATGCTCGACGAGACGATCCCCCGCGATCCTCGCTTCCACGAAAGCGAGTTTCAGATGCATTACGACAGCGAACTCCACAGCGCGCTCCGGGCGGTCGGCCGCGGCGAACACCCCGCCAGCGCGATCTTCGACGCCCTTGACGACGCCCGCTGGCAGGGGTTTCCGGATTCGGCGGTCCATCTCCGCTACGTCGAGAACCACGACGAGACCCGGTATCTCGACGACTGCGGCGAGGCCGCGCTCCGTGCGGCGGCGGCTGCGACGTTTACGCTGCCCGGCGCGCCGCTGCTCTACTACGGGCAGGAACGCGGGATGACGAGCCAGCGCGGCCCGATGAAATGGCACGACGGCGACACCGAACTCACCGAGTTCCACCGCTCGCTGTCGCAGCTCCGCGACGAGTATCCTGTCCTCAAAACCGGCGCCGTCGAGCCGCTCTCGGTCGGTGTTGTCGACACCGCGACAGGGTTAGCAGCGACTGAGGGCGACGACGACCGGCCAGCCAGCGACGCGGACGAATCGATGGCTGACGGCGATGTTGACGAACAGCCGACTGACGGCGAGGGCGACGTAGCGACGACTGAAACAGCCGATGCCGACACCGAATCGATGGCGGACGATTCCGGGTCGGCGAGCATCACAATCGACGATGAACCCAACCGCGTCGTTGCGTTCGCCCGTGACGACAGCGATGACCGCCTGCTCGTCGTGCTCAACTTCAGCGACGACCGGCAGACGGTCGCGTTGCCGACCGCTGTTGGCGATACTGACCTTCGCACAGCGTCGCCGTTACGAAAGCGATACGATCCCGATGGCGACGACGAACCCGGCGAGTACGTTGTCGTCGATAGCGTGGTTGTCTGCCGTCCGGCCTGAGGCGACTGCTCCACAGAAAACAGAGTGCCGGACGCCTTACTCGAACAGGTCGTCGACGGCCGACTCCGCCGCGTCGATGGCCTCCTCGACGACCTCGTCGGCGTCGGCTTCGGCGTCGTCGCTGGTGTTCAGATAGACATCGAGATCGAGGACGCCATCCTCGAAGCTAACCGTGATGTCGAGATCAGTCACCGACGAGTTCTGCAGCCGAGAGAGAACGAGGCCTTCGGCGGCTTCGGCCGCCGTTTCGACGACCGTGTCGTCGCTCGGCTCGTCGCTCATTTACGCGCCGCCAGCGCCGCCCGGACCGGCCGGGCCCTGCGGGCCACCGGCACCGCCGAGCATCTCCTGCAGTTCGTCCTGCAGACTCTCGAATTTGTCCTGCACCTTGGTCTCCTGTTTGTCGAGCTGCTCGACACGAACCTCGAGACTGTCGACCTTCTCTTCGAGCTGTTCGGTGGCGTCGTCGTGGTCGGTCTCGATGAGGAGTTCGCCGATCTCCCGGTACATCTGCGTTCCGTCGTCAACGTCTTCGAGGGCTTCAAGCGCGTTCTCGGCCTCGGTGAGGTTGGTTTGGGCTCCCTGTTTCTGCTCGGCGACCTCTTGGGCCGTCTCCTGAAGATCCTGCAGTGTTTCGAGTTTGTCCTGTGCTTCCGGCGGTAGATTACCCTGCATACGCGTTGAGATGGTCGCCACATGGAAAAAGCCACGCAATTCCGCCCACGACGCAGCGGCACTGACGCCGCCGCCGTCCCCGGGATCGTCGGTGGTTACCTCGAGTACAGCCGCGGTGCTGCCCAGTCGCTGGCATCCTCTCGACCGTCGACGATCAGCACCGCCAGACCGGTAGGCCGCCCCCGAGACATCCGCAAAGCCACAGTCGGCGGGTTCGTCGTGGGCTGTCTGTTGACGAGTCGCGGCGGCCAGCACAGCCCCGCGGTCAGCAAATCCTTATCACGGTCGCCCGATACCAGCAGACAACACGGCTCTTTCGTTCATGCGACGGCCAACCATCTGGTTCGGACGCCTGCTCACCGACCTCGACACGTGGCAGGGCCGCGCGACATCGTACCTGCTGTACGCGCTCAACATCGGCTTTCTCTCGCTGTACGTCATCGGGACCTACAGCGTCTCGGCCCCGTACCGATCACAGCTCATCACCATCGAGTTCGGGCTGGCGGTTATCTTCCTGTTCGAGTATCTGTCGCGGATCGATTACGCCGCCGACTCCCTTGAGGAGGCGCTGGACCTCTACTCGATCGCCGACCTGCTCGCCATTCTCCCCGCGTTACTCATCGTCGTTGTTCCGGCCGTGGGTCAGCTGGCGTTTTTCAGGAGCGTGCAGGTGCTCAGAGTGCTCCGGTTCATCCGCATCGGCCTGGAGAATAAGCGATTCTTCACCTACGAGTTGACGACCCGACAGGTTACCATTGCCGAGTTGCTGGTGCTTATTTTCGTCATCGTGAATCTGCATGCCGGTGTCATCTACGGGCTCGAATCCGGGAGCAATCCGAATCTGGACACCTACGGCGAGGTCCTGTACTACTCGGTTGTCGCGCTGACAACGACCGGTTTCGGGAACAGCGTCCCGATCACCGCCGCCGGCAAGGCGGCCACCGCTGTCGGCCTGATCGCCGCGGTGACGCTCATCCCGTGGCTGGTAATACGAGCCCGGACGACGGGCGAGCCCACTGTCTCGTGTGACCGGTGCGGGGCCGAAATCACCACCAGCGAGGCAAACTACTGCTGGAAGTGCGGCGAGGAACTCTGAGCCGAACCAGTTTACTCGGACGACACCGCCGCCGACGCGACATCGTCAGCAACCGCCTCGGCAGTCTCGACGTATCGACACCAGCTGTTGATCCCTGCCCGGAGGGCGACGCGGTCGGTTGCCTCGACTGTGACCCGGAGAGTGCTGTCCTCGCGGGTCACCGTCGCCGCCGAGCGGTCGTCGTCGAGTGCGCCAACCTCGACAGCGATACTGGCCTCGATACGACTGGCGACCGTAGCGGTTGGATACTGAAACTCCAGAACAGTCGAATGCGTGTGCGACACGACCGGGGCGTCAGTTCACGCCGACTTCCTTGATATCGCCGCCGCGTTCCTTCAGCAGGACGCGGTGACCGCAGTAGGGACAGCGGATACCGCCGTACTCGTCGAGCGTCACGTCGCGTTTACAGCGGGAACATTTGTAGCTCATCGTGGCCTACTCCTCGTCGTCGGCGAGTGCAGCCCGGATCGATCGCTGGGCCTGCCGGCCGCCGGGGGTCTTGGGCTTGTAGGCCCCGCCGGCGAACTTCTCGCCGGTCTCCTCGTTGACCCAGATGCCGGTGCCGACGCGGGTGACGCTGTCGCCGTCGACCTCGGCGTTCTCCATTTCCGCCTCGATTTCCTTGACGCGCTTGCGAGCGACACGTCCGTACCGTGCGCCGAACCGGCCGGACCTTCCCGGTGATGTGCCTTGTCCTCAGCCATAGTGGCACGACGTACCCGGAGCGCGGATAAAAAGCTGTTGAGACGCGCCGACGCTCCCGGCAGCGATCAGTGTCTCATTCGATGTGCTGTCAGGCTGACACCGGCTCGCTGACCGCCTCGAACTCGGGCATCGTGACCGCGATCTGCTCGTCGGCTGCCGCGTCCGACCCGTCCTCGGGCGTGAACTGCAGGTCGTACTCGTGCCAGTCGCCGATGCGTGCGGTCGGATCGAGGATCTCGGCCTCGGTGAAGCCGGCCGGATCGTCGGTGATGACTACCTTCGGCGTCGTCGCCCGCGGCTCCGACCGTGGTTCGAGTTCGGCGGTGTAGGTGTGCCAGTCGCCAAACCGGGCTGTCACGTCGAGAATGTCGCCCTCACTGAAGCCACCGAACGACTCCGTGAGTTTGTACGTATCGTGACTCATAGGCGTCTATTGATTTGTGCTCCACACGGAAAAGCGGATTCTAGCATGATAAACAGTCAATTTTCACGGTCGTTCCGGATTATTGCTGGCTTTCAGGTCGATCCGGTTTCGAGTCGCCGCCGTTCGGCTCCCAGCAGTCGCTCCCAGACGCCAAACAGCGTGCTGTCCAGCCCGTAGCAGTCGTCGATCTCGCGCACCCACGCGTCGTCGCTGAACAGTAGCGCCTGAAACTCCCGGACCCGCGGCGACAGCGCGTCGCGGTGGCCGGTGTAGTAGGCGAGACTCTCCTCGCGGGTCTGCGCGACTAGTGTCTGCGGCACCTCGATCCCGGACTCGCGGGCGACGTGGACGAACCATTCGAGATGCAGCACTGCGTCCGCCAGTATGAATCGCTCGCCGAACCCCGAGATATGGGCTGGGGCCGGCTGGCCGTCGACCAGCGCCTCCGCCGGCCGGCTGAACCGCGGCACCGAGATCGACAGCCCGTCGCCGTACGTCGCCGCGACCTGCTGGAGTCGATACTCGCCGTAGCGTACCGGGGCCAACAATCCCAACTCGTACCACAGCGGCAGCCACTCGCAGTAGGGCTCCGAAAAGACGGCGTCGGCCAGCAGATCGGCCGCGATCGACCGCCGGATCGCCGGCGCGACCTCTCCCGGCGGTCGGTTCGCCCGCATCGCGTCGACGCCTGCGGTGTAGTCGACGAACTCGCCGGTTTCGAACCCCATGCCCTCGGCGACGCGCTCGACGTACTCCGCGCCGAGCCGGTACCAGTCGGCGAAGTCAGCGGGCGTTCGCAACCGGAGCAACGAGAGGACGCTCACACCACCTGTCGTCTCGGGGCGGTCTTAGCGTTGGCTGTCGAGGGCGGACGGCACAGCTAGTCGTGATCCAGCCAGTCGAGCGAACAGTGGTCGGCCACCAGCGCGGCCGCCTGCTCGTACGGTGATTCGTCCGGTGTCGACGCGCCCGGCGGCTCCCGGTCGGCCGCCTCGAACGCTGCCGTCACGAACGCCTCGCGTGCGATGTCATTCTCGAAGAGGCCGTGGAGATAACAGCCCATCACGTCGCCGTCGCGCGCGCCGAGTGCGGCCGTCGCCTCGCCGTCGCGGGCGAAGGGGGTGTCGACCGACTCGGTCGCCGCCGTTGCGCCCATGTGAATCTCGTACCCCGATACCGACCCGGCTGCTCCCGACAGCGGTCCTCTCCCGTCGAGCGTGAGCGTCGTGTCGACGACCTGTTTCGCCTCGCTGAACGTCGTCGCCACGGGAAGCAGCCCCACACCCGAGACCGTCGCCGCCGCGTCGTCGATCTCGGTGCCCTCGATCTCGGCGTTGTTGATCTCCTCGCCGAGGATCTGATAGCCGCCACAGAGGCCGACGATTGGGCCGTCGAAGTCCCGGAGTTCGTCGTCGAAACCGGCGTCTCTGATCGCCAGCAGATCGTCGACCGTGTTTTTCGTTCCCGGAATCACGACCGCGTCGGCGTCGGCCAGCGACGCGTCGAGGGGGACGTAGGCGACGCGAACGCCCGGCGTCGCGGCCAGCGGTTCGAGGTCGGTGAAATTCGAGACGCGCGGGAGCCGCGGGACCGCGACCGTCACCGCCCGCCCGGGAGCGACGCCGTCGTTATCGCCCCGGACGGCGCGCTCGTCGGTTGCCGGCAGGCCGACGCTGTCCTCCTCCGGGAGCCCTGGGTCGTCGTACGGGATGACCCCGAGTACGTCGACGCCGGTCCGGGACTCGAACTCGTCGATCCCGGCATCGAGCAGCGAGCGGTCGCCGCGGAACTTCGTGATGACGACGCCGACGACCTGTGCGCGGAGGTCGTCGGGCATGAGTTCCAGCGTGCCGAGCAGCGAGGCGAAGACGCCACCGCGCTCGATATCGCCGACGAGCACGATGTCGGCGTCGGCGAACCGGGCGGTTTCGACGTTGGCGAGATCGCGGTCGTGGAAGTTGATCTCCGCGATCGAGCCCGCGCCCTCGGCGACGATCACGTCGTGGGCGGCCGCCAGTCGGTCGTGGGCGGCGACGGCAGCCTCGCGGGCTCTCTCCCAGTGGGCGTCGTAGTAGTCGCCGGCCGCGTAGTGGCCGACGGCGACGCCGTCGACGACGAGCTGTGACTCGCTGTCGCCACGCGGCTTGAGCAACACCGGGTTCTGGTCGGTCGTCGGCTGGCAGCGAGCGGCCCGCGCTTGAACGTACTGTGACACCCCGATCTCGCCGTATACAGCTCCGCCATCGACCTTCGTTTCGGGTGCGCGCGGCACCGCGCGGGCGTTGTTGCTCATGTTCTGAGCCTTGAACGGCGCGACCGAAACGCCGCGGTCGGCCAGCAGTCGGCAGAGTCCGGCCGCCACCGTCGACTTGCCGACGTGGGAGGCGGTGCCGGCGACGAGGACGGTGCGGGTCATCTCAGTACTCGGTACCGGAGCGGGCGCGCTGGCCGGCGTCGATGGGGTGTTTCTCCTTGCTGATCTGCGAGATGAGGTCGGCGTCGTCTTCGAGATAGGTCGGCTCGGCGTGGCTACCGGTGAGCACGAGTTCGAGGTTCGGCGGCTTGGTCTCGATGAGGTCACAGACCGCGTCCGGCGACACGAGGTCGCGGTCGGCCGCATAGAGAATCTCGTCGAGAATCAGCATGTGGACGCCCGATTCGGGATCGCTATCGAGGGCAAACGGCGATTCGAGGTCGGCGTCGGCTGCCGCGGCGACGAGGTCTCGCGTCCGTTCGAGCCCGGCGTCGGCTTCGGATTCGTGATCTTCCTCGCGGCTGCCGTCGGCCATGTTGTGCCAGCCGTAGTGGCCGGTGTTCTCGTAGGAGAACCCGGGCATCGCCGCGATGGCGTTGTACTCGCCGCGCACGTCGTCGACGCTGTCCGCCCCACCCTTCATGAACTGCAGCATGTGGACGCGATAGCCGTGGCCGGCGGCACGGAATCCCATTCCCATCGCCGCGGTCGTCTTCCCTTTGCCGTCGCCCCAGAACGCCTGTACGAGGCCGAACTCCTCTGGGGCGGCGGGTTCGATCGGACGGGCCTCGGGGGCAACGCCGCCGCCCGGCGTCCGGCGGTGCGAGGGGGTGTCGGCGGCGGACTGGTCGTCGGGCGTGCCGCCGGAGCCCGACGCGTTGGACTGATCCGCTGGCTCGTCTGTCATACACGCCCGTTGGACGCCACGCGTATCTCAGTTGTGTTCGGCTGTGACGCCTCGCTCGCGTCTCGTCGCGGCAACCGGCTGTCAGACGCCGAGGGCGTCGAGTAACTGGTCGTTCTGCTCGGGCCGCTTGACCGCCACGCGGATGTGGGAGTCGAGCCCGCGGAACGTCGTCGCATCGCGGACGACCACGCCGCCCTCTTTCCCTTCTTCGATCACATCGCCGACCGGGTCGGTCGTCCGACAGAGGAGAAACGGGGCGTCCGACGGGCTGACATCGAACCGGGTTTCGAGCCGCGACCGCATGCGGGCCCGCTCGTCGGCGACCCGCTCGCGGGTGTCCGCCACAAACTCGGTGGCGCCGAGACAGTGGGTGCCGACCGCCGCCGCTGGCGTGCTCATCCCCCATGTTGGCCGCGCCGTCTCAAGTCGTTCCTGCAGCGCGTCGGTCGCTACCAGAAACCCCGCGCGCAGCCCCGGCAGCCCGAACATCTTCGTCAGCGACCGCGCGACGACGACGCCCGGCGTTCCCGCCAGCGTGGGTCGGTCGGTAAAATCGAGAAAGGCCTCGTCGACACAGAGCACCGTCCCCGCGTCGTGGCACGCCTCGGCGAACGCCAGCAGGTCGCCGGTCGGGTAACACTCGCCGGTCGGGTTGTTCGGGTTACAGACGAGCACCAGCTCGTGGGCCGCGGGGTCGACATCGAGGATCGCGTCGTGATCGACGAACCGCGGTTCGGCACCCTGCAGCCGCACCTCGCGGGCGTACTCGCTGAAACTCGGCACCGGGACGGCGACGCTGTCGCCCTCGCCGAGGACGACCGAGAACAGCAGCCGCATCCCGGCCAGTGAGCCCGCCGCCGGCACGATCTCCGTCCCGGTCACGCCGACGTAGTCGGCCGCGGCCGCGCGGAACTCGCAGTAGTCGTCGGCGGGGTACGCCTTGGCGGCCGACAGCGCCGCCTCGTAGACGGCGGCGACACCCGACGGAATCCGGGGGTTCGTGTTCGCACTGAAATCCAGCAGTTCCGGATCGGTGTTTCCGCCGTGGGCAACCCGGCCCAGTGATTCGACTGCCTCGGAATCCATCAAT
>KI543215.1:78404-82443 GCA_000496215.1 uncultured archaeon A07HN63
GTCCACCTCGCCCGAATTGAACACGCCGAGACAGTCCGGGCTGTGACTCGTCTGCTCAAATCTGGCCGGGACGGCGTTTACACTGCTCACGCTGGTCGCAGAGTAAATCCGCCCTCCCCGAATTGAACGGGGGACAAGTCGATCTACAGTCGACTGCTCTACCAGGCTGAGCTAAGGGCGGGCACTCCGTCGTATCCCGCTGCCACAATTAAGGGTTACTGTTCGGGGTGCCACAGCCGACATCTGTCTGACAAATGGGGTAGATTAATAAGGATGTGTAAACATCGTCATACCGATGAGTAAGATCACGTTCCGCGCCGACGATGACCTCGTTGGCCGGTTAGAGGCCTTCGACGCCTCGAAATCCGAGGTTATGCGGGAGGCTCTCCGCCAGTACCTCGACACCGAGGAGCGTGAGACACGCGTCAACACGACAGACACACCGGTTCGTCGGTCCGACACCGGCTCTCTCGGCGAGCTGATCGACGAGCGAATCGACCGTGTTGTCGCCGAACGCGTCGATGCAGCGCTGTCTGCCCGACGCGAGAAGTCGACCGACGACGGCACCGACGTGTCGGTCAACATCTCGCTTGACGGGGTTGATGAGGGGGTGGCTGTCGACGAACACACCGCCGAGCGTAAGACGGACACCGACGATGGTGATACACAGCCGTCGACACCGGCCGCCGACACCGACCCCCAGACGTGCAACCAGTGTGGCGAGGCTGTCGACGACGAGCACGTCTACTGTCCGAACTGCGGGGAGAAGGCCACCCGCCGGCTGTTCTGCGAGTGCGGCGACGAGATCCGGTCGGACTGGTCGTTCTGCCCCGGCTGCGGCCGTCGAACACCAGCTGCGGACGTACTGGACCAGCAATGACAGCCATCACGCCCCGTTTCACGACGTTGCGTCTCCCACGATAGGCGGAATGTCTTACATCCGCCAGTAATTTTATATACCCTCGGTATAGTGTTACGACTGCGTAAGACAATTGTCTTACAGCACGTCCCGACGTGCGGTTCGTTCGGTATGTGTTGTGAGACTGTCGGCGTTGCCGACTGTCTTACCGGGGAATACAACAATGGAGCGTGTGACACTACGAATCCCGAAGCAGCAGATCGACGAGGTCGAGGAAATGGTCGAAACCGGCCAGTTCCCGAACCGGAGCGAGGCGATCCGGTCGGCCGTCCGAGAGATGCTCAACGAATCCGAGAGTACAGAGCCACGCCGTGGAAAGAACGACCGCAACTGGGCGAAGGTGTAACGATGCAGGATATCGTCCAAGACGCCCTCGATAACGCCGAAGCCGAGGAGCGAGACATGGACGCGAGTCTGGATGACGATGACGAGTTCGGCGATCCTCGTATCGTCATCGTCGGCTGCGGCGGCGCGGGCAACAACACCGTCAACCGGCTGTACAACATCGGCGTCGAAGGCGCGGACACCGTCGCGCTCAACACCGACAAACAGCACCTGAAGATGATCGAGGCCGACACGAAGATCCTCGTCGGTAAATCCCTCACGGAGGGCCTCGGTGCGGGTGGCGAACCCGACATCGGCGAGCGCGCCACCGAGATGGCCCAGGGAACGATCAAGGAAGTGCTGGACGACGCCGACCTGGTCTTCGTGACCGCCGGCATGGGTGGCGGCACCGGCACCGGTGCGGCCCCTGTCGTGTCGGACATCGCCAAAGAGCAGGGCGCGATCGTCGTCGGCATGGTCTCGACGCCGTTCAACGTCGAGCGTGCCCGGACGGTCAAGGCCGAGGAGGGCCTCGAACGGCTCCGTAACACGGCCGACTCGATCATCGTCCTCGACAACAACCGACTGCTCGACTACGTCCCGAACCTCCCAATCGGCAAGGCGTTCTCGGTGATGGACCAGATCATCGCCGAAACGGTCAAGGGAATCTCGGAGACGATCACCCAGCCGTCGCTGATCAACCTCGACTACGCGGATATGTCGACAATCATGAATCAGGGCGGCGTCGCGGTGATGCTCGTCGGCGAGACGCAGGACCAGAACAAGACCGAGGAGGTCGTCAACGACGCGATGAACCACCCGCTGCTCGATGTGGACTACCGCGGTGCCTCCGGCGGGCTTGTCCACATTACCGGTGGGCCCGACCTCACGCTGAAGGAGGCCGAGGGCATCGCCAACAACATCACCGAACGCCTCGAAGCCAGCGCGAACGTGATCTGGGGCGCCCGGATTCAGGACGAGTACAAGGGCAAGGTCCGCGTTATGGCGATCATGACCGGCGTCCAAAGCGCGCAGGTACTCGGCTCGACAACGCAGAAACAGGCCGATCAGTCGCGGGCGCAGATCGAAGGCAACACCGCCGAGTTCGACGCCAGCACCAACGTCAGCTCCGACACTGCCGAGTGGGAGTCCGACGGCGGCCGACAGGAAGTCGAACAGAACAACGGTCTCGACGTCATCCGCTGACGCGGCGCTGTTCTTGTTCGCTGTTTTAGCCGGTCTGTTACACGGCCTGCATCGATTCCAGCAGCCGACACTTCCGGCAGACATCGTTACTCGTCGTCGAGCCGCACTGCTCGCACTCACTGAGATTGGTGGTATCGTCGCTCTCGCCGCCGTAGCGGTCGGCCGCCAGCTCAGCGAGTTCCTCGTAGCCGGACATGATCGAGTGCCGCGTCCCGGGGTGATTTTCCTCCAGATCCCACAGCAACTCCTGAATCTCGCCGCGGTAGGCCTCGCTGGCGTGGGGACACTCGGTGATGTGTGCGGGCAACTCCCTGAGCTGCGCGTAGAGGGCGACCTCCTTTTCGGGGATGTCCCGCAGCGGTTTCGCTCGCGGGACGAAGTCCTCCTGTTCTGTGCGATCCTCGAAGTCGCCGATGCTGGCGTCGAAGTGTTTGGCGATCTGTTTGACATCACCCTCCAGAATGTTCATCAGCGCGGTCTGGGCCTCGTCATCGAGATTGTGGCCCGTCAGAAGCTTGTCCGCGCCGTACTCGTCGGCGTACTCCTCCAGCAGGTCGCGGCGAAAGACGCCGCAGTAAGCGCAGGGAGCCATATCCAGCGGGTCCTCGTCGGCCACATCGTCCATCTGCACGTCGAACTCTTCCTCGTAGGTGGCGATCTCGTGGCGCAGCCCCAGCTCCTCGGTGAGCTCGACACAGGCGTCGACGCTCTCGTCGCGGTAGCCCTCGATCCCCTCGTGGATCGTCAGCGCGACCACCTCGACGCGAGGGTCTTTCCCGAAGGTCTCATCGAGGATGTGAGTGAGCACAACGCTGTCCTTCCCGCCGGAGAGACCGATCACCCACGTTTCGGGATCGTCGGGCGTTGCGTCGGGATCGAGCAGCGTATCCTCTCGAATCCGCCGCCGGACGCGTTTCTCGACCGACCGACAGAAATGCGGCTCGCAGAGATGCCGCCCCGAGTAGGCGGCCTGCATCACCGCCTCGCGGTCGCATGTGTCGCAGTCCATCACCCGCCGTTTGCCGAGCGGCCGGCATACGGGTTTCGGCTCGCCCCGTGTGTCATACGACCGGTTTCGGCCTGTCATACACGCTCCCCACGACATCGCCGACCGCGTCGAAACCGGTTTCCGTCCCGCGGTCTCATACCTTGGTATGAGTTCCGAGGCGACACTCGACCGGGCGGCCGCCCTCGACCGCGTCGAGCGGCTGATCGAGACGGTCGAGTCCGACCCGATGCCCGTCCCGGTCCGAGAGATCTGGGTCTACGGCGATGTCGCGCTGGGGCTCGATCCCATCGACCGCCTCGATATCTATCTCACGAAGGACATCCTGCTGCGTGGCGACAGCGACGCTGCCGAGGCGTATTACGAGGACACTGGTGTCAAAGGCGTCGGCCAGAGCGTCGACGCCGAGTGGGCCGACGAGTTCCCGGAGTACGTTCGTGCCAACGACAGCGGCCACGCCGCCCCGAAAAGTGTCTGGCGGCCCACCTGCTCGGCGACGACGAGCCGATTCACCTTGAAGTCTGCAATGCGAGCTTCGACGAAAACGTCACCCAGCGGCTGCGTGGCGCGCTCGACCGGGAGTC
>KI543215.1:82463-86289 GCA_000496215.1 uncultured archaeon A07HN63
CACCGCCGACGCCGGTCGCCGAATCTCTCAGTACTTCGCGTTTCTTCCCGGCGTCGCCGTGAACCGCGAGCGCGTCGCCGAGATCGGCCAGCCCGTCGGCGTGTGTAACACCCGTGAGCAGGTAGAGGACGACGAGGTAGCCGGCGACGAGCGTCGGCGGCTGCACCGGGAGGACGAAGACGCCGCCCGCGAGCCCGCCGACGAGATAGCCGACCAGCGGGAGGCTGTAGGCCGCCCGGCGGAACGCCTCCCAGTCGGCCTCGTTGCCGCCGACGGGCAGTCGGGTGAGAAAGCCGACCGCGCCACGGATCGCCCGGCCGACCGCCATCGTGCGGCTCCCGTCAGACACCCACGATCACCACCGTTGTGAGCACGGCCAGCCAGCCCGCGCGCGTGACGATCTGTACGCCGCGGTGGGCGGTCGCGGCTGTTGGCAGTTCGGCCGCCGCGTTGAGCGTGTAGTGGCCGGGCTTTTCGAGTCGCGCGTCGAGCACGGCCGCCAGCGTCGCCATCGGCCAGCCGGCGTTCGGCGACGCCGTCTCGCCCGCCCCGCAGGCACTGGCACGCAGCGCGGCCGGGTCCGCCGTCGCAGCCGCAATCACAACGGCCGTCAGCCGGGCCGGCAGCCACATCACGAGGTCGTCCAGCCGCGCGGCCGCCCAGCCGACCGGTTTGGTGGGGTAGCCGACCATCGAATCCATCGTATTGATGCCCTTGATCCACGCCGCTGCCGCGGCCGCCGCCGCGAGCGCGGCACCCGGGGTGAGCCACCGGCCCGCGACGACGCCGACGAGCGCGAAACCGGTCAGCGGCGCGACGAACCCGTCGGCGAGGTTCTCGGCGGCGCTCTCGACGGCCGCACTCCGGACGTGACCGGCCGACAGCGCGTCGGCGTCGCGGCCCGCCAGGGCGAGCAACGCTTCTCGCGCGCCCGTGAGGTCGTCGGTTGAGCGGTCGATCACGTCGGTCGCGGTCGTCCGGAGGCGACGCAGACTGATCGTCGCAAACAGCAGCCCGGCGGCGACGACGGCCCCGGCGAGGGGGTTGGTGTCGCCGGCGAGTCCGACGACGGCTGCGACGAGGGCGGCCGCAACCGCCGGCAGTGCGAGGGCGGCGACCGCGCCGACGAGCCGGGGTTGCTGCCACGACTGATCCAGCGGACCGACCAGCCGGCCGAACAGCGCGACCGGGTGGACACTCTCGGGTGGCTCGGCGACAGCGCGATCCAGCCCCATCGCCGCGACGACGACCCCGGCAGCCATTACGGACATCGCTGCTCCTCGCTGAGTCGCGCCGGGAGATCGGCCAGCGGCGTTTCGGTCACGTCGACGAATCGGCCGCTGTGGTCGACGATCCCGCCGTCGGTCGCTTCGCTGTCGCCGACGACGAGGAGGTCGGCGGTCTCGACGCCAAGCTGTCGGGCGACGGCCGCGAAGGCTCGCTCGTCGGGTTTCCGCCAGCCGCAGGCGACGCTGGCAACGATGGCATCGAAGCTATCGCGGTCAAGTTCGGCGCGGTCCAGCGTCCGGCCGACGAGTTCGGGGACCGCACAGTTCGACAGCAGGCCGACAGAGCCGGCCTCGCTGGCGGCAGCGACCGCCTCGACCGCGCCGTCACGGGTTTCGACGCTTTGATCGAAGGCGGCGACGACGGCCCGACGGGCGGCGTTGTTCGGCGCGTCGATCCCGCGGCTGTCGAGGGCGGCGGCAACGTGGGCCGGCAGCGGGATTTCCGCGCCGTCGGGGGCGTCGATGTGGGGTTCGCGGTAGGCGGCCGCCCAGTCGTCGGGGACGGCAACGCCGCGGGCGTCGAGTTCGTTCGCGACGGCCGCCGCTGGCTCGGGGGAGTCCTCGATGGCGACGAGCGTACCGAACAGATCGAAGACGACGGCCGTGTCTGACACTGTCCTGTGATTCGTCACTGGCGGCTTGAAAACATCGGTGCCGGGCGGGCTGGCAGGCTGTCGAGCGGACAGGGATCGGGTGTGGGATCAGGCGAGTCGCGCGAAGGCGAGCGTGCCGCTGATGTTCTTGATGTAGATATCGACCTCGTCGCCCTCCTCCGCGCCGGGGACGAAGATGGTGTACTTGCCTTTCTCGGCAACGCCGTCGCCCTTGCGGCCGGTGCCGGTGATTGTGACGTTGTAGGTTTCGCCCTCCTCGACGTCCGGGCGGTCGGTCTGGTCGTTGCTCGCCTGTCGTTTGGCGACCGGGCGGAACGCACCGCAGGCCTCACAGCGCAGCATCTGGGTGCGGTCCTCGGTCACGAGCCGGGTGTCGGGCAGGCCACACTCCGAGCAGGTGACGTACTCGGCGATGTAGGCGTCGATGGCGGCGTCGAAGTCGGCCGCCGAGAACTCGCCGTTGTAGCGCGCGCGGCCGTCGTCGTACTGGCCGGCGGTCCCGAGTTCCTGCTGGATCGCGCTGTGGAGATGCTCGGGGTCGCGGTTGAGCGCGTCGCCGAGGGCCGAGAGATTCGTCAGCCGTGTAAACGCGCCGTCCTTCTGCGCCTGGGCGTCGGGCACGTCCAGCCGGTCGTCGCTGGCGTCGAGATCCGGCAGGTCGTCCATCGCCCGGTCGAGCGTTGCCTCGTAGTCCATACCCGTCTCGACGTATTCGGCGACTAAATGGCTTGTGAGATAGATATCACCTACCTGTGGTGGGATTTTGCCGTCTGTTCGCGGTAGCCCACATCCCTCTTGCACACTCCTCGTGCGTGTGGTTCCCGGACGATCACATACTTTCACTCGACGCTTGTTGTAACTCGTTGGATCACCATCGGATCTTTCAGCATTGATTGTTGATTATACCTGTGAATAACACAACCCTCCAATTTGCTTCAATCAGGTTTATTCGACTGGGTGTCATATATCGTCCGAGGTATGATCGAAACAACAGCAGCCGAAACGTCAGGCGTTGTACTGTCAAGCGGGCCGCAGGCTGATCTATTCAGCCAGATTGCCGGCAATCCGTCCCTGTCGGCCTCGCTGTGGCTGAACATCGCTCTCGCTGGCCTCTCGATTCTCCTGTTCATCTACATGGGACGCAATATCGATGATCCGCGTGCCCAGCTGATCTTCGTGGCGACGATGATGGTGCCGCTGGTCTCCATCTCCAGCTACACGGGGCTGGTCTCGGGGCTGACCGTCAGTATGATCAGTGTGCCGTATCCGGGTGGCGGTTCCGAAGAGGTGCTGATCATGTGGGGTCGCTATCTCACGTGGACGCTGTCGACGCCGATGATCCTCATCGCACTCGGGTTGCTGGCTGGCTCGAACCTGACGAAGATCTTCACCGCCGTCGTCACCGACATCGGCATGTGTATTACCGGGCTCGCGGCCGCGATGACGACCTCCTCGGTGCTGCTCCGCTGGTTCTGGTACGTCATCAGCTGTGCGTTCTTCGTGGCCGTGCTCTACATCCTGCTCGTCGAGTGGCCGGCCGACGCCGAGATAGCTGGCACCGACGAGATCTTCAGCACGCTGAAACTCCTGACGGTCACGCTGTGGCTCGGCTACCCGATCTTCTGGGCGCTCGGCTCGGAGGGGCTTGCCGCGCTGACGACGACGCAAACGTCGTGGGCCTACAGCATCCTCGACATCGGTGCGAAGTACTTCTTCGCGTACCTGCTGCTCCGGTGGGTCACGGATCACGAGGGTGTTATCGGCAATCTCGCGTCGGGCTCGCTTGGCTCGGCGACCCCTGCTGACGACTGACGCTCACCGACTGCTGTCCGCGGCGATTCTTTTCGCTTCGCGCTTTCGGTGCGACGTAGTGTAAACACACTCTGGCATCAGCCACGAACGTCAGCAAAATACGTCCACCTC
>KI543215.1:86309-89757 GCA_000496215.1 uncultured archaeon A07HN63
CCGGTGTGGGCCCCGAGGTGGGCGTTGACGTAGGGAATCCCGAGTTTGGCGGCCGCGTCGAGTTCCGCCTGCATGCTATCGAGCGACTTCTGCCGGAGGTCGTCCTTCGGCGTACAGAGGTTGACGAGATACGCCGAGTGGATCACCCACGGCCCGTCGAGTTGCTCGTCGGTGAGGTCGCGGAAGCCGTCTGCTGCGTCGTCGCTGATTTCTGGCTGTTGCCAGACCTGCGGCGAGGTGGTGAAGATCTGGCCGCAGTTACCGCCGAAGTTGCGCTGTCGGTCGACGGCGTTGCGAACATCGTCGTACTCGGGCGTCTCGGTGTCCGAGGAGACGCGAGAACCGGAGATCGAAACGTGGGCACCAACGTGCATGCCTTCCGGTTGGGCGAGGACCCTCAAAGCGACTTCGATAGGGGTCGTGCGGTCGCGGACGTAGTGGCAGTCGTATGGGTCGGCTCAGGTGTGGGTCATTCCGCCGTCGACCAGAATCGACTCGCCGTTGACGTAGGAGCTCTGGTCGCTGGCGAGAAACAGCGCGACATCGGCGACCTCCTCGGGTTCGCCGAACCGGCCCTCGGGGATCGTCCCCTTCAGCATTTTCGCGTCGATCCGACCCTTTACACCGCTGCCGAGCGAGGACTCCGCGGTCATCTGGGTGTTGCTGAAGCCGGGGTTGATCGAGTTGACGCGGATGTCGCCGCCGAAGCGGTCGGCCAGCGCGTAGGTCAGCGTCCGGACGGCGGCTTTCGAGGCGCAGTATGTCGAGATATCGGCCATGGCGCGGTAGGCCCCCGCGCTGGACATGTTGATCATCGTCCCGCCGCCGTTGTCGAGCATCGCCTTCGCGGCGGCCTGCGCGCCGAAGAAGACGCCCTTGACGTTGATGCTCATGAGCTCCTCGTACTCGGCTTCCGTGACCTCCAGAAAGTCGGTCTCGTTGGTGATCCCGGCATTGTTGACCATGATGTCGAGCCCGCCGAACTCGTCGGCCGCCTCGACCGCGACCTCGAGGTCGTCGGGGCTGGTCACGTCGCAGTCGACGAAGCCGGCCTCGCTGTCGGTTTCCTGTTCGATCAACTCGTGGGTTGGCTCGCCGCCCTCCCGCGGCTCTTCGCGGATGTCGGCGACGACGATGTTTGCGCCCTCTTTGGCGAACGTGCGTGCGATTGCGCGCCCGAACCCGCTTGCCCCACCTGTGATGACTGCTGTTCTGTCGGTCAGAAGTTCATCCATACAGCGTTCACACAGTCATCCGGTTTGTAGTTTATTGCTCGCCGCCCCGCTACCGTGTCGTGATCGTCGCTCCCCTCTGGCCGCTGTGTCGCCGGTGTCCCACGGGCGTTTGAACCGGGACGGCAACACTATCCGCCAGCCGACTGAAGCCAGCGACGAGGATGCCGGTGTACGACAGGAGCGCACCCGACGATCCCCACGTTACCGAGTTCGACGGCGGCATCGAGTGGCTCGCCCAGCCCGACGAGACGGGCCGCCGCGCGAGCCACCTGCTCGACGGTCCAGATGGCCCGTGGCTGCTCGACCCACTCGACATCCCCGATCTCGATGCCCGCATCGACGCCTTCGGCGATCTCGCCGGGATCGCCGTGCTCTCAAACTATCACGCCCGCGACGCCGACGCCATCGCCGCCCGTCACGATGTGGCCGTAACCGTACCGCCGTGGCTGGATCGCGCTGCTGACCGGCTGGACGCGCCGCTCGACCGGGCGACGACGCTCGGCGAGTCGGGGATGCGGCTCACACGGTACAGCCCGCTGCCGGGATACGCGGAATCAATCGTATATGGCGATAGCAATCGGACGCTGTACGTCCCGGACGCGCTCGGCACGGCTCCGTTTTACACGGTCGGGGCGGAGCGACTGGCCTGTTACGGCATCCTGCGACTTCGCCCGCCGCGAGAGCTGTTCGCGCAGTTCGCCCCCGACCGGATTCTCGTTGGTCACGGCACGGGCGTCTTCGACGACGCGACCGCAGCCCTGCAGGACGCTCTCGACGGTGCCCGGCGACGGCTCCCCGCCACGCTTCGTCGACACGGCCTGACGCAACTCCGTGGGCTGGTTTCGGCACTGTGGTAGGAGCGGCTGTGTTGATGGCGTCACCGGTTCGGCGACCCCCTCGGTCGATGGTATTCTTGCCGAGATTCACGCGGATGTGGTAGATCTGTCGGGTGGTATCTGCGCCGGCGAAATCGACACCGACTGATGCAGCAGCCAGTCATGCCGATAGACTCGTGGCCTGTTGTCGAACGCGGCTTGATCCGTGACTGGGTCCGAATCTCGGGAGTATCGATGTGAACTGCCGGTAAAATCGCGGTCACCCACCGCCATTCAGCGGTTGCGGTCGATCCAGTCACAGAAGGCGTCGAACTCGTTGGCCCCCGCGCTATCGGCGATGTCTCGGAGTGTCCCCTGCCGTAGTTCGTCGTGCAGCGGGACGGTCACGTGGCGACGGTCGTCGTCGTTGGTCGGGTGTTCGTAGTAGAGCTGGGCGTGATCACCGGCTGTGCGCCGCCACTCGAAGTTGCCGGCGTTGACGAGTACTTTCGCAACCTCGTACCCCGAGAACACACGGCTCATCCGCTACTCAAGTACGTCCGGCGGGTCCTGCTGGCCGGTGACGTTGTCGTCGGGATCAATCCCGGCCTCGCGGAGTTCCTCGTCGGTCGGCTCCTCGCCGATCTCGCCGTTGTGGAGCGCGACGGCCTCGTCGAGGTTGTCGAGGGCCGTCTTGCGGGTTTCACCCTGGCTCGTGACACCGGTCTCGGTGTCTCTGGCGATCCACCAGTCGCCGTCCTTGGTGAGTGTGATCGTCGGCTCGACGCCGGTGCTCATGCCTGTGCATTGGGAAACAGCGCGTATAAGCGTTGGTGCGGTGGCTCGCGGTGGTTCTGTCGATTGACGACTCTCTTTCCGGAATCTGTTCCACAGTTTCGGCCACGCGCAGGGGTCCAGCGAAGCACCGCCTCGAAGCCGGAACTCGGATTCTGTATCGCGGTATATACTTTATCAGCCCGCTATTCGGGGACTCGTCGGGCTTTTAGGCCGCGCGGGCGAGACTTCGCTATGGTCGACAACATCGCCGGGTTCTTTCGGGACCTCGAAGATGCGGACTTCTACCTGTTGTCGGGGCTTGAACAGGGGATGCGGTTCTCCGAGTGGGTCCAGCACGACGAGATCCCGAAATACGCGGAGTTGACGCCCGAGGAGGTCGACTACCGGCTGGATCGATGTATGCGCCACGAGTTGATCGAGCGAAAGACGATCCAGTACGAGGGCTACCAGCTCACCTTCGAGGGGTACGACGCCCTCGCGTTGCGGACGTTTGCCGAGCGGGATACCATCGACGGCGTTGGCGCGCCGCTGGGTGTCGGCAAGGAAAGCGATGTCTACGAGGTCCAATCGTTTCGCCCGATGGCCCTCAAGTATCACCGC
>KI543215.1:91845-92915 GCA_000496215.1 uncultured archaeon A07HN63
CCCAGCACGACCTCGACAACCCCGACCGATTTACCAATATTCGCAACACCATCGAAACCCTGCTGGAGTGGGGTGTCGTCCCGATCATCAACGAAAACGACGCCGTCGCCACCGAGGAACTCCGGATCGGCGACAACGACCGGCTGTCCTCCTCGGTCGCCATCGGAATCGACAGCGAGCTACTGGTGACACTCACTGACGTGGGCGGCGTCTACACCGGCAACCCGAAGGAAGACGACGACGCCGCGCTGATCGCGGCGGTCGGCCGCAACTACGACGCGGTCCAGACGGTCGTCGACGAGAGCTCGACCGAGAGCTTCGGCGGCATTCAGACCAAGGTCGAGGGCGCACGACGTGTCAGCGAACACGGCACCCCTGCGATCATCGCCGAATCGACCGCGCCGGACGTGCTCGCCCGGGTTGCCGACAGCGAAACCGTAGGAACGATATTTCTCCCGATCAACGGATCGGACAATGAGTGATACTGACGCCACCGGTGACGGGACCGTTGCGGCCGATCAGGCCATCGAGACGAAGGTCAACGCCGCCGAAACCGCCGCGCTCGATCTCGCCAACGTCGACGACGCGGACCGACAGGCCGCGCTGCACGCCATCGCCGACGCTATCGACGAGAACCGCAAGACGATTCAGGAGGCCAACGCCGCAGACGTCGACGCGGCCGAGGAGATGCTCGACGCCGGCGAGTACAGCCAGGCGCTCGTCGACCGCCTGAAGCTCTCGGCGGCCAAACTCGACAGCATCGTCGAGATGGTCCGCAGCGTCGCCGGCCAGGACGACCCCCTCGGCGAGACGCTCGTCGCCCGCGAACTCGACGCTGATCTCGAACTCTACAAGCTCGCCGTCCCCATCGGCGTCGTCGGCACCGTCTTCGAGTCCCGGCCCGACGCGCTCGTCCAGATCGCCGCGCTCGCGCTGAAATCCGGCAACAGCGTGATGCTCAAGGGTGGCAGCGAGGCCAGCGAATCCAACCGCGTCCTCTTCGAACTCATCCGCGAGGCCACGGCCGACCACAACGCGATCCCCGAGGGCTGGGCCCAGCTCGTCGAGGC
>KI543215.1:92935-94234 GCA_000496215.1 uncultured archaeon A07HN63
CGCTCGCTACCTCGGGCGTATCGTCCCAGCGTTGCGACGGCAGTTCGGCGAGGACAACCCGTTGACGCGAGCTGCGACCGGCGTGCGGCGCGGCGTCCGGTGGGCGTTTCTTGATCCCGAGATGGAACGGGTTACGGTGTTCGATCTGGTCTGTATCTTGGGCGCGGTGTTGTCGGCGTTTTACTTCCTGACGGAGTTCGCCGAGATCCAGAACATGCGGGTCTTCGGCATCGACTCCGGTCGGCCTGTGACGGCGATCTACACCTTCCTACAGCCGCTTTTCGGTGGCGTTCCCTTCGTCAGCGAGTACTCGTATGCGATGGCACTCGGTGTGATCGGCATCCTGCTGGTGCTTGAGGCCACGCGGCGGACACTGGGTCTGCCCCTCATGCTCATTGTGGCGAGTTTTATCGTGTATGCACGCTGGGGATTTCTTATCAGCGGCAACACTCCCTTCCTCGGCCTGCTTGCGATACCGGAGCTGACGTGGCCGGATATCATTCAGAACCTCTGGTATAACACCGAAAACGGGGTGTTCGGCATTCCGGTGACAGTGTCGGTGAGCTTCATCTACATCTTCATTCTCTTCGGCTCGTTCCTCGAAATGAGCGGTGCGGGCCAGTGGTTCATCGATCTCGCCTACGCTGTGACCGGCAAACGCAAGGGCGGGCCCGCGAAGGCGAGCATTCTGGCCAGCGGTTTTATGGGCACGATCTCGGGGTCATCAATCGCCAATACGGTCACGACCGGTGCGTTCACCATCCCGCTGATGAAGCGATCGGGGTACTCCCCGGAGTTCTCGGGTGCCGTTGAGTCGTCGGCCTCCTCCGGCGGGCAGATTCTCCCGCCCGTGATGGGTGCTGCTGCCTTCCTGATGGTCCAGTACACGGCGACGCCGTTCGCGGATATTATCATTCTGGCGACAATCCCCGCGGTCGTCTTCTTCTTCGGCGTCTGGGTGATGGTCCACCTCAAAGCGGTTCAGGAAGGGATCGGCGGTCTTGAAGAGGAGACGGTCACCCTCGGCGATCACCTCAAACGGGGCTGGTTCTACCTCGTTCCCATCGGGCTGTTGCTGTACTACCTCATCATCGAACGGCTATCGGTTTCGCGGTCGGCGTGGTTTACCCTTGTTGCTCTCGTCGCACTGATCGCCGTCGTCTCGGCCTACAGTCGTGAAACGCGGGGTCGACTTCTCGGTGTATTTGCTGCGACCGTCGCCGCCGAGCTGGCGAGCTTCACTCTTGCTGGCGTGCCGGTTACCGGCCTCATCGGCGGTAGCGGCACAGGGCTGCCGCT
>KI543216.1:0-17733 GCA_000496215.1 uncultured archaeon A07HN63
ATGATGACAGTTACCCCCACCGAGCCCCGTGCGACGAAAACCCACCCTGAGCCACCATCACTACCGTCGGATAGAGCAAAACAAGCGACGAACAGTATATAAATGAATAAACCTATATTGTATAAAGTTTAAATAAGTAGCAGAACGGTTCATTCACTATGCAAAGTAACTCGAATATATCGAGTAACGATGGGTCACAGCTTCTTCTCGATATCCCGACGAAGAACACCGATCTATTCAGGAGCCAGACAGTTCATGATATCCTTTCCTTCCTTTCTCGATATCACACCGAAGAGTTCTCCATCAGCGAATTAGCCGACGCTGTAGAGTACTCAACGCCTAGCGTATCCAAGGCTGTCGACGTATTGACCGAGAATGATCTCGTCGTTGATCGACGCGATGGTAACACCCGTAACGTGTATATCAACCCTGATCGGCTCTCACGGCCGGACGATCCAGTCTTACAAATCCCCCAGGTAGAATTTCAGACGCCGGTCCGAGCTGCCGTTAAGCAACTACGCGACGAACTTGACACCGTCATCGGGATCGTTCTATACGGCAGTGTTGCGCGCGGCGAGGCTGACCGACGAAGCGACATCGATCTGTGGGTGCTCGTTGACGAAGATCGGATGGCGAAGCAGCGAAATGCGAACCGAGTTCGGCAGGATCTCGAAGATCGGGAGTTCGACACGGGGCGATACGCATATGAGATCGATGTCGAAGCACTTCCGGCCGTTCCGAACTATGTCGACGAGCTTCAGGAGATTCTCAGCGGTGGTCTGGTCGTCCACGAGACAGAGAAATTTGACACTGTTCAGCGTATGGTCTTTCACGGTGATCTTGATGAGTGATAGATCCGATCCGAACGCTATCACGGACGCACTCACCGCGGCTATCGATGCGTTCAATGAAGAAGGGTACGGGGAACCAACCCGAGAGGCCGAAATTGATCCGGATGCAGACTGGAAAACGCAACTCACCAAAGCGTGTCGGCTGTTGGCCACAGTCGACCATATCGCTGGACAGGGCTTCTACACCGCGACCATCGAGTTGTGCTTCGGTGCGACCGAACGATCAGTCGAAGCCTTCGCATTAGCTGAAGGGGGTGACACTATCGACGACTTCCACGACCACACCTACTGTTATGACCGTGCGAACGATCTAGGGTTGCTCTCTTCCACAACAACCGATACCCTTCGTCAGCTGTACGATACGAATCGCACGGACAGTTACTACGGTGAGCAGCGGCCTACAGAACGGCAAGCAGACACGATGCGGCAACTGTCCAGAAGCATTCATACATACGTTACCGATCAAATTCGAGAGGGTGGTGTATGTATCTGTGATTCTGAGTAATCGAAAGAAGACTTCGGGTTACAGAACGAATCTATTAGTAGAACGTGTTTGTGCCCACCGAGCCCCGGGCGACGAAAACCAACCCTGAGCCACCGTTCCTCGATACAGAGCACCCAAGCCACCACCCGGGGTACCACACGTAGTCACTGCCGGATCGGCCATGAATTAATAGACTATTGAGTGGTGTATACACACCGGTATAGCACATAGCGACGGCTAAGAGCGTTCCACGAAAGAATAATGTGTGCCGCCTGCCGAATCGAGCCCGAACGTCTTACTCGTCGTTATGGACTCCGTTCGGGCGCAGAATTGCTCGCTGTATGGCTCCCGGAATCAGACCACGCCGTTTCTTCGACGCGACCATGTCGCGGAGCTGGATCTGACACCGACGCCGACGTTTGAGGTGGCAACGATTGAGGAACTGTGTGACCACGTGTCTCCGCAGCTGGTGTGAGCCTGTTGTCGACCGACCACCTCGGAGTGCTCCCAGCAAGTGAAAACGCGAGCGGCACTTTTGAGATTCCGGCACCAACGCTCGGATATGCCAGACGAATCCACACAGAGCCGGGACCGCATCGACACGCTCTTCCTCGCAGTTGGGGTCGCGCTCGGCGGCCTGTCAGCGGTCGTGCTCGCCGCGACGCTGTATTTCACCGTCGGCCTGCCCCGCATCGGGGGTGGTGCCCCAGCACTGCTTGGTACAGCCGTCTTCACGCTGTTTGTTGCAGTCATATACCAGTTGATACGTCGCCTGACATCCGGCCGGTTCTACAGCCCGAGACTCGACCCGTAAGCGAAACCGTCTCGCACGGCGACAGACAGCGATAGCCCACCAACACCGGCGCTCAGTGGCTTGCCGACACTGGCGATCAATGACCCGTCGACACCGGCACTCAGTGACTCGCCGACACCGCCGACAGCCAGTCGGTGTTCGAGCGGTGCTGGGCGGCCACGAGTTCGATGCCGCGCTGATCAAGCAGTCCATCCTCGGTGAGCACACCCTCGATCAGGTCGCCGGGTGTGAGATCGAAAAATGGGTTGGCGACCGAGAGGTCGGCGTCACCGTCGTAGACTAGCTCAGATGGTCCTTCCTCAGGGTGGAAGGTGTCGTCCTTCGAGACCTTGTCGCGGGCCGTGACGACGTAGACCGGCACGTCGGCCGCGTCGGCCGCCAGCGCGAGCGCGCGGGTACCGGTCTTGTTGACGACATCGCCGGTCGGCAGAATCGTATCGGCACCGACGAGCACGGCCGAGAACTCCTCGGTCGCCAGCAGCGAGGGAAGCGCGGCGTCGGGCGTGACCGTCACGTCGACACCCGTATCGGCGATTGCCTCGGCGAGGTCGATGCCCTCGCGGTCGGGCCGGGATTCGGCGACAGTCACCGGATCGCCGAGCTCGACCAGTGCTTCTCTGACCGTGCCCGACCACGACAGCGTCGCAATCGGACCGGAGAGCCGCTCGGCGGCGGTGGCGGCGGCCGCGCTGTCGGCGGTGAGCGCGGTGTCGATAGCCTCGATAGCGCGGTCGTGAACCGCCGCAGGCGAGCGGTCGGCACCGCTCATGACGCTATTGACGCGGTTGGCCAGCACCGCCATACTCGGGCGGGCGTCCTGTAGTTCGGTGGCAGCGTCGGCGATGGCCTGCCAGTCGTCGGCGACAGCGGCGCGGTCACGGATGACTTCGAGCGCCCGGATCGAGAGGGCGGCCGAGCCGTGAGCGGTGTCAGTGGCGATTGTCGTCGGCGAGGGGGCGACCGCCTGATAGGCGTCCCAGAGCCCGGGCACCGTCTCGCGGTCAACCATCGCGGTCGGCGTCGTCCACTCGGTCGTGGCCGCGTCGGCCGCGGGGTCAAGATCCCGGGTCGGTGTCTCGAAGCTAAACGGGTAGTGGGTCAGCGTCTCGCCGTCGCGCGTGACGGTCACCGCCTCGCCCGCGGAGGCGAGCGTGAGGTCGTTGACGCCGGTGGCATCGGCAACAAGCCGCCGGGCCTCGGTGGCGGCCGCCTGTGAGTCGCCGGCCGAGGGGGCCGAGAGGCCGTCCCAGCGGCCGGGCGCGCGGTCGGCGTCGGCCGCACGCTGGGTCAATAGCACCGAGCCACGGTGTTTGAGGAAAGTCGTGACGACGTGTGTCATCACCTGTTCTTTGTACCCCACCAGTACTACCCTTTCCATATACCAGGTTTCATATGTATCTCGGTCGCCAGCCTGATCATTCCCGGTCCAACACCGGTTCGATCCACGCCTATGGCCGGTCTTTTTACACTACAGCCCCACCAGCGGGTATGGAACTGTTTACTGTCGGGGATATCCCCGAGATCGAGTCCGGCGACGACCTCGCCGCGGTGATCCGCGACCGGGTCGATCTCCGGCCCGACGATGTGGTCTGTGTCGCCAGCACGGTCGTCTCGAAGGCCGAGGGACGCACCGCCGATCTCAGCGAGTTCCCGGCAGGCCCGCGGGCCCGCGAGATCGCCGACCGCCTCGCCGAGATCACGGGCGACGACAAGGACCCGCGGTTCGCACAGGCGGTCCTTGAGGAGAGTGTCGACCTCCTGATGGAGGCCCCGTTTCTCCTCACCGAGACGCGCTTCGGCCACGTCGGCGTCAACGCCGGCATCGACCGCTCGAACGTGCCCGATCACGATCTGCTGTTGCTCCCGAAGCGGCCCAGCGAGAGCGCCGCCCGGATCGCCGACGGGCTGCCGACCGACCGCGTCGTCGTCACCGACACCTGCGGCCGGCCGTTCCGCTACGGCCAGCGCGGCGTCGCCATCGGCTGGGCTGGTCTGCCGGCGAGCCGTGACTGGCGTGGCCAGCCCGACCGCGACGGCCGCGAGATGGGCGTGACCGTCCAGAATATCATCGACGAACTCGCCGCGGCCGCCAACCTCGTCGCCGGCGAGGGAGCCGGCGGCACGCCGGTCGTCGTCGTCCGCGGCTTCGAGTTCGGCGATCTCCCCGGCAGCGAGAACCACTTCCGCGAGATCGAGGGCGACTACGTCCGGCAGGCGTTGCGTGGCTGGTCGTACACCGCACAGGGGGACGCCTGATGTTCGGGATCGAGCTCACGCCCGAGCATCCGGTCGAGCGGATCACCGACCTCGGCGTGCAGGCCGAGGCCGCGGGGTACGGAACGCTGTTCGTCTCCTCACACTACAACAACCGCGACCCGTTCGCCGCCCTGCACCGAATCGGCGCGGAAACCGACGCCATTCGGCTGGGACCAGGTGTCTCCAACCCCTTCGAAACGCATCCCGTCAGGCTGGCCTCGAAGGTCGCCACAATCGACGAGGCCACCGGCGGCCGCGGCGTCTTCGGCATCGGGCCGGGCGACCCCTCGACCGTCCAGAATCTCGGGTTCGCCGACGACCGCGGGCTCAGGCCGGTGCTTGAGGCGTTCAAAACCGCCCAGCAGCTGTGGGCTGGCGAGCGCGTCGACCACGACGGCACCTTCGAGGCCAATGATGCCGGGCTCAACTACGAGCCACCGAGCGGTGCCGACCTCCCGGTGTATGTCGGCGGCGAGGGACCGCACATGTGCCGGATGGCCGCCAAACACGCCGACGGGCTGCTGTTCAACGGCTCGCACGCGGCCGACCTCGCGTGGGCACGCGAGCAAGTTGAGAAGGGCAAGGCCGACCGCCCGGACGAGCGCGGCGGGTTCGATCTCGCGGCCTACGCCTCGGTGAGCGTCGCCGAGGAGCGCGCGGCCGCCCGCGAAGCCGCTCGCCCGCCGGTGGCGTTTATCACCGGCGGTGCGGCCCCGCCGGTACTCGACCGCCACGATCTCGACCACGAGACGGCCGACGAGATCGGTGACAAAATCAGCGCGGGCGAGTTCTCGGCGGCCTTCGAGCTGGTGACGCCGGCGATGATCGACGCCTTCTGTATGACCGGGACAGTCGAGGACGTCGCCGAGCGGATGGACGCGGTCACCGACCATGCCGACAGCATCGTCGTCGGCTCGCCGCTCGGCCCGGATCTCGACGCTGCAATCGATCTGGCGGCCGAGGCCCACGCCCGGGCGATGGACTGATCCGGCAGGGTCGGTGGTGAGAGAACTGAGCGAGCGGTAGCGACAAAAGAGATTATGCCCGCCCGTCGTGAAGCACCGCGTATGCGAACGCGCTCGCTGCTCGGGCTGTTACTCCTCATCCCCCTCGTTGACGCCTTTGTGCTCGTGGCCATCGTCAGCTGGGGCGTGTTGACGGCCCTGGAGACGGTCGCGCTGGTCGTGCTGACGGGGCTGGTCGGGATGCTGCTCGTCCGCGCGGAGGGTCGCAACACGCTGGGTCGCTTCCAGCGCAAGGCGGCCTCGGGGTCGGTGCCGACCGACGAACTGGTCGACGGCGGGCTGTTGATCGCGGCGGGCGCGTTCCTGCTCACGCCGGGGCTGGTTACCGACCTCATCGGGTTGCTCCTGGTGGTACCGCCGACGCGATACCCGATCCGGATCGCGGTCAAGCGGTGGGTGATCGTTCCGTATCTCGACAGCAAGACCGGCGGGTTCGCCTCCGGCAACGTCTGGACGTTTGGGTTTCCCGATGATGTCGACATCGACGGCGAGGGCAACCCCGTTGGGGGCGATCCCTTCGACGGCGGTGGCAGCGGCGGCAGCGGCAGCGAGAGCGGTGGCGGCCGTGGTAGCGGCGACGCCACCGGTGGGCAGGAAGGCGGGAGCGACGACGATGTCGTCGATGTCGAGTACGAGCGCGTCGACGACGCGGACGACCGCGAGTCGTGAGCGATCCGGCGGCCGAAACGGGTGAAAACCGACTGACGGAGTCGTGGTGGCAAAAGGAAACTGTTAAACAGAGTCCGCCGTTACCCAGAGATGCGACAGGCGGGCCGATAGCTCAGTTAGGTTGAGCGCTCGGCTGATAACCGGGAGGTCCGCGGTTCAAATCCGTGTCGGCCCATGCTTCTTTCGGTTGCTTCACATTGACTGTACAGCGGTAGGTTCGATAATGACCCCGGCGTACAGCCGGGACCGAACCCGATATCCACACCGAGAGTCTCGACAGGGTATGCCCAGCGATACCGAGACGGCCGACGAACGAATCCTCATCCAGATTCTCGACGATTCGATCACGAAGGGCGAAGCGGTGGCGTACAGCGACGGTGTCGCGCTCCAGCGAGCCCGCTCCGAGCGGGCGATGTATTCGGTTGTCGATACCGACAGCGAGCAGATCATGACCACCGTCGCGGTCGAGCAGCTGCGGTCGACGGGAGAACTCCGGGAGCTGATCGCGCAACTCGGCTAAAGCGGTGCGAGCACGCCCACGATGGCCGGGTGGCGCTCTCGCGCTGTGGCCCGACTCCTGTGGTAGCCGATGACAAAATTCATTATCGATCAACTATATACTGTTAACAGGGTAGGGAACCAAGGCCTCGGTGCCTCGGTTCTTCGCGATCAGGAGTCAGTGCTCACTGGTACGTTTCGTGATAGCTGCAGCGTCCCCGACAGTCGTATTTCTTTTCGAGATCGTGGCCGATACAAACGACTACGCGGTATCTATCAGGGTAGGTCTCTGTTGGGTAGGGGTGGGGAACCAAGGCCCGCTGCCTCGGTTCGCGCAAAGTGTGCCGGGTGCCTGCAAGAGTAACCGGCGCGTGCAGGCACTACCAGTTGGTTGGCGAGTATCAGTGTTAAATCCAGCCCTAAGATTATTTAGACTGATAACTGAAGCCGAGAGAGAACGCTGCTGTCGCTGCGTGTTGATCACACCGTCGGCGCTGTCGGATGGAGCGTCAGTAATCACCGGGCCGCAGGCCAGCCAGCGTAGCTATCGCTCATCGGTTCAGAACCACGGAAAGGGTAGGTAACCAAGGGCATCGGTGCCTCGGTTGTCAGTGTTGAACATGCGGCCTGTAGCTGCGACCAGCACCCACAGGCTATCTGTATATCAGTGGGAAGATGGTAATAAAAATACGCCAGCAGCTATCAGATTTGATTTCTAGATAGCGGCCGGGATGGTTTTCCTGCGAGTATCAGTCAACTGTATACCAATGATCTCGATTCTGGGGGCGTATACCGGCCCATATCGATGTTACAGGAGGCCGTTATGTTTAATAGGTATGAATAACAATTTGCATATACCGTCTGGTGCCTCGGTTTCAATGTTGAACACGGATTGCGGCTGACGGCACCGGACGGTGCCGGTTCAATGTCTCAGTTTATCAGACGACTACTCGGTGGTGTATCCAGCCTATGGTTCAGTTCAACTGTTGCCGTCCCGTTCGGGGCAGCGACGCTCGAACCAGTCCGAATCGATACCGGGAAGAATACTCCCTATCGGGTGACGGTGGATCAGCATCTAGTCGATCCGGCAGGCGATCCGCCGGTTTGAGTGGGCGGGTCCAGCCGACCGGGGCTCAGACCATATGGAGTTCGTACCCCTCGTCGACGAGTGCCGCCGTGTCGGGACGGTGCTCCGTGTCCTCGATCTCGAACCCCTCGGCTTCGACGGCGTCGACGACCTCCATCACGGTCGCACAGTGATCACAGACGCCGGCGATGAGGCCGCTGTCCTTGGCTCCCTCGTAGGCGTCGACCGCCGGCGGGGCGCGGTCCTCGATGCCGTCGAAGAAGTTGGTCGCCGCGCCGTCAAAGTAGACCACAACCTCGTGGCCGTCGGCATCCAGTTGCTGAGCGTAGGTGAGCGGATTGGCGAACTTGCCGGGGTTGTCCGGAGACGACAGCAGCAGGAAGGCGTGTTTTGCCATATCCGGAGTTCGGTGGGCTGTCAAATAGCTGTGGGGGTCTCCGGGCCGGCGTCCAGGGTTGCGTCGTCAGGTCGAGTGTCCGTCAGTTACCCGTCCCAGTCCGGTGGCGACCGATGATAGCGGAGATACCACGCGAGCGCCGCCGCCACGAGCGCGACGAGTGCCGGCCAGCGATCAGTGGAGACGAACAGCCCGTTGAATCGTGGACGGAACGCGATCAGCGGCCACAGCACCGGTTTCATCCGGCCCGACGGGAACCACAACAGCGCGTCGAGAAACAGATGCGAGCCGGCCCCCACAGCGAGCAACCCGAAGACCCGCCTGCGGTCAAGGCTCGCACCAGCACAACCCCGATCAGCACCGCCGCGAGCGTCCCGCCGACGGTGTGGAGGCCAACCCAGTCGACCGGCAGACCGAGCCACCGTTCGACCTGCCACGAGGGCACGAGGAGTCTGATCTTCGCCAGATCGGGAATAAACTGCACCCATCATACAGACCGTCACGAACGGCGGCGTCAGCCAGCGATAGCGGTAGGAGAGTGCGACCGCGAGCACTTAGCCGACAGGCGCGTGGGTCAGTAGCTCCAGCGTTGCTCGTAAGTCGAGTCACTGCCGCCGCCGGTTTTGGCGTTCCGGTCGCCGCCGAAGAGAAACTATTAGAGGTCGATACCACCACGTACTCGGTATGCAACTCTCCGACGCGCAGTTCGAGCAGTACCAGACCGACGGCTATCTTCTCGTCGAGGACGCGCTTGCACAGGACACGGTCGAACAGACGACCGACCGCCTCCGCGAGTACACCCACGGCAACCGCGAGCCCGAGACCTTCGAATCGCAGATCGAGCCACGCGTCGAGCGCGGCGAGCTCGACGTCGAGGAGGAGGGCGACGCTGTCCGGAAGTTCGAGGGGCTCGGCATGGTCGAATCCGACGACGTGTTCGGCGACATCGCCAACCACGACACGATCACGGCGGTCGCCGAACAGCTACTCGGCGAGCATCTCAAACTCCTGCGCAGCGCAGCGATGTTCAAGCCGCCGTCGGTTGGCAGCGAGAAGGGCCTCCATCAGGACGCCGCCTACTACCCGATCCAGCCGCGGGATCACCTCACCGTCTGGGTCGCCCTCGACGAGGCGACGCCCGAAAACGGCTGTATGACCGTGATCCCAGGGGCGCACAGGGACGGCCTGCTGGATCACGAGGCCGACGAGTACGAGACGGATATCGTGATCAACGACACCGGGTACGACGAGAGCGACCTCGTCGAACTCCCGATGGAGGCCGGCGACGCGCTGTTCACCCACTGTCTCGTCCCGCACTACACCGCGCCGAACACGACCGATGACTGGCGGCGCGCGCTCATCATGTCCTACATGGACTCGCGCTCGCGCTTCACCAAGCCCGACGAGGAACTCGAACCGTGGGTCGATTCCGTCCACATTCAGGGCGAGGAGTTCCCCGGCTGCGTGTGAGGAGTGGCCGTCGTCACACGGCCAGCAACTGGCTGGATAGATACAAATGGCTCGCGCCGCAAGGAGCGCTCGTGTCGACCCCACCATCCGACCCTGACGAGCCGCCGGCTGCTGACGAGGAGCCGGTCGACAACACCCCGACCGTCACCTGTGACCGCTGTGACCGGGAGTGGGAGTTAGAGTACGAACTCGACGCGCTGTACGCCGGCAATCAGGCCTTCGAACAGTTCGCGCTCGACCACGAACGCCATACCGGCCACTTTCCCGACGGTGTCACCCCGTGGGTCGTCAACTGCCAGCAGTGTCCCGACGGCGAGCGATTTCTCGACGAGCGGCCAGCGCGGCGGTGGGCCGAAACCCACGCTCGCCACACGCGTCACGACGTACGGATCCAGCACGCAGATGACGACAGCGAGACGGCGATCAACACCGTCGTCGAGGCGACAGGCGACCCAGAGTCGCCGGACCAACCGGCGGACGGAGAGGCCGACGAGTAGCCGACTGTCGAAGGACTCCTGTCCACATGGCGGTCGTCAGGCGTCCAGTTCGAGTACCTCGACGAGGTGACCGTCTGGATCACGCAGAAAACAGATTGTCGTCCCGGTGTCGGTCGTCTGTGGCTCGCTGATCGTCTCGACATCCGCCGGGATCGAATCGTAGAAGTCGTCGATATCGTCGACTTCGACACCGAGATGCGTTGCGCCCGGTTCGTTGAGGTCGGCCGTCGGTCGATCCTCGCCCACAGGTTCGTAGGCGACGAGTTCGAGTCGAATTGAGCCGAGATCAAGGTGGGCGAACCGTGCGCTCGCGCCGTCGATACCGACGCCGGTTGCGAAGGCGTCGCCGGCGACGCTGAACTCCGCAACGACTGAGCAATCGAAGACGGACTGATAGAACTCGACGGCGCTTTCGAGATCGCTGACGGTGAGCCCGACGTGGTGGGCGGTTGAGGCTGCCATACAATCACTGCGGGCGGCCGGTATCAAAACGCTTCGAAGCGGCGCGACCGACTCAGGATTCCGAAATCGGGCGCAGCGTCACCGACAGCTCGTGCGCAGCGACGGCCTCAGCCAGCCGCTCGGCACGGCGAGTGCGCGGGGTTGGGCGATCACGGTCGGCGATCTCGCAAAAGGCGTCGGCGACGAGTTGCCAGTCGGCGTCGTCGAACCCATCAGCGGGATGCAATGCCGGAATGGCCTCGTCGCTTGCGTCGTCGGCCGCGGTCGGGCCCCAGTCGTCGTCGATGGCGAAGACGTACTCGGCGGGATCGATATCGCAGTTCCGACAGATCGTCTCCAGCAGGTGCCAGCCGCGCTGGGCGTCCCGAGAGTCGTCGTCGGGATGGAAGCGATCGGCGAGCCCCTCGACGACGATGAGCCAGTCCTGGACGGCCCAGTCGGTTGGTGGATCGGCCGCCATCGTCAGGCGAGGAAGACGTGTCGCGGGCGGTCGGCGAGCACGTCACGACCCCACTCGACGGTATTCTGGAAATCGTCGGAGCGGAAGAAGCCCATCGCGTCCGCCTTCGACTCCCACTGACTGGCGATGAACATGTCGTCCTCGTCTTCCTCGTTGACCATCAGATCGGTCTCAAGATGGCCGTCCATCTCGGCGAGGACACCGCCGACGGTGTCGAACTTGTCGACGAAATCCTCGCGGTGTTCGGATTTGACGGTGTAGAACATGCCCATCGTGCCGAACCCGCTCGCCTCGCCGGCGCGCTCGACGATGCCCGGCAGCTCCGAGAGGAAGCCGGCGGCGGTGTCGGCCGCGCTCGCGGTGTCCCAGATCGAGACGACAGCCGAGCGATCACGGTCGGCCGCCGCGTAGACCGCCGTTTTGACGTGGGTGTCGTAATGCTCGAAGTTGCCGCGCAGGCCGTCGACCTCCTCGAACAGCTCGTCGGTGTCGGCCTCGGAGTAGAGCACAGTCGCAAACACGTCCTCGCCGTGTGGCTGGCCGGCGTAGATGTCGAGGTCCGCGAGTTCACCGCGAATCGATTCCTCCTCGTCGCCATCGCCGTCGTGGTGACCGCCATCATCGCCGTCATGGTGGTCGCCACCATCGCCGTCGTGATGGCCGTCGCCACCGTGGTGGTCACCCTCGCTGTGCTGCTGTCCGTCGCCAGTGTCGGCGTGGGCGTCGCCGCGGTGGCCGCCCGATTCGCCGTGTGGATGGCCGGCAGCGTCGTCGCCGGTCGGGACCGTGTCGCCGCGCATGAACGCCAGCAGGTCGTGGGGCGGGAACCGGCGACCGATGTAGAAGGAGCCGAATTCGCCGTACTTCGAGGTGGCCTCGTCGAACCGCATCTCGTAGACGATATCCTTGATGTCGGTCGGGTCCTCGCCGAACAGGGTGACGCTCCACTCGTAGTCGTCGAAGCCGACCGAGGAGGCGATGATCTGATCGATATCGCCGGCATACCCCTTGCCGGTGCCGCCGTGCTCGCTCATCATGTCGGCCCGCTCGTCGAACGGCAGCGTGTACCAGTTGTGTTCCTCGCCGCGGCGTTTGCTCATCGGGTAGACACAGACGTACTCGTCGTCAGGGATGTCGGGTTTGAGCTTCCCCTCGATGTAGCGGCGCAGGCCCTCGTCGACCTCGTCGTCGGTGAAGTAGGCGTCGGAGACGTAGCCCGAGACCTCCGTCACGGAGACGTAGGAGGTCGGCTGGGTGGTGTAGCCGGCGAAACTCGTTCGCTCGAAATTGCGTTCGGCCGCCGAGAGGGCGTCGAGCGTCGGCCGGAGATGCATGATGAGCAGGTCGGCCTTGTGGCCGAGCATCGAGAACACGGCCGAGGCACCCTCGCCGTCGGGGACATCGGCAACCGACTCGTGGGCTTCGAGATGCTCGCGGGCCTCGCGGGCCGCCCGCTCGCGGTCGTGATCGGGCGCGTCTCGCCACGCGTCCCAGTCGATCCGCCGGAAGTCGTGGAGCACGTACCAGCCTTCGTCTGTTTGCGGGACTTCGACCATAGGCCTGTTTCGCCGTGGGAGGGTTTGGGGTTTTCGCGTCTGCCTATCGACTGGGAACGTGGCCGAAAATCAACGCAGCGCATACCGAAGACGGCGAACCAGGGAGGCCGACGTGATGAGAATCCGTGCGAGAGACGCCCTGAATCTCGCACGCCAACCAGTAACGATTTCCGCCATCTGGTCATTGGGTCGCCCACCAGAGAGACAGAACGTATGCAACGGAGAACGCTACTGAAACAGGGTGTTGCCTCGCTGAGTGCAGTAGCCCTCTGTAGCGGTTGCTCTGGAGTATCCCCACCAACGGAGGCAATCTTCAGAGTCGAATACCTTGGAGACTGGTCCGGAGCGTACGGGGAACCCGGTAACATGCGGTCGGTCTCCGGCACTGGATCTGACGCATATATTATCAGAGATCCGTCGACTGTCAGAGGAAAAGCACAGAAACGTGATCAAGGTTCAGGGCCACTCACTGTTTCGATTTTGGTGGACGGTGAAACAGTTGCGGAGTCGGTCACGTCGTCACCATCTGCTGTTGCGCGGGTGTCTCACTCGTTCTAGACAGTACCGACAAGCCAGACTAATTCGCCGGGATGTAGACACAGCCAACGTACGGGCTGCGGTATACGGGCGCCGCATCTCACACACCAACCAGTAGTGTTACTACCAATCTAGTCGGTGGTTCGCTCAGTCAGCGAAGAGCCAGCAGCCGCGACTCAGTTCAGCAACTGCGGCCCGAAGACCATCAACACGAGACTGACTCCCATCGTGAGGCCGACAGCCGTCGTCACCGCCCGCGTCACCAGCGGTTTGGCGCTCGTCGGGAGCCGCGAGACGACCGCCTCCGTCGAGGTGCGAAGGATGTGGCCGCCGTCCAGCGGGAACGCCGGAATACAGTTGAAGAAGGCGAGATTGAGGTTGATCCAGCCCGTCCAGAACAGCAGGTTCGCCAAGCAGGAAGACGCCACCCTCACCGAGACCGGCCAGTGGGCCTGCCACGTCGTAGAACCCGGTGTTGGTGCCGACGAACCCGGCGAAATTGAACTCCGTGATCCCGATCACGGACGCGAACGGCAACACGAGGAGGTAGAGCAGCGCGAAGGCGAACCCGCCCCGATGTCGCCGCCGAGAATCGAGAGGAAGGTGTCGGCCGGGTACGACGTGATCCCCATGCTATCGACGCGGACGCCGCTCAGATCGGTCGGCGACGAGATGCCGAGGAATGCCCGATCCTCGTCGTCGGGATGCTCGGCGAGTTCGACCGTGTAGGTCGTCGACGTGCCGTCGCTGTAGGCAACCACGCTGACCGGCTCGCCCGGCGAGGCGCCGGACAGTGCGGCCCGCATATCGGCGAACTCGATGATCCGGTGATCAGCGATCCGCGTGATCACGACCGGTTCGCCCGCGGTCGCGCCCGCCGCGTCGAGCGGGTCGTTGGGGCTCACCGTCGAGAGGACGCCCAGCGGTCCGCTTGCCGTTCGTGTCGTGCCGTTCGGCGTCGTGACGGTCAGCTCGACGGCCGTCGCGTTGCCGGTCGCCGCGCGGATATCGCCCGTCGTCGAGACCGGCGTTCCGTTGACCGCCGTGATCCGGTCGCGGGCGGCGATACCGGTGTCGTCGGTGTCGCCATCGCTATCGTCGTCGCCATCGGTGTCGCCGCTACTGCCGGCAGCGAACGGCGAGGCGGGGTAGACGGCCGTGACGAGTGGCTGTGGCTCGACAGTGACCTCGGTGCCGTTGGCGAGCGTCGCGGTCACCCGGCTCTCGCTGGTGTTGGCCAGCAACGTCTGCAGGTCCGCGTTGGAGGCGACCGACTGCCCGTCGACGCTGACGATCCGGTCGCCGGCATCGATTCCGGCCGCGGCCGCCGCGCCGTCCGGGCTGACGCCGCCGACCGCGGCGCCGGGGGCGACAGCGACCGCGCCGACCACGGGCCCGAACAGCAGGCCGAAGGTGACGAGCGTGACGATGAAGTTGTTGAGGACGCCCGCAGCGTACATTCGCGTGCGCGGGCCGCGGTCGGCGGCGTCGACGCTGTCCTCGTCGGGTTCGACGAACGCGCCGATCGGGAGCAACGCCAGCAGCGCGACGCCCATCGACTCGATCTCGATATCCTCGACCCGACAGAGCAGGGCGTGACCACCCTCGTGGACGACCATCCCGACGAGCAGGCCGGCGACGATCTCGGGGGCGACGGAGAGCGGCAGAAACTCGTTGACGCCGGGGATCACCAGCACGTTCCGCGGCTGGCGGAGGGCCGTCTGTGTCGACGGCGATTCGATGATCTGCATCGCCCGGGAGAGCAGCATGAGGAACGTGCCGACCATGACGACCAGCGCGACGCCGACGCCCATATTGGCGAGGGCACGCCAGAATCGCTTGGGGCGGGCCAGCCGGTCGATTGCCGCACGGCCGCGCCGGGTGTGGACCGTCATGAGCGGGCCAGAGATTGAGAGCGACGACGGCAACAGCCCCCGCCGATTCAGGGTGACGATCACCGCTGTGTAGGCGAGGACCCCCACGAGAATCCAGTACAGCGGGTTCATTGCGATCTACTAGTGGCCTGTCCCGGAAAGCCGTTCGGTTCTCCTGTGGGCGACGCGGACGACACCTGAACACACATATACCCGGATCGTCAACAGGCAGGTATGAACGCTTTTGTCGGGGTCGTTATCCGGCTGCTCAGCAACCTCATCGAGATGCCACAGGTGTTTGTGACCAAGGTCATCGGCGCGAACCCGGTGTCGGTACTGCTGATCGGCGTGGGAACGGTGTTCGTGCTCGCCGCGGTCGGTGCCTTTGGCTACGCCGTCCTCGGCGCGCTCGGGATTCCGCTCCCGTCGCTGGGGCGCGGACCAGCCGAGAACTGATCGAGATCGACCCGGTCGCCAGCGACAGAACTAGAGCGAAAATTAGAACGAGAATTCGAGCGTGTCGTCGACAGCAACCCCATTTGTATCGGTCCACTCAGCCGTGACAGCGAGCATGTATTTGCCCTCACCGGCGTAGGTCGTCGCCGCATCGTCGGCCGGGACAGGGGCGTCGCGAATCGCCGTGATCGTGCGGTCTGAATCGGCGTAGACAAGGTCGAGGTCGAACGCCATATCCTGGGTGTCGTACTGGTGGGTGCCGGTTGTCTCGTAGACGAACAGCATCCCGCCGGTGGTCGGCATGGAGTCGACGGCGCTGAGTCCGAGTTCCCGCCGCGGCGCGCTGCGAGCGACCGCCGCGGTGACCGTGCCACGCGGTTCGCCGTCGGTGGACGTGACAGTCACCGTCGTCGTCTCGTAGCTCGCGTAGGGTCCGGTCGGCCACGTCGCTGCCGCATCGCCGCTATCATCACTGGAGTCACCGCCAGTATCGCCGCCCTGACAGCCGGCGACCGCCGACAGCGACCCGGCCCCGAGGGCCGCCAGTAGCCGTCGTCGTCGCATTGCTGCCGGCAACGCAACAGCGTCACTTAGTAGTGCTCGCTTCGGCTGCAGAATCGCCGCCATCGTCGCGGCAGCGGTGCCGAAGGGCTTAGGCGGCGGCCCCGCCCAGCGTACATATGGACGAGACGGGGGCAGCGGCGGCGAGGGCAGCGACACAGGTCGAGTGGCGGTCGTGGGGCGCCGACGCGTTTGCCGACGCCGCAGCCGAGGACACACCGATCCTGCTCTCGCTGTCGGCGACGTGGTGTGGAGACTGCCACGAGATGGACGCCCGCACCTACAGCGAGCCACGCATCGCCGCCAACATCAACGATAGCTTCGTGCCGATCCGTGTCGATGTCGACCGCCGACCGACGGTTCGGGAACGCTACAACATGGGCGGGTTTCCGACCACCGCGTTTCTCACGCCGAGCGGCGAACTGCTGACCGGCGCGACCTATCTCGGCCCCGACGGCATGCGGAGCATCGTCGACCGCATCCGCGAGGTCTGGGAGCAAAAGGGGGCCGAGGCCGGCCGGATTCCGCGCGGGCTCGACGACGAGCCGACGCCGGCCGACGACCTCAGTCCACAGATCGAGGAACACATCGCCGGCCAGCTGACCGAGCAGTTTGACCCGACCCACGGCGGCTGGGGCACCGACGCGAAGTTCCCGCTGCCCCGCACCATCGAGTTCGCCCTCAAGCGCGAACCGCAGCAGGCCCGCCAGACGCTGGACGCCATCGCCCAGCATCTCCACGACACCGTCGACGGCGGCTTCTTCCGATTTGCGACCGAGCGCGACTGGTCGAACGTCCGCTACGAGAAGGTCCTGGAGACGAACGCCGCCCTCACACGGGCCTTCGCCAACGGCTATCTCTACACCGGCGACGAGGCCTACCGCGAGCCGGCCCGCCGCAGCATCGATTACCTCACCGACACGCTGTGGACCGGCGTTGCCGTCGGCGGCAGTCAGGGCCCCGGCGGCGGCGCGAGCTACTACAGCAGCAGCGCCGACGAGCGCGCCGACCAGCCGGGGCCGCGAACCGATCTGACCGTCTTCGCCGGCGGTAACGCGCTCGCGGCCGACGCGCTACTGACCTACTACGCCTACACCGACGACAACCACACCCGAGAGTACGCCGAGCGGATTCTCGACGCCGTCGAATCAGCGCTCATCGACACCGAGGGTGGCGTCGTCACCCACTACCGCGATGGCGACGAGGTCGGCAAAACGGGGCTACTGGAGGACGCTGCCCGCGTCGTCACCGCATGGACGCGCGCCCGACAGGTGCTCGGCGGCGAGGCGTACACTGCGGTCGCCAAAGCCGTCGCCGACAACGCCCTCGATACGCTGGGTGGCGACGGCGCGTTCCGCGACGGCCCGGCCACCGGCGAGGGGCTCTGCGACCGGCCGCTGCGACCGATCGACACCGGGACCGAGTTGGCCGCAGGCCTCCTCGATCTGGCGGCGATCACCGGCGACCAGCGGTATCGGGACGCGGCGACCGACGCCATCGAGGCCTTCGCCGGCGCGTGGGATCGCCTCGGTGTGCAGGTCGCTCACTACGGCAGCGTGGCCGCCCGGCTCACCGGCGGCGACCTCGTCGTCGATGTCGGTGGCCCGGCCGGCTCGGATCTCCACCGGGCTGCGCTGCGAATCGCCGACCACGAGGCTGTCGTCGTCCCCGACGCGGACGGAATCGAGGCCGGAACTGCACGCGTTCGCGGCAGCGACAGGTCACCGGCGACAACGCCAGAGAAACTCGTCGAACAGGTTGGGTCGGTGGCCGACGGGG
>KI543216.1:17753-21670 GCA_000496215.1 uncultured archaeon A07HN63
CTGTTCGGCACGGAGGCACAGGAATGAGCACCGAATCCGACGACGGAATGCTTCGGTCGATCATACCGCCCGAGCAGATAGACCGGCTGTTAGATTTCTGTGGGACACACAGCTGGAAGCTTATTCTCGCCAGCGCGGTCGTCGGCGCGTTACCGCCGGTGTTCGGGCTGCGCGAGGGGTACGTGATGACCGTTCTTTCGGAAATGTTCCTGTTTGCGATCCTCGCGCTGTCGTGGGACATCGTCGGCGGCCAGACCGGCTATCCGAGCTTCGGAAACATGGCCTTCTTTGGGATCGGTGCCTACACCGGCGCGATTTTGCTGAAGAATTTCGCCGTGTCGTTCCCGCTGGCGATTGTCGCTGCAGCGGTGGTCGCGACCGTTTTCGCGGGGTTCATCGGTCTCATCGTGTTGCGGTTGCGAGGACATTACTTCGCCATCGCCACCCTTGGCGTGTTACTGGCAGCCCAGCAGATCTCACGGAACCTCACGATTACCGGTGGGGCCAGCGGAAAGATACTCTTCGATGTCCCGCCGGGGTCGTCTTCTACTACTTTTCCTCGGCGTCCTCGTCACCGAGATCGTCGTCGTCTACTACGTCTCGTCGACGCGGTTCGGCTTCATCCTCAACGCGATCCGCGACGACGAGGGGAAGGCGACCGCGATGGGATTTAATACGACCTACTACAAGACGGCCGCGTGGATGTTAGCCGCGCTGTTCACCGGGCTGGCCGGCGGTGCCTACGGTATGTTCAACACGTTCATTAATCCCCAGACCGCCTACAACGGCGCGTGGAACGTCGAGCTCATCGCCATGGCCTTGATGGGCGGCACCGGTACCGTCGCCGGCCCGGTCATCGGCGCGTTCGGCCTGCATACGATCATCGAGTACGTCGAGATCGCCTTCGTCGGCTGGCAACTCGTTGTGCTCGGTACCGCAGTCATCGTGACCGTCATTGGCTTTCCGAAAGGGGTCGTCGGCACGCTCCGGGAGTACGCCAGCGAGATGGACTACTACGAACGCGGCGGCATGGCCGCCACCGATGCCACGGCCGATAGCACCGATGGCGCCACAGACGCCGACACAACGGCGGTGACTACGGATGAGTAGGTCGATCGAAAACGATGACACAGGGATGACGACCACCGCGGACGACGCCGTGCTCCGGACCGAGGGAATCACGAAACGGTTCGGCGGCCTCACGGCCGTCGACAACATTGATGTCGAAGTTCACGAGGGCGAGATCGTCGGTCTCATCGGTCCTAACGGCGCCGGGAAGTCGACGCTGTTCAACTGTATCACTGGCACACTCACCGCCGACGAGGGCCAAGTGACGTTGGAAGGACAGGATGTCACCGACTGGCCGGAGTACAAGATCGCCCGTTCAGGGCTCGGTCGCATGTTTCAGGAAACCCGAATCTTCGGCGGGATGACCGTCCGAAAGAACCTCCTGCTGGCCGCCCAAGAAGCCGGTGCCGATATCGGTGGCCTGCTCCGACAGCCAGACGATTCGCTGCTGAACCGGACGAACGAACTCCTCGACTACGTCGATCTCGGCGGGCTCGCCGACACACGAGCCGGGAAACTCAGTTTCGGCCAGCAGAAGCTCATCGAGTTCGTCATGGAGCTGATGGGCGAGCCCGACCTGCTGTTGATGGACGAACCGGCCGGTGGGATCAATCCGGCCATGCTGGAGAACCTCATCGACTACATCCGAACGGCCAACGACGAGGAGGAGGCGACGATCTTCCTCATCGAGCATAACATGGATTTCGTGATGGAGATCGCCGACCGGATCTACGTGCTGGCTCACGGCGAGCGCATCGCCGAGGGGACGCCAGACGAGATTCAGACCGATCAGCGCGTCATCAACGCCTACCTCGGGAGGGAATAACCATGGCAGCACCAATCATCGAGATGGAGAACGTCGTCGCCGGTTACGGCAACACGACTGTGCTTCACGACATAGATATCGAAATCGAGGACGGCCAGATCGCCTGTCTCATCGGCCCCAACGGCTCGGGGAAGTCGACGCTGATGAAGAGTATCTACGGCTTCGCTGACGTGATGGCCGGCACGATCACGCTCCGCGACGAGGAGATCACCGGCCGGTCACCGCAGGAAAACCTCGCCAACGGCGTGAGCTACGTCCTGCAGGACGCCAGCGTCTTCCCCGGGATGAGCGTCCACGAGAACATGCTGATGGGCGGCTACGTCTTCGAGGACGACGAGCAGGCGGCCGCCCGTGCCGAGGAACTCTACGACGAGTTCCCGATCCTCGGCGACATCCGCGAGCAACAGGCGGGAACACTGTCGGGTGGCCAGCGGCGACTGCTGGAACTCGCCCGCGCGCTGATGGTCGATCCAGAGATAATGTTGCTCGACGAGCCCTCCATCGGGCTGGAACCGAAGTTTATCGACGATGTTTTCGAACGGATCGAACAGCTCAACGACCTTGGAACGACGATCCTCCTCGTTGAGCAGAACGCACAAAAGGGGTTGTCGGTCGCCGACCGGGGCTTTGTCCTTGCCAGCGGCGAGATCAAGTTCACCGGCACCGGTGACGAACTCCTTGACAATGAGGAGGTCGGCCGACTCTACCTCGGTGGGTGAGCCACCGACGGTCGGGGTTTGAATAAACTGTCGGTGTGTTTTTATCATACCATCAACAACCCGTTGTATGGCAAGTCTCCGCGATCTCGGCTTATCTGAGTACGAGGCCCGTGCCTACCGGGCGTTGCTCCGGAGCGGGCCGACAACCGCTAAGGAGTTGTCACGAAAAAGTGAGGTGCCGATGGGCCGCATCTACGACGTGCTCAACGGGCTCGAACACCACCGACTCGTCCGGAGTCAGGCCGCTAGTCGACCAAAGAAGTATGTCGCCGTTGAGCCCGATGTCGGCTTAGATCGGTTGTTGGAGGCCAAACAGCGGGAGCTGGACAAGCAGGCCGACCAGTACGCCGAGACCGTTGCGACGCTGATGGATGATCTTGATGCGGCCGCGCCGGTCGACGGTCAGTTTTGGACAGCCGCTGTCGGCCCCGAGGAAACGCTTGAACTTCTTGTCGAACGGCTTAATGCGGCCGACAACGAGTTGATCATGGTCGCCGGCTCGCCAGCGGCCGGCCTTGATCTCCAAAGCGCGAGCAGTCGTGTTGTTGACGCGCTTGAAACCACTTTAGAACGCGGTGTTGATGTCTACTTACTTGTCACACCAACCGTTGTCGCTGAGCTTCCAGCCGAGGTTATCGAGGCCTACAACGACCGGCTGACCGAGTACGACAACTACGCGGTTCGAACCCGCGAAACCGTCGAGGGTACGTTCAATCTGATCGACAACACCGAGGTCTGTCTGGAGGTTCCAAACCCGCTGGATCCCGCCGAGATGTTTGCGATGATCGATCTCAAAGATCAATCGTTTGCGACCGACGTACGGGGCGTTTTTGAGCCGCGCTGGGAAAACGCCGAACCGCTCGAAATTCCGCCTCGGCAGTTAATCGCCCTTAGGCCGCGTCGCCGTTGAGCTCCGATCGTAGCTGGCCCATCGTGACCTCGCGTTCGGCGTGGGCGTTGTGTTGGTGGATCGACTCGTCGTTTGACTGGCGGATGTAGACGACCGCCTCGTCGTCAAGATGGTCAAACTCCTCGACTGTCCCCTCCGCAAGCGAGCGCACACAGTCTTCGACAAACTTGGCGTCGGAGTGGGCATCGAACGTCATATGATCCTCATCGGGGCGTTTCGCCATGTTGTAGATCCGCGCGCTCATCGCATCGCGGGCGATGTCGATGATGTCGCCGAGATCAACCTCGGGGTCGCCATCGCTGGTGATCGTCAGCGTGGCGTGACCGCGCTGGGAGTGGCCCGGCTGTGGCACCTGATCGAGAAACTCGTCGACGACTTCGCGTTCGACATCAAG
>KI543216.1:21690-31637 GCA_000496215.1 uncultured archaeon A07HN63
CGGTATCGGGACGCGGCGACCGACGCCATCGAGGCCTTCGCCGGCGCGTGGGATCGCCTCGGTGTGCAGGTCGCTCACTACGGCAGCGTGGCCGCCCGGCTTACCGGCGGCGACCTCGTCGTCGATGTCGGTGGCCCGGCCGGCTCGGATCTCCACCGGGCTGCGCTACGAATCGCCGACCACGAGGCCGTCGTCGTCCCCGACGCGGACGGAATCGAGGCCGGAACTGCACGCGTTCGCGGCAGCGACAGGTCACCAGCGACAACGCCAGAGAAACTCGTCGAACAGGTTGGGTCGGTGGCCGACGGGGGCGAATAAACGGCCGGTGTGTTTTTATCAGTCGCCGAACAACAGCAGATATGGCGAGTCTCCGTGATCTCGGGCTCTCGAAGTACGAGGCCCGGGCGTATCGTGCCCTGCTCCGGAGCGGGCCGACAACCGCAAAGGAGTTGTCACGGACGAGCGAGGTGCCGATGGGCCGGATCTACGACGTGCTCAACGGACTCGAACAGCACCAGCTCGTCCGGAGTCAGACGGCCAGTCGGCCGAAGAAGTACGTCGCCGTCGAGCCGGATGTCGGGCTCGACCGGCTGCTCGAGGCCAAACAGCGCGAACTCGACAAACAGGCCGAGCAGTACGCCGAGACGGTCGACACGCTGCTGGGTGATCTCGAGGGCACAGCCCCGGTCAACGGGCAGTTCTGGACCGCGGCTGTCGGGGCCGAAGAGACGCTGGAACTCCTCCTGGAACGGCTCGACGCGGCCGACGAGAAACTGATTATCGCTGCCCGGTCGCCGGCCGCTGGAATAGACCTCCGGACCGCCAGTGATCGCGTCGTCACGAAACTCGAAGCCGCGCTCGAACGCGGTGTCGATGTCGAACTGCTGGTACCGCCAGGGGTTGTGCACGCGCTCCCGGTCGAAACCAACGAGGAGTACAAATCCCGACTGGACAGCCACGACAACTACGCGGCCCGCGTTCACGAGTCCGTCGACGGCACGTTCACCGTGATCGACGGAGACGAGGTCTGTCTCAGCGTGCCGAACCCGCTGGATCCACAGGAGGCGTTTGCGATGATCAATCTTAAGGACCGGACCTTCGTTGCCGACGTGCGAGAGGTATTCCAGCCGCGATGGGAGGACGCGAAACCGCTAGAAGACGTGCAACCACAGCCACCGCAGTAACCCGCCCGCTACGTCGTGTCGCCGTCGAGTTCGGACCGGAGCTGTCCCATCGTCACTTCGCGCTCTGCGTGAGCGTTGTGCTGGTGGATCGACTCGTCGTTCGACTGGCGGATGTAGACGACTGCCTCGTCGTCGAGATGATCGAACGCCTCGACGGTGCCCTCCGCGAGCGAGCGCACACAGTCCTCGACGAATTTGGCATCCGAGTGGGCGGCAAACGTCATGTGATCCTCGTCGGGTCGTTTCGCCATGTTGTAGATGCGCGCACTCATCGCGTCGCGGGCGATGTCGATGATGTCGCCGAGATCGACCTCGGGGTCGCCATCGCTGGTGATCGTCAGCGTGGCGTGACCGCGCTGGGAGTGCCCCGGCTGGGGGACCTTGTCAAGGAACTCGTCGACAACCTGACGGTCGACATCGAGATCCTGCAGTGTTTCGCGGGCCCGCGATTCGGACATCCCCTGCGAGCAGGGACAGACAGTCATTCCCGTGACCTCGGCACCGATTTCCTCGTGGGTGCCCTCGTCGGTCGCGGTCGCGCTGGCGATGATCGTTGCGGTGTTCTGGGTCTGCTTGTCGGTGGCGGGCGTCTGTTCTTTCGTGATCAACTCGGCGGTCATCTCGACCTCGGCGGTCGAGGTGTACTCGTGTTTCGAGAGCAGTCGTTCGGCGGCATCGCCACAGACATCCTCGACGCGGTAGGCCTCGGACTCCGTCGTTTCCTCGAGAATTTCGTCGACAACCTCCATGTTGCGACTCATGTCGATCCCCTTGCGACCGCCCGGAAGATCGACGAACACGTCGAACTCGGCCATCAGGACGATGGGCCGTTTGTCCTCGCGGGCGAGTTTGACCAGTTTCTCGACACCCGTTACGCCAACCTGACTGAGCCCGACGGCCACATCCGGCTGTGAGGCCTGGACATCGGGCAGCTGATGACTCATCACCTTTTATTGGGGTGTCGCCTGATTATGGCTTTCGGTACCCTGAACACGGCGGACACAACCACCCCTTGCGGCGGTCAGGTCGCGGCGACGAGATCAACGACACCGACCGTCTCTGCCACCACCCACGCGACGAAGATACCGTAGGCGACAAGCAGCGCGTAGGCCTCTGTCGTCGTCAGCGAGAGATCGGTGCGGAGGAACGCAAACAGCAATACGGTCGCCAGCGTGAGCACGCCCAGCATCGGGACGGCGACAGCAAAATTAATCGAGACGACCCCGGTCGGTATGATAAGCACCCCGATCGGGATCGCCACGAGGAGATCGAACGTGTTCGACCCCAGCACGTTCCCGAGGCTCGTCAGCCCCTTGCCCTCTCGGGCCGCCCGCACACTGACAAGCGTATCCGGCAGACTCGTCGCGGCGGCGATGATGATGACGCCTGCGAGAAACTCCGGGATGCCGAACGCGTCTGTCAGAATCTCGACGGCACCGACCAGCTGTTCGACCCCGATCAGGATCAACAGCAGGCCGCCAGCCAGCAGGGCCCACTGCCGACCGATTGCGTCGTTGAGTTCAACCTCGCCGGTGTACTCGCTCACGTCCTGCCACTGGATGAAGAGATACAGCCCGTAGAGCAACAGCGGAATCACCGCCAGCGGGCGGGTGATCTGGCCGACCAGCTCCGGGCTGTTCGGGGCTGGAAGATAGATAACCCCGAGCGAGAACGTGATGATCAACGCCGCGACGGCGATCATGTAGAACTGCGCCTCCTTGTAGACGATCGTCCGATTCGTTTCGATGTTGCCGGTGGCGGCCAGCCCGGCAAGCGCGGGGATCACGAGAATGTTGAAGATCGCCGAGCCGACGATCCCCCCGACACCCATCTCGAAGACGCCGGCCAGCGCCGTGAAGACGACGCTTGCGAGCTCCGGGAAACTCGAGCCGACGGCGACGACGATCGAGCCCTGCACGACCGGCGGCAGGCCGTAGTGGGCCGAAAGCTGTTCGGCCGAGGACTCCAGCCAGCCGCTGCCGACCCAGATCACACCGGTCGTCACCACGATCATGCTGACGGCGACGACCGGCGACGACGGGAGGAGCCCACCGAGCATTACGAGAGGCTACAGCGGGGTATGATGTTAATACTGCTTACTTCGCCGCGTCCCGGTGGTGACGGTCAGGGCCAGTCGTCGCGCTCGTCGTCCTCGAAGAACTCCTCGTCGGCCGACCCCTCGGCGAGTTCCCAGTCGGCGGCGTCGGCAGCCTCGGCCAGCGGCAGGTATTCCCAGCCGGCCTCCTCGGCGATGGCCTCGTCGTCCTCGCTGGTACCGAGGAAGACGTGGCGTGGCGTCTCGAACTGGTCGGCGACGTTGTCGAGGCTCTCGGCGACGCCGCGCGGGCCCGAGAAGAAGTCCTGTCGAACGCGGTGTTTCCGGGTGAAGTTGGTGACGACGTAGGTCGGCTTCTCGCTGACGACACCGACGTACTCCGTCCACTGGCGGGCGTCGGTGAAGACCGCGCCGGGATCAGCCAGCGATTGCAGGGCTTCGAGTTCGAAGGCGAGGGTCATCTCGCCGCTGCCTCCGTCCATATATCGACCTACGCGTGACTGCCGAAAACGGCTTCGACTCGGGGCGGTATCGGTCACAACGGCAAAACAGAATAGTGTGGCTGCCCGCTACTGTTCCTGCGGTGGGGCGATGGCGTCGGCACTCGAACTCCTCGTTCAGCAGCGTCTCCTGCTGGTCGCCGATGGGTGTCTCGTTGCGCATCAGTTCCTTGTACCCGCTCTGCGGCGAGAGGTCGCCGATCAGGACGCCGCCGACGATCTTGCCATCTTTGATCGCAATGCGTCGCCACTCGTTGTCGTCGTAGGACTCCGAGACGTACTCGTCGCCGATGGTCGGATGGCCAAACGAGAGGAACGGGAAGTCGAAGTGCGTGATCGAGTACGACGACACCCAGCGGAACGCGTCGCTCTCGGGCTCGATCATATTTTTCGCAGCAATGGTGCCCTGTTCCTTGGCGGAGCCCCACGAGCCGTTCTGGGCGCGCTCGCCGAGGATCGTGTCGTAGTACCGCGTTAGATCGCCAGCGGCGAAGACATCGTCGAGACTGGTTCGCATGTACTCGTCGACGACGACGCCGTCGTCCTGTTCGATGTCGAGGTCCTGCAGGATCTCGGTGTTGAAGTTGAGGCCGATGGCGATGCCGACAAAGTCGGAGTCGAACCGCTCGCCGTTGGGGTCGACCGTCGCCGTGACGTGGCCCTCGTCGTCGGTTTCGAAGTGGTCGACGCCGCTCTGGAAGACCGGCGTGACGCCGCGTTCCCGCATCGCGTCGTGCATGATCTCGGCGCCCTCCTCGGTGAGCGCGTAGCGCCACCAGCAGTCACCGCGCATGAGGTAGTTCGCCTCGACCTCCTGTGCGCCACAGATCGCCGCGAGGTCGATCCCGAGCAGGCCCGCGCCGACGATGGTCGCCGAGTCGGCGCCCTCGATGTGCTCGCGGATGTTCCGGGCGTCCTGAAACGTCCAGAAGTGGTGGATGCCGTCGGCGTCGCTGTTGTCGACCGGGAGCTGGGTCGGGGTGCCGCCGGTGGCGACCAGCAGCTTGTCGTACTCGATTGTCTCGCCCTCGTAGGTTGTAACGGCGTGGCCGTCGGGGTCGATATTCGTGACGACGGTGTCGAGTTCGAGGTCGATCTCGCGGTCGGCATACCAGTCCGTGTCGTGGATCGAGATCGGGGCCTCGGGGAGCTTGCCCTTGGCGTACTCCTTGATGAGAATCCGGTTGTAGAGGGCCTCGCCCTCCTCGGTAATGACGGTTATCTCGGCGTCGGGGGCCTCCTCGCGCAAGGTCTCGGCCGCAGAACTGCCCGCGATCCCGTCGCCGATGATGACGTACGAGGCTGTCATAGATTCCGTTTCGGTGGCGGGGGTAAAGTGGGTTGCTATCCACGGAAAATAACTCACAAACGTGTGAATCGCCGGATGGAAGCCGACCATCCCGGCAGCAGCGACCCTGTCGTGAGGTTGAAGCCTGTCGACACCCAACCGGGCGTACGATGAAGATTCGCCAGAACATTCGCCACTGGGCCGCGAAAAACGCCCTGACCGCGCCGGTGATCGGCGATATCGCCAACGACAAACTCGTCGATATGCACACCGACATCTTCCTCGGGAAGGCCGACGAGGCTGTCCGCGAGGACCGCCGCGAGCACCTCGATGGCTTCTTCGACGCGACGATGGACACCTACGTCGCCGCACTGGAGGCCGGCTTCACCGAGGCCAAGGCCCGCGAGATCACCCACATTCAGGCCAACTTCGACTTCTTCAACCACGGCTGGACCGAGATGATGGAGATTCCCGCCGACGAGTTCGAGGAGCATTTCCGCCGCTACGAGGACTTCTTCAAGCGGTACGGCATCTCGGTCGACGACCCGCTCGGCGAGTTCCGGCCGGCCGACGGGATTCCAGACGCCCCCGAAACGCCCGAGAAGCGGGACCAGCCCGCCTACGAGAACGCGATCGCCGGCTTCGCCGACGACGTCTACGTCGAGGACGGCGAGGGCGACGTGCACGTCGGCAGCGGCACCGACGAACCCACTGATGTCGATCCAACCGACGCGCCCGGACTCGATGAGGTCGATGCAACCGACGCCGATGGGGCCGACGCCGAGCGGGCCGAAAGCGGGTAACTGCGAAGGGTTACAGTCGGCAGCCCACCCCGGAACCCTTTTGCGGCCGACAAACATATTCTGGCCCATATGGGAACTGGCTCGGATATGTACCGGCAGCAGATCCTCGATCACTACAAGAGCCCCCGAAACTACGGGGAACTCGAGGATCCAGATTTCAGTCACACCGGCGAGAACCCCTCCTGTGGCGATACGATCCAGATGAATATCAGACTCGACGATGACGAAGAGGAGATCGAATACGTGAGCTTCACCGGCGACGGCTGTGCTATCTCGCAGGCCTCCGCAAGTATGCTCTCCGAACGGCTCGTCGGGATGACGCTGGAGGAACTCGAGGATCTCGAAACCGACGACATCACCGACATGCTCGGGGTGACGATTTCGCCGATGCGAATCCCCTGTGCCGTGCTGGGCAATCAGGTCGCCAAGGACGGCGCGAAGCTCTATCAGGGCGAACTCGATCCCGAGGACTACGGGCAGACAGTCACCGAGGAATAGCGCGAGGCCGTTCGCTGTGATGCCGGACGCGGCCGCGACGTTTTTTCAGGTGCCGCCCCATGCGCGTGTATGGATCGCCTGACCGGCGCGTGGGATACCGACGAAACCGAGGCCTTCCTTGATTCCGTAACCGTCCCGCTTCGCCTCTCCTGTCACGCATCCAGCGAATCGCTGTGGATGCTCTCGCTGTGGTATCTGTACCGCGAGGACGCGTTCTGGTGTGCGACCAGCGCGACCGCCGATGTCGTCGACTACCTCGGCGACACCGACCACGTTGCCTTCGAGATATCGACCAACGAGCCGCCGTACAGGGGCGTTCGCGGCAACGGCACGGCAAGCGTCGAGCCCGACCCGGAGAAAGCACTGCTGCGGGAGCTACTGGAGCGATATCTCGGCGGCACCGACTCGGCGCTCGCCGAGCGACTGCTGTCGCCCGAGCGCGACGAGGTGACGATCAGCATCGACCCCAACCGGCTGTACACGTGGGATTTCAGCGACCGGATGGCCGACGTGACGCCGGAATAGTCGGGAGACGACTGTTACTCGTTTATTTCCTGTAGTGATTCGACTGTCACCGGCTCCGGAACGCGATCAATCGCATCCTGATGCCAGTCGTCAACAGCGAGCGTAAATGCGGTTTCGGGGTTGGCGTCGACGAGTGCTCTGACACCATCTGCGGCCGCCAGCTGGCCAGCACGGTCGGAGCGGTCTGGAACGGCGGCAGTGAAGGGATAACTGTCCGAAAGCTCCCGCGGGAACGGGCCGAACGGTGGAACGACGCGCCACGCCGCATCGTAGGTGTCGCCGTCGGGCGCACCGCCTTCTGTCAGCAGCACTGTCTCGGGCACCGCCAGCCGGTCGAGTCGTTCGTGGTGCCGCAGGACCTCCGGGCGGCGCGCGCTCTCGGCGGAGGTGTGGAAGAACGTCCCCTTCGAGACGGGGTCCTCGCGTTCGAGCTGGTCGGCGTGATCCAGCAGCGCGCGGTACCCGTCGTACATCGCCGGATGGCCGCGGGCGCGGCGGTCGACGAGTTCGAGGAGATCACCACCCCGGATCGCCTGCTTGATCCGGCGGATCTCCTCGAAGGTGACGTGGAGGTTGTGCTCGGCGAGCAGCCGTGTTCGAGTGTCGTCGTCTTCGCTCCGCAGATCGGCGGGCGTCTGCTCGCTGCAGATCGGGCACGAACAGGGGAAGTAGTCGAGATCCTCGAGCTGTTGGGTGCCGGAAACGGTGAGATACCGGCCGGCACGGGCGTACAGCGCGTAGGCGGCCGAATCGAAGAGGTCACAGCCGAGCGCGACGGCCAAGGCGAGCATCATCGGGTGGCCTGCGCCGAAGAGATGCACCGGGCAGTCCGCGCCGAGGCCGCGTTTCGCGGCGGCGACGGCGGTCACCATCTCGTCGTAGCGGTAGCCGTTCATCAGCGGGACGACCGCGCCGACCGGGAACACGTCGAGATCGGTGCCAGCCGCGTGAGTGGCCGCGTGCTGGCGGAGATCGGGATACGTCGAACCCTGTACCGGCGCGTTCAGGAGCATCTCGCCAACGTCGATGGCCTCGGCGTCGGCGATGGCTTGCTGTGTGGTTTCCAGTTCGCGTTCGGCCTGCTCGCGGGGCACGTCCGGCGGCGTCGGGATGTCGACCGGCGTCCCGATATCCGAACCGACGGCGTGCTGGAACTCGATGATCTCCTCGGTCGTCACGTCGACATCGCTGTATTCGGAGAGTTGGAAGGAGCCCGAATCGGTCATGATCGCGCCGTCGAACCCCAGCATCTCGTGGAGGCCCGACTCGAGTGCCTGCTCGCGGAGCGCGTCGGTCTCGCGGATGATATAGGAGTTCGTGATCAGCATCTCGACGCCGAACTCGGCTTCGAGGCGCGCGGGCTCGATAGTGAGCCGGTTGGGGTTGATGACCGGCATGAGCGCGGGCGTCTCGACGGTGCGGTCGGCCCGCGGGACATCGAGCCGGCCGATCCGCCCGGCGGCGTCGGCGTCCCGGATCTCGAAGTGGTCACGCATTGCTCGTCGCTACCGTGGGCTGATCGGTAAGGATTGCGTTCGGTCGTGGCTGCAGGGATCGTCGCTGGCGTTACCGCTGTGTCATCTCATACTGCAGCAGTGTGAGAGCCGACCGGCCGTCGTTCAAATCGTCGCTGACAATACTGTCGAGAACGTCGTCATAGTCGGCTACATCGACCCGGATGCTCTCGTTGTCGTCGAGTTGCTGGTCGGCGGTCGGCTCGCAGTCGTAGGCGACAACGTGGTGATGGATCGAGTTGGCGATCCCATTCGAGGGTTCAGCCGTCAGCAGATGCTCGATCCGGCCGGCCTCGTAGCCGGTTTCCTCCCGGAGTTCGCGGTGAGCGGCGGCAACGCGATCCTCACCGCGCTCCATCGAGCCGGCCGGCAGCCCGCGGTTGACGCGGCCGACAGCCTGTCGCCACTCCTCGATAACGACGACCTCGCCATCGGGCGTCAGTGGGAGAACGACGACCGCCGGCGACTCGTCGACGTAATGGTAGTCGGTTTCGGTGCCGTCGGGGAGTTCGACATCGTCGCGTCGCACGTCGAAGCCCGGACAGGTGTAGTCGCGTTCGGTGTCGAGTGTCTCCCATCGGAGAGGGTCATCGGCCATACCAGACAGTGGGGGAGTGATTGCTAAACAGCACCGATCCGCGGCACCGCTATCGCTGCCGGCGGACAGACGCATTCGTTCCCGACAGTGTCGGTAGTGGTCGGTGTCGATATCGTCAGTAAGCGTTTACCCGCCCAGCGACATCCGGATAGCCATGACAACGTTCGTCGTTGCGACCGATTCCGTCCACACGAGCGCGGCACTCTGTGACTACCTCGTTGACCGCGTTGACCAGAGCGATACCGTCCACGCGATCAACTCGATTCACGACGAGGACAGCGACGCGATCCGCGACGGACAGGACGCGCTCAACGCGGTCGCCTCGCGGCTGACCGCCGTGACGAGCGTCGAAACCGAGCAGTTCACCCGTGGCAACGTCCCCGCCGAGGACATCCTCTCCTATTCGGAGGCAATCGACGCCGACGAGATCGTCATCGGTGTCCGAAAGCCAAGTCCGACGAGCAAGGCCGCCATCGGGAGCGTCACCGAGCAGGTGTTGCTCCACTCCGACCGCCCGATGGCGGTCGTCCCGCGGGAGACACACCGCTGAACCGAACGGGTGAGCCGGCCCGCGACGAATCGGAATCGGCGGCGACAGGAAAGACGCTTTAGGAGTCGGCCGCGAGGCTCCGGCAAATGGCCACTGCGTTCTTCGACCGCCTTGCTGACCGCATCGCCAGCGTCGATAGCGTCGTCTCGGTCGGCCTCGACTCCCAGCTGGATCGGCTCCCCGAGCACCTGCAGGATCACGACCTCCCGCAGTGGGCGTTCAACCGCCGGATCATCGACGCCACCCACGAGCATGCAGCCTGCTACAAACCGAACGCCGCCTTCTACGAGTCGGCTGACGGCTGGCGGGCGCTCCGGGAAACCATCGCCTACGCTCACGGGAAGGATGTGCCTGTGCTGCTGGACGCCAAGCGCGCCGACATCGGGAACACGACGCGACAGTACGCCGACATTCTCGACGAGGTCGACGCG
>KI543216.1:31657-54103 GCA_000496215.1 uncultured archaeon A07HN63
GGGCTTCATGTCGGCTCTCGCCGCCGCGATTTGTATTAAAACCGCCGCACAAGTGCGGCAGTGCGGTTTTACTCCATACGGCGTAACTACGGCTGTATGCGAGTGTTCATCACCGGTGCAACCGGCGTCCTCGGGCGTCGGCTCGTTGAACAACTCACCAACAACGGCCACGACGTGGTCGGCCTCGTCCGCGATGCTGACGGCGAAACAGCTGTCGCCAACCGTGGTGGAACGCCCCGCTACGGCGATGTCCTCGAACCCGAGTCGCTCGACGCTGCCATGGACGACGGGATCGAGGTCGTGATCCACGCGGCAACGGCGATTCCGGAGTCGACAAAGCCGAGCGAGGCCGAATGGGCTCACAACGACCGTGTCCGCATGGAGGGCGCGAAAAACGTCCTCAGTAAGCTTCCGGACAGTGTTGAGCAGTTTTTGCTACCGAGTGTGGTCTGGCTCGCCCGCCAACCGGATGGTTCGGTCTTCGACGAGACCGCCGAGCGACACCCCGACAGAGCCACTCAATCACTCGCCGAACTGGAGGCACTCCTGCTCAACCGCGCTGGGGAATCGACCGTTGATGCAGCCATCCTTCGGTGTGGGTTCTTCTACGCCCCGGACGCCCGCGATACACTCACGTGGGGGAAACAGCTGCTTGACGGCGATCTCCCCATCGTCGGCGGTGGCCTGCTCGGTCGCCGCGACGCCGAGTTGTCGGTGGTTCACGTTGACGACGCAGCGCGAGCCTTCGTCGCCGCCATCGAGCAGGAAGCAAGCGGTATGTACCACATCGTTGACGACGAGCCTGTAACGCCCGCAACCCTGTTCACCGCGTTTGCCGAGCGGCTAGATGCCCCCGACCCGGGACGCATCCCCGGGTGGCTGGCGCGGTTTTTCATCGGGAAAGTCACCGCAAAGGTGATGACACACCCGATGCCGACGACAAACGAGAAAGCCGCACGCGAGTTGGACTGGGAGCCGACGTATCCGACCTATCGGGAGGGACTCGACCAGATCATCGACCAGTGGGAGCGCGACGGGACGCTTGCGGAGTTGCGCAGTGACACACCGGTCGAAGCAGTCCCGTCGGTTGACACTGCCGCGAGTTCGTCCTGAGTGGCGGTCCTATCGCTGTGTCAGCTCGTACTGCAGCAGTGTGAGAGCCGACCGGCCGTCGTTCAGTTCATCGGTGACAACGCTATCCAGAAAGTCGTCGTAGTCGGCTACATCGACCCGGATGCTCTCGTTGTCGTCGAGTTGCTGGTCAGCGGTCGGCTCACAGTCGTAGGCGACAACGTGGTGATGGATTGAGTTGGCGATCCCATTCGAGGGTTCAGCCGTCAGGAGATGCTCGATCCGGTCGGCCTCGTAGCCGGTTTCCTCCCGGAGTTCGCGGTGAGCGGCGGCAACGCGATCCTCACCGCGCTCCATCGAGCCAGCGGGTAGACCCGCGGTTGACGCGGCCGACAGCCTGTCGCCACTCCTCGATGACGACGATCTCGCCATCGGGTGTCAGTGGGAGGATGACGACCGCCGGCGACTCGTCGACATAATGGTAGTCTGTTTCGGTGCTGTCAGGGAGTTCGACATCGTCGCGTCGAACCGCGAAGCCGGGGCATTCGTAGTCGATCTCTGAGCCCGTTGTATCCCACTGTAGTGGATCATCGGTCATACCAAGATTTGCGGAGATAGGGGCTAAACAGCACCGTTCTCGCGGCTGGGGTGCGAGGGGGTGTCGGTCGGAGAATCAAGATAGACACGGACGATAGTGCCGCCGCTGGCTGGTGTGTCGATAGCGAGGTCTCCGCCGTAGCTCTCGACGATCCACCGAGCCATCCAGAGGCCAAGGCCGCTGCCGTGGGTTAGCGGGGTGATCTCTTCATCACCGGTGATCACCCGGCGTTCAGTGTCTGGAATGCCGGGACCGTTGTCGGCCACGCTGAATTCGACGCGGTCGTCGTCGGTTGTCGTCACGCTGACAGTTGCGGTCGGTGTCGCCGCCGTATTGTGACGGATCGCGTTGTCGATCAGTGACTCGACGACGATACGGAAGTTATCGTCCGCACACACCTCAAATTCGGGCGGGCAGTCGACCCTAATCGTCCCGTCGTCGAACCGCTGTCGGCAGTCGGCGGCGACGCTGTCGACCACGGCCGAGAGCTGGACCGGATTGAGCACCGTTGGTTCGTCAAGAACGCCCTGGACAATCTTCGCCTCCTCGCTCAGATTTGCGAGCTCCTGTGCTGTCGTTTTGATCGAGGCTGCTGCCTGTTTGACCTCGGCTGTTTCGGCGGCGCGACGGATCTTGTCGGCCTCCCCGAGCACGATGTTGAGGTCGTTGCGGAGGTTGTGCCGTAGTACACGCTGGAGCACATCGAGATGTCGCTCACGGCGGAGCTTCTCCGTAACATCCGTGTAGATCGCAAACCCGCAGTTCTCGCCACAGGGGACGCCACGATAGACAAACTTCCGGCGGCCATCGGTGGTCAGCCGCTCGACGACCGCCGCGTTCGATTCGCCCGACTCGGTTCGACGGTCGAAGGCCGTCGCCTCGTCCCGCCGATCCGCGGGGACGATAAGATCGTTGAGTTGCTCGCCGGCCACCGACTGGGTATCAGGAATGAACGTATCGACGAACGCCTCGTTTCCCTCGACAATTATTGGCTCGCGGTCCAGTAGTTCGAATGCAACGACTGGATCCTGCAACTGATTAAAAAGTCGTTTGAACGGTTGAGCACCAGTTAGCTCATCGGCGGTCATCGATATCCCCACGCTCGGCCCGACTGTGTGGACAACGACCAACTATCTACGGTCGATCGATATTCATCTTCCACTGTGATCGCGTAAAATGTGCACCTTATAATAAAATAAGTGGTTACACAAAATATTCGTGTCAGTCTGTATTTGTAATCAAGTAAAACCGACATTTCTGCGGTAGAGTTACCACGCAGTCTGCCACGGCTGGCACAGTGGGCCAGTGTTATTTTTCCTGCGGACATCCGGACAGCCATGACAACGTTCGTCGTTGCGACCGATTCCGTCCACACGAGCGCGGCACTCTGTGACTACCTCGTTGACCGCGTCGACCAGAGCGATACCGTCCACGCGATCAACTCGATTCACGACGAGGACAGCGACGCGATCCGCGACGGACAGGACGCGCTCAACGCGGTCGCCTCGCGGCTGACCGCCGTGACGAGCGTCGAAACCGAGCAGTTCACCCGTGGCAACGTCCCCGCCGAGGACATCCTCTCCTATTCGGAGGCCATCGACGCCGACGAGATCGTCATCGGTGTCCGAAAGCCAAGTCCGACGAGCAAGGCCGCCATCGGGAGCGTCACCGAGCAGGTGTTGCTCCACTCCGACCGCCCGATGGCGGTCGTCCCGCGGGAGACGCACCGCTGAACCGAACGGGTGAGCCGCCCCGCGACAGAATAGAATCAACGCCGACAGGAAAGACGCTTTAGGAGTCGGCCGCGAGGCTCCGGCAAATGGCTACTGCGTTCTTCGACCGCCTTGCTGACCGCATCGACAGCGTCGACAGCGTCGTCTCGGTCGGTCTCGACTCCCAGCTGGATCGCCTCCCAGAGCACCTGCAGGATCACGACCTCCCGCAGTGGGCGTTCAACCGCCGGATCATCGACGCCACCCACGAGCATGCAGCCTGCTACAAGCCGAACGCCGCCTTCTACGAGTCGGCCGACGGTTGGCGGGCGCTCCGCGAGACGATTGCCTACGCCCATGGCAAGGATGTGCCTGTGCTGCTGGACGCCAAACGCGCCGATATCGGGAACACGACGCGACAGTACGCCGACATTCTCGACGAGGTCGACGCGATCACCGTGAACCCGTACATGGGACAGGATTCACTACAGCCGTTCCTCGACCGCGCCGACAAGGGCGTCTTCGTCCTCTGTCGAACCTCCAATCCCGGCCGCGAAGACCTGCAGGATCGCGAACTCGACGCGGGTGGTACGCTCTACGAGCACGTCGCCGACCTCGCCGTCGAGTGGAACGAGCACGACAACGTCGGCCTCGTCGTCGGCGCGACCGGCCCCGACGAACTCGAAGCGATCCGCGAGCGGGTACCCTCGCTGCCGTTCCTCGTCCCCGGCGTCGGCGCGCAGGGCGGTGACGCGAAGGCTGCCGTCGAACACGGGCTTCGTGACGACGGTGTCGGCCTCGTCAACTCCTCGCGTGGGATCATCTTCGCTGGCGAGGACGAGGGCGAGGACTTCGCTGCTGCTGCGGGTCAGTCGGCCAAACAGCTCAAACAGCGACTCAATCAGTACCGCGGGAACGACGAATAGGAGAACGTTCTATCCACCTTGGCGGACTGAAAGGCCGAGTGCCAAGGACTTTCTACAGCCAGTTCTCGCACGCAATTGCTTGTCTGAAAACCACGTACTCGAATAGCCGAGTGATTTTCAACGGTGGACCACGTACAGTCTCTGTGCCTCGGAACGACCTGATCATGTCCATCGCGGCGGTGTTCGTTGGGATCACCGCGCTCATGCTGATCACCGGGGTCGTCGTCAACCCGTTTTTCCTCTTCGTCGCCCTCCCGTTTGGCGGCGCGGCCTACCTCATGTGGTATCACGCCAGCGGCAAACTCGCCGAGCGCATCCGCGCCAACCCGGCCGGCTACGCGCGATCAGCCCGGAGCGACGGCGGCCCGGGCGGCTTCGATGCCGGCCCCTTCGAGGGTCGATTCACCCGCGAACGTGTCCGCGAGAACCGTCGGCGAGCGCGCGGCCAGCGAACCGGCGGCCGACGGGGTCGCGGTGCCGGCGTCGGCCAGCCGACCGGCCTCTCGAAGGCCGAGGCTGCCGAGGTTCTCGGTGTCGACACCGGTGCCGACGCCGAGACGATCAAGACGGCCTACCGCGAGAAGGTCAAAACCGCACATCCCGACGCACCCGAGGGCGACGAGGAGGCGTTCAAATCGGTGAAAGCGGCCTACGAGACGCTTGCGGAGTAGGCGTGGAGACTGTCCCTGAATTCGGCATCGGGACAGTATAGAGACTCTATTGGCATGTATTGACACGGCACGGAAAGCGTTTTTACCGCCCCTTGCTAACGAGACTCCATGAGCGCGGATCGGGCCGCCTTAGAGCAGGCCCTTGCGCACGGCGAACAAGAAGGCGGACACATCGAGTTCAAAGAACGCCTCACCCGCACCCTCCACCTCGAAGACGGCCGAAAGGAAAGCCTCGTCGCCCAGCTCCGGCATCGCGTGCTCTCCGGCGACGGCGAGGCCACCTACGTCGTTGGCGTCACCGACGACGGCGGCATCGCCGGCATCTCACAGGACGAGTTCTCCGAATCGATGGACGTGCTCTCCCTGCTCGCCGAGGAGGCCGACGCCCACATCGACGACGTCGAAACGTGGTCGGCCGGCGACGGCGGGCTCGTCGGCATGGCGAGGGTCTGTGAGGGCGCAATGTTAGAGGCCGACGACGGCCACATCGTCATCGGTACCGCAGGCCACGTCGACCACGGGAAATCGACGCTCGTCGGCTCGCTGGTCACCGGCGAGGCCGACGACGGCGACGGCTTCACACGCGGCTATCTCGATGTCCAGCCCCACGAGGTCGAACGCGGGCTGTCGGCCGACCTCTCGTATGCGGTCTACGGTTTCGATGAGGCCGGCGACCCGATCCGGATGGACAATCCGCATCGGAAAAGTGACCGCGCACGCGTGGTTGAGGAATCCAATCGGCTCGTCTCCTTCGTCGATACTGTCGGCCACGAGCCGTGGCTCCGCACTACGATCCGCGGCCTCGTCGGGCAGAAGCTCGACTACGGCCTGCTGGCGGTTGCGGCCGACGACGGCCCGACGAAGACGACCCGCGAGCACCTCGGCATTCTACTGGCGACCGATCTCCCGACCATCGTCACGATCACCAAGATCGATACGGTCTCCGAGGAGCGCGTCGAGGAGGTCGAAAAAGAGATCGAATCGATGTTGCGAGACGTGCAGCGAACACCACTCCGGACCGGCCGCTACAGCATCGCAGAGGCCGCCGAGGAGTTGAGCGAAACCGTGGTGCCGATCATCCGCACGAGCGCAGTTCGCGGTGATGGGATGGACGACCTCGACCGGCTCTTTGGGCAGTTGCCGAAACGCACCGCCGGCGAGCACAGCGATTTCCGGATGTACATCGACCGGAGCTACAGCGTCACCGGCGTCGGCGCGGTCGCCTCGGGAACGATCAACGCCGGCCACGTCGAGGCAGGCGACGAACTCCTGTTGGGCCCGATGGCCGACGGCAGCTTCCGCGATGTCGAGGTTCGATCCATCGAGATGCACTATCACCGCGTCGACGCCGCCAAGGCCGGCCGGATCGTCGGCATCGCGCTCAAAGGCGTCGACGAGAGCGAGGTCGAACGCGGGATGGTGCTACTGCCGCGGCACGCCGAGCCGACGCCGACCCGGTCGTTCGAGGCCGAGGTGATGGTGCTCAACCACCCGACTCGCATCCGCGACGGCTACGAGCCGGTCGTCCACCTCGAAACGGTAAGCGAGACGGCGATTTTCTCGCCCGAGGGCGGGAAACTGCTGCCCGGCGACACCGGCGAGACGACAATCGAGTTCAAGTTCCGGCCGTACTTCGTCGAGGAGGGCCAGCGGTTCGTCTTCCGCGAGGGGTCGAGCAAGGGCGTCGGGACCGTGCTCTCGACCGATAGCGACACGGCCGACGACGACACCGAAGAATAGGCTCTCTACTCAGCGCCGCTACGACTCGGCCGCGAGGTCGTCGAACTCCGCGGCCGACGTGCGGGTTCCCTTCGTGATGAGCACGTCGCCAGCGCGGAGTGTCGTGTCCATGTCGGGGCCGACGAGCCAGCCCTCGTCTGGCCGGCGGATGGCGATCACGCTTGTCGAGCTATCGACCGCCGGGACGCCGTCGACGATTTCGGTGCCATCGAGCGTGCTGCCGTCGTCGATCTCGACGCGAGCGATAAGTTCGTCACTTTCCTGCACGGCCAACTCGACGACAGGGTGGACCCCAAGATCACGGAGAACGCCCTCGCTGAGTGAGACAGCGGCGTCGCTGACGACCTCGGTGCTGATTCCAAGTCGGAGTAACCCCCGTAGCGTGACGGGGTCGGTGGTCTGCTGGGCAGCCTGCAGGACCCACGCCTCGAACCGCGACTGGAGGGAATCGACCTCGACTTCGAGGGTGGCCACCTCCTCGGCCAGCGCCTCGTCGTCGAAGAGGATCGCGCCGTAGGCGAGGTCGACCGCGAGCTCGGAGAGGTTCTTCATGAGGACGATAGAGTCGACGGCGCGTTCGAGATTCGGGACGTCCGGCTCGGGGGCGTCGGCCGGCTCGTAGGCCGCGCCGGTCAGCGGCTCGTAGGCGTCGCTGATAGCGGGTTCTGGACCGCGAAGCAGGGCCACGTCGCCGGCGTGGATCGCCGTCTCCGGACCGGGGTTGAGAATCCACTCGCTGTCGCGGCGAACCGCGATAGCCCGCACGCCGGTTTCGGATTCGAGATCGATATCGACGAGCGTCCGGTCGGCGTAGGGGGAGTCGTCGGCGACGGTCCCGCGGACGAGCACTTCGACAGCATCCGAGAGCGCCCCGCGCATCGCCTCCGGGAGCCCGATCTCGTCGAGGACGATCTTGGCGATATCGCCGGCGGCGTCGGCGATCTTGTCGGCGGCCTCAACCACGCTCAGGACGGGCGCAAGGGCTTCGGCCTCGTCGGGGCTTCTGGCCGCCAGCATGAGGCTCATCCTGGCTCGAACCTGCAGCACGTTCATCCTGGCTTCGAGTTCGAGCACCTCGTGGGCGATGTTCTGACTCCGGTGGAGCACCGCGGAGTAGGCCAGATCGATGAGTAGCTCGGAGGTATCCTTCATCTCCACGAGCAGCTCCTTGACGCTGACCGGCTCGTAGGAGACCGACTCGTCGAGCCCCTCGGACGCCACTGGTTCCATGGGTTAGCCCACCCGCGGTATCGACAAAAGTGTTCGTCCGGCGATACCGCTACTGCGGCCCTGCCCGTGGAGACTGCGCTACTGCAGGCCGAACGAATCGGCCAGCAGCTCCTCGTCGGTTTCGCCGACGACGTAGGTGTCGCCGTCGACGACATCGATGGTGACCTTCGCGGGCGCGAACACGCTCTCGGGCACCTCGTAGAAGTCCCAGTCGGCCGCCTCGAAGATCTGCTCGAAGGGGACGCCGTACTCCTCGCGGGCGTTCGAGGGGACCTCCTCGAAGACGGTCGACTCCTCGCGGACCTGCAGGTAGGCTTCGCCGCCGTACGCCAGCGCATCGTTGGTTCGGGCCATCGCCACCGACTCGTTGTAACTGACCGGCGCCACCGGTGCCCGGCCGGTCGCACTCAACACCTCGTTCGGTGGGTAACCGAGTTCGGCCAGCCGGAAGACGGCAAGTTCGGCCGCGCGGGCGGCCATCGATGCGCTACCGGCCATCGAGCCGGCGGCGTAGGTCGGCAAGAAGAGGCTCGACGGCTCGACGCCGGCGGCCTCGGCGACGTACTCGGCGATCTCGTCGTCCGGGAGATCGATGCTCTCGACGGCCAGCACGGCGAAATCGAACTCGTCGTAGTAGCCGACGCGCTCGAAGTCGGTCTCCTCGCCGACGAGCGCGCGGGCCGGGCCGGAGCCGAGGCCGTCGAAATCGGCGAGATCGAGTTCCCAGCCAGCCTTCTGCGAACAGAGCAGCGCAATCGCCGGGTGGTCGGTTGTCAACTCGACGTAGGGGATCGGCGCGTCGGCGACCCGGCCCATCTGGGTGTAGGTCGTCGCCAGCCCGGCCGTCTGGATGTCGGCCAGCATGAGGCCCGCCTCGATCCCGCCGTCGACGGCGACGCCGAAGTCGATAACCGTCGCGCCACAGCCGAGTTCCCGGGCGGCGATCCCGAGTTCGTCAGCGAAATCCAGTGCCTCATCTACCAGCTCGATTGCCGACCGGTTGATGCTCTCCATACCCTGCCGTTGCTCGTGATCTCCTAAAGGGATTCGTCGTCGGCCGGCTCGCCAGTTTCGCCGGGCGAGTGCGCCGTGGTCGCGGGGCGGCCGAGTTCGTCCTCAACCGCATCGACCTTGTCGGTCGCCGACTGGTCGGTCGTCCGTTTGTGGTCGATCTTGAGGAACGTGCTGACGCGGTCGCCGTCGACGGCCTTGTGGGCGTCGCCGACGGCCGCCAGCAGCGTGTCGATATCGTCTGCCTCGATCACGGTTCCCATCGGATTCGTCTCGTAGCGCACGTCGTGGTCGTCGAGGGCGTCGACGGCCTTGGCGACCTCGCTAGCCATGCTATCCTCGATTACCGGTGCAACGCTGAGAAGTGCAATGACAGTCATGGCTACCCTCTCGGGCTGGATGCTCCTAACTCCGCTGATGAGAGACCCATCGGTCGTATGACTGTGGTAGTAAACGTTACTTAGTTGCAGACGAAACTACATTGTATGACAACTGCTGTGAAAATCGACGAGGAACGGAAAAACCGCCTCGAAGAGCTACAGGCCGAGGTCAGGCTTCGAACAGGAACCTCGGTCACACAGAAAGAACTCCTCGAACGGTTCATTGACGAGGCCTACGAATCCCGCGAGGAGATAATCAACTCGTTCCAAAAGTCGACGGTACCGCTCTCTGAAAGCGAGAAAGCGGCGATGCAGCGTGGTCGATTCAGTTCCGGCGTCGAAACGACCGAAGCAGATATCGACGACACGCTCTACGGATGACGGTACTCGTCGATACCGGCGTTCTCTACGCCGATCACGATACGGACGCGTCACGACACGAGACAGCCAGCGCAGCACTCGAAGCCGTCTATGATGGCGCACTTGGCCAACCGTACGTCAGCGACTACATCTACGACGAAGCAGTAACGCTCACGCTGATGCGCGGTGGGTCGTTCGAGCCAGCCAAACAGTTGGGTGAGCGGCTTCGCGGGTCGGGGTCGTACCCCGAGGTATTCGAGCGGCTTCGTGTCTCGGAATCGGTGTTTGCCGCTGCAATCGAGACCTTCGAACAGTACGGGGATCAACAACTGAGTTTCACGGACGCGACGAGCGTTGCACTCATCGAACATCACGAAATCGAGCACGTCCTGAGTTTTGACGATGATTTCGACGGAGTTGTCAACCGGGTCGATCCAGATGAAATAGACACGGCTGGACGTGCGTAGGTGCTGTTGGAGGGGTAGGTATTGACAGAGAGAGTGCGTCGGCCAGGATTTGAACCACGGTCGCTCCGCTCACGTCGTTCGGTCCGCTCCCTAGGTTCAAATCCGGCGTGTTGCAGACAGCCTCGGACGGGGTGTGAGCGACACAACAGTCGCTCACTGGTGTTGTCCTCGGTAGAACTGCGTCGGCCGAGATTTGAACTCGGGTTGTAACCATGGCAAGGTTACGTGATACCACTACACTACCGACGCACTGTGCAACTCAAAATAACCGCCGATACCTGTATAAACGTTGCGAAACCACCCCGTTTGCTGCCCGCGGTTGGGGAGTTGTGTCCCTCATACGACCACGTTGCAGCTGCTATCGATTCGGGGACGGCAAGCCATCGGCCAGCGGTTTGTGTCGGTACACGATACCATCCCTGTTCCCAACACTCATTGACAGAGCGAGAAACAGTCAGCCAATGGCAGCACTGTTGATCGTCGTCGGTGTGATCGTGGCCGTGTTTGTCGGGTTCAACATCGGCGGCTCCTCGACGGGTGTCGCGTTCGGGCCGGCGGTCGGCAGCCGGATCGTCAGACCGGTCAGTGCCGGCGCGCTGTTTAGCGTCTTCGCCCTCGCCGGCGCGTGGACCATCGGCCGGAACGTCATCACGACGATGAGCAGCGACATCGTCGACGCGGCGATGTTCACCCCGCTGGCGAGCGTTATCGTCCTCTTTTTCACCGGGCTCGCGCTGTTGCTCTCGAATCTCTACGGCGTGCCGGGATCGACCTCGATGACGGCCGTCGGGGCCATCGTCGGCCTCGGGCTGGCAACCGGGACGCTCAACGCGTCGCTCATGTTTACCATCCTCTCGGCATGGATCGTCGCCCCGCTGGTCGCCGTGGTCACCGGCGCGGTTATCGGCCGGTACCTATACCCGTATCTCGACGCGAAACTCGCCTTTGGTCGCCTGACCGACCCGCTGGTGGCGGTCGACACGACAGGGGCGATTCCACGGCTCTCGATCAACCAGACGATGGCCGGCCGTGATCTCGTCGGCTCGATACTCGTCGTCCTGATCGCCTGCTATATGGCGTTTAGTGCCGGAGCGTCGAACGCCGCCAACGCGGTTGCCCCGCTGGTCGGCAACGGTGCGCTTGCGCCCTCGCCGGCGATTTTGCTGGCCATCGGCGCGATCAGTCTCGGTGGGTTCACCATCGCCCGGCGAACGCTGGCCACTGTCGGCAACGATGTCACCGACCTGCCGATTCTGGCCGCGCTGATCGTCTCCACCATCGGCGCGTCGATCATCACGATCCTGTCGTTTCTGGGCATCCCGGCCAGCCTCGCGGTGAGCACGACCAGCTGTATCATCGGTCTTGGCTGGGGGCGGGCGAGTCGGGCACGCACGCTGCTCGATATCGCCACGCCATCGACAGCAGACGATCCGGGGCCATCTGTCGCAACGGGCGCGCTCAAAGCGTCACCAACCGACGGTGACGCCGGCGGCGAGACACCGGCCGCGAGCCCGACGGTCGGCGAACTCGCCGAGGACGAACAGCCGGCGCCGGACGCACAGCACGCCACCGACGCGTCCGTCCCGCGCGTGGGCGAAGAAGACCCAGACGAGCTGTCCGCCGAGAGCCTCTTCGATCCCACAGCGACCGCCCGGATCGTCGCACTCTGGATTATCACCCCAACGATCTCGGTTATCGGCGCCTTCCTGCTGTTCTCGCTAATCGAAACCGTCTGACCGAGCGGGAGGCTGTGGGCGTCTTGATCACACATCAAAAAATAGGCGACTTGGCTCCCGAGCCGCGTCCTACGGTGTAATCACGGCCCGGCCGTCTATCTCGCCGTGTTCGAGCTGTTCGGCGACCTCGTTGACATCCTCGAGATCATGCCGGCTCGTATGCAAGTTGACCGCCTCGCGCTCAACCAGTGCGACCAACTCCTGAAGTTCGGCGTATCGCCCGACGATGTTCCCCTGGAAGGCGAACTCGCCGTTGACGAGAGCCTGAGCCGGCTCGTGGATATGGCCGCCGTAGCCGATGATGTGGTGGTCACCGCCGGCCGCACAGATGTCGGGTGCCAGTGCGGTTGTCTCGTCGGCACCGACGAAGTCCAGTACCTGAGCGGCACCAGCACCGTCGGTGATATCACCGATTGCGTCGGCCACATCCTCGCTCTCTGGATCAACAGTGTAGTGTGCACCGAGGTCGTCGGCTAACGCTCGGGCGGATTCCTTTATATCGACGGCGACGATGTCGGCCGCGCTCATCTCGTTGACACACTGCAGACCGATGTGACCGAGGCCGCCGACGCCGATGATGACCGCGGCGTCACCGGGGTTGAGCCCACCAACGGCCTTTTTCGCGGCGTGGTAGGCCGTGATCCCCGCGTCGGCGTGGGGTGCGATGTCGGCGGGATCGACGCCATCCGGCAGTGGGATCACCGAGCGTTCGCTGGTCAACAGCTCGTCGGCAAAGCCGCCATCAGTCGTGAGTCCGTTGAACGCGTCATTCTCACAGTACATCGTCTCGCCCTGCCGGCAGGGGCGGCACGTCCCGCAGGTCTGGACCGGGTGACAGATCACCTGCTCGCCCTCCGAGACGAGATCAACCTCGTCACCGGTTTCGACGACGGTGCCGGCGTTCTCGTGGCCCAGCGTCATCGGCAGCGGTTGTGGAACATACGGCTCCCACATCCCCTCGATGATATGATTGTCCGTCTGACACCAGCCCGCGCCCTCAACCGCGACAACGACCCCGTCGCTGGTCGTTATCTGTGGTTTGTCTACATCGTCGATTGAGAGCCCCTCTGCCATGTCGTCGGTGTATGCGTGTAATCGTGCGGATCGCATACCATAGTTGCTCGCCGAAACATCATAAACTTTTATTAAGATTATGGGTGGCTGATATGCCCCAGCGAGTGACACAACCCCACACGCAAGATTCCGCCGTGTCACGGGCTAATGGCCGTGTGAACGCGACACAGGGACAACTCAATCCACTATCCTTTTAGGCGCACAAGCGAAAGCGAGGCTACAGTCTAGCGACGAGACAGACCGATGGACGGACTCACACTACTGATTCCGTCGTCGGTCGCCCGGGAAGCCGAGGACAAACGCGAGGCAACTCGCAAGCTCGGCTACGTCGCCCGCGCGGCGGCGGTCTTCCGGGCCGACCGGCTGGTCGTCTTCCCCGACCGGGAGGGCGAGCGCCGGTGGGGCGAGGAGTTCGTCCGCGTCGTCCTGCAGTACGCCGCGACGCCCCCCTACCTCAAAGATGAGGTCTGGGGGCAACGCGACGAACTGCGGTTCGCGGGCGTCCTGCCCCCATTGGGCGTCTCGTCGCAGACCACGGCCGGTTCGTCCGAATCGGCCGTCCACCACGGAATCGTGACCGAGGTCGGACCTGAAGGCCGCGTTCGGGTCACTTGCGGACTGCAACACCCGATCTCCCTCGGCGTGCCGCCGGAGATGGCGACACCCGCCGAGGGGGAGCGCGTCACCGTCAGGATCTCTTCGAGAGAGCCGGTCCGTGCCCGCCTCGTCGACGAGCCCACACCGGGCTTCGACGTGACGGTCACGGACCTGTCGGCTGCCCTTGCCGACGCCGCCGGACGACGGATCGCCACCTCGCGGCACGGACAGTCGCTGTCCGCTGCGAAACTCGGCGAGATCCGTCCTGAATTTCAGGACGGACTCACCGTCGCCTTCGGCGCGCCACAACGGGGGTTGCCGGCGATTCTCGGGATCGAACCCGAGGTCATTTCGGCCGAACCATCGGCCGACACGTCCGAGCCAGCCGGGTCGGACGACGCCACCGTCGACCCCGTCGGGGGGTTCGACCGCTGGCTGAATACGATTCCGCGACAGGGCAGCGAGACGGTGCGAACCGAGGAAGCCATGTTCGCGTCGCTCGCCTGCCTGACGCTCACGGAGTGAACACATGCCACAACCAAGCAGACCACGCAAAGGCTCGCTGGGCTACAGCCCCCGCACGCGTGCGGACTCGGAAGTCCCACGTATTCGCTCGTGGCCTGACGACGACGGCGCACCCGCGCCGCAGGGTTTCGCCGGCTACAAGGCCGGGATGACCCACGTCGTCATGGTCAACGACGAGGCCAACTCCTCGCGTGAGGGGATGGAGGAATCCGTTCCCGTCACGGTCGTCGAGGTGCCGCCAATGCGGGCGGTCGCGCTCCGAGCCTACGAAGACACGCCGTACGGACAGAAGCCGGTGACCGAGGTCTGGGCGACCGAGTTCCACGACGAACTCGACCGCGCCCTCGACCTCCCGGCCGAAGACACCTTCGAGGAAGACTCGAAGGCCCTCAGAGACGAACTCGACGCCGGCACCGTGGACGATCTGCGGTTTATCACCCACACCGTGCCGGTCGACAACCCGAACGTTCCCAAGAAGAAACCCGACATCATGGAGACGCGCATCGGTGGCGGCTCGCTCGACGAGCGCGCCGATTTCGCACTCGACCTCCTCGAAGACGGCGGCGAACACAGTGCCGACGACGTGTTCCGCGCCGGCGAGTTCCTCGATGTCTCGGGGATCACGAAGGGGAAAGGCACCCAGGGTCCCGTCAAGCGATGGGGCGTCCAGAAACGGAAGGGCAAACACGCCCGGCAGGGCTGGCGACGACGGATCGGTAACCTCGGTCCGTGGAACCCATCCCGGGTCCGTTCGACGGTGCCACAGCAAGGACAGACCGGCTACCAGCAGCGAACCGAGCTCAACAAACGCCTGCTCGACATCGGCAACGGTGACGACGCCTCCGTCGACGGCGGTTTCGTCAACCACGGCGAGGTCGAGGGCAACTACGTGCTCATCAAAGGGTCGCTGCCGGGGCCGAACCAACGGCTGCTGCGGTTCCGCCCGGCCATCCGGCCGAACGAGCAGCCGCGCCTCGATCCCGAGGTGCGGTACGTCTCGACCGCATCCAATCAGGGCTAACTATGCAGGCAACAGTACGCGATCTGGACGGCGACGACGCGGGCTCGATCGACCTCCCCGAGGTCTTCGAGACGCCGCTCCGTCCCGACCTGATCAAACGAGCAGTCGTCGCCGCACAGGCAAACCGGAAGCAGGACTACGGTGCCGACGAGTTCGCCGGGCTGCGAACGCCCGCCGAATCGATGGGTAGCGGTCGCGGGATGTCCCACGACCCACGACAGGACGGCGTCGTGAAACGCGTTCCGCACGCCGTCGGTGGGCGACGCGCCCACCCGCCGAAACCCGAGAAGGACCGCGGCAAATCCATCAACCAGAAGGAACGGCAGCTGGCGACCCAGTCGGCGATCGCGGCAACCGCCGACGCCGAAACCGTCGCCGACCGTGGTCACGCCTTCGACGACGACCTCGACCTCCCGCTCGTCGTGAGCGACGAGTTCGAGGACCTCGTCAAAACGCAGGAGGTCGTCGGCCTGCTCGAATCGCTCGGCGTTGCCGACGACATCGAGCGCGCCGACGAGGGCAAGACGGTACGGGCCGGTCAGGGAACGACCCGCGGCCGGAAGTACCAGCAGCCCAAATCGATCCTCTTCGTGACCGGCGACGAGCCGTCGAAAGCCGCCCGCAATCTCGCGGGCGCCGACGTGGCGACCGCCGAGGAGGTCAACGTCGAGGATCTCGCGCCCGGAACGCATCCGGGCCGACTCACGATCTTTACCGAGAGCGCGATCGAGGAGGTGGCTGACCGATGAACTCGATTCTCAAACACCCGCTGGTGACAGAGAAGGCGATGGACGAGATGGACTTCCAGAACAAGCTCCAGTTCATCGCCCACATCGACGCCGACAAACCAGAGATCAGCAACGAGGTCGAGGAGCGCTACGACGTGACCGTCGTGAACATCAACACGCAGATCACGCCGGACGCCGAGAAGAAAGCGACGATCACACTGAGCGAGGAGGACGACGCCACTGACGTCGCCTCCAGAATCGGGGTGTTCTAAGATGGGACGACGCATTCAGGGACAACGACGCGGCCGTGGTGGCCCGACGTTCCGCGCGCCATCACACCGCTACAAGGCCGAACTGTCGCACAAGAAATCCGAAGAGACAGACACCATCACCGGCGAGGTCGTCGACATCGAACACGACCCCGCACGGAGTGCGCCACTCGCCGATGTGGCGTTCGACGACGGCGACCGACGGCTCATCCTCGCTCCCGAGGGAATCACCGTCGGCGAGACCATCGAGATCGGCGTCTCCGCCGAGATCAAGCCCGGGAACACGCTGCCGCTCGGCGAGATTCCCGAGGGCGTCCTCGTCTGCAATGTCGAGAGCTCCCCCGGTGACGGCGGAAAGTTCGCCCGGTCGACGGGTGTCTCCGCCCAGCTGATGGCACACGACCGCGATGTCGCGGTTATCCAGCTACCGAGCGGCGAGGTCAAACGGCTCAGCCCCGAGTGTCGCGCCACGGTCGGCGTTGTCGCCGGCGGTGGCCGGACCGAGAAGCCGTTCGTCAAGGCCGGCAACAAGTACCACAAGATGGCGGCTCGCGGGACGAAGTACCCCCGCGTCCGCGGTGTTGCGATGAACGCCATCGACCACCCATTCGGTGGCGGTGGCCGCCAGCACCCCGGACAGCCGAAATCGGTCTCGCGGGACGCCCCGCCGGGACGGAAGGTCGGCGACATCGCCTCGAAGCGAACCGGACGTAGCAGCAAAGGAGGCCAATAATGAGTTCTGAGTACCGAACCGGCCGTGAGGGTGAGTTCACCTACCGCGGCCACACGCTCGACGAGCTGCAGGAAATGGAACTCGACGAGGTTGCGGAACTGCTCCCCGCGCGACAGCGGCGAACCATCACCCGTGGTCTCTCCGAGGAACACGAGAAACTCCTCGACGAGGCAGCCGACAGCACGGCCGACGAGACGGCCGATAACCCGATCCGAACCCACCTTCGGGATATGCCGATCCTGCCGGGGTTCGTCGGGCTGACGTTCGCCGTCTACACCGGCCAGAGCTTCGAGCGTGTCGAGGTCGACCCCGAGATGATCGGGCACTATCTCGGCGAGTTCCAGCTCACCCGGAGCTCGGTCGAGCACGGACAGGCCGGGATTGGCGCGACCCGCTCCTCAAAGTTCGTGCCGCTCAAATGATATCATGGGAATCAACTACAGCGTCGAGGCCGACCCGGACGCCACCGCGAAAGCGATGCTTCGGGAGCGGCCCATCAGCCTGAAGCACAGCAAGGCCATCGCCCGCGAGATCAAGGGGATGCCCGTCAGCGAGGCCATCGACTACCTCGATGCGGTCATCGCCGAGGAGCGGTCGGTGCCGTTCAAGGAACACAACACGGGCGTCGGTCACCGCTCGGATATCGACGGCTGGGACGCCGGTCGCTACCCCGAGAAGGCCGCCAAGGACTTCAAGAAGCTGCTGGAGAACGGCCGCAACAACGGCGCCGAGCAGGGCTTCGACGGCCCCGCGATGGAGATCAGCCACGTCGCCCCCCACAAGGTGGGCGAGCGAACTGGTCGCCAGCCACGTGCCTTCGGGCGTGCCAGCGAGTGGAACACCACGCTCTGTGACGTCGAACTGGTGCTCGAAGCACCGGAGGAGGACGACTGATGGCTGACGAACAGCAGTTCATCGAGAACGGTCTCCAGCGCGCCCAGATTGACGAGTACTTCCAAGACGAACTCGACCGGGCGGGCTACGGCGGGATGGACATCGCCAAAACGCCGATGGGGACCCAGATCGTCCTCAAGGCGGAGAAACCCGGCATGGTCATCGGCAAGGGTGGGAAGAACATCCGCAGTATCACCGACACCCTCACCGATGAGTTCGGGATGGACGACCCACAGGTCGATGTCCAAGAGGTCGACGAACCGGATCTCAACGCCCGGATCGTCGCCGACCGCCTCGCGAACGCGCTCGAACGCGGCTGGTACTTCCGGAAAGCCGGTCACACGACGATCGACCGGATCATGGAAGCCGGCGCGCTCGGTGCCGAGATCGTCCTCAGCGGGAAGGTCACCGGCGCACGCTCACGCGTGGAGAAGTTCAACCGTGGCTACATCAAGCACAACGGCGAACCCGCCCAGGATGTCGTCGACGAGGGGCAGGGCGTCGCCGTGATGAAGCTCGGTGCGATCGGCGTGACAGTGAAGATCATCCCGCCGGGTGCGACACTGCCCGACGACTTCGCTGTCGCCGACGACGCCGATATCGACCCCGTCGAGCAGGTCGTCGACGGCGACGACGAGAGCGTCGAGGAGCTGCTGGAGGGCGAGCCCGACGAGGAGGACGCCGCCCCCGCAGCCGACGACGATGTCGAGGTCCCCGACGAGGACCCCGCCGAGGCAATCGACGAGGAGATCGTCGAGGAAGTCATCGACGAGGCCGACGAGGAGTCGGCTGCCGACGATGACGCGACGACGCTGCCGACGCCGACACGGCCGACGAGGCCGATGCTGGCGACGACAGCGACGACGATGAGTCGGCCGATGCTGACGATAGCGACTCCGTCGCCGACGAGGACCTCGACGAGGATGTTGCCGAGGAGGCAGCCGACCTCGTCGAAGAGATGGAGGACGCCGACGACGGCGACGCGACGACGCAGACGCCGACGAGAGACGGAGGCGGATGACTGATGACGATTATTCATCCTGAAGAACTCCGCGACATGACGCCCGCCGAGCGGGAAGTCGAGCTCGAGGAGCTCGAAACTGAGTTGCTCAACGCGAAGTCCCTGCAGGCCGCCGGTGGCGTGCCAGAGGACCCGAGCAAGCTCAAGAAGCTCCGGCGAGCGATCGCGCGGATCAAGACGATCCAGCGCGAAGAGGGTGATCTCGAATGAGATCACCGAAGTCGAACGGCGATTAGCCGTGAGACGGGCGATCTCGACGACGCTGAAGACAGCGAGCAATAACGATGCCACTCACACCCGAGACACTCACGCAACACGAACTCATCGGCGTCCCGATGCGGGTCGCCGACGCGCCCAACCCTGACCTTGTCGGGATCAGCGGCCGCGTCGTCAGCGAGACGATGCAGACGTTCGTGGTTGCGACGGACTCGGGTGCAAAACGCGTCCCCAAACAGGAGACGACGTTCGAGGTGGCACTCGATGTATCGATTGCCGACCGAACTGCAGGCCACACAGATGAAGCCGCCGAGTCCGGCGTGGACGACCACGCAACGGCCGCGCCAGCGGGGCGCGGTCGGGACTCGGGGAGACCGTCCAAACTCGGCGAGGATACTGCGGGGGTCCGCCCCCGTCAGTCTTCGCCGTCGGGATGTTCCGCAAACCCCTTCGAGGGTGGATGCGAGGGCGGTATCTACGTGACGGTGGATGGGAGCAGACTGCTCGCGCGGCCTGCCGAGCGAACTCAACGCACAGGAGATTCGAAATGGCGATAGGACTTGACGTTCCGATGCCTTCGGAACCCGAAAACCCGGAGGCGTATGACTACGAGACGTGTCCGTTCTACGGACAGCTACCCGTTCGAGGCCAGACCCGCAGTGGGACTGTCGTCTCGACGGAGATGGCAAAGACCGTCATCGTCGAGCAGGAGTACGACGTGTTCGTGCCGAAATACGACCGGTACATGAAACGCCGGTCCCGTATTCCGGCCCACGTTCCCGGCGTACTCGACGGACTCGACGACGGTGACGAAGTAACAATCGCGGAGACCCGCCCGCTGTCGAAGACGAAATCACACGTCGTCGTCGAAGTTGGAGGCGATGCCTGATGGAGGCCCTCAAAGCCGACGTGACGCAGGGCCTCGAAAAGGGCTCGCTGATCACGTGTGCCGACAACACCGGCGCACGCGAGCTACGCGTCATCAGCGTTGCGGGCTACTCCGGAGTCAAGAATCGACACCCCAAAGCAGGGCTTGCCGACAAGGTGACCGTCTCGGTCACCAAGGGCACGCCCGAGATGCGGCGGCAGGTGCTGGAGGCGGTCGTCGTCCGCCAGCGCAAGCCGATCCGCGACCGGACGGCGTTCGCGTCAAATTCGAGGACAACGCGGCCGTCCTCATCGACGAGAACGAGGAGCCGCGCGGGACCGAGATCAAGGGCCCCGTCGCACGCGAGGTCGCCGAACGCTTCGGGAGCATCGCATCCGCCGCAACCATGATCGTATAGCATGAGTGAGCAACCACACAAACAGCGACAGGCGACCGCAACCGCGTCGCTTCACGAGCGACACGAGCAGGTCAAATCCCCGCTGTCGGGCGATCTCCGCGAGGAGTACGACCAGCGTAGCGTCCGCGTCAACGCGGGCGACACGGTCGAGGTCCAGCGCGGCGATTTCGCCGGCACCGAGGCCGAGGTCCTGCAGGTCGACCTCAAGGACGCCGAGATTCACGTCGAAGACGTGGTCATCGAGAAGGCCGACGGGGAGGAGGTTCCCCGGCCGCTCGACGCCAGCAACGTCACCGTGACCGCGCTGGATCTTGAGGACGACCGCCGTGAGGCGCGGCTTCGCGGCGAGGAGGATAGCGAATGAGCAACCACCAGAAACGACTGTCGGTCCCGAACTCGTGGCCGGTCGAGCGGAAGACCGAGACCTACACCGTGAAAGCGGGCGCAGGCCCACACGGCGAGGACGGCGTCCCGCTGCTCGTCCTGCTGCGGGACGTGCTCGGCTACGTCGACTCGAAGAAGGAGGCGCGCTACGCGCTGAATCAGGACTCGGTGCTCGTCAACGGGGACGCGATCAGTGACGAACGCCGACCGATCGGCATGTTCGACATCATCGCGTTCACCGAACGCGAGGAGTACTACCGGGTCTTCCCCGACGAGGGCGGTCGGCTCGCGCTGACGCCCGTCGATGCCGATGCGGCCGGCAGCCGCCTCGGGAAGATCATCCGCAAGGAGCAGGTCACCGGCGGTGCGTTCCAGCTGACCCTCCACGACGGCACGAACATCCGCGTCGACGACGCCAGCGAGTACACCCCAAACGACTCGCTTGTCATCGACAACGAGGACAAGTCGGTCGTCGCCCACTTCGTCTACGAGGAGGGCGCGCTCGTCACCGCTGTCGACGGCCAGCACGCCGGCGACATCGGCACCGTCGACGAGATCGTCGTCACACAGGGCAGCGGGGACAACACCGTCCACGCGACCAACGACGACGGCGGCTTCGAGACGATCGAGGACTACGTCGTCGTCATCGACGAGAACTTCACCGACGACGACGGTGACGCGGTCGACGAAGCCGACGACGCAACCGACGACGACGCTGAGGCTGATGCGGACGAGGCAGAGGCTGACGCCGACGAGGCAGACGCCGATGCTGGCGACGCTGACGCCGATGCGGACACAGCGGATGAACCAGCAGACGCCGAAGAAGACGACGAAACACAGGAGGCTGATGCGGAATGAGTGAAGCAGCCAGCGACCACGAGATGCGCGAGCCGCAGATCGAGAAGGTCGTCGTCCACATGGCTGTCGGCGAGGGCGGGCGCGAACTGCAGAACGCCCAGGAGATCCTCGAAGAGATCACCGGCGAGGACAGCGTGCAGACGCTCGCCGAGCGGACGGTCCAGGAGTTCGACATCCGACAGGGCGACCCCATCGGGGCGAAAACGACGCTCCGTGGCGAGGACGCAGCGGCGTTCCTCGAAACGGCCCTGCCGCTGACCGATCTCTCGGTCTCGCAGTTCGACGACAGCGGGAACGTGAGCTTCGGCGTTACCGAACACACCGAGTTCCCGGGTCAGGAGTACGACCCACAGATCGGTATCTTCGGCCTCGACGTGACCGTCACCATCGTGCGGCCCGGCTACCGGGTCTCGAAGCGCGATCAGGAAACGCGGTCGATTCCGAGCGATCACCGGATGACACCGGAGGACGCAGCGGCGTTCCTCGAAGCCGAATTCGATGTGGAGGTTAGCGGATGAGTCAGAGCGAACAGACAACAGACGACGAAGAAGACACCACGGAGACGACGCCCGAGGACACCGAGACCGGCCAGCAGCTCGAATGCCGGCGGTGTGAACGCAAACAGGGGCTTGTCGGCAAGTACGACATCAACCTCTGTCGGCAGTGTTTCCGTGAGGTCGCCCGCGAGATGGGATTCAGGAAGTACAGCTAACTATGGCAGGCAACGATCCACTGGCCAGCGCGCTCTCCGGCATCGACAACGCCGAGAGCGTCGGCCATCTCGGTATCAGCGTAGAGCCCGCCTCGAACACCATCGGCTCCATCCTCGAGGTCTTCTACGACCGAGGATACATCGACGGCTTCGAGTTCGTCGACAACGGCAAGGCCGGCGAGTTCGAGGTCGAACTGAAAGGCGATCACGAGTGTGGCATCGTCAA
>KI543216.1:55277-72266 GCA_000496215.1 uncultured archaeon A07HN63
CTCGGGGAGCGTGCCGAGCGACGAACGCCGATCCGCGGCGACACGGACGTACAGATCGACGGCGAGGAGATCACCCTGACCGGCGCCGACAAGGAGGCCGTCGGGCAGACCGCCGCCGACATCGAACAGCTCACGAAGGTCACCGACAAGGACAACCGCGTCTTCCAGGACGGGGTCTACATCGTCGAGAAACCATCGACGGCTGGAGGTGTCTGAGATGGCTGACGACGAAGCCGAGACGGCTGCCGACGACAGCGCCGAGACGGCCGACGAGACGCCCGAGAGCCTCGAAGACATCAGCGGTGTCGGCCCCTCGAAGGCCGACGCGCTGCGCGAGGCGGGCTACGAGTCCGTCACCGACATTCAGGCCGCCAGTCAGGGCGAGCTCAGCGAGGTCGACGGCGTCGGCAACGCCTTGCCGCGCGAATCAAGGCCGGCGTCGGCGATCTCGAGGTCAGCGAGGAGACCGAGGCCGAGGTCGAAGACGACACCGAGGAGGCGGTCGAGGAGACCGACGACGAGGACGTCGAGACCGAACTGCAGGCCCGCGGTCACGCTGACAAGACGCCCGAGCTTGACGACGAAACCGAAGCGGCACTCGACCAGAAACGACGCGAGGGCAAACCCGCCTTCAAGCGACAGGACTACCACATGAAGAAGCGAACGCCGGAATCCTGGCGGTCGCCGACGGGGACCCTGTCGAAACAGCGACGCGGCATGAAGAGCCGCGGCCCGAAGGTCGCGCCCGGCTTCCAGTCGCCGAAAGCCGCCCGGGGGCTCCACCCCAGCGGCTTCGAAGAAGTTCGTGTCCACAACACGGACGATCTCGACGACGTTGATGGCGACACCGAGGCGGTTCGAATCGCCAGCAAGGTCGGCGACCGGAAGCGCGAACGGATCGAGGAGGTCTGTGAAGACGAGGAGATCCGCGTGCTGAACCCGACCTACATCGAAGTGGAGGTAGAAACAGATGACTGATCTTGGTTCCCAGAAGCGGCTGGCCGCCGATGTCCTCGACGTCGGCGAAGGCCGCGTCTGGCTCGACCCGGACGAACAGGAGGAGATCGCGGAGGCGATCACCCGCGAGGATATCCGTGATCTCGTTGATCAGGGAATCATCCGCTCGAAGGACGCGAAAAGCAACTCCCGTGGCCGTGCGCGCGAGCGTGCCGACAAACGCTCCTACGGCCACCAGAAGGGCCAGGGCTCCCGCAAGGGGAAATCCGGGGCCCGCGAGGCGCGCAAGGACGACTGGGTCTCACGGATTCGCGCCCAGCGTGCGCGACTCAAGGAGCTTCGCGACGAGGGAACGATCGACCGAACACAGTACCGCGAGCTGTACAACAAAGCCAGCGGTGGCGAGTTTGAGAGTGTTGACCGGCTGGAAGCGTACGTTCGAACCAACTACGGTATTGAGGTGACCGCATAATGGCAACTGGACCACGAGACAGTGTGCCGATGCGCCGCCGCCGTGAGGTCCGCACTGATTACCACCAGAGGTTGCGTCTGTTGAAATCCGGCAAACCTCGTCTGGTCGCCCGGACGAGCAACCAGCATGTCAGGGCGCAGCTGATCACGCTTGGACCCGACGGCGATATCACCCACGTTGCCGCCACGAGCGCGGAACTCGACGACTACGGCTGGGAGGCCCCAACGGGCAACGTTCCCAGCGCGTATCTGACCGGGTTCCTGCTCGGCAGCCGCGCGGTCGCGGACGGCCACAGCGAGGCCGTTCTCGACATCGGGCTGCACACGGCAACGCCGGGGAACAAGGTGTTCTCGGTACAGGAAGGAGCTATCGACGCTGGCCTCGAGATCCCGCACAACGAGAGCGTGCTGGCCGACTGGGAGCGGAATCGCGGCGAACACATCGCCGATTACGCAGACCAGTTGGACGAGCCGCTCTACAGCGGGGATTTCGACGCCACTGAACTACCTGAGCACTTCGACGACGTGCTCGAAACACTGCAGGAGGAGGCATGAGCGAACACAACGACGACGACGGCTGGCAGCCGCAGACGCGGCTCGGCCGACAGGTACAGGACGACGAGATAACGACGATGGATCAGGCACTCAACTCGGGGCTCCCGCTGAAGGAACCCGAGCTCGTCGATCAGCTCCTCCCGGGGCTGGAAGACGAGGTGCTCGACATCAACATGGTCCAGCGGATGACCGACTCGGGGCGCCGGGTCAAGTTCCGCTGTGTCTGTGTCATCGGCAACCGCGACGGCTATCTCGGCTACGCCCAGGCCCGCGACGAGCAGGTCGGCGGCGCGATCCAGAAAGCCATCGACGTTGCCAAGCTCAACATCATCAAGGTCGACCGCGGCTCGGGCTCGTGGGAGGACAGCGCAGGCGGCGTCAACTCACTGGTCCGCCGCGCCGAGGGCAAGGCTGGCTCGGTGACTGTCACCATCGAACCCGCCCCACAGGGGCTGGGACTGGCAGCCGCCGAGACGGTCAGCTACGTCCTCGAACTCGCCGGCGTGCAGGACGCCTGGACGCAATCCCACGGCAACACCCGCACGACGGTCAACCTCGCCAAGGCGACGTTCAACGCACTGGAGAACGCCGCACAGGCACGAACGCCACAGCGAGCGAAAGCCGTCCAGAAGGAGGCGAACAACTGATGCAGGCGGTTGTGCAAATCCGCGGCGAGGTCAACATGTCACAGGACGTGCGTGACACCCTGGAGATGCTGAATCTCCACAGCAACAATCACGTCACGTTCGTGCCAGACACCGATGCCTACCGCGGCATGATCTCGAAGGTCAACGATTACGTTGCCTTCGGCGAACCGAGCGCCGAGACGGTGGCGACGCTCATCGAGCGACGCGGCGAGCCCGCCGAGGGCGACGCCGAGGTCGACGACGAGTGGGTCGCCGACACCACCGCGTACGACGATATCGACGCGCTCGCCGAGGCGCTCGTCGCCGAGGAGACGACCCTCGACGACGAGGGGCTCGCGCCTGTTGTCCGGCTCCATCCGCCACGCGGCGGTCACGACGGCATCAAACACCCGGTTATCGAGGGTGGCCAGCTTGGTGCCCACGAGACCGACGATATCGACGATCTCCTGGAGGCGATGCGATAATGGGATCGAAGAAACGCCGACAGCGCGGTTCCCGCACGCACAGCGGCGGCTCCCACAAGAACCGGCGCGGTGCCGGCCACCGTGGCGGTCGCGGTGCCGCGGGCCGCGACAAACACGAGTTCCACAACCACGAGCCGCTCGGCAAACACGGCTTCTCGCGGCCGGACTCGCTGACCGACACGGTCGAAGAGGTCAGCGCCCAGAAGCTCGACGAGGACGCCGCCCTGTACGCGGCCGAGGATGTCGCCGAAACCGACGGCGACGCCTACGTCATCGACGCACGCGATGTCGTCGATGCCGGCCACGATGTCGACGTGGTGAAGGTACTCGGCGACGGCCAGGTTCGCAACGAACTGGTCGTCACGGCCGACGCCTTCAGCGCCAGCGCGGTCGGTCTCATCGAGGAAGCCGGCGGCGACGCCGTCCTCTCCGAGCGAGCCGAGGAGGCGGACGACGGGGAAGCGGAAGAGGTAAACGACGAGTCCAACGAAAGCTAATATATGGGTTGGAAGGAGACCGCCGAACCGGTGCTCACCCGGATGCCGACAGTGATGCGACCGGAGGGTCACGTCCCGTTCAAACGGAAGCTCCTGTGGACCGCGGGCGTCCTCATGGTGTACTTCTTCCTGACGAACGTCCAGCTGTTCGGTCTTGCAACGGGTGGCAGTGACATTTACGGACAGTTCAGATCGATCATCGCCGGTGGACAGGGGACGGTGCTGCAGGTCGGGATCGGCCCGATCGTCACCGCCTCGATCGTTTTGCAGTTGCTCGGCGGGGCGAACCTCCTGGGTCTCGATACGGACAATGATCCGCGCGATCAGGTCCTCTATCAGGGCCTCCAGAAGTTCCTCGTCGTCGTTATGACGGCACTGACCGCCGCACCGATGGTGTTCTCGGGGAGGGTTCCTCCCCGCAAGCGAGCAGCTTGCTGGCTCGCTCGGTATCGGTCTTACCGGTGTCCAGTTCCTGATGTTCTCGCAGGTGTTCGTTGGCGGCATCCTTATCCTGTTTCTGGACGAGATCGTCAGCAAGTGGGGCGTTGGCTCCGGGGTCGGCCTCTTCATTATCGCCGGCGTGAGCCAGCAGCTCATCGGCGGACTCATCAGCTGGCCCGGACTCGGTGGTGTCACCGGGTTCGTTCCGAGCTGGTACGGGATCGTCGCCGGCGGCGCCAGCCTCGGCCCGACGTTCACCAGTCAGTGGTTCCAGAACCTGCTGTTCGATCCCGGCAAGCTGCTGGCACTGGTCACGACAGTGTTCATCTTCGTGGTGGTCGTCTACGCCGAATCCGTTCGCGTCGAGATCCCGCTGAGCCACAGCCGCGTTCGCGGGGCCCGTGGCCGCTACCCGGTCAAGCTGATCTACGCGAGCGTCCTGCCGATGATCCTTGTGCGCGCCCTGCAGGCGAACATCCAGTTCCTCGGCAAGATACTCAACAGTCAGCTGACGCAGATCCCGGCGTGGCTCGGCCAGTATGCCGACGGACAGGTGACCGGCGGGCTGTTCTACTACCTGGCACCAGTTCAGTCGAGACAGGACTGGATGTGGTTCGCCTTTGCGACGACCAACGAGCCGTGGCAGATCGCCCTCCGCGTCGGAATCGACCTGGCGGTCATGATCATTGGTGGCGCGATCTTCGCGGTCTTCTGGGTCGAAACCACGGGGATGGGCCCGGAGTCGACCGCCGAGGACATTCAGGGCTCCGGGATGCAGATTCCCGGATTCCGAAAGAATCCACAGGTCATCGAGAAGGTGATGAACCGCTACATCCCGCAGGTGACCGTCATCGGTGGCGCGCTCGTCGGGCTGCTGGCCGTGCTGGCGAACCTGCTCGGCACCATCGGGAACGTCTCCGGAACCGGGCTGTTGCTCACGGTCTCGATCACGTACAAGCTGTACGAGGAGATCGCCGAGGAACAGCTCATGGAGATGCATCCGATGATGCGCCAGATGTTCGGCAACGAGTAGCAGTCACGCTTCCGCTTCGGTTTTTGTTCTTAGATCAGCAGCGATGCTCTCGCCGGGTAGACACGAATCCAGCACCCAGAGTGAACCATGCAATCACCGTCGAACCCGTCGCTGCTGGCGAGCGATGCCACCAGCCTGCAGCTCCGCCTGCGAGAGCGGTCCAACGTAGGTGCCGACACGCTCGCGACGCCACCAGTCGCCCGTTTCGGCGCGCTCCGCGGCGGTCGTGAACCGGTAGCGATAGCGGATGACGCGTATTTTTTCGGGCGGCTCGTCGGGGAACGGATTCGACCGCAACAGCGAGAGCGTGTCGGGATCGTTTGCGAACAGCGCGGCCAGCAGCCCACCGAGCCACCGCTGCCGCCGGCTTGGCTGTGGTCGCATCGCGGCAAACCAGAGCTGCCAGTCGAGTCGCAGGTGGTAGGGCGCCCACTGCGGCGGGCGCTCGTCGGTACGGACGGGCTGGCCCTTGGTCTCGTAGGCCTGCCAGTCGTTTTCGGTCGGATTCGTCGCGTCGGTACCCTCGATGACGAGCTGGTAGCGGTCGGTCGTGACCGAGCCGAACGCGCCGTAGGTGTTGACGAGCTTGAGCGGGTCGAAGGCGGTGTTCATGACCTGTGATTCCGAGAGCATATTCGCCACGGGCCGGATGCTCAGCGCGACGACGAGAATCCCGAGCAAGACTGACAGGGCCGAGAGCCACGCTGGCGTCGCGGCCGTCGCCGGAGCCGCAATCGGCAGCACCGCGGTCACGACGCCGTCGCTGAACAGCGCGAGCGACTGGACGAGGGTGAGCGCGTTCAGAAACGCAAAGTTGCCGGTCAGCATGAGCCAGCCCTGAAAGCCGATGGTGGCGATACCGCCGACAGCAGCGAACGGCTGGGGCGCGAAATAGAGAAAGGGGACCGCGAGTTCGACGACGTGGTTGCCGAGCGTTTCCGCCCGATGAAACCGATCCGGCAGGTGGTGGGCGACCCAGCTCAGCGGGTTCGGCATCGGCTGGGTCTCGTAGTGGTAGTCGAGACAGGTGAGGTCGCGCCAGCAGTCGTCGCCGCGGATCTTGATCAGGCCCGCGCCGAACATGTTGCGGAAGACCAGCCACTTCAGCAGCCAGATCACGACGACCGGCGGCTGGCTCGGTCCTGCGCCGAGGAAGACGGCGAGAAAGCCGGTCTCCAGCAGCATCGACTCCCAGCCGTAGCCGTAGAAGATCCGCCCGGCGTTGACGAACGACTGGTAGAGGCCCCACAGCACCAGCCACAGCAACATCGATGCCGGCACAGCGTACGGCGTCGGCAGCCAGTACGGTCCCGCGAGGAGGGCAACCGCCGAGAGGCCGACACCGGTCCACGCCGCGAGGCCGATGGCGCGGTCGCTCGGGACGAAATAGAACAGACTGGGTCGCTCGCTGAACGAGGTGCCCTCGACGTACTCCTCGAGTGGGAGCAGGCCGTCTTCGCCGGCCAGCGGGCGGAACTGATTTGCGGCGACGAGAAACGCCAGCAGATAGATCAGCGCCAGCCCGCGCTGGAACGCGAAGCGAACGAGCCAGTAGTCCGCAGCCGACGGCAGCATGGGCGACGCTGTGGCCGTGAGGGGTAAATACGTACCGAGAACGGCGGTCGCTCAGCGAATCGAGAAACTGGCTACCGCGCCGTCGGCGTGATCCCGTCGCCGACCGCGTCCATCACCTGCAGGACCGCGCTGGCGGCCAACCCCTGTGCGACCTCGCGCTGGGTTTCGTCGTCAATCCCGGCTTCGAGGTCGTCGACATCGGGCGTGTAGCCAGCTGTGACAGGATGGCCGGCCGGCGGGTCGACGGCGACAGTCGCGGCCGGACCGCCGTCCTGTAGCTCGGAGCCGACGTGGTAGCCCTCCGGAAGATACGATTCCGTTTCGGCAACAATAGACGCGACAGCGGTACGGAGCGCCCGCTTCTGTCCACCGGAGAGATCGACATCCGACTGTGTATCGACGACTCCGGCACCGGAACCGGGATAGTTTCCGTTCATATGAGAGTCACTGAACATACAGTCGGCCGGGATAAAAAGTCGTCGGCGGTCGCACACAGGTGCCAGCAGGCGTCGCCGTCTCAGCAGATCGGCTCGCTGTCGCCGTAGGCCGCGATAACGACCGCTGCCGTGTAGCCGCTGTCGCCGACCTCGACCGCGGAGACGAGTGTCTCGCTGTCGGGTAACTCCCAGTCGCGGAGTTCGCTGCCGGCGTCGAGCCCGCGGCGGGCCTCGCGTTCGACGGCGTCGGGATCGGTTCCCGAGGCCTCGTAGAACAGCCCCGGTCCCGGCCCGGTCGCCCACGCGATAGCGGTCGCCGCCGTGTCGGCCGTCTCGTTCGGCCCGACAACCGATGTTCCCTCAACAACGGTCAGCCGGTTGCCCGCCGGCCCAAGGTCAGGGACGCTATCGACGACCTCGATGGTTGCGTCGGCCGGGATGATTGAGGAGACGCTCACCAGATTGTAGTTGTGGAGATTGGCGTCGGCGAGTGCGGCATCGTAGGCCGCCATGGCCGTCGGGGCGCGGCCGATCCCCGCGGCGATGTGGATCGTCGTCACTGTCGAACTAGCGGCGGCGACACGGGTAATCGGTTACGGATCGGGCCGGAGGCGAAAACGTGTCACGTGACCGCCGATGTCGTCTCAGTGACGGTACCGGACGACGCCGTCGTCGGTCTCGTTGGAGTCGAGTTTCTCGTGCGCGTCGTCGATATCCTCGCGGGTGACCGTCGTGCGGTCGTCGCGGATCGCGAACATGCCGGCCTCGGTGACGAGGCTCTCGATGTCGGCCCCGCTGTAGCCGTCGAGGTCGGCAGCGAGATCGGCGAAATCGACATCGGTGGCGACGTTGATCTCCTCGCTGTGGATGTCGAGAATGCGCTCGCGGCCCTCGGCGTTGGGTTTCGGCACCTCGATAAGGCGGTCGAACCGACCGGGGCGGAGGAGTGCCTCGTCGAGCATGTCGAAGCGGTTGGTCGCCGCCATCAGCTGGATTTCGCCGCGCTCGTCGAAGCCGTCCATCTCCGAGAGCAGTTGCATCATCGTTCGCTGGACCTCGGCGTCGCCCGACGTTTTCGAGTCCGTCCGTTTCGAGGCGACGGCATCGATCTCGTCGATGAAGACGACGGCCGGCTCGCGTTCGGCGGCCAGCGAGAAGAGATCCCGGACCAGCCGCGCGCCCTCGCCGATGAACTTCTGGACGAGTTCGGAGCCCGTCATCTTGATGAACGTCGCGTCGCTCTCGTTGGCGACAGCCTTGGCGAGCATCGTCTTCCCGGTGCCCGGCGGGCCGTGCAGGAGGACGCCTGACGGTGGCTCGATACCGACGGTGTCGAACTGTTCTGGGTTCTCGATGGGGTCCTCGACGGCCTCCCGGACCTCGGTGATCTGGTCGTCGATCCCACCGATATCGTCGTAGATCACATCGGGAGATTCTGAGACTTCCATCGCCTGTGCGCGGGCGTCCGTTTCGTCATCGAGGACCTGCTGGATGCCGAAGGACTCGTTGATCGCCACCCGGTCACCGGATTCGAGTTTGTCCTCGAGTTCCGGGGAGACCTCGGTGAGAACCTCCTGATTGTTGCCGTGCTGTTTGATAACGACATTGCCGTCGTCGGTGAGTTCCTCGACAGTAGCGATATAGAGTGCGGCCGTTTTGAGCGCCTCGTTGCGCTCCTTGAGGTGATTGACCTTCTCGTGAAGCTCGCTCCGCTGATCGGTTGCTTCGTCGAGACGCGTTTCGAGTTCCTCGTTGACGGACAGCAGCCGTTTGAAATGCTTTCTGAGTTCCGACAGCCGTTCGGCGGGCGACATCTCGGGGTCGAGATCCAGCCGCGGACGGTCGGGAATCGACGGGCTACGTGACATTCGTTACATGGTTGGGTCTACCGGTAAATGTGCCTTTGGGTCCCGGGGAATGTGCCACAATACCACGGCTCGTGTCAGCTATCAATACTGACCGCTCACCGGAGCTCGTCGATCCGGTCGAGGTAGGTGTCGTAGACGCCGAGCGCCGACTCGATGGGGTCGGCGGTCGTCATGTCGATGCCGGCGAGTTCGAGTGCCTCAATTGGGTAGACGCTACCACCAGCGGCCAGCATCTCGCGGTAGTCGGCAGCAGCTGACTCGTTGACCGCCCTTGGTGCGTCGCCGTTGGCCGCGGTGCCGCCGCTGTCGCCGTCACCCGCGCCACCCAGAATCCGGTCAACGATAGCGACGGCGGCGGAGATGCCGGTCGCGTACTGGTAGACGTAGAAGTTGTAATAGAAGTGCGGGATGCGCTGCCACTCGCGTTGAATCCGGTCGTCGAGGACGGCCGGCTCGTAGTAGTCGGCCTTCAGGTCACGATAGAGGTCGTCGAACACATCCGGCGTCAGCGGCTCGTCGGCCCCGGCGCGCTCGTGGATTTGCTGTTCGAATTCGGCAAACATCGTCTGCCGGTAGAGCGTCGACCGGAACCGTTCGAGATACTCGTCGAGGACGTGCAGCCGAAGTTCGTCGTCGTCGACCGTCTCCAGCAGGTGCTGGGTCAGGAGCGTCTCGTTGACCGTCGAGGCGACCTCGGCGACGAAGATGTCGTAGCCGGCATCGTGCCACGACTGGGCCTCGTTGGCGAGTTCCGAATGCATGGAGTGACCCAGCTCATGAGCCAGCGTGAACATCGACGAGATATCGTCCTGATAGTTCATCAGGATGAACGGCTGGGTGTCGTACGTGCCCGAGGAGAACGCGCCGGATCGCTTGCCACGGTTTTCGTAGACATCGACCCAGCGGCTGTCCAGACCCTCGGCGAGTCGGTCGCGGTAGGGCTCGCCCAGCGGTTCGACCGCCTCGATGATCCACTCCTTGGCTTGCTCGTACTCGACATCGGGCCCCTCCTCGCCGGTGATCGAGGTGTAAAGATCCCACATCTGCAGGTTGTCGACGCCAAGGGCGTCGCGTTTGAGTTCGGCGTGTCGATGCAGATAGTCGAGATTGTCGTGGACGGTTTCGACGAGCGTGTCGTAGACCGCGACCGGAATGTTCGGATCGTGAAGGGCGGCCTCACGGGCCGTCTCGAAGTTCCGGGCGCGAGCGACCTTCACGTCCTTGCGGACCTGCTTTTTCAGCGACGTGCCGACCGTGTTGCGGACGGTCTCCCACTCGTCGTAGTAGGCCTCGTGGACGCGCTGGCGGAACGCACGATTTTCGTGTTTCTGGAGGGTCGTGAAGTTGGCCTGACTGATCTCGATCCCCTCGCCGTCGGGGTCCTCGACGGTCGGGAACTCCATATCTGCGTTCGACAGCATCGAGTAGATGTCGCTCGGCGACGACGTGACCTCGCCGAGTTCCGCCAACAACTCCTCGACTTCCTTCGAGCGCGTGTGGGGTTTCGAGCGCAACACATCGTCGAAGAAGTGCTCGTAGTCGGCGAGGGCTGGTTCCTCGTCGATGAACCGCTCGATGTCGTCATCGGTCAGTTCCTGCAGTTCAGGCTCGATATAGGAGGTTACACTGGAGGCCTCCGATGAGAGTGCCTCGGCCTTCCCCGAGAGTGCCTGATACTCCTGATCCCGCGTGTCCTCGCTTGATCGGAGGTTTGCGTAGACGGAGAGCTGGGCAACCTCGCGCATGATCTCCTCGCGGCGCTGGAGCAGTTCCAGCAGTGTCGCGGGGCTCTCGGTGACACGGCCCTCGTAGGCCGCCAGCTCCTCGATGCGGTCGGAGACGGTCTCGAAGTGGTCGGCCCACGCCTCGTCGGAGTCGAAGATCGACTCCAGTGCCCACTTGTGTTGCTGCGCGATATCGGACCGCTCGGGGACCGTGCTCATACAAGAAGGTGGCCGACAGCACGTCTAAAAGTTGCCCTCCGCGTCGCCTAGGCGGTCGGTCCCGCCGGCGAGTCGGTCGACGAGCGCCGAGCCAACCTCGGACGCGATTCGGGCGTCGACAGCGCGGTCGCCGAGGGCGTCGACAGCACTCTCGACGGCCGCCGGATCGCGGTCGAAGGCGACACCGGGATACGCGACCCTCGACAGCACCAGCGGTTCGGGCGGGGCAGCCCGCGGACGGGGCAGAACCGTCTCGTCTCCGAGAAGCGTCTCGATCCATCCGACGGACTGCTCGCCGGTGGCGACAGCGCTGATCACCGACACCAGTCCACGAACGAGATGGCGCGCAAAGCCATCGGCCGCCACCGAGAGCCGAACCATATCACCGTCGCGGTCGGCCGCGATGGTGAGGTCGCGCGCGGTGCCCGTGTCGTCGGGCGTCAGGTTGTGAAAATCGTGTGCCCCGGCGAGGGTGTCGACCGCCGCGGCGACGCGGTCGTCGTCGACGGGCTGGCGGCCGTCGAGTGGGCGGTGCTCGGTGTCGGTCGACGGCGCGTACCAGTGGTAGACGTACTCCCGGCGGACGGCGTCGTGAGTCGCGTGGAACGCGTCGGCAACGTCAGCGCTGGCCCACGCTCGCACCGTTGCCGGGAGTTCGCCGTTGAGCGCGCGCGGTGAGAGCCACTCGGGACACTCGAAGGCGACCGTCTGGGCGACCGCCGAGACACCGGCGTCGGTACGGCCGGCTGCAGCGTAGTCGGTTGGTTTGTCAGCCTTGGGTGAGATGACAGACAGCGCGCGAAGCGCGTCGAACAGCGCGCCCTCGACGGTCGGGACCGACGGCTGTCGCTGGAAGCCGTAGAACGGCCGACCGTCGTAGGCAAGACGGAACGCGCGCATCACCAGTCGGTCGCATCCCGGCGGGGAAAACAGTTCACCTGTCGCTCACGGGTTCATCTGGGTTGAGAGGAGTAAGCCCCCTTCTGTTCGGCCCGACATTCGGCTGAGCAGCCGCGTCGTGTTCGGACTACCTCGGCGGCAAGCCGACCACGCGGCGTGGCCGACCGACCGCCTGACGCGACCTTGCACCGGTGAGGATTCACCGTTCCATCCGTTCCTGCCCGTCGCGCGGGCGATGCCCGCGTTTCGATGGCGTTGCCATCGCAGTGCTCGCGGCTTCGCCGCTCGCAGTAACGTGGTGCGTGGCACCACGCCCTCGACGGGTTAACTCCCTTCCCTTACGGGTCGGTTCGCACGTCTCATCGGTCGGGGCAGGGGGTCTCGTTGCTGTTTCAGTGCCAGCCGTCTCCGACTCCGGGCTTGCGCCCGGTCACCTGTCCGAACGGTGGGGGGACTTTCCTCATGGGGGTGCCGGCCGGCACCGCATGGGCACCTGCTGGCACACCCACGGGGGTCGGGCTCTCTCTACCCGGTTTCAGTTCAGCCAGCCCGCCAATAAGCCGTTCGGTGACACCGCCGGATGATACGTTCATGTGAGATATTGTCATGAAACAAATGGGAAGAATTCAAGTCAGTACCGCCCATGCGTACGTGTATGTCCGAGGCACAGGCCGTTGAGCTGAGTTATGATGACGGCGCACGAGCGGTCGAACTTGCCCGTGAAGCAATCGAATCGTATGTTCTCCACGGACAGCGTGAACAGCCCGGGAGTATGCGAGACGCCTTCTACGCCAGAACTGGCGCGTTCGTCAGAATTCAGTCGACGCGCGGTCGCGGCCAACTCCGCGGCTGTGCCGGTGCCTACCGCAGCGACGATCAGCTTGGCCACGCCATCGTCGACGCCGCGATCAAGGCCTCGTCGTCCGATTCGGCCGGCTCGGAGATCGGTGCGAAGGAGCTCGACGACCTCTCGATTTCCGTCTGCGTCGTGAGCAATACCCTGCTCACGAACAACCCGATGGACGATCTCGAACTCGGCACTCACGGTGTCGCCCTCGACACCGGTAACGATCACGCGTGGCTCTACCCGACACTCCCTGTAGAGGAAGACTGGAGCAAGGGCAAGTATCTCTCCCTCGTCTGCCGGAAAGCCAACGTCTCGCCGATGGCGTGGCAGGACGACGACACGATGATTACACTGTTCGAGGGGCAGGTCTTCCGCGAGCGACCCGACGGCGGCAGCGTCGAAGCGCTCTAACCCGGATCGACCGCGACCGTTCTACGCGACTGCAATACCGACGAGCGACGCGGCTATGTCGAGCTATTCACCACCGAACCCGATCAGCGACGCGTCGCCAGCGGGTTACTCACTCCCGAACCCAATCAGCGACGCATCCCGGTCGGCCCGCTCTGCCGCCGCCGACAGCGAAAGATCGATCTCATCGACCGTGTCGCCATCTCGAATCAGCGGCTCCAGCAGCGACTCGGCGTCGTCGGGCGCGTCGCCCGCGCGGTGGCCGATGTGGTGGCCGCCGTCGGCCGTGCGATAGACGGATTTGACGCCCGAGAGCTTCCCGCGTTTCGAGACTGGTTCGCCGTCGACGTCGACGATGTCGAGCGCAAAATCGACCGGGTCGGCGTTTGAGATGGTGCTGCCGGCACCGAACCCGTCGGCGACATCGCGCAGCTCGCGGAGGTCGTCGGATCCGAGCCCACCGCTGACGAAGATGTTCACGTCCTCGTGGCCGGCGGCGTCGAGTTCCCACCGCACCTCGCGGATGATGTGCCGGAAATCACCGCGCCGCGAGCCCGTCGTATCGAGGCGGACGCCGTCGAGGGCGTCGCCGAGGGCGTCGGCCGCCCGCAGCGTCTCGTCGACCTCATCGGTGAACGTGTCACAGAGCGCGATCCGCTGAACATCGTCGCCTGCGGCGGCGTCGAAGGCCTGCCACGCGGCCGCCTGCTCGTCGCGGCCGAAACACAGCAGGAGCGCGTGCGGCATCGTCCCGCTGGCCTCGCGGTCGATCTGGTCGCCGGCAGCGACATGCGAAAAGCCGTCGAGGCCGGCCAGCAGCGCGCTTCGCTCAACGACCGCGGCAATCGAGGGATGAACATGGCGCGCGCCAAACGAGAGCACCGGCGAATCGGGCGCGGCCGCCCGCACCCGCCGCGCGGCCGTCGCCATCCCCGAGGCGTGTGAGAGAAAGCCCAGCAGCGACGTTTCCAGCCTGGCGAATTCGCGGTATGCGCCCTCGATCCGCATGACTGGGCCGCCGTCGAAAAATCGCCCCGGTGGCATCGCGTCGACATCGACCGCGTGGTCGGCCAGCAGCGCGGCCGCGTCTTTGACACCGGCGAGGAGTTCGAACTCGCCGTCGGGGAACTGGTCGGCTGTCACCTCGGCGACAACGTGTGGATTTCGGTCGGCGTGTTCGAGTGCGGCTTCGGTGCGCTCGAAATAGGCGTCGGTCGCCCGCCCGCTGTCGATGGCGTCCGGGGGGATGATATCGAAGCCGTGTTCGGCCATGGCTGCTGGTTTGGCCGCTGGCACAAAAGCACACGGGGAGCGTCCTAGCGTGCGTACCGTCGGGCGATGAGCGTCGCCGAGACGAGGGTGACGACAGCGACCCCGACGCCGAATCCGGGAATCCGCTCCCGCGTCAGGCTGTCAGGATCGAGTGTCGGCGCGAGTTCGTCCAGCCCGTCTGTCGTCGGCGCGTGGACGATCCGCACCCGGGTATCGCTGGTGTCGATGGCGTAGGCCCCGCTGAACCCGCTGTTGTTGACGACGTAGACACCGGGACTCGTCTGTGTCGCGTTGTGTGCCTCAAGGATCGCCCGGTAGGCGCGGGTGAACTCGGTCACGTCGTCGGGCGTCTCCCACGCCAGCGTCCAGACGTAGCCGTTCTCGTCGCCGCGGCGGTAGGGAACGATGGCGTCACCCGCCCAGCCCGCCGACGGTGGGGCCGCGTAGTTTCGCCGGTCGTAGCGGCCGTTCGTCTCGTAGAGCGTGCCGGGGTCGATGGTGTCAGCATCCTCGGTGACAGCCTGATACCAGAACATGACGAAGATCGAGGCCTCACCGGCGACATCCGCGCCGTTGCGACCCTGCTCTGGATACCGCGTCCAGCCGGCGGTCGCCTCGCCCGTTCGGGTGATCCCGGGCGTCGCCATCGACTCCTGATGGATGATCTCGGTCGATGTCGTGGGTGGATCACGCATCTTGGCGTCGATACCGTCCCAGCCCTCGCGTTCGACGATATCGTGGACGTAGGCCGGGCCGTCGGAGTACGGCTGGAGCAGCGTCATGAGGATCGCGCGGTTGGTCTGGGCGCCGTCGCCGCTGGTCGAGGCGGTATCGACACACTGCCAGCGGTCGTCGGCACACCGGTCGTTGTAGCGAGCGACGGTGTAGGCCGCCACCCCCTCGAAGAGCCCGGTCACGCCGAGATCCGCGTCCTGTGTCTCGGCGCGAAACCGGGATGAAGAGAGGTTGAATCGCTGATCCTGCAGGGCGTGGGTCAGCTCGTGGATCAGCGTGCCCTCGCTCAGGCGCGGGTGGTCAGTGTTCCGGGTGACGACCACGATCTCGTCGCGCGATGGGCTATAGAACCCGCTGACCGAGCCGCTGAACGTATCCGAGATCGCCTGCTCGCTGCTGTCGTTCTCGCCGACGACGAACAGCGCCTTCCAGACCTGGTCGTTCCAGCGGTTGAACCGCGACTTGGTGTCGTTTGTCGCAAACCGATCCTGACTGAAGTTCGTGGGCGTCATCACCCGGACCGGAACCGTCCGGTTGAACTCCGCCTGCCGGAGGACTTCGACGCGGGCCATCGACCGGTCGACCAGCCGCGAGCGTTCGCTGTCGGTGAGCCCGTCGGTCTGGGTTATGTTCAGCGTGTCGTCGTGACAGATGCCGTCGACACAGCCGAGCGAGTCGGTGGTGGTAGACTCGTTGACCGTGGTGGCCGTCCCGCCGTGTGCGGCGGGCCCCGCAGATGCGTCGCTGCCGAACTCGGCGGGGGACGCACCGGCTGCCGGCGAGAGCGATCCGGAGTCGGGATCGGCCGGGTGGGCTGCCGCGGGGGCGACGACAAGCAGCCCAAGCAGAATAAGACACCAGCCGACGGTCAATCGCTGCATAGCGGTATATTGAGGTCTGGGGTGAAGTACTTTGCTCGCTAGCCGATAGCGTGGCCGCCGCTCCCGACGCACCGACAGTCAGTTTTACCCACTGGCCGACCAAGGGCGGCGTATGCACGTCGAAGCTGACCGCACCGCACTCGTCGTCGTCGACATGCAGAACGGGTTCTGCCATCCGGATGGCTCGCTGTACGCGCCGGGCAGCGCCGAGGCCATCGAACCGGTCGGCGACCTCGTCGACCGCGCCCGCGACGCCGGCGTGCAGATCGTCTACACGCGCGATGTGCATCCGCCCGAACAGTTCGACGACGCCCACTACTACGACGAGTTCGACCGCTGGGGCGAACACGTCGTCGAGGACTCGTGGGAAGCCGAGATCGTCGACGACCTCCCTGTCGCCGACGACGATCACGTCGTCGTCAAACACACCTACGACGCGTTCTATCAGACCGAGTTAGAGGGCTGGTTGAACGCCCACGGGATCGACGACCTGCTGATCTGCGGGACGCTCGCCAACGTCTGCGTATTCCACACGGCCGGCAGCGCCGGCGTCCGGGATTTCAAGCCGGTCGTCGTCGAGGACGCACTGGGCTACATCGAGGAGGGTGACCGCGAGTACGCGGTCGATCACTGCGAGTTCCTCTTCGGCGAGGTCACGATGAGCGAGGAGCTGTCGATCTGATGGCTCCCGGCGACCTCGAAACCGTCGACGGTCACGCGGACCTCTACTACGTCGACACCGGGATGTACGACGTGGCGGGCTACGGCGCGGTCTACATCCTCGACACCGAGGCGCCAGCCGTCGTTGACACCGGGATCGGCACGAACCGTCACCACATCCTCGACGCGCTCGACGAACTTGGGATCAATGACCTCGCGGCGATCATCCCCACGCACGTCCACCTCGATCACGCCGGCGGGGCCGGGTTTCTCGCCGAGGCGTTCCCCGGCGCGACGGTGTTCGTTCACGACCGCGGCGTCGACCACCTCATCAAACCAGACCGGCTCGTCGCAGGGACGAGAGAGGCTATCGGCGAGATGTGGCCCTACTACACCGA
>KI543216.1:72286-83008 GCA_000496215.1 uncultured archaeon A07HN63
CCGGATGGCTCGCTGTACGCGCCGGGCAGCGCCGAGGCCATCGAACCGGTCGGCGACCTCGTCGACCGCGCCCGCGACGCCGGCGTGCAGATCGTCTACACGCGCGATGTGCATCCGCCCGAGCAGTTCGACGACGCCCACTACTACGACGAGTTCGACCGCTGGGGCGAACACGTCGTCGAGGACTCGTGGGAGGCCGAGATCGTCGACGACCTCCCCGTCGCCGACGACGATCACGTCGTCGTCAAACACACCTACGACGCCTTCTATCAGACCGAGTTAGAGGGCTGGTTGAACGCCCACGGGATCGACGACCTGCTGATCTGCGGGACGCTCGCCAACGTCTGCGTATTCCACACGGCCGGCAGCGCCGGCGTCCGGGATTTCAAGCCGGTCGTCGTCGAGGACGCACTGGGCTACATCGAGGAGGGCGACCGCGAGTACGCGGTCGATCACTGTGAGTTCCTCTTCGGCGAGGTCACGACGAGCGAGGAGCTGTCGTTCGGGTAGTGGAGTCCAGTTCTCACAGACTTGCGCCGAACGCGATCAATACTCGCCGCCGATTGGTTGAACACGCATCGCTGAACTCAGGTTTCCTCGTCGAGATGCGCGCGGATCTGCCGCAGATACGTCCCGAACAGATCGAGGTCGTGCTGGAGGAAGTTGAACACATCCTCGTCATTGATGTCGGTGCCGTACTGGTGGGCGAGCACGTTCCGGAAGCCGGCAGCCTCGGCCATCCGTCGTCCACACGACTCGTCGAGGATACCCTTCGTGGCGAGGAGCCGAAACACGTCGGCGTTCGTCTCTGGAACCGTCTCGCCGTTGGCCTGAAGCACCATCGAGCCGATGTCCAGACAGGCCTCGATACTCGTCTGAAACTCTCGTTCGACGATATCGCGCTTGCGCCGGTCGTCTCGATAGGTCGACAGCGTCACCGTCTCGCGGAGCTCGGCGAGCAGGGTCACCGACTCACGGACGTACGTAACCTGTTCGACGATCCGATCAACGGTGCGGTCGTCCATCGTCACACAACGCGTTCGATCTCGGTGAGCAACTCGTCGAAGGCGGCCATCTGATCGGCCGCCGGTGAGGGGTCGTCCATCGCGGGAAGCGCGTCCGGCGAGCCGTAGAGGACGATCCCGTCATCATATATCTCACGCCGGAGCGTCGCGTGCGTCCGGGCGAGCGGGACGACATCGATATCGTCGGTACCGAGACGGGCAGTGAGCCGTTCGATCAGCCCGAGTCGAGCCCGGGTCGTTTCGACCGATCCGAGCGAGTCGTCGAACACGACGGCGAGATCGACGTCGCTGTCGGCGGTCGCGTCACCGCGAGCGTGAGAGCCGTACAGCACGGCAGCCGTGACTGGCGCGTCATCGAGAACCTCGATAATGGCGTCGGTGTCGACCGCCAGCGAATCCGCCTCATCGATCTCCTCCATACCCGGTTTTTCGGGCCAACCGACTTAATCCTCACTCCGCCCGCCGCTCGAATCGGATTCACAATCGCTGGCCCATCTCCCGAACCGTTTTCACCACGCCGCTCCGTGACACCGGTATGGCTCCCGGCGACCTCGAAACCGTCGACGGTCACGCGGACCTCTACTACGTCGACACCGGGATGTACGATGTCACGGGTTACGGCGCGGTCTACATCCTCGACACCGAGGCGCCAGCCGTCGTCGACACCGGGATCGGCACGAACCGCCACCACATCCTCGACGCGCTCGACGAACTCGGGATCGACGACCTCGCGGCGATCGTCCCCACGCACGTCCATCTCGATCACGCCGGTGGGGCCGGCTTTCTCGCCGAGGCGTTCCCCGGCGCGACGGTGTTCGTTCACGACCGTGGCGTCGACCACCTCATCAATCCCGACCGGCTCGTCGCAGGGACGAAGGAGGCTGTCGGCGAGATGTGGCCCTACTACACCGAGCCCGAACCGGTGCCCGAGGGCCGGATCGTCGGCCTCACCGGCGACGACGAGATCCACCTCGGCGACCGGACGCTGACGGCCCACGAGGCCCCGGCCACGCGCCACACCAGCTCGTCTTCGAGACCGACGGGATCGTGTTCACCGGTGACGCGGCGGGCATCTACGTCGATAGCCGCGACGAGATCCGCGTCACGTCGCCGCCGCCGCAGTTCGATGTCCAGCAGTGTCTCGACGACGTGTCGATGCTGCAGGAGCTCGATCCGGAGACGCTGTGTTTCGCTCACTTCGGGCCGCGGGCCTACGACGCCGGGCTGCTCGACGAATACAAGCGCACGCTCGTCGAGTGGGTCGAGGCGATCCGCCAGCAGCGTGCCACACAGCCCGACGACGAGGCTGTGATCGACCACTTCGTCACCACGACTGAGCTGACAGAAATCTGGGGCACTGAGAAGGGCTGGGCCGAGGCACGGCTCAACGTCCGTGGGGTACTCAGCGCGCTCGATCAGGGCCGGATCGACGAGTCAGTCACATGACGGCAGACCAGCCATCCGACGGAGGCGGCGACACCAGCGATCAGCAAACTGTCGGCGACAATTCCGATAGCGACGGTGAGAGCGTCGATAGCACCATCGACAGCGACGATAGCGCTGACGACGATAGTACCGCCGACAGCGGCACTATCGCCGGCGACGACACCGCCGCCAGCAACGATACCACCACCGGCAACAACACCCCAGCCAGTAACGACACCGCCGCCGACACCGATGGCACCGAGACATCGACACTCGACATCGGCAGCGTCGCGGCCGATGATATCGAGGATATCGAGGATGACGAGCCGAGATACGAGCAGTCGCTGCCGGGCGTGGTGATTCACCCGCTGGCGTTTCTCGGGCTCGTCGGCCTCGGCGCGCTGCCCGCGGCGGGGCTCTATCTCGCCGCACGCACGCCGTTCACGAGGGCCAACGCTCGCAACGCACTGAACTGGCATCTATCGGTGCTCACGCTCGGCGTCGTCACCGTCCTCGCGCTCGGCGTCGGCCGCACGGAGGGCATCATCACCGGCGAACTCATCGACTGGCAGCTGTTGCCGGGACCGGTGGCGACGCTCGTCGGGCTCGTCGGCCTGCTGCTCGTCATCATCTGGATGGCCGCGTGGCTGCTGACCGTCGTCTTCGCCGTTGTGGCGACGTTCAACGCCGCCGCGAGCTACACGTGGCGATACCCGTTCGCCCCCGATATCGTCGGCTGGCTCGGCGAGCGGGTCTGAGAGAAACTGTGGATAAGCTATTTTCGGCCACTGTCAGTTCAATCGATAAATACAGGAGGACAACAGCATCGAGAGATGCGTGTCGCACCTGGCCTGCGAATTTATTTTCCTGCGCCGCAACAGTGCGACAATGACGGGCACCCACAGGTTGAAAATACGGGCAAAAGCAGTGGTATCGGCCGCGGAACCGGGCACATTCGACGAGGGTTATTCGCATGGACAGGATGCTGCCCATCACATTCAGTCATTCCACGCTGAGTGTGGGCGTGATGCTGACCGTAGCGAGGCCGTGTCAAACGCGCTCGCCGACAGTGTGATTGCCGAAACAGCGACACCAATGATCACTGCGGGCAGTGGGTGCTGAACATGGGTGACTGTGAAACCGGGCACGCCCCACAGATCGGGGTCACTGTCAGCAGAGACCGGGAGCGGGAGCTACTTGGCGACCTCTTCGACGACGCCCCTGTCCGCGAAGTGACCGGCACTGTGCCCGCCGATATCGATCTGTGTGTCGTCGACGAGACGACGCTACAGACGAATCCAGAGCGGTTCGCTACGTGGCGACAACAGCAATCGCCGGTGTTTGCGCCGGTTGTCCTGCTCGCCGAGGGCTCGCCAGCGACGACACGAGCGGAGTACGCCGAGCAGGCGCCAGTTCGCTGTGATAGCGTCATCGAGGTGCCGCTGCCGGAGGCAGAGCTCCGGGTGCGGCTCACCAATCTGCTCGAACGGCGGGCGCTATCGCGGGAGTTGGCCGACGAGAAACAGCTCACGGCGTCGATCTTCGATTCGAGTCCGCTGGCGAAGCTCGTGTTGGGACCCGATGGGACGATTGAGCGGGCGAATACGCGTGCCGGCGAGCTGTTCGATGTTCCAGAAGCCGAGCTTGTTGGGCGACTGTACAACACGGATGGCTGGATCATGGTCGGAGACGATGAGAAGCGATTCATCGAGGACGGATTTCCATTTACCGAGGTGTTTGAGGCAGAAACGCCGATCTCTGATCACGAATGCACGATCAAGCGGCCGCACGCTGACGATGTGTTGCTGTCGGTAAATGCAGTGCCGATCCGTCGTGAATCGGATGCGGTTGAACACGTGTTACTGACGCTCGAGGATATCACAGCCCGTCGCGCACACGCCGAGGCACGCGAGCGACAGGTCGATCTATTCAGAAAAGCACAGGATATCGCCAACGTGGGTGCCTGGGAGTACGACCTGCGGACAGAGGAGTTCTACTGGACCGATCAGGTGTACGAGCTATACGGACTCCCCACCGATGTTGCGGTCACAAGCGAGATGGGCATCGAGGGGTATCACCCGGCAGATCGTGCCGATATCCGGGCCGCCTTCGAGCAGGCAGTCGACGCCGGCGAGTCGTACGATCTTGAACTGCGGCTGATAGACGACACCGGCGACCGCCACTGGGTCCGAACGCGCGGTGAGCCGCAGTACAACGACGACGGTGAGGTGGTTCGTGTACGGGGGACGATACAGGAAATCACCGAGCGGAAAACCCGCGAGGACGAGCTTCAGCAGATGCGGAACGCGGTTGACAAGGCGCCGATTGGCATCGTCGTAACTGACCCGACACAGGAAGATAATCCCATGGTCTATGTGAACGATGGATTTGTCGCGGAGACGGGATACACGCGCGAGGAGGCTGTTGGTAGAAACTGTCGGTTCTTGCAGGGCGAAGATACCGACGAAACGACGGCCGGGGAGCTTCGGCAGGCAATCGATGCCGAGGAGCCGGCGTCGGTGACCATCCGGAACTATCGGGCCGACGGCTCGGCGTTCTGGAATCACCTCGAAATCGCCCCTGTCCGCGACGAGTCGGGATCTGTCGTCAACTACATCGGCTTTCAGCAGGACGTGACGGAGCGAAAGGAACGCGAGGAGGCACTGCAAGAGACACGACAGCGACTCGCGCTGGTGCTTGCGGAGACCAACACCGGCGTCTGGGCGTTTCAGCCGGAGTCGGACACGATCACCCCGATCACATTTCCTGACGGCCTCGGTCTTGCGGGTGAGGCAGCCGATGTCGACGCGTATCTGGAGCAGATACACCCGACCGACAGGGAGGCCGTCAAACAGAGTATTTCGACGGCTATCGAGTCACAGGAGCCATTCGATGTTGAGTTTCGGCTCAACGACGACAGTTACGAGCGATGGCTGCGCTCACACGGGACTCTCGTCACCGACGATGACGGGGGCGACCGGGTTGTCGGGATCACCACAGAGGTTACCGAACGCGTCCACCGGAAGAGAGCACTCGAAAAGCGCGAGCGACTGTTGCGTGAATTGCATACAGCAACCCGGGAGTACTACCCGCTCGAATCGAAGCACGCGGTCGCCAGCTTCGTCATCGAGTTCCTCGAAAGCGCACTGAATCTCACCTACGCCAGCATGAAACTGTTCGACGAAGACGAGGGTATCCTCAGGCCGCTCCGCAATTCGCCTGCCTGCGAGGAGCTACCGGAGCCGTTCGATACGGTGGCACCGGGCTCGAATCCGGTGTGGGAGGCCTACCGAAACGCGGAGTCGGCCGTTATCGATGCAGCGGAGTTCGACGCGACCGAGGCATGCCAGACAGCAGCCCTTAGCCAGCTCGTCGCTGTCCCGATCGGTGATTTCGGCGTGCTCGTCGTCTACCTCACCGACGAGACGGCATTCAGCGATGTCGACATGGATATCGTCGAGGTCGTCACCACCAACGCCGAGGCGGTGATTCGCGGACTCGAAAGCGCTGAAGCACAGACCGAACTCGCCGCACAGCTCTCAACTCAGCGGACGCAGATCGACACGCTACGAGATGTCGTCGACACGATTCAGGAACTTCAGAACCGGGTCTCGCAGGCCGAAACTCGGTCACAGCTCGATACGGCCGTCTGTGAGGAGCTGACTGTTCCCGAGACGATTGATTTCGCGTGGATCGGCCGGCCACAGGCCACGGAGACGACGCTGACGGTGACAGCATCGGCTGGTGGGGGCGAGCAGTATCTCGACACAGTTCGCTCGGGGGACGGGACGGCGTCATTGCCAGCGCATATCGCAGCCACAGAACAGGAGCAATACGCGAACGGCTCGATTTCTACGGCTGTTCGTGAGGCTGACTGGGCAAAGGAAGCACTGTCATGTGGCTACAACTCGGTGCTGAGCGTGCCACTCGTGCACGATGACGTGCTCTACGGTGTACTCACCGCCTACTCGGCCCAGAAGAACGCGTTTGACGAGGTATACACGAACCTGCTAACCGATGCCGGATCGCTGCTCCTGAATTACACCCGCATCCTGGATCGGCGGTCGCTCGGATCGAATCAGTCCTCGACAACGGTAACGTTCGAGTTCAACGACGGGTCGTGCCCGCTCCAGCAACTCGCAGCGGAGACAGGAAGCGAGCTTCGGCTCAACACAGTCGCCCGCGCAACAGAAGACGCGGTGACAGTCATCACCGAAATCACCGACGGGAGCCGAGCAGCGGTCTGTGAGTATGCGTCGACGGCGACCGGGATCAGGTCGGCGAAACGCTTCGGATCAGACGACGCCCAGCAGCTTTTGCTTGAGTTTCCGCGGCCATTTCTGGCGACAGCAGTCGAGAAACACGGCGGCCGGCTGCTGACAGCCCACGCGACACCGGAGGCAACCCGGGTGCAGATCCAGATCAAGAGCGAGGTATCGAGACAGCCGCTCTTTGAGTTTGTATCCGACCAGTTCGAAGACCCGGAGTTACTCGCACAGGAGGCGGGAGCAGGCCCGGCGGCGGCCGAGGAGGGGGCGATGGCCGCGCTGACCGAGCGTCAGCGTGAGATCCTGACGGCAGCCTACTATGGCGGCTACTACGAAACACCGCGGGACATCTCCGGCGAGGAACTCGCAGCAAGCTTCGATATCTCGAGTCCGGCAGTCTACAATCACCTGCAGGCCGCGCAGAAAAAGCTCCTCCAGCACACACTCGAACACGAGGGGGCCACCCAGAGTGCGAGGTTAGATAGTTAGCCACGGTTGCGCGCCCGGCATTAACTGGTTAGCTATCATCTTGAACCCAAGATCCAACGTTTGTGCTGGATATGGGTCTTGCACACGCAACAGGACTCGATCGGTTGAATCTCCGGGCAAAGTTGATTGCGACGTTCGTTATCGTGGCACTCCTTGTCGGCGTGACGGGCGCTGTCGGCTATCAGGGAGCGTCGACACTCGATCACGAAGCCCACCTCATCGCACAGAACGGCGAAAACATGGATCACGCCGCCGAGATGCTCGTTGGTATCGAGAAGCAACAGGTCGCTGTGCAGGCAGCCGAGTTGGGTGAACCGGGCGCACAGGCAGAGTTCGAGGAGGCGAACAGCCTGTTCAACGAACACGCCGCGGCAATGGACGCATCCGGCGAGCTGGAGACACAGTTGGCCGAGATACAGACAACGCATGAGGAGTACAACGCGCTTGCGGCGACGTACTTCGATGCCAGAGCAAACGGAAACGATGAGCTTGCGGCCCAGAAGCTGACGGAGATGAATACACTCCGCACCGAACTCGAGGAGCAGGCACACACCCTTGAGGGGCTGTCGAGTGACGCGATGGCCGCACAGATCGCGGCCGCCGACAGCGAGACACAGACAGCCCACATGGAGATTATCGGGCTCACCATCGTGGCGTTCCTGCTGGCGATCGGCCTCGGCGTCGCGTTGAACCGGCACATGACGCCCCCGATCAAACAGCTCGCTGCGTCTGCTACCGCCATCAGTGAGGGAAAACTTGACAGGGACATCACGACGCATCGCATGGACGACGAGATCGGGCAGATGGTAGATGCATTCAGCGACATGCAGCGGAACCTGGAGAACATGTTTGGGGATCTGTACGATGTCAGTCAGAATCTCAAGCAGGGCGAGCTTGATCAGGAGATCAGCACCGACTACCCGGGCACCTACGGCGACATCATGACCGGTGTCGACGAAGGAACGGACGAGCTAACCGCCAGTTTCGGAGATATTGAGGACGCCAGCGAGGCCCTTCGAAACGGCCAGCTTGAGCAGACGATCAACACGGACCGGCCGGGGCAGTACGGCGCTGTCCTGACTGATTTCAAGCGTGGCAACGACCAGCTCGCCGAGAGCTTCGGCCAGATATCGACAGCGAGCCAGCGGCTGAAACACGGGCAACTCGACCAGTCGATCGACGACGACTACCCCGGCGAGTACGGGACTGTCCTGACGGATCTCGGGGCGGGGATCGAACAGCTGCGGTCCAGCGTCAGTAACGTCCAGGCTGTTGCAGACGAGGTCGCCGCATCGGCCGAACAGGTGTCGGCCAGCACCGAGGAGATCGAAACCGCGAGTGCGGCTGTCGCCGAATCCGTCGAGGAGATTTCGCGGGGGGCCGACCAACAGAGCGAGGACCTCCATACAGTCTCCAACGAGATGAACGACATGTCCGCGACGGTCGAGGAGATCGCCTCCTCGGCCGAGGAGGTCGCGGTAACCGCACAGACGGCAGTCGAACGCGGGGAAAGCGGCCGCGAGAGTGCCGGCGACGCAAAGGAGGAAATCGCTGCGATCCAGTCACAGGCACAGTCCGCCTCCTCACAGGTCCGGTCACTGGACGACGAGATGGAGGCGATCGGCGATATCGTCGATATGATCTCGAATATCGCCGAGCAGACGAACATCCTCGCACTGAACGCATCCATCGAAGCCGCGAAAGCCGACGGTGCTGGCGACGGGTTCGCGGTTGTTGCCAGAGAGGTCAAAACGCTCGCCGAGGAGGCCGGTGAGGCAACCGCAGAGATCGAAGCACGAATCGAGGAGATTCAGTCGATGACGGGTGAGACCGTCGCCGATATCGAGACGATGAACGAGCAGGTCGAATCGGGAGCCGAAACAATCGAGAGTGCGATCGAGATGTTCGACGAGATCGCGGATGCCGTCGAGGAGGCCGAGGAGGGAATCGACGAGATTAGCAGAGCGACGGACGATCAGGCCGCCTCGACCGAGGAGGTGGTCTCGATGGTCGAGGAGGTCTCGTCGGTCAGCCAGCAGACGGCTGCCGAGGCAACTGACGTGTCCGCGGCGACCGAGGAGACGGCATCCTCGCTGTCGGAGGCCTCGAAGAACGTCCAGCAGCTTGCAGCCCTCGCTGACGACCTGCACGACAACGTTGCCGACTTCAGCGTCGGCAACACGGGGACGACCGGCGACGTGACCGGAGGCGATAGAACACCATCGGCACCAGAGCCAGACACACCGGCGACTGGACCAGAAACAGCACCGAGAGAGTCGACTACTGAAACCACTCCGGCACAGGCGGGCCCGGCTGGTACGTCCGGCGATCAGGCAGCCACCGAGACAGATGCCACCGCAGCAACGTCGAACGGTGGTGCCAGTGTTGCCTCCAGAGAGTCTGCTGCATCCGAGACGACAGCCAAGTCGGATACGGCCGAGAGTATTGAATGGACTGACGTGAGCGGCGACACGCCGGATCATCTGCCACACGAAAACGGCGACGCGAACGACGAGACCGATATCGAGGAGTCGCGGTAAGGATGACGATACAACCGACGAATCCGTCGGCGGATGCCGTGAGCACCGAGCAGGTATCCCGCCAGCACGTCAACATCGGCGACTATGCGGTGACAGACGCTGGCTGTGAGCTGGTCACGTATGGGCTGGGCTCGTGTCTGGGGGTTGCACTCTTCGATGCGACCGCCGGGGTCGCCGGTTTAGCCCACGTCAAACGCGCAAATCCATCGGGACAGCAGGCAAACGACGATGCTGTGTTCGTGGATGCCGGGATTAGAGCGCTGTACAGCGAGATGCAGTCACAGGGGGCGACACGCCAGCACACGGTAGCAAAACTTGTGGGCGGCATCGACACGGGGAACAATACCTCACTCATCTGTACGGGGATCGGTGAGCGGAATATCAAACAGGCAGACGCGACGCTGGCTGCGCTCGATATCACGGTTGCCGAAAGGGATGTCGGTGGCGACGCTGTTCGCACTGTGTTTTTCGATGGAGAGACTGGAGCACTGACCATCGAAACAGGGTGCGGCGACCGGTATACGATCTAACAACGGGGTCGACCACGGGGTTGACTCCAAGCAGGCGGGATGATATAATTACTCCGCCAGGACCTGATCATTCTGGAATGACAGCTGCTACCTCCGCTGCCGAGCGACAGCCGGCCGAGAAGGCGACGCTCTTCTGTCCCGACTGCGGTCACGAGTTGTATCACCAGCGACTGGATCATCCACGTGCTGGTCGACTCGCTCTCACAAGAGTGCTCACACTGTGAGATGATAATCGACTCTCGGCAACGAGAGCACGCACTGGATGCCGGAAGCGGTGGTTCGCTCCAGTTCGCCGCCGAGAACTGAGCACACAAGCGGTCGGTGTCAGGTTCGACCCGACGCCACTGATCAAGTCGTGTGCTCATCGGCTGCCCACAGCTCCGTCGCTCGGCGGTCCCGGCCAGCGCGACTCATGACTGATTCGCATGCCGTGGGTGTCCGCGAA
>KI543216.1:83028-87264 GCA_000496215.1 uncultured archaeon A07HN63
TCAACGCCGCCGCGAGCTACACGTGGCGATACCCGTTCACCCCCGATAATCGTCGCTGCTCGGCGAGCGGGTCTGAGAGGCTGTGGCTGAGCTATTTTTGCCCACTGTCAGTTCAATCGACTCCCGCCGACGAGAGCACGCACTGGATACCGGAAGCGGTGGTTCGCTCCAGTTCGCCGCCGAGAACTGAGCACACAAGCGGTCGGTGTCAGGTTCGACCGGACGCCACTGATCGGGTCGTGTGCTCATCGGCTGCCCACAGATCAGTCGCTCAGCGGTCCCGGCCAGCGCGACTCATGACTGATTCGCATGCCGTGGGTGTCCGCGAATCGCCGCGAGGTCGTCGTGGGTGTTGATATTGCGGAACGCGTCCGGATCGGTATGCGCCTCAACCACGCGCTCGGGGACGACGTGTGGATCGAGTAGCGGGACGAAGGCGTCGAGCCGTCCGGCGTCCTGCTCGCGAGCGTCCCGACAGGCAGCGGCGGCCGCACGAACGTGGAGTGCGGCCGGCAGCGGCTGAACCTGTCCGTCGATTTTCGGGACGGCGCCCGTCCGGTCGCGGGCACGGTCGAACAGGTACTCGACGAACGCGGCCGGGAGGAGCGGCATATCACAGGGGAGGACAGCCGCGTAGGTGGCCGTCGTCGACTCCAGTGCCGTGCGCAGGCCGGCCAGCGGTCCGCGGTCGGGGACAGCGTCGATAGCGAATGCGGGGTCGAACTCGGCGAGCGCGTCAGCGAAGGCCGCCTGCTGGTCCTCCCGGCAGTTGATGACGAGGTCGTCGACAGCCGGTTCCAGCGTCGCGGCGGCGTGGTGGATCAGTGGCACACCGTCCAGCGGGGCGAGCGCCTTGTCGACCGTCGGGAACCGCTCTGAGCGACCGCCGGCGAGGATGATACCCACGCGACCGGTATCGGCCGTCGCACCGTCGCCGTTCGTCAGCGACACCGGTGGCTCCCCTGTTGTCGATTGTGGTGTCGGTGCACTGGGATAGACGTTTGTTTGTTATTCTGGAATAAAATGCGAACGAGATGATTCATTATCGTTTCTGACTGTGTGTTCCGGTAGTTAAAATACTAATCCTTGACAATTAGTTAGTTTTAGCGCCGTTTTCGAGGATCTGTTTCATATACAATCGAATATAAAGAGGTTATATTGACAGGTTGCGGCTATGCCCGGCGAGCGACAGCCAGTTTTTGTTGATTGTACAGCCGGTATCGAACCGAAAGGTGCAGACAGAACGACTGCGGACACCAGTCGGCTGGATGTTCGACGGGCTTAACCGACCGTATGGTGAAGTTGTGTGGGATGAGTGACCCGGCACTTGATGTCGTCGAGTTCGTCCTGACAACGGCGGTGTACAACGACACGTCGTCACTGGACGAGAACGATCTGCCGCCACGGTTCCGACAGGTATTCTGGACCGATAGCGAAACCGACGAGGATGATGCGGCTGACGGCGACCGGATGCCACCCGGCGAGATCAGCCGCCCGCTGCGAGCAACCGAGAGCACCGCCCGGACAGCCACCGGCGTCGAGCGACCGTGGGAGGCTGTCTCCGGCCTGCTGTTCACCCAGCGCGAGGAGTTCTCCGGCGAGATCTCGCTGACCCAACCCGAGATGGCCGTGGAGTGGTATCTCGAACGCGCCGACGACGAGCGCCTGCAGACGAATCCGACGCTCGTCTACGAGGTTGAAGACGAGGACGGCGTCGCGGTCAGTTACGAGACGGCCCGCGAGAACAACCGCCCGATTCAGGCCGACCGCGTCTGGATCGACGCGCTGCTCTCGGAGTACTTCGACGAGGACGACGACGCCGAGATGCTGGATCTCGTCTCCGTGCGCGCCCCCGAGGAGATCGAGATGACCCTCGAAGACCTCGTCCTCACCATGGATCAGGAAGACGAGATCCAGAAGATCGTCAAGGCCATCGAGCACCGCGATTACCTCGCCTCCATCGGCCTCCGCGAGATCGGGAAGCTGCTGTTCGTCGGCCCGCCGGGAACCGGCAAGACGACCATCTCCCGCGCCCTGGCCCACGAACTCGGCCTGCCGTTTGTCGAGGTCAAGCTCTCGATGATTACCAGCCAGTATCTCGGCGAGACGGCGAAAAACGTCGAGAAGACCTTCGAGGTCGCCAAACGGCTCTCGCCGTGTATCCTCTTTATCGACGAGTTCGACTCGGTCGCCAAAACGCGGCGGTCGCGACGAACACGCCGCGCTGAAGCGGGCGGTCAACACGCTGCTGAAGTCGATCGACGACATCTCGCTGGTCCGCGACGACGTACTGTTGATCGGCGCGACCAACCATCCCGACCAGCTCGATGCGGCGGCGTGGCGGCGGTTCGACGAGATCGTCAACTTCCCGAAACCGGACCGCGGGATGCGGTCGGACATCCTCGAGGTCATCACACAGGAGATGGCGATCGACGGCTTCGATCCGAACGACCTCGCCGAGCGAACCGAGGGGCTGACCGGCAGCGATCTCCGGATGGTCCTCCGCGAAGCCGTCCTGGAAGCGCTGACCGAGGAACGAACCGAACTCACGCAGGCCGATCTCGTCAGCGCTATCGAGGACTTCGAGGAGCGGGATAACCTCAAGAACATGGACATGATCGACGGCGACGGCGCGGCCCTGACCGGGAGCAGCGATGACGCAGCCGGCGATGGTGATCACAGCCACGGCGATCACGATCACGACCACGGTCACGATGACCATGCTGATCATGACGGCGCCGCCAGCGGTGATCACGACAGCGACGGAACCGGCGACGCCGAAACCCCGCCACAGTAGGAGCCACAATCCGATGAGCATGCGCGTCACACTGCTCGGCACGGGCGACACGACGGGAACGCCTACCGTCGGCTGTACGTGTGACACCTGCGCCGAGGCCCGCGAGCGCGGCGTCGAGCGCAGCCGGTTTTCCGTCCACATCGAGAACGAACGCACCGGGGAGTCGATCCTCGTCGACCTCAGCCCGGACTTCCGCCAGCAGTTCCTCTCGTGGGACGTGCCGCTGCCCGACGCCGCGGTCGTCACCCACGTCCACTTCGACCATCTCGACGGGCTGGGCAACGCCTACCGCGTCTTCGACTCGTTGCCCGTCTACGCGGCCGACACGGTCGACCCCGAAACCGGGGAGTCCGTCGCCGACACGATCCGCCGGAAGTACGATTATCTCGACCGGGTGTCAGTCCACGACGTGTCGCCGATGGAGTCGACCACAGTTTGCGGGCTCAATCTCACGCTTGTCCCGGTCGAACACCCGCCGCTGCTCTGTTTCGGGCTCGTCGTCGAGGACCCCGCAACGGGAGCCAAGCTCTCGCTATCGGGCGACACCAGCTACGATGTGGCCGAGAACTCACGCGAGCGACTCCGCGAGCCCGATCTGTTTCTCGCCGACGCCATCGTCCCGGCTGCGCTCTGTGACCGCCACCCGATCGGAGGCAGTGATCACGACGCCGACGGCGTCCCCCGGAGCTTTGGGACGAAACACATGACCCGGGAGGGCGCACAGGCGCTGGCGACAGCGTTGGACGCCGATACGACACGGCTGGTGCATACGGCTCACTACTACCCGGTCGAGGAGGCCTTTGCGGAGCCGCTCGCTGTCGATGGCGAGCAGTACCGCCTCGACGGAACGGGTGTAACGCGGCTGGATACGGAAGGCGAGGCAGCGGCCGGGGGAGACACGACCCAGTCGGAGCTGACAACCGACTGAGTGATCGCACCCGCGCGGCGCGACGATAGCGAGCGATAGCGCCGATCAGAAGTCGTCGGCGAACTTGCTGCGGTTGTTGATATCGATCTCGCTGACGCTCGATCCCTCCCGAGTCGCGGCGAAGGCGATGGCCGCTGCGACCTCTTCGGGTTCGCTGGCCTCGCCCGCCTCGAAAACATCCTCGAACGCTTGGCCGTCAGTCGACTCGAACTCTGTACGGACCGCACCGGGGTTGACGACGGTGACGCCAACACCGTCGTCGCCGACCTGTGCGGCGACACTCTTGGCGAAGCCGCGAGTCCACCACTTCGAGGCCGCATAAACGGCGTTGTACGAGCGGGGGTACTGGCCGGCGAAGCTGCCGACGAAGATCAGGTGGCCGTCTCGCTCGCGGACGTGCGGGATCGCCGCCCGCGTCGCGTAGAACATCCCGTCGATGTTGGTTTCCTGCATTGTCTCGTAGTCCTCGGTCGCCATCGTCTCCACATCGCTGCCGCGGGCGAGGCCGGCG
>KI543216.1:87284-98518 GCA_000496215.1 uncultured archaeon A07HN63
CACCGGTCGGAGCGAAGTACTCCGTGAGGCGAGTCGGAATCTGCTGGGTGAGTTCGAAGACGAGCAGCTCGAAGATCGGGAGTTAATGGGTGTGGTCACGGTGCTGTTCGACTACGAGACAACGAGCGTCGAGGAGAAGATGATGCATCTTCGCCACGAACACGAGGATATTGTTGCGTCGAACTTTCACAGTCACGTCGGCGGCCATCACTGTATGGAACTGTTCGTACTGGAGGGGTCGCTTGAAGAAATCTCGACGTTCGTCGGCAAGATTCGAGCGACAAAAGACACACTTACTGTCGACTATTCGGTGTTGCCGGTAGATGACTTCGGGCCGCTGGCCGATATGAACTGATTCTGTGTTCCCTTTCGGCCATCCGTTTACAACCCGTGGCCATGTTTGTTTCAGCTGTCTTCGTCCCGTATAATTCATTTGAGCAACGCCGGAGGCCAGATCGAACCTAATCTCTACTACGATTTTGTGGCTATATTATTAACTTATTTTTTTCAGACCGCTATAACTATTATCTTCGAATTAAATTTTAATATATGCCCATCGTCAGTTCTTCGATGACAGAGCGACTCCGGAACGATCTCGATACGTTTGCGGACGAACACGGGTACACGGGACGAAGTGAGGTCATCCGCGAGGCCTGCCAGTCACTGCTGGAGGAGTATCGACAGTCCGACGACGAGGATCGGTGGGTGCTGGCGACTGTGACGGCTATCTTCGGCTACGACGAACCGGAGATCGAACGCCGGATGATGGATATTCGCCACGAGTTTGAGGCGTCGATTCGGTCGAACTCCCACACCTGCCTCGAAGATAACGCCGGCTGTGTCGAGACGTTCGTTATCGAAGCCGCACATAGCGATGTCTTGCAGTTTATCGGAACCGTTCGGGGCGTGGACGAATCGATCGCAGTCGAGTACACGGTCACAGCCGTCGATGTGATGAACGCCGAGATCAGCCGGCTGTAAGTTCGGAATCGCTCGCGTCATCGTGCGTGCCGACGCTCGATTCTATCAACATACAGCATAAATACCACTATCATTATTATCTTTATTCTCTTGATACAGTAAGTTTATTATAATTTGATCTAATATTGCCAAACACATATGGCACACATTCATCTCGGCGAAGGCACGTTCCCGCTGTGGGCACTCGCGCTATGGACGACAATCGGTGCTATACTCGTCGCCGCAGTTGTCTACCGGGTCCGGAAGGGTGGTATCAAGACACACCAGATCGCACTGGCGGGCATCGGTGCGGCAGCGAGTTTCGCGGTCTTCCAGCTGAACATTCCCGTGTGGGGTGGGATTCACATGAATCTCACCGGACTGGTGGGTATTCTGGCTGGCCCGCTGCTGGGCTCGCTGATTGCACTGGTTGTAAATATCTTCTCGGCGGCGCTCGGCCACGGCGCGGTCGGCCTGATCGGCGCGAACACCCTGGTCAACGCCTCGGAGGCCATCGTCGCCTACTACATGTTTAAGACGCTGATGGGGATGGACTGGGATGTCTTCCCCGCCAGCACCAGCGCCGCAACGGTCGGCCTCTCGGCGGGCGCCTTCCTGATGGGAGCGATTATCGTTATTAGCGGCGTGAACGGAAGCGCGCTGCCGCGTGGTGACCTGACGATCGCCGTAGCGGGTCTCGTTGGACTCAATCTTGGCGTCGCCGTCATTGAGGGACTCCTGACGGGCTTCATCGTCAACTTCCTCGCCTCCGTGCGTCCAGACCTCGTTGGCCTCGCCGACCGTGACACCCAAGAGGAGCCGACAGGGGTGACCGCCTGATGCAGCGCTGGAAGCAGTACGGTGGGCTCGGTGCGCTCTTCGCCGCCTTTCTCGCCGCCGGCTACTGGGGCTTTACCGCAACCGGCGGCGCACTCCCGTGGGCCAAGCGGTCCGCGAAAACACTCCAACGCGGCGTGCAGGAGGGCGGCGGCGCACTCGTTAATTTGGCCGCGGTATCATCGTTGCGGGACCAATCCGGAAGGGAGGGCTGATGCTCGAATTCGGCGGACTCGTCGCCCTCCTGGCCGTGATTGGTCTCGGGCTATACGTCTACGTCGACCGCTATGGCGGCTTTGACGGCGACCGAACAACACAGTAACCGTGACCACACTCTCGAATCACGTTCCCGATCCGCGGCTCATTACAGCGTTTGCCGAACGGCAAGACGGTCCGTTGCACCGCGTCAATCCATGGACAAAGGTCGGTGTGGTTGGGGCACTCGTCCTCGCTGTCACGGTGTTAGACCGACTCGCGCTTCTGGCCGGACTCTACGGCACTGTTCTCGGTATCTACGGTCTGGCAGGGCTGCCCTATCGACGGCTCATCGGCTGGTATACGCTTCCGATGCTGTTCATCGTCTCTGTCGCCGGGCCACTGGCGTTTTTCGAACCGGGCACGCCCATCGGTGGATCGCTCTCGACACCGCTTGGTGGGCTCTCGGTCACGTGGGCTGGCCTCAGCCTCTTTCTGGAGCTAACCTGTCGATCACTCACGGTTGTCACGTTCGCCCTGACGGCATCAATGACCACCAAATACACCGATGTGGCGTATATACTTGGCCGGTTGCTGCCGCGGCCAATCGACCAGATTGCGTTACTCACCTACCGATTTACCTTCGTCATGCTTGAGACCCTTGAGGACTTGGTGAAAGCTGCGCTTTCCCGTGGTGCGAACCTCGCGGAGTTCTGGTCAAATAGACGGCTCTACGCCAGAATTCTTGGCATGACGATGCTGTCGGCGATTGAGCAATCTGAACGACTCGTCAAGTCGATGGAAGCCCGTGGCTACAACGGCGACATCACACTGTACGGCGATGTCTCACGGCCACCAGTCCGCGAACTAGTGATTGTCGTTGGCTCGTACAGTGCTATCATCGGTTATGGGGTGGTCGCTGTCTACGAGGTGGGGCTGTGAGCCGAGACGCGACACCGCTCATTGATCTTCGGTGTGAGGCCCACACCTATCCCGACGGGACAGTCGGCATGCACGATGTCGACTTTGAGGTGTATCCCAACGAGGTTGTCGCGCTCGTCGGTGGCAACGGTGCCGGGAAATCGACGCTTCTCGAACACCTGAATGCAACGCTGGTTCCCGACGACGGCGAACTTGTCGTCGACGGCACGCCGGTCACCGAAGACAACAAACAGTACGCGCGAAAAGAGGTTGGCTTCGTGTTTCAGGACGCCGATACGCAACTCGTCGCGCCCACGGTCCTCGATGACGTGCTGTTCGGCCTCCAGAACTACGGTGTTGCCGATGACGAAGCACAAGAGCGCGCTCGTGAGGCACTGGCAACTGTCGACGCGGGCCATCTTGCAGACCGGATCCCGCACTACCTGAGCGGCGGCGAAAAACGCCTCGTCGGCCTTGCGGGCGTCCTCGTCCTCGAACCAAGTGTTGTTGTGCTGGACGAACCACTCGCTGGGCTTGACCCCGAGCGCTCCCGGCTAGTCGCTGACCGAATCACCCAGATTCACGAGGAGGGTATCAGCGTCGTGCTGTCGACACACGACCTCGAATTTGCCGCTGAAGTCGCAGACAGAGTCTGTGTAATGGCCGATGGCAACGTTGTTGGAAGCGGAACGCCCCAGACAGTATTTTACGATGACGCGCTGTTGGCGGACGCGAACCTTCACCCGCCGAGTGCAGTGCGAATCGCTCGCGAGGCGGGACTTGCGGCGACTGCACAGCCGGTAACGGAGGCAGACCTCGTGTCGCTGCTCACGGGGTTCACCGAGGATGAAACGACAGAGATACCCGCTCCAGATGGGCGCGGACGCAACTGAGAGTTCTTGGTATTTCGCATCAGGCCTCCAGCAGCAGAGACTCGGTCAGCGCCGACCAGCGGTTATCTAGCCGGCCTCATCGGCTCCATCGTGTGCTTGCAAATTGAATCAATGGCAGCTGTAATGCGATCCCCACTCCGTCGTGCGCCGGGGATATTCGGCGCGTACGGGCCAACGGTGCCGAGTGCGAGTGCCCCGGAGACATAGAGCGGTACTCGACCATCAGAAACGGTTCGCCAGGCCAGTGTCTGATCATCGAGTCGTGGAAGGCCACGGTAGCCACGAGCCAGATCAAGTGTGTCCGCAAGTCGCTCGACAAACGGATGATCGAACACCGACGCAAACCCGGTGGCACAGACGACCTGATCCGGACGTAATCGGGTGTCGTCGTCAAGCGTCAGTTGAACGTGATCGCTCTCTTGGGTTGCCTGAATAACCTCACCCTGTCGAATCTGAAGCTGACCGCTCTGGCGACGAGTGTCCAGCGTGTCGTACAGATACGGTGGCACCGTCGCCGTATGTCGGGCGTTCTGTACGACATCGAAGCGGGCTTTCGACGCCGGTGGATGGTGGTGCAGTTCACGTTCGATGTGGCGCCAGTTGAGCCATTGTGGGTCTGCTTCAGTGACCTCCCATTCGAGCGGCTGTCGGGAGAGCAGCGTTACTGACTCTCCTTCACTGCGCGTGGCGGCCAGTTGGGCCGCAGTAATGCCACCGCCAATGATGACTGTCTCCGTCGTATCGGCGGCCGGGTCGAAGCGTCCCCAGACGTGTTTGACACCCGCAACTGAGCGGCCCCACTCGGGGAGATGCTGTCGCCCGCCGTGGCCGATGGCAAGCACGCAGCTCCGTGTGTCGATCACGCCGTCATCGGTTACGACTCGCAGCCCTCCATCGGGCCGGTCGTGGATCGTTGTGGCTGTTGTCTGTCTGTGGAGTGTGTCGAGACTGTTCGACTCGATGACGTGGTCGGCGTGGTCAAGAAACAGTGCCAGTCCGGGTCGGTCAGGGTAGTCGACCGTTGGTCGGAGTTCGTCCTCGCGACCGTGGCCCTCGGCAAAATCTTCGAGCGCGAATGCGTCGGTTCCGAGGTGATTGACGTACGTCGACCGCAACGAGTCCATCCCACAGGCGCGGGCCTTTCGCCGGAATGAGTCGAGTAAGCGGTCGTTTGGGTCGACAATAACGAGTGCGTCACGGTCGAGAGTAGTGTCTTCGAGGAGCCGTTGGCTGAGGTAGGTGCCATGGATACCACCACCAACGACGACGCAGTCGACGCTTGGCGCACGGTCGATACCGCCAGACGCGACACCGGTGATAGCAGGTGGATCGGTGGATGTCGGCATTGTGTCCGGTCGTCTCGTCTGAAGGCATCGCGTATTAATAAGACTATCGACTAAAATAATAACTACTATCAATAAGGTGCTCTATTGTAGTAATACATGCCACAGGAAACAACCCCCGTGACGGTGCTGTCAGGCACACTCGGTGCCGGAAAGACCACCACACTCAATCACCTCCTGCAGGAGAGCGGCGACCGCGAGCTGGCCGTCCTCGTCAACGACATGGGCGAGGTCAACGTCGACGCCGAACTCGTCGCCGAGTCCTCCGATATCTCGGCCGATGAAGAGGAGCTGGTCGAACTCGACGACGGCTGTATCTGCTGTGAGCTTCGCGGTGACCTGCTTGATGCCATCGGCGAACTCACCCACGAGCGGAGCTTCGACGCCATCATCGTCGAGTCGACCGGCGTTGCCGAGCCCCTGCCAGTCGCCCAGACGCTCACACTCGGCTTCGACCAGTCGGATCTGGATCCAACCGAGTTCTACGAGGAAACCGGGATCGAACCGCTGGACGGCTGTCACATGGATACAGCAGTGACGGTCGTCGACGCTCATCAGTTCCAGACGGCGATGGAATCCGAGCAACTCCTCGACGACGACGGCACCGAGAAACACCTCGGTAGTCTGCTGGTCGAGCAGGTCGAGTTCTGCGACGTGCTGTTGCTCAACAAGTGCGATCTGGTCGATGAGCAAACACTGAAAGAAATCGAGGAACTCGTCGAGACACTCCAGCCGCGGGCGGAGATCATCCGGACGACCCACGGTGGGGTCGACATCGAGCAGATCGTCGACACCGGCCGCTTCGACTTCGCGGATGCAAGCCAGTCGGCCGGCTGGATGCAGGAGCTCCAGGATCCCCATGCATCGGCCGAGGAGGAGCACGGCGTGACATCGTTCGTCTTCGAGGCGCGACGCCCGTTCCACCCCGAGCGATTCGCCGAACTGCTCGATGCGTTCCCTGATACCGTGGTTCGGTCGAAGGGCCACTTCTGGCTGGCTGGCCGCGAGGAGATGGCGATCATGCTCAACATTGCCGGGCAGTCGGTACGGATCGCCCCGGCGGGCAACTGGGTGGCGACGCTACCGCCAGAAGAGCGAGCCGAGAAGTTGGAGGCGGTGCCCGGTCTCGATGAGGTCTGGGACGACGAGTGGGGCGACCGCGGTACGCGACTCGTGGTGATCGGCACCGAGATGGATCACGACGCTCTACGAAGCCGACTTGACGAGTGTCTCCTCACCGAGATCGAGATGGACGCCGAGTGGTCGGCCTTCGAGGATCGGTTGCCGCGGTTCGAGGTACCCGAAGACGCTGAGGAAAGCGACGAACAGACCCCTGCGGCCGATCCCGACAAACAGGAGGAGATCGGCCTTGCTGACTGACTCGCCACCTGTGTCGGAGCACAACTTCCCACCACACGCGACCGACGCTGTCCTACCGACGAGACAGTGTCACACAATCATCGAACCCCGCGACGACAAAGCTGATCTGATAACCGTGTACTCGACAGCACCCGAGGATTCGAAACTGACAACCTGGCTGTCGGCGACAGCAGATAGCTGTGAGCGACTGGAGAAGATGCGATGACGAATCCAGTGCAGACAGTGATGACACACAGTGTCCCGCGGGAGGAACGACAGGCAGCAATCGAGACCCTCACCGAGGCGAATCGAACAACCGACCTGGCGGTGCTGGTTCGGGCTGATGGGCTGCCGGGTGGACTTCGTCGACAGGCCGTCGACGGCCTGCTCTCGTGTGGAGCCGGCGACCTGCTCGAAGAACTGGCTAACGACCGCTCGGTCCCACCCGAACTCAGGAAGAAGGCACAGCGATGACTGACGACAGCGATACCAGCAAGACAGCCAGCCAGGAACCGACCGGACAGACACACGTCTGCCGGGCGACGGGCCGTGAACAGGGACTGGTCGGGAAGTACGACATCTGGCTGTGCCGACAGGCGTTTCGCGAGATGGCCCCGGCGATGGGATTCGAAAAACACGAATAAATCCACAGATTCGTAAGAATCAAACTTATTATTGATATGCTATTGAAATATTAATCATAGCTAAATTTTGTTTTCCACTAGCATTTTATTACTCTGGTCGTAACCAACAGTATCGATGAGAGCCACACGAACAGTCGGGAGAGAGGTGGAGAGCTATGAGAATGATTGATGCCGATGAACTGCTGCCAGCCGAACGCATCCGGCAGGCTGTCCTCGCTGGCGACGTGACGCAGCTCCACCGAGGAGACCAACACGCATCGGAGGGCGATCAGTTCACCATCGACGACGTATTGTTCGAGGTGACGACTGTTCGCGAAGAACAACTGGGTGACCTGACAGACGAAGACGCGCAGGCCGAGGGCTCGGAAAACCTTGCGGCTTACAGGAAACGTATCGAACGAACCCATGACATCACGTGGGATGATACGGATACGACGGTGCTTCACGAGTTCGAACGGGTCGATTGAGAACAACGAATTAGGATTGGCACCAGGCTACGCCTTTCGATCACCCCGAGTGTCCTCGTAGTGCTGGTTTCTGCGCCTCTGAGCTGACGTTCGTCTCCCCTCTGTCCGCCCAGTATTAGTTAGAAATAGGCCAAAGTTAATACTCGCACACAACTTTCCCCACCCTCTTTTTAATAACGCTTTTTATGTTATCTCTCGTGAGTTAATATTGCAATGGCATACTCATGCACCACCTGCGATGCACAGTTCAACGCCGCCGTCGGCGTTACCCAACACGTTGCGCTGCACCACAACACGTGTGCCGTCTGTGACGAGAGCTTCGAGACGGCCGACGGGCTTCGAGACCACACCCACGAAACGCATTAGGTGTAACCGCGATTTAGTTGCGCCGAGCACCGCTATTTTCGTTCGTCGCCACCGTCAGCGGACAACTGCTTCGGGCTGCGACGCTCTCGATACCGATACAGCATCGCCGACAGCAACAGTGGCACCTCCCGGCGCACTCGCTTGCCAGCGACGACACCGATATAGACGAGAAGGGCGGTCACAACGATTGAGCCACCAGCGGCGATGCCAAACTGGTAGGCGACGGTTACGCCGATGACTGTCGCCAGCTGGCCAGCAATAATCGCCAGCCAGATCGACTGCTTGAAGCTCCGGGCGACCGGTGCTGCCGCAGCGACCGGGATAACGAGCATCGCCGCCACAAGGATGACGCCCATAATCTGCATCGCACTGACGACAACCCCCGCGGTCAACACGACGAGCAATCGCTTGTAGTGCCGGACGTTGAACCGGGCGGCCCGCGCCGCCGGGGCATCGAACGTGACGTACACGAGCGGTCGGTAGGCAAGGGTGACAACCGCACCGACGATGAGGCTCATCAGGATCAACAGCCCGATATCCGTTTTCGAGACCGTCGCCAGACTGCCGAAGAGGTAGGCGTTGATGCCGACAGCGATGCCGCCACCGGTGGCCGTGATCAGGATACTGCCGACCGCAAACCCACCGGTCAGCACCATCGCCAGCGACGTATCCCCGTAGGTGTCTGCGTGGTCGATGAGAAGTTCGACGAGCAGCGCGGTCACAATCGCGACGACGAAGGCTGTGATGATCGGCGACACCGACAGCGAGAGAACCGAGTTGAGAAACAGACCGAGGGCAACGCCAGCGAAGGCCGTATGGGCAAGCGTATCGCTCAGCATCGATAGCTCGCGGTGGACGAGAAACGTGCCCACGACCGGGCCGATGATCGCGATACAGATCGCCGCGAGATACGCCCGTTGCATATAGGCGTAGCCAAGCATGTCGATCCCGGTGAATTCACTCATTGCTGTCAACAGGGCACCGTAGACCGCTTCAAGCAGCCAGTCAAACCCATCGGCGAGCGGCGTCGCCGGTCCGCCCGCTGCAGCCAGCTGTGTGAGACGGCCCGTCGGCGGTGTGAGCAGTGTCGTTATCATGCGTTCTGTTGGATGAGTCGTTGCTCTGTGCCGTAGGCGTCGGCCAGTGCGTCTGTTGCGAGCAGGTCTGCAGGGTCGCCATGGAAGTAGAGCTGCGTGTCGATACAGGCGACCTCTGTTGCGTAGCGTGTGACCGCACCGAGATCGTGTTCGATCAGACAGATGGTTAACCCGCTGTCTTGGAGCGTTGACAGCAGCTCGTAGAACGCGTCGCGAGCCTCGGCGTCGATGCCGACAGTTGGTTCGTCAAGCGCGAGGAGGTCGGCCTCGGCAGCCAGTGCGCGAGCGATGAACACCCGCTGTCGCTGGCCCCCGGAGAGGGTACTGATCCGTCGATGAGTGATATTACCGACATCGACGGCTTCGATTGCCTCCTCGACCGCCTGTGTGTCTGCCCGGGAAAATCGGCCAACGATGCGATGTGGATACCGACCCATCTCGACGACCTCACGCACTGTTAGCGGCATCTGCTCCGGGACGGCCGCCGCATCCTGTGGCACGTAGCCGATTCGCGTCCCGTCACCGAACTCGGTGGCTGGCTCGCCGAACAGCCGCACCTCGCCACGATCAGGGGGCCGAAGTCCCAACATGAGATCCAACATCGTACTTTTACCGCTTCCGTTGGGGCCGACAATCCCGAGAAAGTCTCCGGACTCGACAGTCAGTGAAACACCCTCGACAACCGGCGTGGCGGTGTAGCCGAATCGGACGTGATCGAGGACGATCGGTGGATGGTCGGCCGAGGCTGTCATCGTGTGGTCTCCAGTCGAACGAAGGCGTCGCCGGTGGCGGTGAGCGTTCGCTCGGATCGTGCCGGCGCGGCCACATCAGGTGGGTAGATCGTACACATTGCTGTCTCGGCGCGGCCGTGGACAATTCCGAGCAGCGTCGCTCGTGGGCGGAAGCGACTGCGCTGCGGTCGATTCGACACTGTCGATCCTGTCTCCGTCATGCATCCAGAGCCTGCTGGAGCGTGGCCAGATTGATATTTTCCATGACATCGATGTAGCCCCAGCCCTTGTCCGCCCAGTCCTGTGTCTGGCCGGCGACCGCCGTCAGCGGGAGCTTCTCGGTTGCGTCGGTCTGTTCGACCAGTTGATCCGCTGCCGTCTGATCTTCGAGTGGATCGGCGAGCACATACTGGAGATCATGCTCCTCGATGAGTGACTGAGCCTGGGCGATATCCTCTGGTGTCGGGCGGTCGTCGGGGGAAATGTTGGTCAGCGTCTCGACGCGGAACCCGTAGCGCGATTCGAGATACTGAAAGGCGTTGTGGCCAGCCACGAACACCACATCGCTGTCTGCGTCGCCGAGTGTGTCGGCAAACGACTGGTCAAGCTGGTCAAGTCGCGCCCGGTAGTCGTCTGCGTTTGTGGCGTATGTATCGGCGTTGTCGCTGTCGATATCGACGAGTCCGTTCTGCACGTTGGTGACAGCCTGTTTCAGCCGCACTGGATCGAGCCAGACGTGTGGATCCTCTGCGCCGTGGTCGTGGCCATGGCCGCCGTCATCGGTCTCCGAACCGTGTTCGTCCTCGCTGTGTTCACCCTCCTCGGAGTGCTCCTCAGAGTGTTCTTCTTCCGAATGCTCTTCTTCTGAATGCTCCTCAGAGTGTTCTTCTTCCGAATGCTCTTCTTCTGAATGCTCCTTCAGAGTGTTCTTCTTCCGAATGCTCTTCTTCTGAATGCTCCTCAGAGTGTTCTTCTTCCGAATGCTCTTCTTCTGAATGCTCCTCAGAGTGTTCTTCTTCCGAATGCTCTTCTTCGGAGTGTTCTTCTTCCGAATGCTCTTCTTCGGAGTGTTCTTCTTCCGAATGCTCTTCTTCGGAGTGGCCATCGTGACCACCAAGCTTCTCGATGCCATCGGCGATGTTAATAGCGGTCACCGGCGCGTCATCATCGCGCATGTTGGCCACCATGTCGTCGGCCCACGGCTGGAAGCCATCCATGTACACGAACAGATCACTGTCGATGACCGTCGCCTGGGTATCGCCGCTTGGTTCCCAGCCATGACCGTGTGAGCCGAGCGGGACAAGTGTCTCAACAGCCCCGCTGTCACCGACCACCGCCTCGGTGATATCGCCGAAAACGTGGAACGGGGCTGTGGCACGCACCGCAGGCGTTCCATTCGCATCGGCACCCGCTGCGCTTTG
>KI543216.1:98538-100260 GCA_000496215.1 uncultured archaeon A07HN63
GTGTTGCTGTGCGTCTGTTTGCTTACTGCCGGGTTCTCGCCGGCCGCCGCACAGGAAACAGTCGACGAGGTGGCTGTATCGACGCTGTACGAGACCGATAGTATCGACGGCAACCAACAGGTTCGTGATATCGTCCGTACCGACGGCGGTGGATTGATCGCGTTAGTGGTTACGGAGGATGGCCGGGAAACGCTCATCAGGAAACTCGACAGTTCGGGCGATGTCGTGGGCACAGAGAGCGTCGACGGCCGCCTCGAATCCATCACCCGCGTCGATACCGACGCCTACGCGGCCGCCGGAGCGCGAGGCGAGGTCGCCATCCTCACCCGAATCAATGAGGAAGGAGGGATCGATTGGACCGAGCGGTACGGTGGTGAGGAACGGGACGTTGGCTTCGATGCCGTTTCGGCACCACATGGGGACACCTACCTCCTCGCTTCAAGCCAGTCGTTCCAAAACGATACCACGTACAATAGCTCGGATCTGTGGGTTGTTCGCGTCGACGACGAGGGTGAGGTTCGCTGGGATCGGCTAATCGCTCACGAGGAGTGGACCGCCTTCCCACAGGGCGAACGGTTGGCGGACGGCAGCCTCGTGGCGACGATCCAGACCAACCGCTCAGTGAGCGGCGATGAAGCCGACGGCCAGACGGGAGTCTCGGCGGTACGGCTGGCACCCGACGGCGACATAGAATGGCGAACCCGGAGCAGTGGGGTCGACGACTCGCCGGGGTCCCAGCGGGTGCTTGATGTCGTCCCCGCCCACGACGATGGCGTACTGCTTGCAGGCGGAAGTAACAGCAGCGCGTCCGACGACGACGAGTTCAATATGTGGGCAGCCCGGCTCGCTGCCGATGGCGAGGTCGCGTGGCAGCGGCAGTACGACGACGTGTTCAAGGCTGCCGGGACCAGCGCGGTTCGCACCGACGATGGCTACATGCTGGCCGGGGCGGCGTTCGACCAGCAGCGAGGGCAGGAAGTCAGCGCAACACAGATCAAACAGATCGACCGCGACGGTGATGAGCAGTACAGTGCTGTCATGGAGCGCAGTGAACGTACCCGTGAGCGAGCCAATGCCGTCAATTGGCTCGGCGAAGACCAGCTGGTAGTTGGCGGCACAACCGCCCGACAGAACGAGGGTGGAGAGATCAGTGCTGAGGGCTGGATCCGCGAGGTGACAGGGATCCAGGCAGGGATCGAACGCAGTCCCTCGACGTGGGAGAGCCAACACTCAGAAGCCGAGGAGGCTGGCGAGGGCTTCACGATCGAGGAGTCCTCGGCAGATCTCATGCTCCTCGGTGCGACGGCCGTGTCGGTGTTGCTGCTGTTCGTTCCGTACGGCTGGCGGCGACTTCGGAGGTGGCGATAAGATGGCGATGATCGAGACACGAAACCTGACCAAACACTACGGCGACGAGCGGGCGGTACAGGGAATTAATCTGACAGTCGAGGAGGGCAGCATCCACGGCTTTGTCGGCCCCAACGGCGCGGGGAAGTCAACGACGATGGGGATGCTCGTTGGCAATGTCACGCCGACCGTCGGCGAGGCCACCATCGGCGGCGACCCCGCCGGTACCCATGCCGCCCGCGAACGGATCGGGTTCGCACCGCAGGACCCGGTGTTCTACGACTCGATGACCGCCGATCAGTACCTCAAATATATTGGTACGGTCGCCGGGGTCGAAGGGTCGGTTGCCGAGCGCGTCGACGAACTGCTCGAATG
>KI543216.1:100280-124274 GCA_000496215.1 uncultured archaeon A07HN63
CGACAGCAACGGAGTGAGAGACTACTGTGATGTGTCGATTGTCAGTTGCTGGTCGGCTGCTGACGGGGGCTCCCCATCGCCGGGGAACTGATTTGCGTACTCGTCCCACGAATCATCCATTTCGGTATCGGTGAGAACACACGCCTCCAGGCCGTCGAGAATCGCGTCCGGATCGATATCGCTCCCGATACAGACGAGTTTCGTCTCTCTATCGCCCCACTGTGGGTCCCAGGAAATATCTGATCGTGAGTCGCGGTAGACCTGCTGGCGGTCGTCAGGCAGTGACGCGACCCATCGGCCATTGACACCGACCCGGACCTGCCGGCCGGCCTGACTCACGTCCAGCGCATAGCGTTCACGCCCGGCGACCCAGCAGTGACCCTTGAGCCGAACGAGCGACGCCGGGATCGATTCCAGCCAGCTTTGGAACCGTGCTGGATGCAGCGGTTGGGTTGCCTCGAAGACGACCGAATCGATTCCGAACGCCTCGGGTGGATGGACGTGGTCGTCGGCATCGTCGTGTGTGTGGTCGTGACCTGACCCTTCGTTCGCCATCTCCCCGGCGTGGCCATGCTCGTGTGGGCCGGATGTCGATCCCGACTCCGTTCCAGTTGCGGACTCATGGGTGGGTGTCGGCTGTCCGCCGCTTTCCGGGGATGTGCCAGTATCGGCATCCGCGCGCTCACCGGCGAGCGCAGTCTGCCAGCGGGCCCTCATCCCGGCGGCGTCGGTGATTCGGCCGGTGGCAACGAGCTGTTCGGGTGCAACGTCGCCCTCGGTAGTGGGTACGACATCGACACCGGGCCTGAGCGTCCGGATAACACGCCTGACAGCCCGGCGTTCGGACTGTGTCACGAGATCACACTTGTTGAGCGCGATGAAGTCCGCAGTTTCGACCTGTCTGGCCAGTAGCTCCGAGAGTGGTCGTCCCTCGTCTGTCGCCGTCAGCGACTCACCGGCGACAAAGGCGCGATGAAACTGGGCCGCATTGACCACCGTCACGACCGAATCCAGCGAGTAGAACGTGGAGGGCCGGGCCGGGGGAAGAAACCGCTCGGCGATCGGGACCGGGTCACTGATACCGGACGCCTCGATGACGAGCGCGTCGAAGTCGGTATCGAGTGCCAGCTCGGTAACCGCCTGTTCCAGCTCATCCTGCAGCCCACAGCAGATACAGCCGTTCGACAGTTCGGTCACGCCGCCATCAGCCATCGACAGCTCCGAGCCGTGCTCGATCAGCTCTGCATCGATATTCACCGCGCCGACGTCGTTGACCACGACGGCGATATCTCGCTTGTCTCCGCCGGTGGTCAGCAGGTGATTCAGCAGCGTGGTTTTGCCGGCTCCAAGGCCGCCGCTGAGCACCGTCACCGGTCGCTGGGAGGGTGGCATCTCAGTCGTCGGCAATGGCCAACTCCGCTTGCTCTTCGACGCCAAACGGATCGGGGTACTGCGCCCAAGTGTCATCTATCTCGTCGTCTGTGAGTAGGGCAGCTTCGAGCCGTCCGACTAGGGTTTCCTCGTCGTACTCACGGCCAATGAAGACGAGCTGGACGCCGCGATCACCCCACTGGTCATCCCAGTCATCTTTGATTCCCGGGCGCGCAGCGAAGTATCGCTCCTGTTGTTCTTCTGGGAGGGTCGCAATCCACTGGCCCTGCGGCCCGGCACGGACCGATTGGCCAGCCTTGTCGAGTCCCATGGCCACGTCCTCGCGGCCGGCCGACCAGAAAAAGCCCTTCGCGCGAATGATCCCATCCGGAAGGTCGGTAAATAACGATTCGATCCGTGTCGGGTGGAACGGCCGATCGGCCTCGAAGACGAACGAACTGACGCCGTGTTCCTCGGCGGCAGCCTCGTGATGGTGGCCGCCCTGCAGCTCCTGTTTCCACCCGGCGGACTGGCTCGCGCGATCGAAGTCGAAGCGGCCGGTGTCGAGAATCTGTTCGGGGGCGACCGCGCCGTGTTGGGTGCGAATGATCTCGGCGCGGGGTTGCAGGGCACGGAGCACGTCCTCGATCTCGTCGAGTTCGTCGTCCGGCACGAGATCGCACTTGTTCAGCAACAGCACATCGCAGAACTCGATTTGATCCATCAGGGCCTCCTCGGGGACACGGTTGCCCTCGGGGTCGACCTCGTCGTCGGTGAGTGCCTCGCCGGAATCGAACGCCTGCCAGAAGCTGTGGGCGTCGACGACGCTGACCATCGTATCGAGTTCGTAGATACCGGTCGGATCGAAGGAAGCGTCCTCGAAGCCGCGCGCGAACGTCTGTGCAACCGGGATCGGTTCACTGATCCCCGAGGACTCGACAAGGAGATACTCGAAATCCCGCTGGTCGGCCAGTTGCCCGACCTCGTCGAGCATATCGCCACGGAGGCGACAGCAGATACAGCCGTTCGAGAGCTCGATGACCTCCTCGTCGGCCTGTGAGAGTGCTGACTCCCGTTCGACGAGGTCAGCATCAATGTTGACATCGCCCATGTCGTTGACGACGACAGCGGCGTTCAGTTCCTGCTCTGTGTTCAATACGTGGTTGAGCGTCGTTGTCTTGCCGGCACCGAGACTCCCGCTCAGAACGGTTACCGGGATTGGTGAGTTGTTGACTGCCATCACCTTATTATTAATCTGTAAAGTTAAAATAGTAACTCTTGCTATCTACTATATTTATGTTAATATATGGCCGGACGCGACGGGCAACCACACGGTCCTCCTCACTCGTATGTCTCTTCGGCCTGTTCGAGCCCCTGAAGCTCCTCAATCGACAGTTCCCAGCCCTGCAGTGAGTCGACTGCGTCAGATCGTTCGAACGCTTCCATGAACCAGCCGTTGTCGGTCAGCGTCTCGATGAACCCCTCCCAGTCATCGTCCTCCCTGTGAAGCCGCCTGACCGGCCCCGTAATCGCGACGCTCTGCCAGTCGAACCGGCCCCGGATGTCTGTGATCAGGAGTCGAACAGTCGCGCCGTCAGAGATATGCGCCACCTTCGCTGAGTCGTCTCCCTGCTTCAGAAATCCAAGATAAATACACTTACCGTCGTATCCAAACGAGACTGGGATACTGTACGGCTCACCGTCACCGCACATCGAGAGGATGCCGTACCCCTGTGTCTCCAGCAGGTCGTCGATATCATCGCTTGCCATCGGAATCCCGCTAAAATGGGCGTATGGATTGCTTGACATGGTTTTCCGTTTGCGAACTACGGCCCGAATGCTTACTACTCTTTTGTAGCTTTATGTATGTGTTATCGCTCTCGTACAATTTGAGGGAGTGGTGACGTGGGCAGCAGCCCTACTCGTTGTCATCGTCAACCGCAGTACCGTCAGCACTGGAGTGGCCACTGTCGGCCGCTCCGTCCGCCGCCGCATCCCCACCTTGCATGAGGAGGTCCGTCCCGGCCGCGGCGACCATTCCAATTCCAATCGCGCGTAACTGTCGCCGGTACGCTGGCTTCGCCTCAAGCTCCGCGGCGTTGTCGAAGTTCTTGCCGATCATCTTCTGTATGAAGCTGACGCTCATCTGCGGGAAGAGTGCGGTCACAACCCCCTGCAGAAGCACGGTTGCTGCGCCGAGTCTACGGCTTTTCTGACTACCTATCACACGTGTACATACGGGCCGAGCTGGTTTCAATGTTGTGTACAAAGCAAAATACCAAGAGTCATAGAATTCTGTTTTAGAACCCTACAATGCTGAAGCACTGTATCGCTGTAATAGTATTTCAATCTTGCCCAACACTAACTTTATACGTGTCGCGACCAGTGTATCTGTATGGACCAAAACGTTGGCTCAGGTGATCAGCTTTTCAGAACGGCAGCCGGTGCGACTGCAGGCGTGGCGTCGATAGCGACTCTCGCCGGAGCGATCCCGCTCCCGGCGGTGCTCTCGCCCGTACTCGGGCTTGTCGCGATTATGATGCTCACGACGGCAGCGGTCGGAACCTGCCCCGTCTACTCGCTGCTGGGCGTCGACTCGTGTTCGCGGTCCTCCAGTCCGTCGTAAGCCAGCCTGACTTTTTTCGTGTGATGTCCCAGCAGTCATCGGAACGCTGCACGGTTCGTACGAACGACTCAAACAGATCGACACGAGCGGCCGCTCTGTGAGTGTCGCTTACAGAAACCGCTGGAGCCCGCTTTGCTGTCGCTCGATACCCTCGGGATCGGCGATCCACGGGCTTCGCTTCTCGCGGATCGCCGTCAGGTCCGCGTCGGGGGGCTCGGCTCGGCTCGTGGGCCGGACACGACTCGCCGCAGTCGGTCGCGGGGTCGACGACGCGGTCGTAGAACGCGCAGTACGGCCGGCCGTCGTCGGTCACGTCGGCGTGCTCGCAGGCCGGTAGCTCGTCGACTCGCCACCCTTTCCCGTAGGCGCGTTCGCCGATTCGGCGTCGCTGCCGAGCCTTGGCGTTGCTATCGATAATCTCGATATCAGTTCGCAACGGCTCGGCGTTCGTCGGTTCGATCCCCGGGTCGTCGGGTGACAGCGGCGTCGGCTCGCGGACCACCGTTCGCTCGCCGGATTCAGGATCGAACCGCCAGACGCCGACCGGCTCGGGCAGACGGTTGAGATGCGCCCGCGTCACGTAGCTCTCGGTGGCGAGGATCACCTCGTCGAAGAGGCTCAGCGCGATGTCGACCCGGAGCTGGCGGTCGAGATCGCCCGGACGGTCGAGATCCGGCTTGTTCTCGATACCGACGATCGAGTCGATCCAGTCTGGATACCGCGCTGTTTGCCGGACGTACCGCCGACCGTTGCGGCGTTCGGCCTCGAAGAACCCGCAGTCGACCGCGCGGTCGACGACACTCTGGGCGTGCTCGACGCTACAGTCGAAGGCGTCTCGCCAGTCGACGGCCGCGCCGGCACCCACATCGCTTTCGACGGCCAGCGGCGGGATGGTTCGGCTCGTGATCGCCGCGCGGTCGGAGAGAGATTCGGTGGTGCGGACGGCACAGAGGTCCATGATCCGACTTCCGGGATCGGCGACGGCCGCGCCGAGCTGGCGGGCGATCACCCAGTCGGTGGTCGCTTCGAGGTGGGCGGCCAGCGCCAGCTCGAACCGGAACTCCATGCGCGCGGTTCGGGAGCCGGGGTGAAAAACCGGTCGCCGGGCGCGCCTCGAAGCCGTCCCGAAATCCGTATGTTCGGGGGGTGCCAACGCCGGGTATGCGCCGGATTATGCGGAACGCGCTATTACTGACGGGCTTCGTTATCGTCGCGTTGCTGGCACTCGGAGCGATTCCGAGCTATCTGGGCAGCGGCGAGGCCTACTACCTCGAAGTGACGCCGACCGATACCGATGGCGAGGTCGTCAACGTCACCGGGATCAGCGGCCAGCAGTACCCCTATCTGACCGAGGCGCTGACCGCCTCAGATGGTCGGTCGGCCGGCTACCAGCGCGCGCTCGACGGCGCCAAACAGTGGTTCGCTCACTCGCCGTTCGACGAGCGCGACGGCCTCGCACGGCGCAACCCGGCGGCTGTGAGCGACGACGGCGACAGCATCCGCATCAACTACGAGGGCGACCGCTACAGCGTGACCATCGTCAGCGACCCAGCCGACGGTGAGAGCCGATGACCGACGACGCGCCGGGCGACACCCACAACCTTGCGACGCTGAGCGATCCCGAGTGGTCGGTCATCGAGTCGGTCACCGAGTACGAGACGGGCTGGTTCACCGGTGGCTACGATCTGGTCGAACAGCCCGACGGCTCGACAAAGCGATACTACTGGGCCGAGTTGCCGCCCGCGGCGGTGATCGTCGCCGTCACCGACGGCGAACTGCTGTTCGTCGAGCAGTACCGCCCGACGATCCGGGAGACACAGTACGAGCTTCCGGCCGGGATCGTCGAACCCGAGGAGTCGTTCACCGAGGCGGCCGCCCGCGAACTGCAGGAGGAGGTCGGGTTTGCGCCCGGGGAAACCGAGCTCTTGGAGGAGTTCTGGTGTTCGACAGGGCTGTTGCGACACCGCCGCGGGATCGTGCTTGCGACCGGCCTCGACGAGGCCGAGCGAACGCTGGATTCGAACGAGTTTCTGGTGCCGAGATCGGTGCCGGTCGACGAGGCACTGTCGGTCGCTCGGTCGCAGCCGACGAACGATGCGACGCTCGAAGGTGTGCTACTGGCAAAAGAAAACGGCGTACTGCGGCGTTAACCGTTGATGTGGACGGTCATCACCGGGGTTTCCGAGTTGCGGACGACTTTCTCGGTAACACTCCCGACGACCTGCCGTTCAACGCCGCTACGGCCGTGCGTCCCCATAGCGATGAGGTCAGCATCGTTGTCCTCGGCGTAGCCGATGATCTCCTCGTGGGGGGTACCCTCCACGCAGGCCGAGACAGTGTCGCAGCCTGCGTCGGCGAGTTCCTCGGCAACCACTGAGGTGTAGGCTTCCCCTTCTGCTGCCAAGACTTCATGGACATCAACCTTCCCCTTGGCCATCCCAGAGGTGCTCTCCGGCTCTGTCTTCCGTTTGAACATACCAGTGCGCCAGTTGCCCTGGTCATCCTGCTCAAGCGTCAACGACGCGTCACCAGCGTCGGGGGTGACGACGTTGAGGACGTGAATCGTCGCATCGTACGTGTTTGCAAGATCCTCAACGTGATCCATCACGGTTTCGGCACCCTCACTACCGTCAGTCGGATACAGGATGGTATCGTACATTGGATTTGCCTCCACATTATACTACGAAAGATCACGACATAAATGTGATGTTGTAACTAAACTGCAAGCGTATGCGCCCCAGAGAACAGCCACCAGCGCGGCCGTGAGGTCCCGACACTGTTTAATATAACGCTGCTGTAGGGCCGTTTGTAATGTCGGAAGTCTGCTCGACGTGCGGATTGCCAGATGAACTCTGCGTCTGCGAGGACGTCGCCAAGGAGTCCCAGCAGATCAACATCCGCATCGACGAGCGCCGCTACGGAAAGGAGGTAACGATCATCGAAGGGTTCGATCCCGGCGATGTGGATATGAGCAGTCTCTCCTCGGATCTCAAATCCAAGTTCGCCTGCGGGGGGACAATCGAGGACGACGCCATCGAACTCCAAGGCAACCATCAGGGTCGCGTCGAGGACTTCCTCCGCGACAAGGGATTCACGGTCGCGTGAGCACCGGCTGACCACCGGACACACATGTTCGATGGACTGCGATGGGAATTACGGGTAGCGACGCGTTCACAACGGTATCGTGACGCCGTGACGGGGGGTTTCGAGACGCTATCGCCGTCTGTGCGCTGTCACTGGCGCGGTGCTGCGCTGGACGCGAGCCGTCCGGCTGTCCTGAAGGGTTATGCGTATCGACGGCATGATTCGGGTATGTCTGTCTGGCGAGTCCTGATCGGCTGTCTGTTGCTCGTCGGGCTGGTGGGGCCGGCTACTGTCACAGCGGTCGGCGCAACTGGGCCGGACGGCACCACGGCACAGCCGGTAGCAGCGGGGGCGCAAGCGGTAGCAACTGAGCCAGGGGCGGTTGCGACCGAGCTACAACCAGTAGCGGCCCATCCGGAGCCGGTTGCAACTGAACCACAGCCACTGGTGGCCAAGCCGCAACCGCTGGCGACCGAGCCGCTGACGCTGACAACGACGCTCCGTCGAACCCCCGACCGCGTCGGCGAGATCAGCGCGACCGTCTCCGTCGATATCCCCGACCAGTTCACCGAACTTCGGCTCACGATGCCGCCCAACGTCACGGTGATCAGAACAGAGGGGTTCACCCAGTCGGCGGACGGCACCTACGAGTGGACGAAAGCGAGCGATACGCCGTCGGTGACTTACCGCGTCAAGGCGAACCAGCGTGTCGAGAATGGGCAACCTGGTGCCGATGGGCAGTACCGGTTCGTCGACACCGAATCGTGGGCAGTCGTCCGTCTCCCGCCACAGCCGAATGTCAGTGGTCGCATTACCACACAGGAAGAGCCGCCGGTCGTCCGCGAAACCCAGATCGCCGGTGCCGGAGTTGCCGGCGACGCTATCGCATTTCTCGGCGATTACCGATTACGAACACACACAGCCAACGGCCAGCAGTTCCGGCTCTTGATTCCCGAGGCCGCCGACCTCAGAGCTGAGCCCGCTGCTATCTTCGAGAGCCTCGCTGCCGCCTCGGATCGGCTCCGCGTCGGCGACCGCGACGAGGATGTCTTCATGATCGCCGCGCCGACAGCGGAGGTAGACTGGGCCGTCCGGGGACTCCAACTCGGCGATTCCGACTTCTGGGTCAGAGATACGGAGCGACTCGACACGCCGGCGAACAACTGGATTCACGAGTACGTCCACACCAGACAGGACTACGAGGCGGCGAGGGATGCCCGCTGGTTCACCGAGGGGAGTGCAACCTACTACGGCGCGCTGTTGACGCTGGAACAGCAGCGGATCGGCTTCGACCGGTTTCAGCGGTTCATCGCAACCGGGGAGGATCAGCCCCAGTCCGCGGCTGTCCTTAGCGAGCCCGAGACGTGGGAGAACTATGCAAACTATCGGAAGGGTGCACTCATCGCCGGCGGACTCGACCGACAGATACGGCTGGCGACAGCGCAGGAAGCGAGTCTCGCCACCGTCTTCCGAGCGCTGAACAGCCACGACGGCAGCGTCGACGCCAATACCTTCGCGGGCTACATCGAACGCGTTGCTGGCGAACAGACCGCACGCGAAGCGATAGGGGCGACGACGACCGACAATCTAATTCCGATGTGGACAGCCGACGAGCACGCCGCCGCCTTCGGCCAGCGGCCGGCGGCGTTCGACTACCGGTTCGCTGGCGACGATCCGATCACGGTGACCGACGACGACGGCACACGGATCATCAACGGCACGAACGTCACGCTCAGCGTCAACGACACGCTTGCCGTAGAGATGACGGTCGAAAACGTCGGTGGGACGGTCGGTGATTACACGCTTGCCTTCCAGACCAACGATACCGAACTGACGAGAGACGGTCGCCTCGACCCCGGCGAGACAGCAACGCATCGATTCGAACGGCAGTTCAGCGAGCCCGGCGTGTACCCGGTCAGGGTTGGCGGCGAGGGGCTGACGGTTACCGTCGAGCAACCCGGGCTGGGCGGTGTGCCGCTGCCGACCGATAGCGACATCGTCAGCGATATCGAGACACCGGGGTTCGGTGTCACATCGGCGCTGCTCGCGGTTGCGCTCGTCGCCGGACTGGGTCGCCGCCGCGGTTAGAACGGGGCCTCGGGACCCTCGTCGGCGGCGGGCTGGGCCTGCGCTGTCAAGGGGTCCCTCCCAGCTGGTGAGCCCGCCGTCCATGCTCTCGACGCGGCTGTCGGTGGTGTCCTCGTGGGAGCCGATCAGCCGGGCGGCCTGCACGCTCGCCTTGCCGTGGGGACAGACCGTCACGATACGGTCAGCGTCGGCGATCCGGTCGACGCTGTCAGGCAGTTCCTCGAACGGGATGTTCTCGCTGTCGGGGATGTGGCCGCGCTCGTAGGCCGCCGGCGAGCGAATGTCGACGATCCGCGGGGGGTCGTCGCTATCGAGGAGCGTGGCAACCTCATCGGGGGTGATTTCGCCATCCATGGTCGCTGTGTACCGAGCCGCGGTGATAAGTCCCGCGGCGCGGCGACGCGGTGGACCGACCTACGGCAGTCACGATACCTCGGCCGTCAGGGCCGGGGGATCTCGCGGTTGTCCTTGTAGTAGAAGACCAGCCCCCAGACGATTGTCATCAGGAAGTAGACGAGGCCGAAGATCAGCCCCATGACGATGGTGAGGAGCAGCCCGGTACCCCAGGCGAGGTTCGCATACAGCATGACCAGAATCACCAGAAAGAGCGTGATGAGCACGAGGGCGATAGACGGCGACTGCGTTACCGTGCGAACGGCGAGCAACACGCGTCGAATCCGTGGATCGGAGAGCGCGCTGATGAGTTGCTCGCGCACCATGCGCCAATCAACACAGGGGGTGAATAAATACTCGTTGGCTGCACGACAGGTGATGATTCGACTGATGACGGCATCCGATGTACCAGTACCCACTGGCTGTGCGCTCGGTCGCCACAGCGGGCGACACGTTTTCACCCGGCCACCCGACCATCCGGTATGGACGCCGAACCGTTCGTCGTCGTCGGTGGCGACGCCGCCGGGTTGAGTGCCGCCAGCAAATTCCGCCGGGCCGCCCCCGACCGCGAGGTGATCGTCTACGAGAAGGGTCGGTGGATCTCGTATGCCTACTGCGGGATGCCGTACTTCATCGCCGGCCGAATCGACCAGCTGGGCGATCTGCTCTCGCTGTCACCAGCGGCGGCCGACGAGCGCGGGATCGACCTCCGGCGCGGTCACGAGGTGACGGCTGTCAATCCCGACGAGGGGGTCGTTCGCGTCGAGAGCGACGAGGGGAGTGAGAGCGTCGAACAGCCCTACTCGGAGCTACTCGTTGCGACCGGCGGCCGGGCGGCCACCGGCCCCTTCGATGTGCGGAATCTCGACGGCGCGTTCACGCTGCACGACATGGACGCCGCCGCCGCTATCGACGCCTACATCGCCGACCCGCGAGCTACGATTTCGACCGCGTGGCCGACACACCGGTCGACCGCGAGCGCGTCAAGCACAGCGCCGCCCAGCCGGCCCCCGAGGCGGCGGCGATCATCGGCGGCGGCTACGTCGGCATCGAGATGGCCGAAGCCCTCCGCGAACGGGGCCTCGACGTGCATCTCTTCCAGCGGTCCGGCCACGTGCTGCAGCCGTTCGGCGAGGCGGTCGCCGACCGCGTCGAGCGCGAACTCGCCGAGCAGGGCGTGACCGTGCACACCGAGACGCCGGTCGACGCGTTGCGGGGCGACGAGCGAATCAAAGCGGTTGCGTTCGACGACGGTGCCGACGAGATCGAAATCGATCTTGCCATCGTCGGCGTCGGTATCCGGCCGAACACCGAACTGCTCGACGGGACCGGGGTCGAACTGGGCGATAGCGGCGCGATCCGTACTGACGAGTTTGGCCGGACAAACCTCCCAGACGTGTACGCCGCGGGCGACTGCGCGACCGCTCGTCACACGGTTACCGGCGAGGAGACGTGGATGCCGCTCGGACTGACCGCCAACCGGAGCGGCCGCGCAATCGGTGCGACCGTCGCTGGTGACGACACGCCGGTCGGCGATATCGCCGGTACGGCCGTCGTCAAGGCCTTCGAGATGGAATGTGGGCGAGTCGGATTACTCGACGAGACGGCCGCCCGCGAGGCCGGGTTCGACCCTATCCGCAAGACCGTCACCGCCGGCTCGCGGTCGGGGTACTACCCTGGCAACGCCGAAACCGACGTGACACTCGTTGCCGACCGCGATTCGGGGCGATTGCTGGGCGGCAGTATCGTCGGCAGCGACCGCGCGGCCGTCCGGATCGACACGCTGGCGACCGCGCTGGATGCCGGGATGACCGTCGCCGAGGTCGAACGCCTCGATCTGGCGTACGCGCCGCCGTTCAGCCCTGTCTGGGACCCGGTGCTGGTCGCCGCGAAGGTACTCAACGGAACGCTCGATTGAACTCAGCGGTGGGGTTGGATGCCAGCCATCGAGAGCTGTATCGGTTACAGCAACTGCGTGTGGAAAACACGTCCGAGCGTAAAATCTGTGGCTGTCGTCATCGGCAATCAAAACCGTGTCCAGAAGAGAGCGGGCGTCTCACCCGCCCTGACACACCGGACAGTCGGCGTAGCTATCACCGGGCGGAATGGCCTCGACCTCCTCACCGCTGTCGACACCATCGAACAGCGGACAGTCGTCCTTGTGATAGCTGCCGCGTTCGGTTCGAATGGGCATACAGGATAGCTAGCGCTGAAAGCGCTTAAAGTTATTACCGATAAGACAATATTTTTGTTATTTGTAACTGTGCCGGGCACCGCCACAGGGAATCGAACAGTCGTCACGACACTCGCTGAGATGATTGTCGGTGTGGTTGCGACGGCGCACTCCAGTTGCCGGCATTTATTCGTTTACCCGGTATCGCAGGTGTGGCACGCGCAGCAATCGTCGTTCTGGCAGGAAACGAATTATACGCCGATTACGGCCGACTCGCGAACGCGCTGGAAGCCGCCAACGAGTTCGCCGAAACCGACGGCGACGAGGTGAAACTGATCTTCGATGGGGCGGGCGTCCAGTGGGTGCCGGAGCTTGAGGAACCCGGACAGCGACTATCACGACCTCTACAAGGCCATTCGGGAACACGCCGCCGTCTGTGATTTCTGTGCGAGCGCGTTCCACGTCGAGGACGCCGTCGACGACTCCGGACTGACGACGCTCGCCGAGTACGACGGCCATCCGAGCATCCGTGATCTCGTCGACGACGACTACGAGATCATCACGTTCTGATGCAGTTGTCTGATCAGGGCATAGGGCGGTTTCGTCTCAGATAGAGGAGGGCAGACGCGTCCCGCTGTCTGCGAATCACAGCCAACCCACTCGCCGCCGGCTAGCTTCGTCCGAAGATGGGGAGCAAGCCAGCAGTGCCGGACGTGTTCGTGCGGCTCACTCACCGCTCAGATCGGGATAGCCGTCCTGACGCATCCCGTCCCAGTCACACTCCGAACACGTTCGATACTCGGTGACCGAGTGCCCGCATCGTGGACACTCGTAGAGATCACCGTAATCACTGGTTCCAACCTGTGTGAGCTGCGCTCGTGGGAACACCTCGGTATCCGGTATCTCTCTATCTGTCCGATTGCTGGAGTTATGTGATGACATAGTATAGGATACTTCCACAAAATTATAAAATTTTGTATATATGATCTATTTAATTTAATGATAGCTCTGTTCCGATAGCTGGAATTAATACCACCTGTGGTATTACACCAGCGAACAGCGGCCTACTCGCCCGGCGCGAGGCCGAACGGCTCGCCGCGGGCATGGCTCTCGGCCAGGAGGACGTACATCGCCTGACTCCACTGGAGATTCGAGTTCCACGAGACGGTGCCGTCGCTATCGACACGCTCGGGAAGCAGCCCTGCCGAGGTCGTCCACTCGGTCGCCTCGTCGAGGTGGTCGGCAACCGCATCGTCGTCGAGCCCAGTCTGCCAGCGCACCACGTCGGCGTAGGCCTCACACAGCGGCCAGCCCCCGTCCTCGGGTCGGCCGCTGGGCGTGTAGGTGTCAGCCGGATACCGCCCGACACAGGGTGTCTCGCTGGCCCGCCAGCGCGGATCGTCGGCCAGTTTTGCGGTCTCGATCAGCGCCTCGTCGTCGGCGTCGAGGACGTTCCACGGCCAGTAGGCCATGAACGCCGCCGCGTCCGGCCGGGCGTCAGGCGCGGGATGGATGTCGCCCTCCGGCTGATCGGCGGTGACGTAGTGACTGCCGTACTGAGTGTGCTCTTTGAAGCAGTATTCCGCAAAGTTCGATGCCCACGTTTCAGCCGTCTCGCGGCAGTCGGCGGCGAACTCGCTCTCGCCTTTCGTTTCGGCCATTGCGGCCATACAGCGCAGGCCGGCGATGGCGGCGGCCGAGCCCTCGGTCGTATGGCCCCAGACCTCCTCCCACGGGTCCTGATGGGGCTTCGGAAAGCCCCAGCCGTTGTCCCAGTCAAGCAGGAACTCCGCGGCGCGTTTCGAGGTGTCGTAGTAGGCATCACGGAAGCTGTCGTCGCCGGTTTCGTCCCACAGCAGCCAGTGTGCGTAGATCGGCCCGCCGACCTGATCGAGCTGGAGGGCGCGCCAGTGGCCCTCACCGGTGGTGTAGTAGTTCTGCCACCACGTCCCCCGGCGGTCGATCCCGCGGTCGTCGACGACATCGTCGTTGATCTGGGCGCCGCTAAGCCAGCCGACCGCGAGTTCGGCCTCCCGGACCGCGCCCGCCGCCAGCAGGGCCTGAACGATGATTACCTGATCGCGGGGCCAAATAAACTTGTAGGTCATGTCGTGCGGTTTGAACGCGCCCGCGATGGTGGCACAGCAACCGTCCTGTGCGGTCTTGATGCTCGTCAGCGACCGCTCGTAGAGGTTGGTTACCGTCGGATCGTCGCTCGGGCTGTCCGGACCGTCGTCGTGCCACTCGGTCCACGCCTCGGTGAACGCGTCGAGTTCGGCCTCGTAGCCGCGGTCAAGGACATCGCGGGCATGCGCAATGGCGTCGGCCTCGCTCCTGCCGAAGCCGACCGCCGTGAGCCACTCGACAGTGGCACCGTCCACCTCGCTGCCACCGTTGGCGTCACCGCCCCCACTATCGCCGCTGTAATCGCTGGCCGACTCGCAGTGCAAGCCGAAACCGGCATCGAGATCGCCGGTCGCGCCGTCGTTGGAATCGATCCAGCCGTCGTTGGCCTCGTAGATATCGCTCCATGCGCTGCGGTCCGGCCCCGTCGACTGCCCGGCGACGCCGACGCGGTGGCCGTCGAAGTGGCGACTGTCGCCGCGTTGCTGGGTGAAGGCGACGTAGCGGTGCTCGTCGTCGGTGGCAACGATCACGTCGCAGTCCTCGGCGTGGCGGACGCTGGCGGTCTGTTCCGGCCACGGGTTGTCGTGGCTGTGCTCGTTGAGGCCGAGCTTCGAGAGTGTGAACAGCGTGCGCTCGCGGTCGTCCACAAAGCTCGCCTCGTTGTGGATCAGCATCGCCGAACAGCCGACGCTGGTGACGGCGCGATGTGTAAGATTCGCCTCGGTGGCGTCGGCGAAGCGGAGCGTGTTTGTGAGGTGGAGTTCAGGGACGTGCCTGGAGTGCCAGTCGACGCTGCTCGTGACAGCGTCGTTTCGGATATCGAGCGTCTGGCCGAGATCGGGGTCCCAGACGAGCGTGTGGAGGTTGTAGAACAGCTCGACATCCGAGCGGAACGCCGAGGTTTCCTCGATGAGCGCGCCGTTCCACTCCGAGCCGGGGTTGGCGGCGTAGCTGTTTGCGGTGACCATCGTGTGCTGGCTGTCGCCGCTGGGCGTGCTCATTAGGGCGTCCTTATCGCTGGCGACGCGGAAGGCGGCCGGTGGTTCGTCCATACCAGTATCATGAATCGAACGAACAATACGGTGCCGGCCGTATGCGTCTGTGTCGCACGGCTGCCACAGCGAGGGGCGACACCAGCAACGAGGGCGCAGAGACCGACAAGCATAGGTGCGCGGTTTCCCCGGATAGAGACATGCAGCCGCCTTTGCCACGGGGACGGGAGGTGATCGGATGACGCTCCAGCTGCCCAGCGAGATCGTCGTCGAGCGGTTTCTGCCGACCGCTCGCGCGATGCTCGCCACCGAACTCGCCGACAGCGGCCTCTCTCAGCAGGCTATCGCCACCAAGCTCGGCATCTCGCAGGCCGCCGTCAGCAAGTACCTCAGCGGCGAGCAGACCGGTGACCCACGCTTTGCCGACAACGAACGGATGCAGGCGACGATAGCACGGATCGCAACCGGCATCGCCGACGGTAGCATGGGCGACTACGAGGCCCTGGCCGAGCTCTTGGAGCTGATCCGAGCCTTCGAGGATCGCGGCCCGATCTGTGCCGTTCACGAGGAGGAGATGCCCGCGCTCAAAGGGATGGGCTGTGACCTCTGTGTTCGCGGGCCGGACAACCGCGCCGAGGCCGAACGCGACGTGCTGCGAGACGTCCAGCAGGCGGTTCGGCTGTTTGCGAACGACCCGGTCGTCGTCGACCACATCCCCAACGTCGGCACTAACATCGGGATGGCACTCCCCGACGCCGACGGGCCGGCCGACGTGGCGGCCGTACCGGGGCGTGTCCACGCGATGGGCGGCCGGGCGAACGTCCCCGCCGACCCCGAGTTCGGGGCCTCCGAACACGTCGCCACGGCGGTCAGAGCGGTGATGGCCGTCGATCCCGACCGCCGCGCGGCGGTCAACCTGAAGACGAGCGACGATCTGCTGGCCGCAGCCGAGGCCGCGGGGTTGACGACAGCGTCTTTCGACGCCAGCTACGAGAACCGCGCCGAGCGACTCACGACTGTCGCCAGCGAGGCCGACTCGGTGCCGGCCGTGCTCTATCACGAGGGGGCCTTCGGAATCGAGCCGATCACCTACGTTCTCGGCGAGACAGCGACCGACGCCGTCGAGACCGCCCGCGACGTGCTGGGATCGATTCCGGACGATGAGACGTGACAGCGCCGGACAGCGAGACGTGACAGTGCCGGACGGCGAAACGTGACAGCGGCTGAGCGATGTCTTTATTCCCTCGGCCGTGGTGATCTTTCACATGGCAAGCGAACCCGCCGACGATGGCGACGACGGTGCCGACCCAGCCGAGGAGTCGCTACGCGAACTGGTCAACTACCTCACCCCGCGGCGGGACAACGAGATGGTCTCGACGTACCAGAACACGACCGCCATCGCCTGTCCCGTCTGTGACGACCCCTTCGACTACCTCATCAGCTGCAAGCAAGACGAGGCCGAGCTCTCGCTGTCGACGGTGATGGACCTCTGTGTCTCGATCGACGACGGGCAGGCCTACCTCTTTACCCACGAGGCGGAGTAGTCAGACGGCTGTCGGCTGATCCCACAACTATTTTTATGTGTCACAAGAATTACTCCGCTAATGGTCGTTGCCGCTCCCGCTGTGTCCCTCTTTGCCCTCACACTCTACATCGTCCTCGATCCGACGCATCGGAGTCTCGACGCCACCTACTGGCACCGGATTCGACAGCGGTGGCTACCCGGCGTTGACCGGCTGGCGCGTCGCCTCGGGCTCGGCTATGCGGCCTACGAACTCGATAGCGAGGAGTTCGCCGGTCGGATCGACCAGCCGGTCGAGGCGGTCGAGGCCCTGCTTGCCGCGGAGGGCTTCGAGCGAATGCCGCTCTCGGCGTGGAAAACGCTCGACGATGGGCGTGGCGAGGCTGGCTCGTGGGCGCTGCGCGAGCAACCGCTGGCCGACCGTCAGCTGCACGTCATGCTGTTCCGGACGGACGACGGCGCGACCGAACTCTACGCTCACGAGGAGTACAACCCGTTCCACCCGGGGCATGCGAGCAAACATTACCACTGCGTCGGCCACGACCCCGAGGCAGGCACCGAGCGCGTTGCGAATCTTCTCGCCGAGCACCTCGAAACACCGGAGGCGGCCGACCGCGCTCCGGTTGGTGACGAGACGAGCGAACCGCCTGCGACCACCCGGATCGGCACGGGTGTCGAACTCCCGTCGGCGGTCGAGCAGGAGTCGGGTGCGGCGGCCGACTGAGACGCCAGCGCGTCGTCGGTCGCGGGGGTCGCCGATCAGCGCGTGAACAGGTAGCCAGCGACGCCGAGAAGTCCCGTACAGAGCGTCACGACAAGCCAGTAGCCCGGCTGGCGGTCGGTGCGGCGACCGTGGACAAAGACGCCAGCCGTCAGCAGCGTGTGGCCGACGAGCGTTGCAAGGATAACCACCGAGAGGTCCATCAGTTACTACTGATCGGTCGCAGCAGGTAGTTTGTGCGGTTTCGATCCGGTATACGCTGTCCGTGCAAGCCACGTCAGGTGGCGAGCGGGTTCGACCACCCGTGTTAGCCGTCGATGCTACGCCACTCTTTGGGGTCGTGAGAGCCACGGCCCCGCTCGATCTGTTTGGCCTCCTTGACGAGGTCGCTGTGGTTCCGGACGATATCGGTCATCGTGATGATGCCCTCGATGTCCAGATCGTCGACGACGGGGAGTTTCTTGACCTGCTCGTCGATCATTCGGTCGGTGGCCTCCCGGATCGAGACCGTTGGCTGGATCGTCGTCAGCGGGTTGCTCATCGCCGCCACCACGGACACCTCCGAGAAGGGTTTATCCGCCGCGTAGCCGACGGTGAGCGCGTCGGTTTCGGTGACGATCCCGCAGGGTGTGCCGTCGTCGGTGACGATCGCGCTGCCGACCTGATTGTAGAGCATCCGCTCGGCGACCGTCTGCATGTCGGCCGTCGCTGGCACCGTGACGAGATCGGTGCTCATCAACTCACGGACCCGCATTGGTAGAGATTGTATGTCATGTTACAAAATATATTCGGCAGCTAACCAGTTGGTCCGACAGCTACTCAGTCATGCCCGCGGGAAAGAGCGGCACGGTAGCTGTACGATCTGACGTATCGGTGACGGCACAAAGTGAAAGTGTGGGACGGGTGGGCATCGTCCCAACCTGTTCCGGGCAGGCAAATTAGTCGGCTCAGTTCACGGGCCGACTAACGTGATATGGAGGACCCCAATTAAAGTATCTACCGGCGCAGTTTTCAATCATGATACGAACTGCCCGGAGTGGCAACTGCTTTGATAACGGAGCAGACCGACCGCGTTCGCCATTTCTCAGATTTAGTTATCGTTTATGAGAATTACGTGAGTGGGTTTATATTTCATCCGCACCTGTCTATATGTACTGGATGCCACATTCCGGGCAGGCTTTGAACGGGCAGGCATTCCAGTGAGCGCAATCCCCCAACCGGCCCCGACACGGTGGGCACCGCAGTCGGAGCCGGTACTACCGCGGCTTTTCGTCTGTCACTCTCCTATCTCCAGCAACGCCGAATAGACCAAGTGAGCCGTGAAAGCAGGACAAAAATGACAGTAAATAATGTAAATAAGCAAGTATGATTTTTGAATGTGATCAAAGCAGAAATTCTGTCGGTTATTTTTGCGAGTTCGTTATCTCAGCTGAAAACTGCGCGGATGGATTTATATAGGTCTCTCTACTCAACTCAGATACTGGTGTGCCACACTCCGGGCAGGCTTTGAACGGGCAGGCATTCCAGTGGACGCGAACGCTGAACCCCGCTCGTCTCGACATGGTGGGCACCTAGTCGGGACGGGTACGACCGCTCGTTTTGCTGCTGTTCGCCGCGAGGTGGCCAAATCGGTAGTGTTGCTTTACTCATCTCCAATGTGCTGCTTGTGCGAATTGTCGGTTCAATTAGTGGCCGAGAGAAAGCTGTGGATCGCTGCTGCTCGTTTTCATCGATAGCTATACGAGAAAAATGTACAAGGTTGCTGCCAATGCTAGCACCAGCAGCAGAAAGAACAGACGTGATAACGGCGGAATCGCATCGCTGGTGTCGTCTTCAGTGTCGTTATCGCCCGTCGCTGTCGTCTCTGACTGTTTCAACGAACCGTCCGGATTCATATCTGGGCTGCGGTCGTAGTCGGGGTCAATCCGTGTTCCCACTGTCCCCGGTTCGATTGGTTCGTATGGCGTCGAATCACCCGCCTCACCGATCAGTAGTTCGTCATCATCGATCTCCGCCACACCGCCCAGGATATCGATCACCTCTCGGGTTTTCCGGTTGCGGGTAGCCTCGCTTCGTGCGTTCATATCTGGCGCTTCGTCAATTGCATCGATTACCTCATCAGAAACGGCGACATCATCTGCGCGTAATTCCGAAAGGTCTCTGTCGTCTTTGAACCACGACGTATCGACTTCCTCGAAAACAATCAACGCTGGACAGTCATGGTTCTCAGGCAGCCGATGTGTCGAACAGAATACGCTCCCACAGTAGTTACAGCGGTACTGTAAATCCGCCTCGTCATCACAGATCTTGCAACCTACCATTGATCTTACCGCTATACTGTTAGCCAGAGTGATAATTCTGTTTGCGCATGGTTATGTGTGATCGCGTTCCCCGTCACAACCACTGTGTAGGGCGAATACACAACCGAACCCATTTATTTGCTCGTAGTCAAATACCGACAATGACCAAGCGACATGTGTCGCTGCCGGATGAGGCTGCCGACGGGGTCGACCGGTTTATCGAATCGGTCGATAGGCGGCTCTCGGGCGCAGAGGACACCTGCGAGGTCGTCACCGACGTGCTCGTCGACCTCTTTGGCGACCGCGACGCCTACGAGGCGTGGCAGGCCGGCGAGGAGGTCTCACCGGCGACCCGGGTTCGGTTGCAGGGGTACGATCCGTGTAACGCGACGCTCGAATCAGAATACTACGCCGAGAAAGACGAGACAAAATTCGAGGAATCGAAACACCTCCAGTGGCTCTGGCGGCAGTTCGACGCGACGCCGATGGCCGACAACGTCGCCTTCGCGCTGCAGTTCCGCCGGATGCTCGCCGATCACCTGTTCGACGAGTGCGGCGACGACTGCCGATTTTTCAAGGGAATCACGTTCACCTACGGCCACAACATCTCTATCGGCGACAATGTCGTTGTCCACGACGACGTGCATCTCGACGACCGCGGGAAACTGACCGTCGGCGACCGGGTGTCGATCTCCGATGGCGTCCACATCTACAGCCACGATCACGACATCGTCGATCAAACCGCGGTCGACAACTACCACACAATCATCGAGGACGACGCCCGCGTGACCTACGACGCGATGGTCCGGGCTGGCTGTCGGGTCGGCGAGAACGCGCTGGTCGGTGCCCGGAGCGTCGTGCAGGGTGACGTGCCGGCCCACCACGTCGCCGTCGGCACGCCCGCCGAGAGCGTCAAGATCAAACCCGGCTGGGAGGGAAGTGCCGAGCCGATCACCGAGGAGGGCCGTCTACCGCGCCGGCAGGCAGGCCGCGAGATCGACCGCGAGATCGACAACGAGGTCGACATCTTCGACGAGTTCCAGCGAACGCTCTCGCCGCCGAGCGCGCCACCGGCGGGCGAGTAGGTGCCTGTGGCCCGCACACTCGCGATCAACGTCGCCGCCAACACGAATCTCCCCGGCGTTCGCGGGCCGATCTATCCCGATGGGAGCTTCGTCTACCTGCCGATTCCCGAACGCGAACCGCTCGCGGCCGAGGCCGACGTACCGACCTACGCCGATCTGCTGGCCGAACTCGATCCGCTACCGTTCGAGTTGGCGGCTGACACCCGCGAGCGGGCGGTGCATCTCGATCCGACCTTTGCTGGCTATCCGTACTGTGAGGATTACAGCTACGGCGACGAGCACGGTATCAAGGCCGGCCCGATCAGCGACCTCCAGCCGGGTGACTCGCTGTGCTTCTATGCGACGCTCACGCGCCACGACCCGCCGGACAGCGTCGACACCGGCTCGCCGGTCGAGTGGGTCGCTCCCGAGTGGGGCGCGTATCTCATCGGCGAGTTTCGGGTCGCGGCGGTGCTCGACAGCGAGGCGAGTGCGTCGCTGTCGGCGGCCGACCGCGAGCGGTTCAGGCGAAATGCCCACTGCAAGCGCGCTGACTTCGACGCGAAGGTGCTCGTTCGCGGGAGCGACGACTCCCGGCTGTTCGACCGTGCGATCCCACTGAGCGCGCCCGACGCGGGCGCGACGGCCAACGGCATCGTGACCGACCTCTCGAACGACTCCGGCAAGGGACCGTGGTGGCGACGCCGGCTGTGGTTCGATCCCGACGCAACCGAGACACTCCGAGAGATCACGGCTGAGGCGTCGACCGCGGCCGGCGACAGCCAGCTGCTGGCCGAGTGGGTCGATCACTAGCAGAAAGCTGTCACCGAGCGTTCGTGCGGTTGGCACGGCACACCATACCAATAACAGAGTATAAGTCACCGGCGGTAACTTGTGCGTCCATGGATGCAATTGTTCTTGCAGGTGGGTACGCAACACGAATGTGGCCGATCACGCGGAACCGGCCGAAGATGCTGCTGCCGGTCGGCGACACCACGGTGATCGACAAGACGCTCGCCCAACTCGACGACGACGACGATGTCGAGGACGTGTATATCAGCACCAACGAGCGCTTCGCCGAGGACTTCGCCAACTACGTCGACGAGCAGGGCTACGAGAAACCCGAGCTCTCCGTCGAGGATACCAGCGACGAGGACGAGAAGTTCGGCGTCGTCGGCGCGCTCGCTCAGTTGATCGACCGCGAGGGACTCGACGACGACCTGCTGGTGATCGCCGGTGACAACATGGTCGGCTTCGATATCGACGACTTCGTCGATTTCTTCGAGGACAAGGACTCGCCCGTGCTGGCTGCCTACGACGTGGGCGACCGCGAGCGGGCCAAATCCTACGGGCTGGTCGAACTGGAGGGCGACGAGGTCGTCAACTTCCAGGAGAAACCCGACGATCCCAACACGACGCTGGCCTCGATTGCCTGCTATGCGTTCCCGGCCGATGTCCTGCCGAAGTTCCACACCTATCTCGACAACGACGAGAACCCCGACGAGCCGGGCTGGTTCCTCCAGTGGCTGCAGGACCGCCAGTCCGTCTACGCGTTCACCTTCGAGGACGTGTGGTTCGACATCGGCGAGGCCGTCGCCTACCTCGATGCGGTCGACTGGAAACTCGGCGGCGAGCCGAAAGTCGCCGACAGCGCGACCATCGAGAACAGCGATCTCAGCGGCTCGACACACGTCATGGACGGCGCGACGGTGACCGACGCGACGCTCACGGATACGCTCGTCTTCCCCGATGCGACCATCGAGGGCAGCGAACTTGACGAGACCATCGTCGACGAGAAGGCAACCGTCAGCGACACCGACCTCGTAGAGAGCCTGATCGGCTCCTACAGCGTCGTCTCGCCTGAGTAACGCGGCCCCGTTCTCTCTGTTTATTTTCTATCCTCAGCGACGGCTGTCGACATCGATCGCGTTGAACAGGTCAGTCAGGCAACGGTAATTCGCTCGTTGACGACACGGACGGGCACGTCGGCGCCGGTCCGCTTGCGGATGCGCTCACGCAACTCCACGGCTGACGGCGGCTCGTCAGCCGCGACATGGATCGTCACACTGTGGGGCTGCTGGGTCAACAGCGTCGCCTCATACTCGAAATCGACCGAGAGCAGATTGTCGGTGCTCGTCTCGGCAACCCGTTCGACCGTGCGCTCGAACTGTGCGTTCTCGCGGGCGGCCAGCGAACTCGTCGCCAGAAACGACGTGAGCACGAGAATGGCGAGACCGAACAGCAGGAGTCGCCGCCCGGTCAGCCGGCGGGCCTCTCTGGCGTCGTACCAGTGAGTCGGCTTGTATCGCCGCAGCCAGACTGTCGCCACGCCGGCCACGTTGATCGACAGCAGGTTGACGAGTACCAGCACGCCCGCGCCAACGGCCAGTGTCGGATCGACGTACGCGATGCCGAGCCCGACGGCCGCGGCCGGCGGCATCAGCGCGACGGCGATCATGACGCCGACCAGCGCCTCGTCGGCCCCGGAGGTCAGCGAGAGCGCGCCCGCCGTTCCTGCGCCGAGGGCGATCGCCAGCGAGAGCAACCCGGGGTGAGCGCGTTCGGCGACCTGCTGAATGAGGAGCAGTTCGATATCGGGCGCGAGGGTGGCACGGTAGCCGGCCGCGAACAGCGTCGCACTGATGATCGCGACGATGAGACCGATAAGCTGTGAGCGAATCCCCTCTCTGAACAGCGCGTCGTCGCTGATGACGGTGCCGACACAGGAGGCCATTGCCGGCCCGATCAGCGGCGCGATCACCATCGAGCCGACGACGACGGCCGCGCTATCCTGCAACAGGCCGGCGGTGGCGACGATGGCGCTGATCAGCGTGAGCGCGATGTAGTTGCGCGTACTCCGGGAGAGATTCTGGGCTTTCGTCTGCAGTTCCTCCTGAGGGATGCGTTCGTCGTCCGCCGGGGTGGCTTCCTCATCGTCCTCGTCGTCGGCCTCGTCGTCCTCTTTTTGCGCCATCCGCTCGTCGAAGTCGTCGGAAACGATGGTCTCGACATCGCTGACGATCATGTAGCCGTCGCGTTCGACGCCGACGCTCCGGAGTTCCTCAAGCAACCCCTCGACGCTGTCGACATCGGTCGGGATGTAGGCGATGTCGCTGTACTCGCGCCGGGAAGTCTCGTCGGTCATCGCGTAATCGACATCGGCGTCGTCGAGGGCATCGATGACCTGCTCGCGTTTTCCCTCGGGAACGAGCGTCTGGATCAGGCGCATGGTGATGGCGCCGAGAGGATAGCGTGATCGCCCGTCTCGACGCGGTAACTACCGGCAGTTTCGCAGCCGGGGTGAAAACAGTCGTGGTTAGTGGGCTCCGGGTAGCCAGCGGTGACGACACCCGAGTCGACGGCGAGGGTAAGTCGACACCGGTCACGGGAGGTGGGTCGACACCAGCCACGCGAGGTGAGTCGACACCAGCCACGCGAGGTGGATTGACACCAGCCACGCGAGAGCGGCTCGCCGGGAGACTTATTCTGATCGCTCGCCGAGAGACGGGTATGCAACGAGGGTGTCCCAGGGT
>KI543216.1:125139-131193 GCA_000496215.1 uncultured archaeon A07HN63
GATTCGCGCCGCGCCAGCGGTCGACGACATGGCGGGATGGCTCGACCGCATCGAGCCCGCAATGGTCGTCGCAGCCACCGACGACGGCGAGCGCAACGCCGCCGTCGCCGAAGCGGCCAGCGAGCGCGACATTCTAGTCAATCGGACCGACCGCGCTGGCGACCGCGATGTTGGCAGCGTCGTCGTGCCTGCGACCGTCGAGGACGACCCGGTATCGGTCGCCATCTCGACCGGTGGACAGAGCCCCGCGCTGTCGCGATATCTCCGCCAGCAGATCGAAGAGGAGATCGAGAACGCCGGCGCGATGGCGGAGTTGACAGGGCGACTCCGCGCGGAGCTAAAGGAGTCACACCCGCCGGCCGAACGGCGCGAACTGATCCGCGAAGTCGTCCGCTCGCCAGCGGTTTGGAAGGCTTTACATACCGGAGTCGACAAGGCCAGATACGAGGCAGCATCCGCAATGGGACAGGACGAACGCGGGAGTGACAACGGGTGATGCGAAGCGGCGTCATCACGGGTGTGAGCGTCGCCCACGGCGAGGCGACGGTCGACGAGATCGAGGCCGCAAGTGCCCCTGACGTTCGGGAGCGCATCGCCGAGCTGCTGGCGACCCCCGGCGTCGCGGAGGCGTTTGCCATCCAGACCTGCAACCGCAGCGAGGCCTACGTCGTCACCGACCGCGCCGAACAGGGACGCGAGGCCCTCGACGGCATCGCCGACGACGTTCGCTCGGGTGTCGTCGAACGGATGGATCACGAGACCAGCCTCCGGCATCTCATGCGGCTGGCCTCGGGGTTGGAATCGCTCGTGCTCGGCGAGGATCAGATCATCGGCCAGCTCAGAGACGCCGTCGAGACCGCCCGTGGCGAGGACGGCATCGGGCCGATGCTCGAAGACACCCTGATGAAGGCGATTCACGTCGGCGAGCGGGCCCGCACCGAGACGGCGATCAACGAGGGCGTCGTCTCGCTCGGCTCGGCGGCGGTCACGCTCGCCGACCGCGAGGCCGACCTCGACGGCGCGACCGCACTCGTCGTCGGGGCCGGCGAGATGGGCACCGTCGCCGCCGAATCGCTGGCCGACACCGGAATCGACCGGCTGGTGATCGCCAACCGGACGGTCCCACATGCGACTCACATCGCCGAGACAGTCAGCGTCGACGCCAGCGGGGTCGGCCTCCCGGCCGCGCCCGCGGCCGCCGCCGAGGCAAGCGTCGTCGTTTCGGCGACCGGCAGTCCCGAGCCGATTCTCGACGCCGACGACCTCGCTGACAGCGGCGAGACGGTCTGTATCGATCTCGGCCAGCCACGCGATATCGATCCCGCGGCCGCAGACCACGACGCCGTCGCGGTCCACGATATCGACGCCCTCGAAGCGATCACCGACAGAACCCACGCCCGGCGGGCCGAGGCCGCCGAGGCGGTCGAGGAAATGATCAACGAGGAGTTCGACCGCCTGCTCGCGCTGTTCAAGCGGAAGCGCGCGGACGCGGCGATCAGCGCGATGTACGAGGGAGCCGAGCGTGTCAAACAGCGAGAGGTCCGGACGGCGGTGGCGAAACTCGACTCCCACGGCGAGGTGACCGACGAGCAGCGGGAGATCATCGAATCACTCGCCGACTCGCTGGTGAGCCAGCTGCTGTCGGCACCGACCAAGAGCCTCCGGGATGCCGCGGCCAACGACGACTGGACGACGATCCAGACCGCGATGCAGCTGTTCAACCCCGAGTTCGACGAGGTGCCCGAGGTCGATCCCGATGACACCGAGGCGGCCGAGACCGACGCCGAGGAGGCCGACACGACAGAAGCGAGCGACGGAGACGAAGGCTCGGTGTCGATACCGGATGCGATCCCCGACGGTGTCGACACGGTCCCGGACTCGCTCGACGACATCCCCGACAGCGTCGAGAAAGAAATGCCGGCGCACGTGCTCGAACAGCTCTCGGAGGACTGAGCGGTCGCGGCGGGGTGTTCTATGGACGCCGCCTATCTGTTTCGGGTGATGTTTCGACTCGATCCACCGAGCGCCAGCGTCGAGCCCGACACCTTCGAGACGACGCTTCGACTACCGGCCGAACCGCCGGGCGCGGACGGCTGGCTGTTCTTCCAGCAGGCGCTCTGGCGCGGCGAGGTCGCCGACGACGAGTATATGCAACGCGTTGCCAGCGACCGCCTCGGCGTCGATATCGAATCGGTGTCGTTCAGCGAACTCCGGACCGACGAGGCGTATCTCGACGCACTCGAAACCAAGATCGCCGACGACCTCGCTCTGTTCAACGCCGACTCGGTCGACGAAGTCCTCCACCAGCATCTCGGCAGTTCGATTCACGTCCGGGATGCGTGAGTGGTGCCGACGACCCCGACCGTCGCAGTGATGTCGGGTAACGCGGCGGTCGTGTTCAGATACGCCGGAGAAATTGCAACCACCTCGAACTAACCTCTCTATTCTGAACAGTGTACCAGCACAGTCGCCGTAATATCCAAATAGCAATCGCCCGTAGCATCCTGTAGATGGTCGCCGACGAGTACGACTTCTGGTTGTTCGATCTCGACGGCACACTGGTCGACGCCAAGTGGGAGTACGTCCGCAAGGTATTCGACCGGGCCGGCGACCGCCTCAACTACCGCTTTTCGGACCGCGAGGCCGAGGTGATCTGGCACGGCCTCGGCGGCCAGCGCAACCAGCTCATCCGCGACTGTGGGCTCGATCCCGAGGCGTTCTGGACCGTCTTCCACGAGATCGAAGATCCCCGTGGCCGCGCCGCGGCGAGCGTGCTCCACGACGACGCCGCGGAGTTGCTGGCGACGCTCGACCGCCGGTCGATCCCGGTCGGGATCGTCACCCACTGTCAGGAGTTTCTAACCGAACCGGTGCTGTCGCAACTCGATCTTCACGACCGGTTCGACAGCGTCATCTGCTGTGGCGACGAGATCGGCTGGAAACCCGACCCCGCGCCGGTCGCCCGCGCGATTGAAGATTTGGGCATTGCCGAACCCCAGCGCGGAATTCTCGCCGGCGACGCCCATGTCGATGTGGCCGCAGCGTGGAACGCCGGCCTCGACAGCGTCCACGTCGAACGCCACGGCCACGAGCGACGCGGCCAGTGCGTGCTCGGCGACTATCGCGTCAACTCGCTGGATGCGTTGCTTCCGGCAGCGACTGACGGCGGTGTCGACAGCGAAAGCTCAAACCGACCGTAGAAACGCGAAGACAGCCCGGTCGTTACTGTTCTGCGGCACCGAACTCGAAGCCACCGTCCGACTCCGTCTCCTCGTCGTCCTCGCGGTCGCCGCCGTCGGTTGCCGCCACCGTCCCCGAGGAACCGGTCGCGCTGGCACTCATGTCGGCCGCCGCCGTTGGCCCACTCGACTCGCTCTCGGAGGGCTCACCAGTGGTCGACTCCGCCGTCTCCGTCGTCGAGGTGTCAGTCGTGGTCGAGGTGGCACTCGTCGTTGAGGTCGGCAGTTGTGCGCGCTCGTCTCGTCGGCAAACTCGTTGAGGGCGTCCCGGAGCATCTCGGCCTGTGACTGCAGTTCCGTCGTCACGGAGCCGACCGAGCGGATCGTCTCCTGCTGGTCGGCTGCCGTGTCGGCAACCGCGTCGGCTGCCTCGGTCGTCGTCTCGCTGATCTCGGCGAGCTCGTCGATCAGCTCGACGACCGAATCGGCCGTCTCGGCCTGTTCCTCCGTCGTCTGGTTGATCTCGACGATGGTGTCGTCGATCTCCTCGACGCACTCGATCACGTCGTTGAGCTGGTCGATCGCGCCCTCGACGGTGTCGACACCCTGACTGATCCGGACGCTGGTCTCGTCCATGCCCGCGACGGCCTCGCCGGTCGTCTCCTGGACGCTCTCGATCTTGCCGTCGATCTCGGCGGCCGCTTCCTTGGTTTTCTCGGCGAGCGATTTGACCTCCTCGGCGACGACGGCGAACCCCTCGCCCTCCTCGCCGGCCCGGGCCGCCTCGATGGAGGCGTTCAGCGCGAGCAGGTTGGTCTGCTCGGCGATCTCGCTGATCACGTCGGCGATCTCGCCGATCTCGTCCATCTCCTCGTCGAGCGTTTCGAGCTGGTCCATCGTCTCCTCGGTCGTCGCCTCGATGGCGTCCATCTGCTCGATGGCGTCGGCCGCGGCATCCTCGCCCTCGGTGCCGGCTTCGGCGGCGGTTTCGGTCGTGTCGACGACCGCATCGACGGTCGCGGCGACCTCGTCGGTGCTCGACGAGAGCGCGTTCATCTCGGTCGTGATCTCTTCGAGCGTCGCCCGCTGCTGGTCGGCGGTGCCGGTGATGTCGTCGGCCGCGTCGGCCACGTCGTCGGTCGCGCGGTCGAGCCGACGGGTGCGGCTATCGACACCGGACGCCGCCTGTTCGAGCTGGTCGGCCACCGTCGCCGCGTCGTCGAGCGTCGACTCGAAGGCGTCGAGTGTCTCGTTGATCTCCGTGCCGATTTCCTGGAGAGCGTCGTTGTCGGTGGGGGGATCGACGCGCTGTGAGAGGTCGCCGCCGGCCGCTGCCTCCAGAACGCGCTGGTACTCCGCGGCAACCTTGTCGGCCTCGTCGATGCGGACTTCGAGGTCGGCCTGTGCGTCCGCGGCCGTCGCCTTCGCGTCCTCGATGGCGTCCCGTTGCTCGGCCAGCGTTTCCCGGAGGACGACAAGTCGGTCGGCCAGTCGGCCGAGGTCGTCGTCGCGGTCAGTTGCGATCTTCACGTCGAACTCGCCGTCCGCGAGTCGGTCGGTCGTCTGGGTGAGGGCGGCAAGCTCGTCGGTGACGGTGTCCACGTCACGGGCGAGCACGACGGTGAGCGCCGACAGGCCGCCGACCAGCAACAGCAGGCCGACGATGAGACCGCTCGGACCGAGCGCGCCAGCGACCGCGCCGAAGGCGGCCGCAATCTGGGTGTAGACGGGGAGATTCGATCCGAGCGCGGTTGTAAACCGCACATACACAAGCAGTCCCGACCCGACGGCGACCGACACCACACCGGCGACAACCAGCGCGAGGCTTGTCTCGTCGTGGGCGGCGAGACGGTCGCGGAGCGGTACGTCTATAGACATATACAGACCTCTTGGAAAACCAAGTGTATAAAATCCCATGGCTCACCACACCTGTCGGTGACTCAGCGGCACAGGGACGGATGGATCAGCGACACTCCTCCAGTCGGCTCACAGCCCTGTCGGATGGCTGTGATAGCTCGTCGACAGCCCCCAGTCCTCGGCGAGCGACTGGAGGCGCCGAACGCCACCGGTCTCGGTCGCGTAGTGGCCGGCGAGCACGACGTTGATCCCGGCCTCGCGTGCCCGGTGGTAGACCTGCTGTTTGCCCTCGCCGGTGATGAGCGTGTCAGCCCCCGCGTCGCGGGCCTCATCGAGCCAGTCGGTGCCGCTCCCGGTGACGATGGCGACCCGTTCGACCTCCTCGGGCCCGAAATCCAGCACCTGCACGTCGTCGTCTTCAAGCTCCGATTCGAGCGTCGTCGTCAGCTCGTCCCGCGTCAGCGACGCCGGTGCGACGCCCTGCTGGCCGACGACCTCCGGGCCCATCGTCCCGAACGGCTCGGTGTCGTCGAGATCCAGCAGGTCGGCGATGGCGGCGGCGTTGCCGAGCGTCTGGTGGCCGTCGAGTGGGAGATGCGAGACGTAGAGCGCGATGTCGTTGTCGACGAGCGCCGAGATGCGGTCGTAGTGGCGGTCAGTGACGCGTTCGATCCCGCCCCACGAGAGGCCGTGGTGGGTGACGAGCACGTCCGCGCCCGCGTCAGCGGCGTCCGCAATCGTCGCCGTCGCCGCGTCGACCGCGAACGCCGCGTGATCGAGGGGTTTCTCGTCGGGACCCACCTGCAGCCCGTTGGCACTGGCATCGAGATCGCTGTAGGCGTCGGTGTCGAGCTTGTCGTCGAGCCGGCTGACGAACGTCGAGAGATCCATATCAGGGACTCTACAGCGAGCGGCTTGTAAGCCACGGACTCCGGGCTGAGCGACGGCGTCAGTGAGCGAGTGGAAAATTAACAGAACAGAGATCAGTCGAGTGCGACGGCGCTGACCTGTCCGGTCT
>KI543216.1:131213-133535 GCA_000496215.1 uncultured archaeon A07HN63
CTCGGGTATGAGTCTGGAGGTCGCCGTCGCGGTGCCGTTCCAGCAGGAGGGCACCCGCCGGCTCGGCGAGGGCGAGTTCGTCGTCGCGCTGTCGCTGGACCGAGAGTGGTTCTCGCCGGATCAGGCCAAGCGGCTGGTCGACGTGGCGGTCGGTCGCGGACTGCTGGAGGAGGCTGACGGCGATCTCGTGGCGACCTTCGATATTGACGGCGTCACGTGCCGTCGGGCTACACCCCCGATACCGAGATTCTCCGCGAGCAGTCGACCTTCGAGCAACTGCTGGACACCATGGTCGACGCCGGGATGGCGAAACAGGACGCTGTCGCCGCCGCCAACGAAACCCAGCGGGAGTGTGGGGTAACGCTCGAAGCCGCCGCCGTCCTCGTCGCCAGCCGCGAGGGCATCGACGTGGCGACCGAGGCCAGCGCCGTCCGGGCGGAGTTGGCCGCCGACAGCGACGAGTGAGATGGCGGCGAGTGAACCCGGTCGCACCCACCGCCAGCGGCGCGAGAACACGAAGCGATTTGGGTATGGCTGTTTACCGTCCACCATGGTCAAGGATCGGCTTGACGACGGGACCCGCATCGCACAGCTCGTCGCCAGCGAGGTGACCGGCGACCGCGATCACCTCGTCGATCACGTCGTCACCGACGCCGAGCCGGATGTCGAGCCGACGACCGACGGCGCGCAGGCCTATCGCGTCGTCCGCGTCGGCAACGACGACGCGCTCGTGACCGACGACCGCGGGCGACCGACGCTCGACGACGAGGCAGGCGACGCCGCGACGACCGAGATGGCGACTGTCTACGTCCATCCTGACCGGGCGCGTATCGAGTTCGGCCGGGGGCCCGGGGCGGCCGCGAAAGCCGCCGAGGCGTCGAAGCTCCGGGTCCAGCGGGCCGCCGACGAGTCGCCACAGACGACCGTTTTCGTCGAGGACGGCGCGGAAGCCAAGCGCGTGCTGACGGTGTTTGCGGCCGTGGCGACGGCCTGAGGTGGGCAACGGGAATCGACGGCTATGCGCTCGGGAGTCACAGCCCCGAAACTTACATACAGCATCCATGGCATCTTTCGGCCGGTGGCTTCGATCACGCCCCACCGTTCGAGCTATGACACGATACATTCGTACTGCCGACGACGGCCGTATTACCGAGGTTCGTGAGGACGCCCCCGATGGGGACGACTGGATCGAGATTACCGAGCTGGCGTATCTCAGCGACGCCGCGCCCGACGGCCACACGGCCACCCGGTACTACAAGCCAGCGGCCGAGACGCCCGAGGACGGCTGGGGAATCGAATCCGAAACGCTGGGGAAGGTCTTTATCGAGGAGTAGCACCTGCGCGACTGGTCACGCGCTGTCGGTGCCGACCACAGTAATAGAAATCGCCCGGGGGTACCCCGGGAAAGCGGCGGAAGTGAACCGACGCAGCAGTCGTTCCCTCGGGCAGACAGAACGACCAGTCTGACATGTGTCAGACAGATGTATAAAATAGCCCTCAACTACAGAATTTGCCGGTGTTACAATCCCGCTATAACACCGGGCAGCTCGGGCGTCAGTCGGTCACGCTCGACGGTGGCGTCAGCACTCGCGTCGCGCTGTGGCCCACCATCGTACACCACCTGCACGGTGTGAATCCCGGCCGCGTTGGCACCCACGATGTCCTCGCCGGGCGTGTCGCCGACGAACACCGTCTCCGCCGGCGCGGTGCCGAGTTCCGAGAGCAGCGCCTCGAAGGCAGCCGTGTCGGGTTTCCCGGCGTCGAGTTCGCCGGTGACGAGCGTCGTATCGAACAGCGGCTCCCAGCCGAGGAACTCGATCTTCGAGCGCTGGGCGCGCACCGGGCCGTTGGTGAGCAGGCCGAGGCGGTACTCCTCGCGGAGCGAGCGGAGGAAGGGTTCCACGTCGTCTACGGGCACGAGCGCGCTGGTGACGGCCTCGCGGTAGGCGGTGGCGAGCTGTTCGGGATCGGCATCGCTGGCGTCGCCGTCAAGGAGGTCGGCGAAGATCGGGGCCCGTGTCTCGGTCGTGAGATGTTGCCGGTGGGCCTGCACGTAGTCGCTACGGGAGATCGGCGGCGCGTCTGCCTGTTCGACGGCCTCGGCCAGCAGCGTTTCGCGGTCGCGCTCCGGGACGGCAAGCGTGTAGTCGAGATCGAATGCGACCGCGCGGATCGACATGTAAATCTGTTCTGGCTCCACGGGTATGAGGCTAGCGGCATCGCGCGGGATACTGTGTAACGCTCGATTGGATCGAGAACACCTCGAAGGCCCCGAGTCGCCCCTTTCAGTCCCGCCCGCGTCAACGGGTCGGGCAGCCGCAG
>KI543216.1:135765-137306 GCA_000496215.1 uncultured archaeon A07HN63
GTATGACGCTCGATCCGATCCACGTCGATGCCATCGCCGGCTTGCGGGGTCGGTCGCGGACTCGGTCGACGACAGCGACCACGAGGCCTTCGCCGAGACCGTCTGGGAGGAGTGGCTCGACCCGCTCACCGACGCCAGCGGCCGGCCCGTGGTCGAACCGCTCGGCGAGCAGCGGCGACAGCGCGTCGCCATCGACGACATCGCGCTTGCGGAGCGACCGTTTCCGACCGTCCACAGCATCGACTCGGGAACGATCAACCCCACCTCGTTCAAAAACGGGCTCGTGCTTGATCTCGCCCACGCCGCGATGGCGGTCGACCCCTCCGAACTGTCGGTCCACCGCGCCCGGACCATCGTGGCGACGGTCCACACCGGCGACCGCAAAGCGAATCTTGAAACCGACTGGATGCGCCTCGACGAGGGCAACAGCGAGTACCGGACGATCCGGGCCCCGGAGGTCAACCGCTACGCCGAGGCGGTCGTCCACGCGCTGGCACTCTATCTCGCCGAGGGCCACCACGCCCGCGAGCACGCCCACACGGTCGAGGACCTGCTGTTGCTCGACGGCCCGCTGTACCCCAAGGAAGATCCTGACGTGGCGGGACCGCAACCCCGAACTCGACGCGCTGACCTACGAGGCCCGGCCAACGAACGTGCTCGAAAACTACGTCCGGCTGGTCGAACGCTTCGTCGAGGCCGAGACACCGATTGCGGGGTTCGTCAAGAACCCCTCGGCGCGGGCGATTACGGGCACGCTCGGCGAACGGGACACCGAGTTCGACGTGCCGTGGCCCGACGACACCGCGTTCTTCACCCGACTGCTCGAACAGCACGCCGACGACGCCGACAGCGACGCCGGCGGCGGCGGTGACGCCGCGGCCGAACCGGGCGAGAACCGTCGCACCGACGAGCTCACCGCCACGTCGTGGTTCATCTCCCGTGGCGGGCCGGACGGCGCGATGGCCGCCGACGGCGACGCGCTCGGCGTCGAGCGGAAACTCGATCCCGAGTGCTACGAGGTCACCTTCTTTGTCATCTACGACCCCCGCACCGACCTCTGTTACAAGGTCGAAGCACCGTACGCGATCAGCAAGGACCCCGACACACGCGAGCAACTCAAAACCCAGATTCTCTCGGAGGTCGCCGCCGAGCGTGGGCCGCCGCGAGCGGTCGACAAGGCCGACGAACTCGCCAAGATCAGCACCGGCGAGAAGGCAGACCTCCGCCGGCAGTTCGAACAGCAACTCCACAGCGAGCGACAGAAGACCTACGACGTGCTCCGCTGGGAGGACGGCTAGGTCGGCTCTGTGGATTCGACCTCGACGGTGACCGTCTCGCTGTCGACGCCGATGCGCGCGAGTTGTGTGACGACGTGTTCCTTGGCCGCCGACAGCGCCTGTTCTTTCGTCTCGAAGCCACGCGGCATCGGCGATTCGAAGGCGACGCGGATTTCCTCACCATCCACCTCGACAGCCGTGCCGCCGCTCTCGACCGCATAGAAGGAATCACAGACCCAGACGTACGGCGCGGCTGCATCGGGC
>KI543216.1:137326-142263 GCA_000496215.1 uncultured archaeon A07HN63
CGGCTCTTCGCCCCGCTCGAACACCGTGCCGGTCAACCCGGTGCCGCCACCAAGCCCACGAACGAGTAACATGCCTATATTTACGGGCTCAACGGTAAAAAGCGGGCCGTCGTCATGGGCGTGGTTACGGAGCGATACCATGCGACAGTTGTCTCGGCGAGCAGGACCGTTACATGTCTGGTGAACAATATGCAGCTGCTGATACTGCTATCACGCGTCGTGCGGGGCTACTGGCGCAGATCTCATGCTCTCAGCGGGTCATACCTCTGCTCCGGTGATGGATTTTGAGAAGTCGAACTCGGTGTCATACTCTTCATGCTCACAGCCCAAGCACACGATCTTCGACACCCACTCCTGAGAGTCACCGTGATGTGGTGACATGTTGTGCGTTTTGACACGCTTATCTCCGCACTCTGGACAGTTACATGGTACTGGCATATTATTACAATAAATATTGGCCCGCAACGGTAAAAATCTGATTGGCAATAAATCAACATTCTTCCGGAAAATAAATCAGTAGTTAGAAAATAGCTCAGTGAAATACAGTTTAGCAAAGTGAATATTGGCTTAATTAGTTTATTTTATTATAAATAAGATTCATAGTTATATTATCAATAACATATTATGCTGTCATGACTGTGCTTGGATGGTCACTCAAAGGACACAGACACTCCAGCTTCCGGAGCACTAGCAGAATCCACAGAACGCTGGTTCGCTATCGGCGGTGATCGCAGGTACCCGCTGAACAGGCAATCGGTGTGAGATACACGCGGTGCCGCAGCCACCGATGATCATCCGGTGATCATCGTCATCATACGAACAGAGGACCGACTGGCGATCCGGTAGTTATGAGCAGATCACTCGATCAGAGCGTCGCGTCAAGATGCGCCAGCAACTCGTCGGCTGTCTCGTCGGGTTGTTCGTGCAGTACCCAGTGTGTCGACGACGGATATGACACCAACTGCCCGTCATCGCAGTGTCCCAGACTCTCGTCGGCCATCTTCGGCTCCAGAAACTCGTCCTGTCGACCCCACATGACCAGCGTCGGCACCGACACCTGTTCGCGCGGCGGCCGCGGTCGATATCGACCCATCGCGCGGTACCAGTTGATCATCGCGGTCAGCGCGTCCGGCTGCTGCCACGCCTCGCGGTAGCGCTGGAGATCCGCCGCCGAGAACGTCCCCGGCCGGCTGCTGTCTTCGAGGCCGCGCTGGAGGACCCGACAGTCGTTGGCTTTCGAAATCGCCTCGGGCAACACTGGGAGCTGAAACGCGAGCATGTACCAGCTCCTGAACCGCTGTGACCAGCTGCGCCGCAGCGTGTCCTCCATCACCGTCGGATGCGGGACATTGACCGCGGTCAGCGAGTCGATGCGGTCGGGGTGACTGAGCGCGAGCCACCACGCGACGGCCGCCCCCCAGTCGTGGCCCACAACCGCCGCGGACTCGCGGTCGGCGGCGTCGATCAGGCCGATCACATCGTCGGTCAGCGTGTCGATGTGATAGCTGTCGACGCCATCGGGTTTGTCACTCCGGTTGTAGCCGCGCTGGTCGGGAACGACAACGCGGTAGCCGGCGTCGGCCAGCGGCTTGATGTGTCGGTGCCAGCCGTACCAGAACTCCGGAAACCCATGCAACAGAACCACGAGCGGGCCGTCCTCGGGACCGGCCTGTCGCGTGTGGAGGCTGATGCCGTTCGTGTCGACGACGACCGAGTCGCCCGGTAGCCCTGCGGCTGTGTCGTCGGGCTCGGCCGGTGATGACGAAGCACCCATACCAGTGTATGGTGCTCGAACGGATAATATCTGCTGGCACAACGGCACGCTATGAACACAAAAGGTGGTGTCAGTTCTCGCCCTGCGTCAACAGCTCGTCGGCGTCGAACTTCTGTTTCTCGTAGAAGCCACGGCCCTTGAGTCGGGGGACATCGTGGGCGTGCAGCGTTTCGGTGTCGAGATCGTAGAGCATCGGGAAGACGTTCGACCGGCGGTCGGCGACGGTGAACTCCTCGGTGGCGAACTCGATCAGTTTGTCGGCGGGGTCGGCCAGCGCAAAGACGATGTATCCAAAACGGTTTTCGACGGAGGTCGAATCGTCCGACGGCGAGGCGGAGGTCACCAGCGTGCGGAAGGATTCGGCCGTCGTTTTCAGGGTGGCAGTGTCGATATCAGCTGGATCAGTGACGGTCACGAATACCTTCGTGCGGCCGATGGTCGGGTCGTCGTCCTGCTTGTACCAGACCGGATCGAAGGGGTTGGCCTCCTCGGGTGGCACAACCTCGTACTCGTGGTCGAGTACCTGCGTTTTGACGTGTTCGGTGTACTGCTGCGTGTCCATGCTACGTTCTCTTTCGGTCGTTGTATATGTTATTCGGTATCCGAATCCTATACAGCCGTCGACGGCGGCAGCCACCCCACAGGCGACCACAATCAGGCAGTAACGTGTCAGGCGACTGGATATCAGGTGGCCGCGGATCAGGCAGCCACAGATCAGGCGGCCGCACGCATCGACCACACCGCCAGCAGCCCCAGCCCGACCGCCGGAAGCAACGGTAACACGAGAAACGACGCGAAGAAGGGCAGGCCGGCCGCGGCTGGCACAGCCGGTTTGAGGTAGACGACGCCGGGAATCCCCAGAAAACAGACCACGACGCCAACGACCAGTAGCCAGCCCTGTCGGCCGAAGCCATCCGGCTCCGCATCGCCTCCCGCAGGCGACGACGCGGCATCGCTGTCAGCGTCACTCTCGTCGGTGACGACCGTGCCGTCCTCTGTGACGACCACATTGCCAGCAGCATCGCTGTCGGCGGCCCCCGCTGTCTCGTCGCCGCTCGCCGATTCCGCCGCACTCGACGTAGATTCCGCGTCGGCGGTCGCGGATTTCGCGTCCGTGGGCGAGGAATCCGTATCGGCGGTCGCCGACTCCGTATCGCCGCTAACGTCGGTCACACCAAGCAATTGAGGGCACCGACGCAAAGCCCTCACGGTTAGGTCCCGGGCATGCGTGCAGTTTTAAGCCGTCCGGTGGCAAGAGAGGCCATGAGCCAACAGCAACCGCGGGAGGAGTCGGGGAAAGATCCGGAGTTGCGGAGCAACGAGGTCACCGAGGGGGTGGATCAGGCCCCCTCGCGGGCGATGTTCCGCGCGATGGGGTACGACGACGAGGACCTCGACTCGCCGATGGTCGGCATCGCCAACTGTGCGGCCGACATCACGCCCTGTAACGTCCATCTCGACGACGTGGCCGAGTCGGCCTACGAGGGTGTCGACACCGCCGGCGGGATGCCAATCGAGTTCAACACGATCACCATCTCCGACGCCGTCTCGATGGGCACCGAGGGGATGAAGGCCTCGCTCATCTCCCGGGAGGTCATCGCCGACAGCGTCGAACTCGTCTCCTTCGGCGAGCGGATGGACGGCCTCGTCACCATCGGCGGCTGCGACAAGAACATGCCCGGCATGATGATGGCCTCGATCCGGACGGACCTGCCGAGCGTCTTCGTCTACGGCGGCTCGATCATGCCCGGCGAGCACGACGGCCGCGAGATCACGATCCAGAACGTCTTCGAGGGCGTCGGCGCGGTCGCACAGGGTGAGATGGACGAGGCGGAACTCGACGAGATGGAGCGCAACGCCTGCCCCGGCGCGGGCTCCTGCGGCGGGATGTTCACCGCCAACACGATGGCCTCGATCAGCGAAACACTTGGCCTCGCACCACTTGGTTCGGCCGCCGCGCCCGCCGAACACGAGGACCGCTACGAGATCGCCGAACGCGCCGGCGAAATCGCCGTCGACGTGGTCGAAAACGACCGTCGTCCCTCCGATATCCTCTCGAAGAAATCCTTCGAGAACGCCATCGCGCTGCAGGTTGCGACCGGCGGCTCGACCAACGCCGTGCTCCATCTGCTGGCACTCGCCGCCGAAGCCGGTATCGACCTCGATATTACCGAGTTCGACGAGATCTCCCGGCGCACACCCAAGATCGCCAACCTCCAGCCCGGTGGTACTCGCGTGATGAATGACCTCTTCGAGGTCGGCGGGATTCCGGTCGTTCTGCGGCGACTGCTCGACGCTGATCTCATCCACGGCGACGCGATGACCGTCACCGGTCGCACCATCGCCGAGGAACTCACCCATCTCGAAGACGAGGGGCGCATCCCCGACGAAGAGACAATCGACGCCGACTATCTCTACCCGGTCGACGACCCCTATCAGGCAGAGGGTGCGATCAAGATTCTCACCGGCAACCTCGCACCCGACGGCGGCGTCCTCAAGGTGACCGGCGACGACAAGTTCCACCACGAGGGGCCAGCCCGCATCTTCGAAAACGAGGAGGACGCGATGGCCTACGTCCAGGAGGGCCACATCGAGAGCGGCGACGTGATCGTCATCCGCAATGAGGGACCGAGCGGCGGCCCCGGGATGCGGGAGATGCTCGGCGTCACCGCCGCCGTCGTCGGTGCGGGCCACGAGGACGACGTGGCGCTGCTGACCGATGGTCGCTTCTCGGGAGCCACGCGCGGCCCGATGATCGGTCACGTCGCGCCCGAGGCGGCCGACGGCGGTCCCATCGCACTGCTGGAGGAGGGTGATACCGTAACCGTCGATATCCCCGAACGCGAACTCTCGGTCGATCTCTCCGACGACGAACTCAACGCCCGCCGGGAGGACCGGGAGCCACGCGATCCGGCCTACACGAACGGTATTCTGGCGAAATATGCGCGGGACTTCGGGTCGGCCGCGAAGGGTGCGGTGACGAACCCCGGACTGCTGAACGACTGAGTCGGTCGCTGTTTTTATTCAGTCGATCAGGCGCGATGAGCGTGCATCAGTGCGAAATGCGCGACAATCGCAGAGGGACCCGCAGTAATCCCCAGCAGTGCGGCTTCACCGGTCAGGAAGTATAGCAGTGGTCCCATCAGGAGCATCGACGCGCCGA
>KI543216.1:143154-144181 GCA_000496215.1 uncultured archaeon A07HN63
ATCGATATTTCGAGAAAACTGGCTCTGGGCCGTATGATAGAGGTTCTGGGAGTCAGCGAGCACGGCGACTCGCTGGGCCGGATGAATATCGGTCATACGGAGTCACGACCGGCCGGCGTGTTGAGGCTGTCGACCTGCGGGGCGCGTCACGGTGCCCACCTACCGGTCGCGCTCAGCGGTTGAATTTAATATGCGGGTCGGTGATCGATTTGCGAATGAAGGGATGCTCGACGGTCTTTTCGACCTCGCCGTGCTCCGAGCAAACCTCGATGTTCTTGAAGAAGTACTGCTTCTGCACCTGTTTGCCGTACTCGTAGGCCTGCTTCACGTCGTGCGTGGAGGCGAACACGTAATGTTCGTGCTCCGGGACGACGACCCAGCGTTTGAGCGTCCGACTGTACTCGACGCGAGCGGTGTCGAAGGTGTCGTCCCAGTAGATTTCGCCGACGCTATCTTCGCTGTCCCAGCGCAGAATACAGGGGTGATGGGTCGCCTCAAGCCGGTCGGAGGCCGCGGCCATCGCCTTCATGCGGTCCTCGTGGACCGAGTAGACGGTCGCCTCGTCGGGCTCGCGGCGAAACTCCCGGAGGACGTAGCCCCGGTCGGTCTCGATAACCTCCAGCGGCTGCTCACGAGGCGGTGCATGACTCTCACCGGTGGTCTTCGAAACCTGCGCTGTTCGGGACACTGACACCTACAATATCGCACCAGTCACGTAAATAGCTTTACCTGTATTGGTGACGTGTCCGCTCGGCTGGGCACCCGTCGAAGGTCACGCGTCGATGGATCCTATCGAACGGAGGCGCACCCGGAGCGAGGCACTATTTCGCGACTCAGAGCCGTTCCCGCACCCGCGAGATGGCCGAAAATTCGATCCCGAGCACGGCTGCCAGCGCGTCGGCCGCCCCAAGCAGCCAGTCAGCCCGCTCGACCCGGGAGTCGAGATCACCGGGGCCGAGGCGGTAGCGCTCGACCAGTGTCTCGATGCTCTCGCCCTCGCTCCACTCGACGACCACGCGGGCGGTTT
>KI543216.1:144201-151230 GCA_000496215.1 uncultured archaeon A07HN63
GTCCCGAACTGCTCGCGAGCGGTTTCAGCGTCGATCGTGCGCCGGCGTCGACATCGACTTCGGCCTGTAGCAACGCGATCAGTTCGTCGCGGTCGAACGTCGGGTTCTCCGCGGCGTCACGGAGGGTATAGCGAATGAACTCGCTTCGGCTGTTGAACCCGCGGCCCTGCCACGTCTCGTCTATCGTGTCGAGAAACGACTGGGTGGTCTTGAAATTCACCGTGACGATCTCGTCGTCCTCGTCAGTAACTGCTTCGGACATACAGTAGTAATACGTGCGTCTTACCAAAGTCGTTTGGGCGGGTCGCTCCCGACTGACTATCCGCGCCGAACGTTACCACTCGACGAACGGCTCGCCGCGCCGACTCAACTCGTAGTACTCGCGTTGCATCGATTCGATAGCATCAGTCAGTGACTCGCCGTCAGCCATCGCCTCGCTGACACGCGATTTCTTCCAGCGGCTCGGCGTCGTCCGCTGTTCCCAGCGAGCGCGGATCGGGTCGATTCGCTCGGCCGCCTCGTCCTCGCTGAGCCCCTGCTCGCAAAGGCCGCGCTCGGCGAGATGGAACACCTCCTCGTAGATCACCGCGTGATCGGTCGTGTACTCGCCGTCGGCGGTCACCCAGTGTAGCTCGGCGTCAAGACCGTCATCGACAGCGTTGTAGAAACTCTCCCGTGCGTCAGCCCACGCCAGCTCCGTCAGCGGGTGATCGGCGGCGACGATCCCGCGCAGGAGGCCGACGACCAGCCAGTGCAGTCCGAGAATATCCTCGGGGGTTGGCTGCGTTGGCAGCGGCCGATATTCGATCCGGAGCGCGCCGTCAGTGGTCGCCACGTCGGGCGCGGTGTCACCGACACTCCCACTGGCGTCGCCGCCGATGATGCTCCGGACCCACCGCCAGTAGGTGCCGTACTTGTGGCGGAACTCCCAGTGTGGGTCGTCGTCATCGCCCTCCCACTCGCGGAGGAACGGGCCGCAGGTCCAGTCGTCGACGACGCGGTCGACGATGTCGGTCGGGGCGTCGATATCCTCGGGACAGCCGGCTTTCTCGTGACCGGCGCTGTTGACCGTCTCCTCGAAGACCGGAATCCGGAGTTCGTGCGGCGTCTGATCGATCAGTCCATCGGGGTCGTCAACCTCGTTGTAGAGATCACCCGGCAGGAACGGCGAGTTCGTCGCCAGCGCGAGGACGGGCCCCATCGTCCGGATCGCGGCGTTGAAAAATCGGGGGAACTGCTCGGTCGAGGGTATCTGGAGGTGTGGCTGGATCGAGGTCGTCAGCGACTCGACGAGGATGGTCGGGAACTCGTGGTCGGTGCCGGGCACACTGAGCGGGATCGATCCGCCCGCGTTGGCCAGCAGGGTGTTGTCGATCGCACAGTAGCGAGCCTTCGGGTGCATATTGTCGGCGACGGTGATCCCGTCGGTCCGGTCGACGGTGCCGAAGTAGTCCGCGGTGCCGCCATCCGGCGGAATCGTCCACATGCCGTCGGTGGCGATGTGGATGTCGTTCGCGGTGGCGGCCTCGCTGAGGTCGGCGACCGCAGTCGTCAGTTCGTCGCTGTGGGCGGCGACACCGTCGGGATCGAAGGGCTGGGGCGTGCTGTTGAGTTCGATGTTGTGGAGACCGATCTCGCGGGTCCGGCCGTCGGAGTCGTACAGCGCGTCGGGGAGCGTGGCAAGATGGCCGTCGCTGTCGACACCGTAGAGTTCGCATTCGAGGCCGACCGCGAACCCGCTGCTGTCGAACGCTCCCGCGTCGATCAACCCACGGAGATCGGCCGCCTGCTCGGCCACCCGCTGATCGAACGTCTCGCGGGTCTCGGCCGACAGCGCGCGACCCACGGTGCCTCGAAGATCGTCCATACACCTTCTGTGACGGCCGCTATGTTAGGTGTTTTTGCTCACCGCCGCCACGCAGCGCCGCGGGCGGATGAGACGGTCGTGGAAACACCTCAGTCTGAGCCATCGTCACGCCACAGAGCTGACCCCTCGCCTTCAGTTCGAAACTGCACGACACCGGCAGAATCGAAGCCGAAACGATTACTTTCACTCCGGAGTCCGAGCCCGGCCGCACAGTCGTAACGGTATTACCCACGGCCCCGCCTTGCTCCAGTATGGTCGAAAACGTCCTCTGGCCGGCGTACTTCGACGCCGACTACACACGATCCGAGGGACGGCGCGTCGCAGCCGACATGGCCGTCGAGGAACCGGATGTCGACGAGATCGCAACGGCGGTCCAGCAGATCGGCTACGACGCCGTGATCGAACGCGACAAGACCTACTCCCGGGAGTACGAGGAGCGTGGCCGCGTGCTGGTCACGGGCGCCGAGGACACGAAAAACGATCTCGTGCAGGCTATCGGGGCCTACCTCGGGGTTCTTCGGGAGTAACATGCAGCGGATCGGCACCGTCGGCAAAACCGCACAGGGGCTCGCTATCGTGGAACTCGACACCGACGAGACGCCCGACATTGGCCTGTCTGTGGTCGACGAGTCGCTGTCGACGGTCGGGCGGATCGTCGACGTATTCGGTCCCGTCGCCGCGCCCTACGTGGCGATCACGCCGAGTGAGTCGGCCGCGCTGACCGATCTCGTCGGGACGACGCTGTACGCTGAATAGCCGGTGAGTAGGTGGCGACCAGCAAACACAACGGCCAAAAGCCCCACCGTGTAAGACCACCTATGTTCCCTCGGGAGTACCGCGGCGTTGCCGTCGCTGTGGTGCTGTTTCTGCTCGTGCAACTCGGCGCACTTGCGTTGGTCCAGACGTTCTTCAATCAGGGCTATCAGGCTGTCGAGGACCCCAGTGACCCGACGAACAGCATTGTCTACATCGGCGCGGTGCTGGTCGCGACGGTGTTCTTTCTGGCGGCGTTCAAATACGACCTCGACTGGGTCGTGAAGGTCGTCATCGTCGCCACCAGCGGGCTGCTCTCGTGGTACGTCTTCACCGCGGTTGTGTCGGCCGGTGTGGCCGCAGTGCTTGGGGCCGGTGTCTCGGTCGCGCTCTGGGTGTATCCGGAGTGGTACGTCGTCGACACCGCCGGGGTGTTGATGGGAGCCGGCGCGGCCGGGCTGTTCGGGATCACGTTTGGCCTACTGCCGGCGGTCGTCCTGCTGTCGGTGCTGGCGGTCTACGACGCGATCAGCGTCTACAAGACCGAGCACATGCTTGATCTCGCCGATGGCGTGATGGACCTCCGGATTCCGGTGATCCTCGTCATCCCGTTGACGCTGTCGTACTCGCTGCTGGAGGAGGTTGGTGGGGACGGTGACAGCGAGGACGACGACAGCGAGGACACCGCTGTCGACGACGACATCGACAGCGACAGCGACGATGACAGCAACGAAAGCGGGATCGCGCCCGGCGACGACGAGCGCGAGGCGTTCTTCATCGGGCTTGGTGACGCGGTTATCCCGACAGTGATGGTTGCCAGCGCGGCCTTCTTCTCGTCGGCTCCACAGTACGCCGTCCCTGTCATCGAACTCAACGCGCCCGCGCTGGGCGCGCTTGCCGGCACGCTCGCCGGGCTGCTCGTTCTCATGTCGATGGTAATGAAGGGCAAACCTCATGCCGGCCTGCCACTGCTCAACGGCGGCGCAATCGGCGGCTACCTGCTTGGCGCACTCTCGGTCGGAATTCCGCTCGTCGAGGCGTTCGGGCTTACTGGCTTCCTCTGAAGCCAATCTCGGGGGCCGTTACTCGTCGCTCCCTTCGCGAACTTTGACGGCCATCCCGCTGTCGAAGTCGGCCATTGCATCGGCCGAGAGTTCGGCCCGCCCGACGGCCAAGAGGTCGCCGCGCTCGTGGACGACAGCCACCTCGTCGCCCGGTCGGATTTCGGGATCGGCCTCGCGGACGAATTTGGCGAAGGCGTTCTTTCCGTCGCGGACGAACGGCTCGGAGTCGTCGCCGACGACGACCCGACAGCGCGGGTGGTCGAAGGCGGCGACGAGCCGACGGCCGCCCGCGAGGCCAAGCGTGAATCGGCCGTCGACGCCGTAGGAGACGAGTCGCCGCCCGTCGGCCAGGAGCTGTCGCGGTCGGCCACTGCTGGATCGGCGTATCTCGATATTCTCGTCGGGCGGAAAGAGCACCTCGCCGGCACCGCTCCCGAACTGGTAGTCGGCGACCGTGCGCAGCGACTCGATCCCGCGATCCCCGCCGTCACCGCCGTCATCGCCGTCAGTGCCGCCACCGCTGTCGCCGTCAGCACTGTCGTCGGTACTGGCACTTCCGTCGGTCGCATCGGCTGCGGATTCGCTCACGTCGTCGACAGCGTGTGAGTGACCGGCGGAATCGTCGCTCATTGCCGGTGATTCACTCCCGGTACAAAAACCGATGACGGTTCGAGAAATCGGCCGAGGCTCACGGAATAAGTTGCTGCCGGCCCCACGCCAGCAGCCCGAAGCAGGCGAGGCCGACGACGACGCCGAGCAGGATGCTGTCGAGGGCTGTCCGGCCGAGCGCGAGGCCGACGGCCATACCGATGATGAACGGCAGTGCGAGGCCCTCGATGTCGGTATCACCAGGCATCTCAGAGCAGGAACCGGTCCTGATCGTCGGCGAGATCGGTGAACTCGTCGGTGGCATCGATGAGTTCTTGGGCTGTCGAGGAGCCGAAGGCCATCACCTCGACGCGGACGCCCTCGTGGCGAAGGTGCGAGCAGAGCCGCGAGAAGTCGCCATCGCCCGTACAGAGGACAACCGTATCGACGTGGTTGGCCAGCGTCACCGCGTCGAGGCTCATCCCAACATCCCAGTCGGCCTTCTTCGTGCCGTCGCCGAACGTCTTGATCTCCTTGCTCTTCGTCTCGAAGCCGATGTCGATCAGCGCCTCAAAGAAGCTCTCCTCCTCGGGGGCGTCGGCGCGGATGACGTAGGCGATAGCGCGGGTGAGGTCGCGGCCCGAGACGGCCCCATCGAGCAGGCCGGCGTAATCGATATTTCGAGAAAACTGGCTCTGGGCCGTATGATAGAGGTTTTGGGAGTCAGCGAGCACGGCGACTCGCTGGGCCGGATGAATATCGGTCATACGGAGTCACGACCGGCCGGCGTGTTGAGGCTGTCGACCTGTGGGGCGCGTCACGGTGTCCACCCGCCGTCGCGCTCAGCGGTTGAATTTGATATGCGGGTCAGTGATCGATTTGCGAATGAAGGGATGCTCGACGGTCTTTTCGACCTCGCCGTGCTCCGAGCAGACCTCGATGTTCTTGAAGAAGTACTGCTTCTGCACCTGTTTGCCGTACTCGTAGCCTGCTTCACGTCGTGCGTGGAGGCGAACACGTAATGTTCGTGCTCCGGGACGACGACCCAGCGTTTGAGCGTCCGACTGTACTCGACGCGAGCGGTATCGAAAGTGTCGTCCCAGTAGATTTCGCCGACGCTATCTTCGCTGTCCCAGCGCAGAATACAGGGGTGATGGGTCGCCTCAAGCCGGTCGGAGGCCGCGGCCATCGCCTTCATGCGGTCCTCGTGGACCGAGTAGACGGTCGCCTCGTCGGGCTCGCGGCGAAACTCCCGGAGGACGTAGCCCCGATCGGTCTCGATAACCTCCAGCGGCTGCTCACGAGGCGGTGCATGACTCTCACCGGTGGTCTTCGAAACCTGCGCTGTTCGGGACACTGACACCTACGATATCGCACCAGTCACGTAAATAGCTTTACCTGTATGAGGGTGTCATAGAAGAGTTCACACGCCGTGATGATCGTACTTCCCGAATTGTCTCCATGTTGGTAGTCGGTAATTACGACGAGACGCAGACACAACGCGAGAAAGATGCCCGCTCGTGCGCGGACGCGACCTCAGGCGCGTGTTCTGTGCTAACCTTTCTTTGATATCCCCAAAAAATAAAGTAGCTATCTTTCTTTACTGGTGACAATGTCAGACAGGCGGATAAAATGCACCACAGTTTCTGGACAGACCCTTCGGTCCCGACGACAGTATCTCGGTGTCTTGACTGCGCTCGGCGCAGGTGCATTCGCTGGGTGTAGCGGTAGTGGTGATTCAAGCAGTGATACCGAGTCATCCAGTGGTGGCGGCAACGAAGACGCTACCCAATCAGGGGGCGAGTGTCCATCGCTTCCGCTCTCGTACACAGAGGAACGTGTGGAGGAACCTCAGCCACTCAGGTTTGAGGTTCCCTCGGAGGCTAAATTCAGCGTCGTAACACCCTCTGAGAATGCTTCCAGATTCGGGGTAAGTTTCGCTCGTCTCCGAGCGGATGGAGATTGGAATCTGCAGGTCCAGGCGGGTACTGAGAACGATTCAGATATCCAATCGATCAAGAAGGCCGAACAAAGATACGGAGAAGAGATTACAGCCGACTACGATCTCGCTGTCGATGGCGCACGCGCCTTCGCCAACCCACCGCTACGGTATGTCTTCCTACCGGCAACTCCGGACCCAATCCGCCTCATAATTACCGCTTACGTCGATCAAGAGGAAGTCTGTTCTGATGCAGCGGTTGAAGTCCGGGACCGGTTTATCGAGAGTGTCCGACTGATTTAATGATTGATTGTGCTGTGTCTCAACAGAAATTTATGACTGAAGAATCCCACGTGCGCCGACGCATCTGCTGAGCACGGCTGTAGCTGCCTGAATACAATCTCAGCCTTACCACGCTGGTCAGTATATTCTCTCTTTCTGACGGTGGTTCCAACAAATCTAAGCGGTAAACACACCTTATGAATCGTTCTATGACAGCTTCTTACCTGTATTGGTGACGTGTCCGCTCGGCTGGGCACCCGTCGAAGGTCACGCATCGATGGATCCTAAAGAACGGAGGCGCACCCGGAGCAAGACACTATTTCGCGACTCAGAGCCGTTCCCGCACCCGCGAGATGGCCGAAAATTCGATCCCGAGCACGGCTGCCAGCGCGTCGGCCGCCCCCAGCAGCCAGTCGGCCCGCTCGACCCGGGAGTCGAGATCACCGGGGCCGAGGCGGTAGCGCTCAACCAGTGTCTCGATGCTCTCGCCCTCGCTCCACTCGACGAGCACGCGGGCGGTTTTGACCGCCTCCAGC
>KI543216.1:151250-165741 GCA_000496215.1 uncultured archaeon A07HN63
TCGAGATGCGGTCGGCCCGCACGCCCGCACATCTGGTGAATTTCCAGCACGGGCAGCCACTCCATCGCCGACCCGGTGTAGCGTTGCTGATCGCGGACGACGACCCGGCGAGCGGGGACGTTGACACCGGCCGCGAGCGTTGGCGTCGCACAGATGGCGTCCAGCGTCCGGTTTCGGAACGCCGACTCGACGAGCGCGCGATGCCCGCTCCGCAGGCCTGCGTGGTGGAAGGCGACGCCGTCGCGGACGCAGTCGGCGAGTTGCTGGCCGGTGACCGTGCCGTCGAGAGCTTCGATCTCGCTGGCGACCCGCTCGCGGTCGGCCTGCGTCGGCTCGGCGGACTCGCCGTCGACCTGTGTCGACGCGTCGGGGTCGCTGGCGTCGCGGGTCAGCCGCTCGGCGAGCGATTCGGCCTCCCGCCGGGAGCTGACGAACGCCAGCGACTGGCCGCCGTCGTCGACGGCGGTGTCGACGAGCGCGGCCGTCGTCTCGGTTGCGAGGTCCGCGCTCACCGGGATCGCGCCCTCGTCGATGGCGACCGATTCGGTCGTCCCGTCGTCGTACGCGACGCGCTCGGTGTCGGCGACGCCGGTCCGGAGGTCGACGGGCCGCCAGTCGGACTCGACGAGTGCGGCCCCGAGCCAGTCGGCGATCTCGGCGGCGTTGGCAACGGTCGCCGACAGCGCGACAAGCTGGACGCCCGGCGTCAGTCGGCGGAGGTGCGCCAGCGTCACCTCAAGCGTCGGGCCGCGGCCACCGTCGCCGAGCAGGTGAACCTCGTCAACGACGACACAGCCGCTGTCGGCAACCCACGACGCGCCGTTGCGGATCGCCGAGTCGACCTTTTCGCTCGTGGCAACGACGATATCGTGCTCGGCGAGTTCAGCTGCTGGCGAGTCGTAGTCGCCGGTGGCGATGCCGACATCGACGCCCGGCAACTCGCTGAAGGTGGCGTGTTTTTCGGTCGCCAGCGCGCGCAACGGGACGATGTAGAGTCCCGGCCCGTCGGCGGTCAGCATCGCAAGCTGGGCGATCAGCGTCTTGCCGCTGGCGGTCGGAATCGCCGCCAGCACGTTCTCGCCCTCGCAGATGCCAGCCTCGACAGTCTCTGCCTGCGGTGGGTACAACTCCTCGATGCCCTGCCGCTCGAAGTGTGCCACGTGTGGCGTCGCCAACGGCAACTCGCCGACGTGCATCTACGCAGAAGTGGGGCCTACTGTGGTAAAAGGATACGCCGCAGGAATCGGCGACAGTCGTGGTCTGCCTTAGATGAAGCCGCCCTCGTCGAGTCGGTTGACCGCCTCGCGGAGTCGCTCCTCGCTGGCCGCGTACGAGATGCGGGCGTAGCCGGGCGCGCCGAAGGCACTGCCCGGAACGGTAGCGACGTGAGCCTCCTGAATCGCCTCCTCACACCACGTCTGATCGTCGTCGTCAACGGGCAGCATCATGTAGAACGCGCCGTCGCCGACGGGGACATCGACGCCGTGTTCGGCGAATAGCTCGTCGAGCATATCGCGTCGCTCGCGGAACGCCTCCCGCATCTCGACGACCGCGTCGTCGGTACGCTCGGAGAGCGCTTCGATGCCGGCGCGCTGGACGAAGTTGACCGCACACGAAACTGAATGCGAGTGGAGTTTGCTCGCCTGATCGACGAGGGCCTGTGGCGCGTGGATGTAGCCGAGTCGCCAGCCGGTCATCGAGAACGCCTTCGAGAAGCCGTTGAGCGTGATCGTTCTGTCTTCCATCCCGTCGAGCGAGCCAAGCGCGGTCTGTTCGACGCCGTATGTGACTCGCTCGTAGATCTCGTCCGAAATCACGGCGAAGTCGTGTTCGACCGCGAGATCGCGGACGCCTTCGAGTGCTTCATCAGAGTAGACCGCGCCGGTCGGGTTCGACGGCGAGTTGACGATGAGGAGTTCGGTCTCGTCGGACACGGCCGCGGTGAGGTCGTCGAGTCCGGGTTCGAGCTGGAAGTCGTACGGCGAGAGGTCGACGCGGTTGAGCGAGCCGCCCGACAGTTTCACCATCGCCTCGTAGGAGACCCACGCCGGATCGAGGAGGACGACCTCGTCGCCGTCGTCGATCAGCGTGTTGATCGCCTCGTAGAGGCCCTGCTTGCCGCCGGGGGTGACGATGATCTCGTCGCTGTCGGCGTCGATGCCCTGGCCGGTGAGTTTGTCGGCGAGTGCCTCCCGCAGTTCGAGAATCCCGTTCGAAGAAGTATAGCCTGTGTGGCCGGCGTCCATCGCGTCTTTGCCGGCCTCAACGATGTTTTCCGGGGTCGGGAAGTCGGGTTCGCCGACCGAGAGGTCGACCACGTCGATGCCCTCGGCTTCAAGCTCGCTGGAAAGGTTGCTGATCGCCAGCGTCGCGCTCGGTTCGACCCGCTCGACCCGCTCCGCAAACTCGAGGTTCATGCTAGTACCTCAACCATGTCAACCGCGGCGTTTACGGCTTCCGCTCCCTTGTCCTCGCGCTCGCGGGCTTCGGCCCCGCTCATCCCCGGACCGCTGACGCCGAAGGTCACGGGTTTGTCACGATCCAGACTCACGTCGGTCAGTTTCTGCGCGGCGGCGTCGGCGATGACCGTGTCGTGATCGGTGTCCCCGGTTACAATCGCGCCGATAACAGCGACAGCGTCGATATCGTCGCGGCGGGCCAGCCGGTCGGCGGCCAGCGGCGCGTCGTAGCTCCCCGGCACCTCCAGTATCTCGTTGATCTCGGCGTCGCGCTCGGCGGCGGCGTCCTCGGCGGCGATCCGCATTTCGTCGGTGACCGCGCTGTTGAACTGCGCGACCACCAGTCCCAGACTGGTCATAGCGATGGGTCGGGCGGTCGGCCAAAAGAACTACCGTTCGATACCGGCCGGTCGATGACAGGTTATCGATGACGGCTGGTCGGCAACGGCCGGTCGACAACAACCGGTCGACGGCGACCACGGACCCTTTTGCCGCCGGTCGAGAAACACAGGTGTGTCTCCTGACGCGACGCCCGACAGTCGATACAGCTGGCTGGTCGCAACCGTCGGTGCGATTGCGATGGTGTTCACGTTCGGGACGCCGCTCTCGTATGGCATCTTCCGCGAGCCGTTCAGCACGGCGTTCGGCATCGCGCCGGTCGCGCTGTCGACCGTCTTCTCGGTCATGCTGTTCACGTTCTTCATTGGCTCCGGCGTCGTCGGCGTGCTCTCGGTGCGGCTCCCCGCCCGCAGGGTGCTGCTGATCGCGGCCGGCGCCACCGCCCTGATCGCGCCCGCACTCTACGTCGTCGAGGGCTATCTCGGTTTGCTCGTCGTCTTCGCCGTGCTCGGCTTGGCCCTCGGGACGCAGTTCGTCGTCGTCGCCTCGGTCGTCCCGCGGTGGTTCGACGAGCGACGCGGCGCGGCGACGGGACTGATCTTCGTCGGCAACGGACTGGGGCTCTTCATCCTGCCGCCGATCTGGCAGCGAGCCATCGCCGCGTTCGGCGTTCGACAGGGATTTCTGGCGATTCTCGGCGCGACGGCGGTCGCGTTTCTGGCCGCCGGCGTGATCTGTCGCCGCCCGCCGTGGGTCGAGCCGTCGGGGGCGACAACCGACGAGGTGCTCGGCTGGGTCGCCGGCCTCGCCCGGACCCGGCAGTTCCAGTATCTCTTCGTCGGCATCGGGCTGGCCTTCGCGTGGTACCAGCTGCTGGCCGCCTTCGCCGTCGACCTCTTTGCTGCCCGCGGGCTGGGCGAGACGGCAGCATCGACAGCGTTCGGCCTCATCGGCGGCGTCAGCATCGTCTCCCGGATCGGCGGCGGCTACCTCGGCGACCGACTCGGCTCCCGGCGGGCGTTCCTGCTCTCGCTCGGCTGTGCGACCGCGGGCCTCGCACTGCTCGTCGCACCCGCGCCTGCACTGCTGATCGGCAGCGTCGGCCTCGTCGGCCTCGGGCTGGGCGGCTGTGCGACGCTGTACATTCCGGTCCTGTTGACGGTCTATCCGCCGGAGAAAGACACCGCGATCATCGGCGTCTTCAACGTCGCCGCGGGCATCGGCTCGCTGGTGATGCCACCGCTCGGCACCGCGAGCATCGCCTACACCGACGGCTACACCGTGGCGATCCTGCTCACCGTCGGGCTCACGCTCGTCGCCTTCGCGCTGATCGTTGCCGGCACGCGCGACGGGGGCGCACACGACAGCGCGGCCGGCTGAGCACCGGACGTTTTTATATGAAGCCGCGGCCACTCGCGCCGTGTCCCCTCGCACGTGGCGTAGCGCACGACGACTGCTGTGGCTGCTCCTCATCTGTGGGCTCCTCCTCGGCGGCCCGGCAGCGACAGCCGCAGCCAGCGACGCCAGCGACCACTCACCCGACACAGCCGGTCGGATCGTCGAACTCTATCCGAACCCGACGACCGATGGGAACCGCGGCGAGTATGCGACGGTCCGCCTCTCGGAGCCGGGAGACTGGACGCTGACCGACGGTGAGGGAACGGTTCGCCTGCCCAGCGACAAGACGGGTCGGTTCGCCGCGACGTGGGCTCCCGACCAAACAACCGAGTACACGGACGCAACACCAGTCGCTGCCGGCGGTTCGTTTCGTCTCGCGGTCAGCGGCGAAACCCTGCGACTCAAGCGAGATGACCGCGTCGTCGACACGGTTCGCTACACCGACGCACCCGAGAGTGAGCAGTGGCGCGCCGACGCCGGCTGGCAGCCGCTCGGATTCACGCGGCGCGCGCCGGTAACCGCCCGGAACGTCTCCGTCACGTCGTTCGTCCTGCCCGACGATCCGGCCGCCCCGGTCGACGCGATCAGCGACGCCGACGAACGGCTCTATCTCGCGGCCTACACCCTGACCGACGAGCGCGTGATCGACGCCCTCCTCGCGGCCGATCAGCGCGGCGTCGACACCGCCGTCCTCGTCGAGGGCGACCCGGTCGGCGGGATGACCACACGACAGGCGGCCGCTCTCGACCGTCTTGCCGCGGGCGGCGTCGCGGTCAACGTCATGACGGGAGCGGCCGCGCGATTCCGGTTCCACCACGCAAAATACGCCGTCGCCGACGACCGCGCGGTCGTCCTCACGGAGAACTGGAAGCCGGCGGGGACGGGGGGCGCGAGTAGCCGCGGGTGGGGCGTCACCGTCGATAGCGAACGCGTGGCCGACGAACTGGCGGCGATCTTCGATCACGATACGACGTGGAAAGACACGCCACGCTGGACAGCGGTTCGCAGCGAGATCGAGACGGTCGAGGCCGACCCGTCGACCGGCTCGTATCCGCAGCGTCATCCACCGCAGCCGACGACCGCCGACGCGGTGAGAGTGCTCGCGGCCCCCGACAACGCCGAATCTGAGCTGGTCGAGTTGATCGACCGCACGGACGACCGGCTGCTGGTCGTCCAGCCCTCAATCGGAAGTGCCGACTACGCGCTGCTCCGGGCAGCGATGCGTGCGGCCGAGCGCGGGGTCACGGTTCAGATTTTGCTGGGTGGCAACTGGTACAACGAGGACGAAAACGAACAACTGGCCGACCAGCTCCGAACGAACGCGGCCGACAGCGAGATGCCGCTCTCTGTTCGGATTGCGCCCGACAATCGTCGCTTCGGCAAGATCCACGCGAAGGGGATCGTCGCCGACGACACCGCTGTCGTCGGGAGCCTCAACTGGAACAACAACTCCGCCGAAAACAACCGCGAACTTGCGGTCGCCATCACCGACCCCGGGGTCGCCGACTACTACCGGAATGTCTTCATGGGCGACTGGCAGGCTGGTAGCAAAACCGGGTGGCTCGGCGGGGCACTGCCGTCGTCGCTCCCGGCTGGTCTGCTCGTCGTCGCGGTCGGCGTGAGCAGCGTCACCGTTCTCATCGCGCACCGGCGGCTCGAATTCGCCGAGCGATAGTGATGGCTGCAGCAGTGGAGAGAAAACGAGACTGAGGTCTGCTGGCGACGTTATTCGACCGGGGCGGCACTCGACAGCGACTCGTCGAGGTCGGCCTCGGCCATCTTCTCGACCAGCAGGTCGATCACCGATTCCCGTCGGCCCTTGACAAACTTGATCGAGCCGACGACGAGGTGGCCACCGCCGGAGACGCCCGCGCCGGGGAGTTCCTCGTTGAGTTCGGTGACCATCTCCGGGATGTCCAGCCGGACACCGTCGGAGCGCAGGACGGCGAAGTCGGGGCCGTAGCCGATGGTGATGACTGGTTCGCCGGTTTCGGTCACCTTCCTGTCGTGGAGTTTGCCGGTCGTCTTGCCGGGCGCGGGGTAGGTGAAGCGATGAGCGAAGTTGTCGAGGTCGACACGGTAGAGATGCGCCTCGGAGTCGAGGCGTTCGTGTTCCACATGGGGTTCGACCGCCTCGATCTGTCGCTCAACGTCGCGTTCGGCGCGTTCGGCGAGGAACTCGATGAGTTCCTCGTGGCGGTCGTGGTCGTCACACCCCACGTCGAGTACGTCGTTGACGAGGGTTTTGCCCTCGCTGTAGCGGAGCCAGTGGGCGGCGTAATCGAGTGCCTCGCCGATAGCCTCCAGATCGTCGCGGTCGTAGCCTGCCTGATCGGCCCGGTAGACGAACCGCGGCATCACGTCGGCTTTCGAGCGATCCGAGAGGCCGGCGACCGCCGGGACGTGTTCGACGTCGTCGGTGATCGAGGGGTCGATCAGCCGGGCGAGTTCGACGCACATCATCCCGGTGGTGATCCGATAGTCCTCGTCGAACAGGTAGGGGTTGACGTGGGCGTCAAGCAGTGGGTCGACCGCCTCGGGATCAGGGTGGTGGTGGTCGATAGCGGCGATGGGGATGTCGTAGTGTGCAAGATTCCGGTAGGCCGGCACATCCTCCTCGGTCGAGCCGTTGTCGAGCATGAAGAGGAACGGCAGCTTCTGGCCGTGGCGGTTCTGGCCCTCTAAGGCAAAATTGAGGTCGCGGGTCACGTCTTCCATCTCGTAGTATGGGGCCTTGCTCGGTAGTCGCTTGAACAGATGTTCCGGGGCGTCGGGGTCAGCGTGGACCTCAGTAATGAGGTTCTCGACAGCGAGCTGCAACGGTGTCGCCGCACACATTCCGTCGCCGTCGGCGTGGTGTCGCACCCGGATTGGCCGTCCTTCGAGAACCGTCTCTCGCAGCAGCCGCGCGACCGATTTGAGTTCCTCGAATATCGGCTCGAAGGCGGGCCACTCGATGAGCGGATCGATATCCGCCGGCTCGGCACGTTCCTCGATTTCGGCGTCGATGGCGTCGGCCGCGTCGGCCTCGGTCTCGCCGTCGAGGACGGTCAGCGAGTCGACCTCGAGCTGGCGGGTATCGCGGTGGGCCTCCACCTCGCCGGTGACGCGAACGATGTCGTCGATCTCCACATCGGGATACGCGCGGACGCCAGCCTCCTCGAAGGCTGCGCCGCTGACGATCCCGGTGCCGTCGGCGAGATGGAAGATCGTCGGCCCGCCGGTCTGTTTGATCTGGACGACACGACCCTCGATGGTCGCCGTCGACCCGGTTTCGAGGTCGGCGACCGGCGTGAGGTCGGGTTCGTGGTCGCGGACCTCGGTGCGGTACTCCTCGAAATCGGGGACATCGAAGGCGATGTCGCCGTTTTCTTTGGCCTCGTCAAGTGTGACGACGAGGCGGTCGCCAACGTCGTGAGAGCGGTCGAGGTTCGACTCGTGGATCAGCCCCGAGACGGCATCGGAGATATCGACGAAGACGCCGTAGTCGACGACGCCGTTGACGACGGCGTGGTAGTGATCGCCGGCCTCGGTATCGGCACGCGTGCAGTCGGGCGCGAGATCGTAGACGACGGGACGCGAATCGTCCCGTGAGCCGGAATCCCCGGCAGTATCGTCAGTCATGCGCCTCGATACGAGCGACGAACGTGTTAAGCTTGTTATCTCACTTGCCCCCACTTTCGGAACTCTTAGATGGGCACCAGCACGACTAGTTTTCAATGCGGCTGTTTCGTTCGAGTGAGATTCTCGGCATCGCTCGCGAGACCCTGCGGTTCGCACGCGAGGCCAGCGAAGACAGCCATCCAAACGAGTACATGGGGTTGCTCCGCGGCGAGGACGCCCGCAAATTCGATCTCGACCGCCGCGGGCAGGTCATCACCGACGTGCTGATCATTCCCGGCACCGAATCGACACCACAGAGTGCGACGATGCAGTCGAATATGATCCCCAACGACCGCAAGGCCGTGGGATCGGTCCACTCCCACCCGAACGGCGTCCTCCAGCCAAGCGATACCGACAAGGGCACGTTCCACACCGGTGATGTCCACATCATCATCGGCGCGCCCTACGGTCCCGACGACTGGCGCGCCTTCGACAGCAGTAGCACCCCCGCTCGCTGGACGTGCTCGACGTCGACATCCCCGACGAGCAGTTCTTCGACTTCACGCAGGCCGATATCGACGCCGAACTGGCGGCCGAGGGCCGGTACCTCAGCGGGGACGACGAGCGATGAGTGAGCCGAGCCGCGCCGTCGCACAGGGCACCTTTGACCTGCTGCATCCCGGACATATTCATTACCTCCGGGAGGCGGCCGACTACGCTGAGGAACTCCACGTCATCGTCGCCCGCGAATCCAACGTGACTCACAAGGCCGATCCGATCCTGTCGGCGGAACAGCGGTGTGATACGGTCGCCGCGCTCGGCGTCGTCGACGCGGTCCACCTCGGCGACCCCGAAGATATCTTCGTCCCCATCGAGCAGATTGCACCCGACGTGATCGTCCTCGGCTACGACCAGCACCACGACGCCGACGCGATCAGGGGGACACTGGCCGAGCGCGGGCTGGACTGCCAGGTCGAGCGCGCGAGTGGCCGCGAGCCGGCCCACGATGACGAGTTGCTCTCCTCGGGGGCGATCATCGACCGGGTTCTCGACCGTCGCGGCTGAGCGAAACCGGCTCCGATTGCGCCGGGAGCAACAGGTAAATCCTGCTCGGCAGGTGTAGTGGTGAGCAATGACGACACAGCGCGGGTCGGGGGTGTCGCGCCGGAGCGCCCTCCGGACAGTCGGCGTGGCGGCCCTCGGCGGCGTGGCCGGCTGTGTGGGTGACGGCGCGGCCCCGGTGTCGCTGCTGTCGGCCGGCAGCCTCGCCCGCACCTTCGAGGACCACATCGGCCCCGCTTTCGAGGACGCAACTGGTCACCGACTTGACGGCGAATACTACGGCTCCAACGCCGTGATGCGGCGAGTCGAGGACGACCTCGCCGTGCCCGACGTGATCACGAGCGCGGACGCGACGCTGCTCCGCGACCGCCTCTACGGGACGGTCACCGACTGGGACGTGGCGTTCGCGTCCAACAGTCTCGGAGTGGCCTACAACCCAGAGACGGCGGTCGGCCAGCGACTCGCCGACGGTACGCCGTGGTACACCGTCGCCGCCGAGAGCGAACCCGGCGTGATCGCTATTTCCGACCCGGATCTCGACCCCCTTGGCTACCGGGCCGTCATGGCGTTCGAACTCGCCGCCGCCGAACACGACCTTTCGAACTTCCGCGAACGGCTGCTACAGCGGGTCTACCGGGAGCCAGCCGAGCCACAGCTACTGGCCGGTGTCGAGAGCGGGGGTCGGGCCGCCGCGATTGCCTACAAGAACATGGCAATCGAACACGGTCTCCCGTTCGTCGCGTTCCCGCCCGCCTACAACTTCGGTCGCCTCGCTCTCGCCGACCACTACGCGACCGTCGAGTACACCACCGACGACGGCTACACGGCCACGGGCCGACCGGTGATCTACAACGCGACCGTCCATCAAGACGCGAGCAACCCGGCTGCCGGCCGGCAACTCGTTCAGTTCCTCATCGACAATCCGACGTTGCTCACAGACACCGGGCTGACGGTCGGTCCGCAACTCCCGCGACCCCACGGCACGCCGCCCGAGGCGATCACGGTATGAGTCGGCTGTCGCTGTCCCGACTGCGCGGCACTGGGTCGTCACCTGAACTCCTCGTGCCGACGCTGCTGGGTGGACTGTTCGTCTGCTATCTCGCCGTCCCCTTCGTGGCGTTCGTGAGTCGCACGGGCGTATCGAACGTCGTCGCCGGACTGTCGACGCCGGAGGCACAGGCCGCCGTTCGGAACTCGCTGCTCACCGCGCCGGTAGCGACGCTCGTGGCGACGACGCTGGGCGTCCCGCTGGCCTACGTGCTCGCCCGGCGGTCGTTTCCGGGAAAGCGACTCGTCGAGATACTGGTCGTGTTGCCGCTGGTCGTCCCGCCGGTCGTCGGCGGGGCGATGTTGCTCACCGCTGTCGGGCGGTTCACACCGGTCGGCGCGGCCGCAGCCGCTGCCGGGATTCCGCTGACCGATAGCCTGCTCGGCGTCGTGCTGGCCCAGACGTTCGTCGCCGGGCCGTTCGTCGTCATCACCGCGCGAGCCGGGTTCGCGGCGGTCGACCGACAGTTCGAGGAGGCCGCCAGATCGCTCGGTTACGGGCCGCTGGCGACGTTCCGGCGCGTCTCGCTGCCGCTGGCCCGCGGGACGATCATCGCCGGCGTCGTGCTGACGTTCGCCCGGGCGCTCGGGGAGTTCGGCGCGACGCTGATGGTCGCCTACAACCCGCGGACGATGCCGACCCAGATCTGGGTCGACTTCATCGGCGGCGGGATCGACGCGATCATCCCGCTCGGCGTCGCCCTGCTCGCGGTCGCAATCGTCGGCCTCACCGTGATCCAGCGGTTCGGCCAGCTGCCGGCGCTGATCGAGTGAGCGGTCACCATCACCCGCTCATCGAAGAGAGTCCAGCGCATCGCGCCCTTCGAGCAGCCGGTAACACGGGCCAGCCAGTAGCAACACGCCCGCGGCAGTCAGCCCGATCAGGATCCACGGATCGACCTCGCCGGTGAGGCCACGCTGCTGGAGGCGGCTCAGCGAGTGGCCGGCCACCACGCCGAGAACGGCCCACGGTAGTTCGCCGACCGCGGTGCTGGCCAGAAACGGTCGGAGCCGAACCGCCGTCGCGCCCGCGCCGACAGAAACGAGGTCAGAGGGAATCGGCAGCAGTCGCGCGCCGATCAGCCCGCGCAGGCTCCCGGTTTCGGCCAGCAGCTGATTGCCCGCCGCCGTCACCCGACCCTCGGTAGCGGTGTGGCCACCGAACCAGTACGGCGGCAGGCTCGTCAGCACGACCAGCGCGAGCGCAAGCGGCAGCCCCCACGGCCCGTAACCGTAGCCGACCGCGACCGACAGCGCCGTCGGCGGCCACGCAATCGCCGGGCGGAGGATCGTGGCGACCGCCAGCAGCAGGCCGTACTGGAGCGGCCGCGTGGCCACAGCGTCGGCCCACGCGAAGGCGGCCGCCGGCGTGACCTGCCACGTCACAGCACCGAGCACGAGGACCGTCAGGACACCCGCGGTGAGCCGGCGGCGACGCTGCATGGTCGTGGGCGGTTCCGCGGTCGGCATACGTATTGTGATCGACTACCGACGATCTGTGGTGAGTACACCGGGGTCGGAGGCAACCCTCGACGCATCGGTCGTTTTTTGTGGCTCACCCGTGGCCACCTCAGTATGGGATTCGGAAGCTACGATGAATCCGAGCAGAAAGACCAGGACGTAGACGCCGACGACAGCGAGGGTGTGAACGTCCACGAGAACGAACACGAGGGCGAGGTGTCGTTCGAGTCGGAGGCCGACACCGACGACCTCATCGATCAGCTGTCCGACATGAAAGACGGCGGCGGCGACTGACGCCACTCGATAGCCGGAGCCGTTCTTTCTCGTCCGCTGGGCTTCGAGTCGGCGAGAGAGTTCGCAGAACAATTATCAGCGCTGCCGGCGAACCCGCGGTCGTGACCGACGACGAACCGGCAAAGGCGAGCGAGGCGGCCGCGGACACCGACACAGCCGTGCCGCAGAGCCGGGACGAGAAGATCGAACTCGGGATCGAACTGCTGGCCACCATCGAACACGATGACCTCCCGCTGTCGGCCGCTATCGACCGACTCGAAACCGTCACCACCAGCCCGTCGCTGACGCGTGAAATCCTCGATACCGCCGAAAAACGCGGCGTGATCGACCGCGAGGGGTCGCGGCTGCGGGTTCGCCGCGGCGGGGCGTTCGTCCGTTTCGAGAGCGATGTCGTCGCCCGCGACGGCGAGTTCGAGTGCCGTCGCTGTGGGGCCGGGCTCTCGACGGGGCACTTCATCCAGTTCGACGCCGGCGAACTCGGGCCATTCGGCTCCGAGTGCATCAAGAAGGTCGTCGGTCGCGAGGAATAGCTCACCGGGCGCGAAACGCAGTTACCGACCGCGGCGGAGTTCTTCGATCAGCGTCTCCAGGAGTTCGGTCTGTCGCTCCAGCTTTCGTTCCTGCCGTTCGACCCGCTCGACGAGGACGTCGATCTGTTCGGCGACGCTGTCGTCCTCGACCGGGCCCGCGGACTCGAAGCCGGACTCCTCGAAGCCACCGGCTGGCTCGTCGGCTGTCGACGCCGCAGCCCCGCCGTCTGCGGCCCCCGACTCGGCGGTGGTCGCCGCGACGGCGGCCTCGCCGCCGGAGTCCGCCGTCGAGTCGGTAACCGAATCGTCACCCTCGCCGATCGAGGCGGCCAGCGACTCGTCGGACATGGATTCGGGGTCGTCGGTCGACGCCGCCTCGGTCTCGCCCGATGGCTCGCTGAGGTCGTCCGGATCGGTGCTGAGCGGGTCGAGTCCGGCGCCAAAATCGAGGGTGTCGTCGCCCTCGCTGTCGCCGCCATCGCTGTCGCCACCCGCATCGGTGTCGGCATTCGGTTCGATCTCGTCGACACTCTCGACGCCGTGGTACTCACAGACCGCGCCGACGATGGTCTCGCGGACGGCACGAACGTCGTCGTTCGGGGCTTTGAACCGTTCCTGCCGACCGCCGTGGGTAATGACAATCGAGGTGGCGTGCGTTCCTTCCTCGAAGTCGATATCGGTGACACCGTCGTAGCCGAAGGTCTCGAAATCCTCCGTCCAGAGCGCGCCGCCGATGTGTTTGACGATCTGGTCGCTGGTGACGACGAGCGTGAGGTCGCTGAACCGGAACGTCTTGAGAACGGTCTCGCCGGGATCGGTCACACCCGCGGCGTTCAGAATCCCCGCGAGAATCGGATGGATCGCGTCGTCGATGTGGCTGGCCGGCAACGAGAGCGTCTCGCTGCCGTCGAGGCCGTAGTCCAGCGTGAGCTTGGCCTTGCGTCGACCGACCGACAGCGAGAGCCGCTCGGCGTCGTGGGGGACGGCTTCGACGGCCTCGTCGGACAGCAGCCCGTCGTCGCGGTAGACGAGCGTTCGGCTCGGCGTGACGACGAGGAGATCCTCGCCGCCGAGGGGGACCTCCGCGACGGCTGGCTCGCCGTCCAGCTCGGCGTCGAGTACCTCGGGAAGACTCATTGTGGGTTGGTGGGAGTGGTGGCTCATAAAACCGGCTGTCTCTTTGTGCCGGCTGCAGTCGGGTGATTGGCTGAAACGTGCCGGCCACCAGCCCGAGAAATCGCGTGCCGTGAATCCGATGGAGATGAGAAGGTTAAAGACCGGGTTCAGGGTATATGTGGGTGCGGCCGGGTGGCTTAGCTGGACATAGCGCCGCACTCATAGGGTTACCGAGATTCGGTGCGGTTACCGCCTTGGAAGCGTCCGCTCCCATGAGGCCTGCCGAGCCTCGTACCTGGGATATGCGGAGATCGTGGGTTCGGAGCCCACCCCGGCCATTGATTGCGGGTTTACCTACAGTCACCAGAGCATTCGCTGTCGGTCGACTCAAATCATAAAGACAGGCGTGTCGCTTCGTCAGACCGGTCGGTCGCTACCGCTGGTGCCAAAGAGGTAGGTGCCGATAGTCAGCAGCACAGCAGCGGCGACGAGAATACCGTACGCCAGCAGACTCTGCCCAAGCGTCAAACCGGGGATGAAGAGTACCACCCCGACGAGAAGCAGTGCGATGCCGGTGCCGGATTGATTCGGGATATCCATGTGGCTCGTCACTGCGAACGCAACCGTCTTGAGCGTTCTGCTCCGTCACTCGTCGTCGACGACAATCTCCTCCGGTGGCGCGCGCTCGCCGGCCGGCACAGCGATGTCGAGCCAGTTTTCCTCCGGCGGCAGCGGGCAGGCGAACGTCTCGCTGTAGGCACAGAAGGGATTGTAGGCGAGGTTGAAATCCAGCGTGACCGTGTCGCCGTTGGTCAGCTCCTCGTCGGGTTCGGTCTCCATGTATCGCCCGCGGTGGTAGGTCTGCTGACCGGTCGTCTTGTCGCGGAACGGAATGAAGATCGTGTCCGTCTCCTCGCCTTCCTGCTGGTAGCCAGCGAGTTGCTGGCGTTCGTCTCGAAGTTCGAACTCGAAGATGAACGGCCGGAGATACCGAATCGGCTGGCCGGCGGTCACGTCAAGTTCTATCGGATCGGGATTGCCGTAGACCCGGACCCGTGTTGGAACGCGAAACTCCGGTTCGGGCTCGAAGTACGACAGCCCCTCGAACTCGTCGCGGACCTCCGGCTGAATCGGTGACTGTGGGTGTTCGGTGAAAAACTCGTCCTTGTCCTCGCGCATCTC
>KI543216.1:166885-169476 GCA_000496215.1 uncultured archaeon A07HN63
GCGTCAGTATCTTCGGTATCGGTCATAGCGCAGTTTCACGGCGGAGCTACCTAACGGCGTTGGAAGCGGCGGTCAGGTGCTGCCGGCGGCAGCAGGCCGCCGAAACCGGCGACAGTTTAGGGCCTCGGTCCAACGATGGGATATGGCCGATCTCAACACACTCGCAAAGCGGATTCACAATGCCTCGCCCGATCCGATTCGGGTGACACTTGACGACGGTGCCGAGGCTGTCCTCCGGATGGAGTCGACCGAGTTCTTCCAGCAGGAGTTTCAGGCGGAGGGCACCCGCGAAGACGACGACGCCGACTACCGCCTCGTCTCCAGCGAGGACAACGAATCGATCCTCGTCGGCCGACAGCCCGCTGGCAGCGAGGGCTGGGAGATGATCGGCTCGATCGCAGCGGTCGAACCCGTCAGTGACGCCGGCGACGACGCATAGTCAGTCGGCGTCCTGTGCGTCAACGACGGCGACGCCGGCGAGATTGACGATATCCTTCACCTCGTCGCCGCGCTGGAGGACGTGCACCGGTTTGCCATCCCGACGAGCATCGGGCCGATGGCGTCCGCGCCGCCGAGCCGCTGGAGGAGCTTGTAGCCGATATTGCCGGACTCCAGATTCGGGAATATCAGGACGTTTGCGGGCGCGTCGAGCTCGGCGAAGTCGTACGTGTCGGTGAGGATATCCTCGACGACGGCGGTGTCGGCCTGCATCTCGCCGTCAACCGGGAAGTCGACCCCGTTGTCGTGCAGTTTCGAGACGGCCTCGCGGATCGTATCTGTTGCCGCGTTGCGAACGCTGCCGAAGTTCGAGTACGAGAGCATCGCGGCCCGCGGTTCGACGTTGAAACTCCGGGCCAACTCCGCGGTGTGCTGGGTGACCTCCGCCAGCACGTCAGCGTCGGGGTCCTGATTGACCGTGGTATCGGCACAGAAGACGACGCGATTCTTGAACGCCAGCAGGTAGACGCCGGCGACGTGATCGGCGTCGTCGTCGGTGCCGATGACCTGCAGCGGTGGCCGGAGCGCGGAGGGGTAGTGGTGGGTGAGCCCTGTTAGCATCGCGTCAGCGTCACCGGTTTCGACCATCACGCTGCCGAGATAGTTGGTGTCGCGTTCGATGCGCTCGGCGGCCTCGCTGCGGGTCAGGCCGCGACGGCACCGCAACTCGTGGAGGCGGTCAACGTAGGCGTCGAGTTCGCGGCCGCTCGGGTCGACGACATTCGGCTCGAAGGCCAACCCGAGATCGTCTGCTGTCTGACGGATTTCGCGTTCGTCGCCAAGCAGAATGGGATCGGCGATTCCCTCCTCGGCAAGCTGGTAGGCCGCCCGGATCATCTTCTCGTCCGTTCCCTCGGCGAGGGCGACACGCTTTGGATCGCTTTTGGCCTTGTTGAGGACGATGCGCATCATCTCCCGGGACTTGCCGAGGCGGGCCTCCAGCGTCTCGGCGTAGCGCTCGGGATCCTCGATTTCGGTGCGGGCACAGCCGCTCTCGATGGCAGCCTCGGCGACCGCGGGGGCAACCTCGAAGAGGACGCGCGGATCGAGCGGTTTCGGGATGACGTACTCGGGGCCGAACTGCAGCGGCTGATCGCCGTAGGCCTTGACCACCTCGTCGGGTACGTCTTTGCGGGCCAACTCGGCCAGTGCCTCGGCGGCGGCGCGTTTCATCGCCTCGTTGATATCGGTCGCCCGCACGTCGAGCGCGCCGCGGAAGATGAACGGGAAGCCGAGGACGTTGTTGACCATATTCGGGTAATCCGAGCGACCGGTGGCGACGATCACGTCGTCGTCGCGGGCCTTCTTGGCGGTCTCGTAGTCGATTTCGGGGTCGGGGTTGGCCATCGCGAAGATAATCGGATTGTCGCCCATCGACTGCACCATTGCCTCGCTGACGATGCCACCAACCGAGAGGCCGACGAACACGTCCGCACCGGCCATCGCGTCGGCGAGGTCGCCCTCGGGTACGTCGCGGGCGAATCGCTGTTTGTACTCGTTGGTGTCGCCACGGTCGGTGGTGATGATCCCCGAGGAATCACACATCGTGATGTTGTCGCGTTCGACACCGAGCGAAAGGTAGAATTCGGCGGTCGCAATCGCCGACGCCCCCGCCCCGGAGAAGACGATATCGAGGTCGGCGAGGTTCTTGCCCGTGATGTCGGCGGCGTTCAGGAGGGCTGCCCCGGAGATGATCGCGGTTCCGTGCTGGTCGTCGTGAAAAACGGGGATATCCATCCGCTCGCCGAGTCGTTCCTCGATCTCGAAACACTCGGGCGCCTTGATATCCTCCAGATTGATGCCGCCGAAGGTTGGCTCCATCGCGGCGACCGACTCAATGAATGCTTCGGGGTCGTCCAGATCAAGTTCAATATCGAAGACGTCGATATCGGCAAACCGCTTAAAAAGGACGCCCTTGCCCTCCATGACCGGCTTGGAGGCCTGTGCGCCGATTGAGCCCAGACCGAGCACGGCCGAGCCGTTTGAGACGACGCCAACGAGGTTGCTCTTGGCGGTGTACTCGAAGGCGGCCGCGGGGTCGTCGTCGATATCCCGGCAGGGTGCGGCCACCCCCGGCGACGTACGCAAGGCTC
>KI543216.1:169496-171835 GCA_000496215.1 uncultured archaeon A07HN63
CCCAGCATCGACACCTCGTAGGTCGTGACAGACGTCAGGACAACGATCTGAACTGGTAACAACAGGACAAACGCAACGAGTAGAGTGAGACCGCCGATGACGACCAGCAACGCGAGGCCTGCGGTCGAGGCGGTCGCCGCGCTGAGCCCGCCGAAGACCCCGAAGACGACCACCAGTCCGGCCACGGCACCGACGACGCCGACGATCCCGAAGACGAGCAACGAGAGGATCGACTGGCCGATCCCGATCGCCAGCAACAAGAGGAAGTGGACGACGAGGTAGACGCCGAACTCGGCGAGATTCCCGCGGAGGACGGGCCAGAATCGACGCCAGCCGTCGAGGACGCCACTGTCGGTGGCGACCATCGTCGGGACGACGAACTCGTCGGTGATCCGGTTGACGACAGTCGAGGTGAGGAGGACGACAACGGCCAGCAGCACCCCGAGGAGAAGCACACCAGTTCCGACCGGGATCGCTTCCTGAATGGCCAGGTAAATGATAAGTACAAACGGCGCCAGCGTGAGCAGCTGAACAACCAGTTTGAATCCAAAGAAGCGGAGCGCCTGCCCGGTACGGCGTTTGGCCGACGCAACAAGCCTGATCTCGTCAGTCCGGAGCATCTCGTAGAACGCAAATCGGAGCACGTCAGAGAGGATGCTTAACAGCAGTCCGAGCACCACGAGGACAGCAAACACGGCGATAATAATCCCGAGTTCCGGACCGCCGATGGCATCAAGCCCCTGCGATGGCGGGGGAACCTCGCCGGTCGGTATACCACCTGTTACGGTCATGTTCGGATCGCCAGCACCGGTCGCGTTTGTTCCGGTCGAGTTGAACTCCGAGGGCGTCGAGGAGAGCGACGAGGCGGAGTTGAACAGGCTAAGAAGCGACCCACCGCCCGTCCCGACGAAGAGCGAGATGAGAGCGAGCTTCAGCCAGCGGCGGAGGGCAAACGGGGACAGAAACGACTTGGTTTCCTCGATAGCTTCGTCAACGCTATCGATCGCGTGCCATGACATGTCCGGGTCCACTGCTGAAAGAGCTAAATGGGTTTCGAAGACTCAAACTAGCTTTTATACTCGCGGTGGAGCACCGCTGGCCGTCGAAGGGTAATATCGTCGTCGAACTCGCCGACAGCAGCGGCCTCGACGGTTGGCCACTCGTCGGTCATCGTCAGCGGGTCGATAGCGTCGTCGGTCACGAGAACGGTACCCTCACTTTTTGCACCCTGCACGGTCGGGTTCCACGCGTAGGCCATCGGCGTAAACACGTGGGCGTCGTGGTCGGGCGTGGCGATCCACTCCCGGCCGGCGAAGCCGGCGGCCCCGCCCTGATGATGGTTCGTCCATTCGTCGGGCCAGCCGACGGCGGCGTAGGCGTCCTGAATCGCCCCGAATACCCGACCGGCGTCGTCGCCAGCCGCGGCCGCCTGCTGGGTCGCCGCCAGCGCCGACACTTCGACGCGAACGGCTGCGCGGTGGCGGTCGGCCAGCCAGTCTGGGGCGTCGAAGGCGACCGTCCGGGTCGCACTCGCGTACAGCCCGCCACGGTGGGCCGTCACGGACAGCAACGCGTAATCGCCGATCTCGGTGTCGGTCGGTGTGTAGTGCCGATACGACTGGGGGCGTTCGTCCCCACCGACGAGGACGACCGGTGCGACGAGGCCGCGGGTTTCGAGTTCGGCGCGGAGATCGGTGGCGACCTCGCGTTCGGTGTCGGCGGGCGTGATCGACCGGCCGACGGCCTCAATGGCCGCGGCAGCGTCCGCGCCGACCGCGCGATAGCGGTCGATATCGGCGTCGGCCAGCGGCTGCCGGAGCGACGAGGCGTCGACCGACGCGAAGCCCGGCACGTCGAAATCGGCCGCGGCCGGTGTCATCGAATGGTCGGCGACGGCGTCGGCCAGCGAGTCGGTGTACCAGTCTGCGGCCTCGACCGCGAAAGCGTCGGGGAGTTCCTCATCGCGGAGCCGTGGGGCCTCGATGGTGTCGGTGACGACACGGAGCCCCTGCTCGCGGTCGTAGCCAGCGGCGGCGACGCCGACCGGGCCCTCGCGGTCGACGACGTTGCTGCCGCCGGTCAGCCACGTGAAGCTGTTCGGCCGGGCGAACCAGACAGCGTCGAGCCTGGCGTCGTCGAGATAGGCGTCGAGGCGCGCGCGCCGGTCGTTAAGCGGCGGCGTTGCAGTTGGCATAGTTGCACGTTGGCAGCGGTCTACTTGAATCCGAACACACCGGCTGTCACAGAGCAGAACGCGTGGCAACCAGCCCAGTGAAGACAGGCATAAATAGCCCGCGACCCGACCACTAACCAATGGTTCGACGCCCAGACTGGCTCAG
>KI543216.1:177328-179438 GCA_000496215.1 uncultured archaeon A07HN63
ACCGCGGCGGGCGGCACATCCGCCAGTACGGCCGCGTGCTATCGGCGGGCTTCGACAACGAGATCGTCCACGACCTTCGGGAGTACCCGGCGACGCTGCCGCTACACGATTTTTACGACGCCCTCGATGCGACCGAGATCACGTCGGGCAAGCGCGACTACGTCAACGGCCACACCGTCATCAACAGTATTCAGACGATTACCCGGCTCTCGAACGAGGAGTTCTACCGACTGTACGGCCAGAGCACCGACCGCGGGCTCGTCTTCACGGGCGTCACCGGCGGCGAGGGGCCGCTGGTGGCGATGCGAGTCGTCACACCGACGCCGAACGCGGTCGTCCTGCACGGTATCGAGGCCGACGACCTCTGGGAGCACGCGGCCGCTCTCGCCGAGGTCGACGGCTTCTCGCTGGCGACCTCGACGCGCGATCTCGACGACGCGCTGGCCGACCTCCGCGAACTCGCCTGACACACCGTCCGGGACGCGACAGCGACCCCGCCGTCAGTACTCGATCTGACTGTAGATGCTGCCGCCGAGTGCGATGACGCCGAGCCCCGCGGCTGCGACGCCGGCCAGCCACGCCCGCGAACGCGACGGGGCCAGCGCCGTGAGCCAGAGGCCAGCGACGAGTGCGAGCCCGCCGGCAACCAGTCCCTGTACGAACCGCTCCATCGGTGGCGGCCCGTTGTCGCGGGTCCCACCTGAGCGTGTCGATAGCGGGGGTCTGCACACGCGCGGTAGGGGGCTAATTTGCGTGACAACGACGCGATATGACCGGCCAAGAGCACGGGTTAAGTGTGTCCAGCCCCACCCACTAGTATGTCGGAGACAACCGATCTAGAAACGCTGCGTCGCGGGACCTCGCTGGTCAAACGCGGCTTCGCACAGATGCAGAAGGGCGGCGTCATCATGGACGTCGTCAACCGCGAGCAGGCCCGGATCGCCGAGGACGCGGGCGCGGTCGCGGTGATGCACCTCGAATCCGTGCCGGCCGACATCCGGAAACGCGGCGGCGTCGCGCGCATGGCCGACCCGGGCGGGCTTGAGGATGTTATCGACGAGGTGTCGATCCCGGCCATGGGCAAAGCCCGGATCGGTCACACCGCCGAGGCCCAGATTCTCGAAGCGACGGGCGCGGACATGATCGACGAGAGCGAGGTGCTCACACAGGCCGATGATCGATACCACATCGACAAACAGGAGTTCACCGCGCCGTTCGTCTGTGGTGCGCGAAACCTCGCCGAGGCGCTGCGGCGGATCGACGAGGGCGCGGCGATGATCCGCACCAAGGGCGAGGCCGGCACGGGCGATGTGAATCAGGCCGTCACCCACCAGCGCAACATCCAGCGGGCAATCGGCAAGCTCACCGGGATGGATTACGAGGAACGCGACGAGTGGGCCCGCGAACACGGCGCGCCACGAGAGTTGGCCCACGAGACCGCCGAGATGGGACGGCTGCCGGTCGTCAACTTCGCCGCTGGCGGGATCGCCACGCCCGCAGACGCCGCGCTGATGATGCAACTCGGCTGTGACGGCATCTTCGTCGGCTCGGGTATCTTCGGCGCGGAGAACCCACAGGCGATGGGCGAATCAGTCGTCGAAGCTGTCAACAACTACGACGACCCCGAGGCCCTGAAGGAAATCGCCAAGGACCCCGGTGAGGGCATGCCCGGGCAAGCGAACGTCGATCTCGAAGAGGACGAGAAGCTACAGGGTCGCGGCGTTTAATCAAAACGCGCGTATGTAATCGGTGAAGTACGCGCAATTCGCTGATGTTATCGTAAATATATGATTGAAGCTTTAGAATAAATCAAATAATGAGAGAGACAGTATAATCTCTGTTGTCAGATCAGAGGATGTACGATTCGCCGTCGTCAATCTGCCGTGGAGCCTGGACCTCTGAGTAAGACTGTCCACCTGCAGGAGCCTGCGCGACGATGGTCAGCTTCTGGCTGGTTTCAAGTGCTTGCAGGTCGCCCTGCATGGCTGAGAGATTGAATTCAACGATCATGAGGTCCTCCTGATCGGAGAGGATCCGTGTGTTATCATCAAGTCCTTGCAGCTGATGGAACGTGATTACATCGCTGTTGGTGTCGTTGTTACCGTTGACG
>KI543217.1:0-4475 GCA_000496215.1 uncultured archaeon A07HN63
ATTGCCGACGCCGCGGTGACCGTCGACTACACCGACACCGACGACTTGGTCGCTGCCGCCGAAGACGCACTGGAAGCCGCTGTCGACGCGGTCGGTCCGGGCGTCCCGGCCGGCGAGGTCGGCGCGGAGATCGAGGCCGCAATCGAGGGGTACGGCTACACGCCGATCTTGAACCTAACTGGCCACGGCGTCGAACGTTACGACGCCCACACCGGGCCGAGCATCCCGAACCGCGCGGTCGACCGGAGTGTCGAACTGGAGGTAGGCGACGTGCTCGCCATCGAGCCGTTCGCCACCGACGGTCGCGGGAAAGTGGGCGAAGGCGCGACCGAGGAGATCTACGAGCAGGTCGACGACGGCTCGGTGCGGGATCGACGCGCACGGCAGGTAATGGATGAACTGGACGCCTTCGACGACCTGCCGTTCGCGGCGCGGTGGCTCGACAGTTCGCGGTCGGCGATGGCGCTCCGGACGCTCAAAAACGAGGATATCGTCAAGGGGTATCCAGTCCTGAAGGCCGACGACGGCCAGCTCATCAGTCAGGCCGAACACACGATGATCGTCACCGAGGACGGCTGTGAGGTGACGACGGCTGGGATCCACAGTTTCGACTGATCTCGCTGGCGACGCCGTGTCAGCGATCGACGGCACACCTAACACGCCATAGCCACAGCCCACTGTATGGACCGACTCTTCGCGCCGTGGCGGATCGACTGGGTCGAACGCGACCCCGACGAGAACACCATCGACGGCTGTCCGTTCTGTGTCCTCCCCGAGCGCGACGCCGACCGCGAACACCGCATCGTCGCCCGAAGCGAGCACAGCTTCGCGCTGCTCAACAACTATCCCTACAATCCAGGCCACCTGATGATCATCCCGTACCGCCATATCGGCGAGTACGAGGCCCTCGAACCCGCCGACCTCCTCGATCACGCCCGCCTCAAACAGGTCGCCATCGACGCGCTGTATGCGGGACTCGATCCAGATGGTCTCAATATGGGAATCAATCACGGCGACGGCGCAGGTGGTTCCATCGACGACCACCTCCACACACACATCGTCCCACGCTGGGAGGGAGACACGAATTTCATGCCCGTGATCGGCGAGACGAGCGTTATCGTCGAAGCCGTCGACGACACCTACGAGCGACTGCACGAGGGGTTTGCCGCCCAGCCCGGGGCGGTCGCTGACGACGCTGATCAGGCGGTCGCGTTCGACTTCGACCTTGCTGTCAACGACACGTAGCAGTCTCGGCACCATGAGCCAGCCGACCCGGATCAGCCGATTTTTGTCTGTTGCTGCCAACGCACAGCCATGGACGACGACACGCCGGTTCTCGACAATCACATGCATCTCGATCCCGACGCCGCCCGCGGGATGGACGCCGTCGAGGACTTCGTTCGGCTCGGCGGTACCCACCTGCTCGTCGTCAACAAACCCTCGTGGCATCTCGGCGTCGAATCGACCGATCCCGAGGACTTCCGCTCGGTGTTTGAGACCACTATCGACATCGTCGCCGACGCGACCGAACGACTGCCGGGTCGGGCGTGGCCGATCCTCGGCGCGCATCCGGGGCTGATCAACCGCCTCATTGAGGACCGCGGCTGCTCGCCCGCCGAGGCGCGAGACTGTATGCAGGGTGTACTCGATATCGCCGCCGAGTACGTCGAACGGGGCGACGCGCTCGCGCTGAAATCCGGCCGGCCGCACTACGAGGTCGACGACGCCGTCTGGGACGCCTCGAACGACGTGATGAAACACGCCTTCGAGCTTGGGGCCGACCTCGATTGCGTCGTCCAGCTTCACACCGAGGCCAGCGAGGACCTCACCGAGATCGCTGACTGGGCCGACGAGCGCGGACTCGACCCGCTCCACGTCGTCAAACACTACGCCAGCGGCCGCCTCGCCGGCCCGACGCCGAGCGTGATGTGCCGCAAGGAGTGGCTGGAGACAGCCGCCGAGACCGGCGAGCCGTTTCTGATGGAGACCGACTACGTCGACGACCCCGACCGACCGGGCGCGGTCATGGGACCCAAGACCGTCCCGCGGCGCGTCCGGTGGCTCCGCGAACAGGGGTACGACGACGCCATCGAGACCGCCCACATCGAGACGCCGAAGCGGGTCTACGGCATCGACACCCGCGAAACGCTGGGATAGTGGCGTCAGATGAGAAGAAAGGCCTTTGAGTGCGCCCCCGGAGACACAAGTATGACCGACGAGGACGAGCCAGCCGATACCTTCTACTCGGAAGACCGCTGGCAGAACTGGTTGACGCGGGTCGGCGAGGAGGACCTCGATCCCGAAAGCGAGGACTTCGCGCGGCTCTACTTCAACCTGCAGAACGACACGACCATCGCCATCGCCAAGATCATCACCGCCGCCGAGGACGGCCATCTCGACGAGGAGGAAGCCCTCGACAAACTGGAGTTCATCAACGACATCGTCCTCGCCGAACCCGATTTTGACGCCGAAAACAAGCTGCTGTTGATCGATAGCGTCCAGACCAGCCTCATCCCCGTTTTCTACGCTGCCGAGGAGTACCTGCTCGGCGGGCCGGTCGAAGAACAGCCCCTCGACGACTGTGTCAGCGACGCTATCGAGGTGGCCGAGGCCGAAGACGACGAGGATGCCGCCCTCGCCTACCTCGTGCAGGCCGGCACCCAGATTATCGACGGCACCGAGTTCGACGGCAGCGAGATCGACGAGATCGACTCGTGGCTCGTCTCGGAGTGGCTCAACGGTCTCGACAGCCTGCAGGACGCCTTCGCCGATCCGGAAGTCATCGAAGAGGACGAAGACTGAGTTCTTCACACGGCTTTTCTGTTCGGTTTCTGTTTCGAGTCGCGTCCGAATGGGTACGACAGACGACGTATCTCGCATCGACACACCCATATGCCGCCTCGGGCAACCCCGAATATGAACCCTGTCGGCATCGACGCGGTCGAGATCTGGACCGGCAAACTCGAACTCGACTTGCCGGGGACGCTCGCCCCCGCCAAGGACGAGGACCCCGACAAGTACCGCAAGGGGATCGGGATCGAACGCTCATCCTTCCCGGACCTCTACGAGGATATCGTCACCATGGGTGCCAACGCCGCCAAGCGACTCATGGATCGAAAGGACCTCACGCCCGAAGACATCGGCCGGATCGATGTCGCTACCGAGTCGGCGTTCGATAACTCGAAGCCGGTGTCGACGTACGTCGCCGGCTGTCTCGAACAGTACTTCGACGGCGAGTTCCGCCACGCCAACAAGGGTGAACGGAAATTTGCGTGTGTCGCCGGCACCCAGTCTATCGACGACGCCTACAACTGGATTCGCGCGGGTCGCAACCGCGGGCGGGCCGCCTTAGTCATCGCTACCGACACTGCCCTCTATGCCCGTGGCGACCCCGGCGAGTCGACACAGGGCGCAGGCGCAGTCGCCATGCTCATCGACGAGGACCCCGATCTCGTCGCAATCTCGAACGAGCAGGGGTACGGCAGCATGGACGAAACCGACTTTCTGAAGCCGAACCAGCAGTTCCCCTCAGTTGACGGCCAGCGGTCGATGCAGGTGTATCTCTCGCGGATGCGCGAAGCCGTCGAGGATTTCGAATCCGTCGCGTGGGATATGCACCCCGACGACCTCGCGTACGTCCCGTTCCACACGCCGTTCCCGGGGATGGTGCGAAAGGCGGCCCTGCTCGGCTACCGACATATGAGCCGCGATACCGAGATCGAGGACGCCCTCGCCGACGAGATCGGTCGCCAGCCACGCGAGGACGCCTTCGACGCCCGCGAGGACTACGAGGACGCGATCCGCGACTACATGGACGACCTCAAGCAAACCGACCAGTACCGGGCGTGGTACGACGACGCTATCGAGCCGACGCTCGGTATCTCGCGGCACGTCGGCAACTGGTACACCGGCTCTGTGCATATCGCCCGGATTGCCGCCCTCCAGTCCGCCGCCGAAGCGGGTCGTGACCTCGCCGGCGAGAAGCTACTGGTCGGCTCCTACGGGTCGGGCGCGCAGGCGGAGATCCACGCCGAGACCGTCCAGCCGAACTGGGACCACGAGATAGATCAGCTCAATATCGACGCCCAGATCGACGGCCGCTACGACCTCTCCCACGACGAGTACGAGCTGGTCCACGACAGCCACAACTACGAGAAGGGGTCGGTCGATATCGACCCGTTCACCGAGCCGAGCGACGAGTTCGTCTTCACCGGCTGGGGCCGGATGAACGAGCGGCAGTACGAGTATATCGAGTAAGCGCCGCAGACGGCCGTTCGCGGACGATTCGATTTTTCACAGCGTCGATCACCCCCTGTTTAGCCGGGGTGCCGCCGATCCGGGCCAATTGCTATCGCAATATATGATTTATCAGATCGAACCGTCCGGCTTTTGGGCGTTGTGGCCAATCTTCTCTCAATGGTCGAATTCGATCCCGAAAAGTTCGAGGACAAGTACGAACACTACTTTCCGCAGCT
>KI543217.1:6159-7168 GCA_000496215.1 uncultured archaeon A07HN63
GCGTACGCGATGTTAAACAGTACGACCTCCAGCCGGACGATTCGATCAGCGACCTGCTGACAGCCGTCCGCAATGAGGGGTCGTTCACCGTCCCGCCCTCGAAAAACCGGTAGGTCGACCGAAATTCTTCTCAACCATGATATCTATAGGGGAGTGTTTAATATACTTCGCACGTCCTACTGGCATATATGGCAAACCGTGTAATGATTGCCGACGACTCGGAGTTCATGCGGAACCTCCTCCGTGAGATACTGGAGGAAGACTTCGATATCGTTGGGGAGGCCGAAAACGGCGTTGAGGCGGTCGACATGTACGAGGAGGAAGAACCCGACATCGCCATGATGGATATCGTCATGCCGATCCGCGACGGGATCGAGGCCACAGACGAGATCACGAACAACTACGACGACGCCAACGTGATCATGTGTACCAGCGTCGGACAGGAGGAGAAAATGAAGCAGGCGATCAAGGCCGGCGCCTCGGGGTACATCACCAAACCGTTCCAGAAGCCGAACGTTCTCAACGAGATCAACGACGTCATCCCAGCCTAACATGAAGGTCGATATCCGCGAGCTGGGGCAGTTCAATCACCTCGCCTCGGAGGGTGCCGAGCGCGCCGCGGAAGCGCTTTCGCAGCTCGCGGGCGTCCAGATGGATGTCGACGTGACAGACGTGAGCCTCGTCACCGAAAACGTGCTTGCGGAGGCCTTCACCAACCGGTCGTTCGTCGGCGTCGAACTCGGGCTCGAAGGCGGGCTCGAGGGGGAAACTGTCCTCGCCTTCGAGCGCGAGCGCGCGATGAAGCTCCAGGATCTCCTCATGGATGTCACCGATAACGACAGCTCCGAGGAGCGGTTGGCCAAGAGTAGCGTGACCGAACTTGGCAACATCATGGTCGGTGGCTTCATCGACGGCTGGGCCGACCACCTCGACACGGCGATCAACATGACGCCGCCACGGTACACGGAGGCGAGGGACGCGCATCCTCCCGGACGAGGCCATCGAAGCG
>KI543217.1:8056-10874 GCA_000496215.1 uncultured archaeon A07HN63
AACACAACATCAGCGTCGTCGGGACCGACGTCGGTGGGAGCCACGGGCGGTCGATGTCGTTCGATCCGGCAACCGAAACCGTCACGATTCAGACGGCAGACGACACGACACAGCGGATATGACATCCTCCGCGCCGTGAACGGCGCGGTTTCCCCCGTGGGAGTCTCGGCTATGCAGACTCTCCGGTGGCAAGATTCCCCGTCTGGAAGCGGATACTCCGGTTTGTGCGCTGTTCGTTGGGACGGTGAGAGCATGACGACTCCGACCATCGGTGGTCGTCCCACTGAAACCGCACGGGCCGTGCCATCGGCCTGACTGCCTGCTCGGTCTGCCGTCTTAGGAATGTTTCCGACGCTGTGAGGTCAGCGTGGCCCTCGAATCCACACCCACAGCTCAGTGTATCCTGCTGCCGTGTGGTTCGATCCGTTGAGCCGCACTGTGGGCACTCCTGACTCGTCCACGCCTCAGACCGCACCTCAACCGTGATACCGTATTCCTCGGCGGTCGTCGCCAGTCGTTCGGTGAACTGCTTGAATGCCCAGAAATTGTGCGTCTTGGCGTTCGCCTCCACCGACCAGTGTGCCTCCAGCACGTCGGTTAACCCGCCTATATACACGGTGTCGACGCCTTCGTCGTACAGCTGTTCGATCAGGTCACGACACAGGGCTGCTTGGGCATGATCGCAGCGACGGGTGCGTTTTCGATACAACCGCCGAATCCGATGGCTGCTGTATTGACCGTCCGACAGCTTGGATTGTAACTGGGCAATCTCCTGTGTGGTGCTTCGGAATCGCTGGAACAACTCACGGGCTTCGTACAGATATTGCTCGCCGGTCGTCGTGGTACAAGCGACGAGATTGTTGGCACCAATGTCCAGAGCGGCCGATTCCTCGGCCAGTGGAGACGCCTGTGCATCGTCAGAAACAGTCACAGGCTGTGAAGCTCGGAAGGTGCCGCCTGTCTCGTCGTACCACAACTCAAGTCGGCCCTGATCCTTGTGCTTGGGCCAATTTGGTTCTCCGACAATTTCCAGCCGAAGGCGAGTTTTTGGGCTGTTGTGTTTGTCTCGTAGATCATCCCCAATAACGAACTCAAGCCGGGAGCGGTCGCCCCACTCAACGGTGTATGCGTCCTTACGAATGACGCCTTTGAGTACACGGCCGTCGTCTTTGTTGCCACGGAACCCCGGCGGTTCCGGGTGTTCCGTAACCGATGTGTTTGATTCGTCGTGAAACTGCTTTGTGTTCTTGAAGAACCCACGCCACGCTTCGCTGTTTGCTCGCCGGACAGTTTGTGCGGTGGACGCGCCGAGAACGTCTTTATATGTGCCTTCGAGTCGGCCTGTATCGACGTCCCACACGTCCTCGCCCTCGAAACCATTTTCGTCGTTGTAGCGCATCAATCGCTGATAATTAATTTCGTTCCAGAGCGCGGCTGAAGCATCCAACAACTCCCGTAGCACCTGCTCATCGTCGTCGGTGAGCGGTCGCATGGTGAACGTGTTGGTTCGCTTCATCGGCCATTTTGCCATACATTCCCGTCAGGTTTGAATGCCAGCCATCTACAGTGAAAGTGAAACGCAACAACCCTGTTGGAGACTCAGAACTAGCGGTAGTACGGTGGATAATTCATCAGAGCTTACTCGATTCACTCCCGCCCTGCTCAGTCCTCGGTTCCGACTGAACGTCGGAACGGTCGTCTTTCGCGGGAAGGGCGGGATTCTCTCGCTGTTAGAAGATAGTTCTCGACACAGCAAATATCGCTGCAATCGGCCACACTGTCCTGCGATAGCACTCGCCGATTCCGCTGCCTCCCCCGCTTCGAGGCCGCTCAGTAGCGGTTGTCAGGCCGCACACGTTGTCAGACGGAATCTATCATGATTGATTACTGTCTGACGCCAAGTATCAGTAACGAATATTGTATGAGTGGTTTAAAGTGTGCGTACAATAAGTATTAGCGACAATGGGTCTTGGTATGTCACTCCTCGTCGTGCTGCCGGCCCTCGACGGTCTCTCCCTGTTCGGGACCGAGCTGTCGGTCTGGGCAGTGACAACGACCCTGACCGGTGTGGTCGGTGCGAGCATCATTGACCGTATTCTCGAGGGCGAAGAAGACGACGATGACGGCGGTGGCGGTGGCGACGACCTCGGCGGTGGTGGCATGGACGGTGACCTCGGCGGCGGGATGGATGACGATCTCGGCGGGATGGACGATGATCTCGGCGGGATGGACGATGATCTCGGCGGGATGGACGATGATCTCGGCGGGATGGACGGTGACTTCGGCGGTGGCGGCGGTGGCGGTGGTGGCGATTTCGGCGGTGGGGGTGCCAACACCGACGAACTCGAACACCAGATGGAGGAGCTCGAAACCGAGGTTGCCGACCTCTCCTCGACGGTCGGCACCATCCGCGAGGAGAACACCGAGATCAGCGAACGCGTCGAGGAGGTCGAGGAGGATATCCGCAACCTGCTCGATATCTACGAGATGGTGACTCGTGGGATCAACCCCTTCGTCGACGACGGCGGTGGCGGCGGCGGGTTCGACGCTGGCGGCGGTGATGGCGATGGCGGCGGTCTCGGGTTGTTCGACGACGATGACGACGATGTTGCCGAGGATGTCGACGACTCGGTCATGGACGCCGAGGCTGACGGCTTCTTCGACGACGAACTGGAAGAGGAAGACGAGATGGGTGGCGATGATGACTTCGACGACGAGGCCGACGACGATGCGTTCGACGAGGAAGGTGACTTCGCCGACGACTTCGATGAGGGCGACGACGAGTTCGCCGATGATATCGACGAGGGCGAAGATGATT
>KI543217.1:10894-17934 GCA_000496215.1 uncultured archaeon A07HN63
GAGGATGCAAGTGATCAAGACATGTCCGGTGCAAATCATTCAGCGATCTGAAAGACGAGTACGACTCCGGCGACGCCGAATGGGCCGAAGGTGAAGAGGGGGACACGCCCGAGCAGGCCGGCGATCAGATGGCCGACGAAGGCGACGAAGCAGACGATGAGTTCGACTTCGACGATGAGGCTGACGGCGATGCCGGCGACGATACCTTCGACGACACCTTCGACGACGCCGAAGACGAGGCCGACGACGATGCCTTCGGCGAGGCTGACGACGATGCCTTCGGCGAGGCTGACGACGATGCCTTCGGCGAGGCCGACGACGATGCCTTCGGCGAGGCCGGTGACCAGATGGACGAGTCACCGCAGGCGGGACAAGCGGCCGCTGGCCAGCAGGCTGGCGGGGCGCAGACCGCCACCCAACAGGCCGATGCTGAGGGCGGCCAGCAGCAGGCTGGCGGTCAGTCACAGGGCGCCCAGCAGGGCGGGGGCCAACAGGCCGGCGAGTCCGGCACGCTGTCACCGATCCAGCAGCGCGGCGAGGGCAACTTCGAGTACGCCAGTCCCGATCACCTCTCGACGGCCCGCGAGAAGCCCTATCTCTCGACGCTGCCCAACGACTACCTCGGCGACCTCGTCGTCATGGAGTGGCTTGAATTCCTCGTCAAGCGCTCGACGGTCACCGACGCCGCCCGCGCGATCAACTACTACGAGCGGATCGACTGGGTCGACCCCGCGGTTGCCGACCACCTCCGGTCGTTCCTCTCCGGGTTCGGCAACATTGACCGCAACAAGATCGACCGGCCCGGTACCGATCACCTCACGCGGGAGCACCACATCCACAGCCTGAAGTACATCATGAAGCTCAACGGCGCGACGGCGACATCAGTGATTCTCGACCGCTGGGACACCTTCGCACCGGACACCAATGGGCTTTAGCATCAGTGCCGCGACCGCGCTGATCTTTGCCTCGCTGTTTTTAGCCTTCGGTATCTTCTACCCCGCGATGGCCAACGGATACGAGCGGGTTGAGGAGGCCGACGCCGCGAAAGCGGATCAGAATCTGGATCAGGCGCAGACCGATATTACATTTGTCAGTTCAAGCAGTAAGACTCAAATGGGTCAAAACAAACTTCAAGAACTTATTGTCAATATAAACAACACTGGGCAAACGACGCTAACTGTTAGTGAGATAGATATTCTTGTTAACGGTGATTACATTGAGTGGACTAACGGCGATACCAATGACGAGGTTCGGACGGAAGTTGAGAATGATCAAGTTACTGATCTGTGGCTCCCAGGTGAAACAATTGAGATTGAATACGGTGCACAAACTGGTTTTGTAGATAAAAATCCACCATATAATTACAAAATAGTCACCGAACATGGAGTCAGTATCTCGGGTGTTGAAAGCTAATGGCCAGTGAATCAGTCTCCTCACTGATCCTCTTCATTGCAAGCCTCGTCGTCGCCGCGGGCGTCGCCGGCACGCTCACCACCGGCGTCCAGCGCGTCAGTAGTTCCATCGACGAAGGGAGTCTTGATACGGCCCAGCAGATTCGGACTGATGTGGAAATTGTCAATGACCCCGGGCGAGACTACACTTCGGGGGGTCAACTGACACTGTATGTGAAAAATACCGGAACACAGGGGATACTGAATAAATCCGAATCATTTGATATCGTATTCAATGGACAATTTGTCCAAAATAGTGACATCACTATCTCTGATGCGAATGGAAACGATATTGAGGCCTTCCGCGAAGGTGATGTTGCTGAAATAGAAATACAGAGCCCGGACATAGCCTCCGGCGATAACCGTGTATTTTTAACCGTTAATAGTGACGAAGAAGTTCTGGAGTTTAGAACCTGAGAATAACGACCCTTCCACTGACGCATCAATACCTTCTACGAACGTGCGGTCACTGGAGTACCACTCCCGGCTGTTCACGCAGGTTCTGAAAACAGTCGTATATACCTAACAGTTAATGCTGAAGAAGAATTACTGATTGTTGAGATACAATCATGGCCGCCACACGCCGAGATATCATGTCCATCGGCTTGGAGGACCACGATCAGTTGAACATGGAACTCGGCGGCGGCTTCCCGCCCGGGAGTATCGTCCTCATCGAGGGCGATTACGGGGCGGGCAAAAGTGCAATGAGCCAGCGGTTCAGCTACGGCTTCGTTGAGGAGGAAACGACCGTCACCATGCTCTCGACGGAGCTCACGGTCAGCGGATTCATCGAACAGATGTACTCGCTGTCCTACGATATCACCTCACACTTGCTCGAAGAGAGACTGCTGTTTCTTGAGGCGAACTTCGACAGCGGCGGCGCGCTGTCGGGTGACGACGACCAAGACCGGAAGGAGCTACTCAAGCGACTCATGGAGGCTCAGGTCATGTGGGAGCAGGATGTCATCATCATCGACACCTTCGATGCGATCCTGCGCAACGACCCCAAGTTCGAGTCGCTCGTCCGCGACGACGAAGGCCGGCAGGCAGCCCTCGAGATCATCTCGTTTTTCCGCGATCAGATCTCTCGCGGCAAGGTGATCATTCTGACTGTCGACCCATCGACGGTAACCGAGGATGCCATCGGCCCGTTCCGGTCTATCGCCGACATCTTCTTGGAGCTGCAGACAGCAGAAGTAGGTAACGAGGTTCGCCGATCAGTCGCGGTGAAGCGGTTCGCCGGCATGGGGGAACAGGTAGGGGACAACATCGGGTTCTCCGTTCGCTCCGGGACCGGCATCGTGATCGAGAGTCGCAGCGTCGCCTGACAGCCCACCTATGACCGACCAAGGAACACCGACGCCGTCTGACGAACTTCGGCAGGTCGCAAACCGACGCCCACACCTCCGGGAGCACCTGCAGAAGTTCAAGCAGATTGCCGGTGAGTTCCCGATGCTGGTCGACGAGCCGGACGACTACGAGACCGACCGCCCGAACGTCATCTATCCCGTCGGCGGCGCGGTTTACTGTCACATCTACGGTGATGTCGGACAGGACAAGAAGTACTACTGTATCGAGCCGACGCTCTCCGACGACGAGCAGGTGACACTCGAACAGATCAAGTCGAACCTGCTGTCGATGAGCGGCCATCACATGTCGCCGGACGACGACGCCGATTACGACGACCTTATCGAGGAACTCCTGGACGAGACGACGTACGTCACCGACGGTGACATGAACTTCTACGACCGGGTCAAACAGATCTGGAACTTTGGGAAGGTCAAGGTCAACCAGAACACCTACGACAGCATCCGCTACCGGCTCAACCGGGATATCGTCGGCTTCGGCCCGCTGGAGCCGATCATGCGCGATCCACAAAACGAGGACATTCACGTCATCGGTCCCCACGAGACTCACGTCGATCACGGCACGTTCGGGATGTTACCGACGACGGTCGACTTCGGGACGCCCGACGAGTTCGACAACTGGCTGAAGAACATGGGCGAGCGGATGGGTGACCCGGTCTCGGACTCAAACCCCATCGTCGACTCGACGATGCCCGACGGCTCCCGTATCAACATCATATACTCCGAGGACGTGTCGCTGAAGGGGCCGTCGCTGACGATCCGACAGCAGGACGAGGTGCCGCTGTCGATCAACCAGATCGTCCACTGGGGGACGCTGTCGCCGAGGATGGCAGCGTACCTCTGGCTCTGTCTGCAGAACGAGCGGACGGTCTTCGTGGTCGGTGAGACGGCATCCGGCAAGACAACGACACTCAACTCTATCTTCTCGTTCATCCCGCGTGACTCAAAGATTTACACCGCGGAAGACACCGCCGAGGTCGTCCCGCCACACGACACCTGGCAGCAACTCCTCACGCGCGAGGGGATGGGCGACGAGAGCGCCGAGGTCGACATGTTCGACCTCGTCGCCTCCGCGTTGCGCTCGCGTCCCGACTACATCATCGTCGGCGAGGTGCGTGGGGCCGAGGGACGGATGGCGTTCCAGGCCGCACAGACCGGTCACCCCGTCATGCTGACGTTCCACGCCGACGAAATCGTCACCATGATCCAGCGGTTCACCTCCGAGCCGATCAACGTTCCCGAGACGTTCATGGGGATCGCCGACGTGGCGCTGTTCCAGAACCGTGTCAAACAGGGCGACGATGTGCTTCGCCGGGTGACCAGCGTTCAAGAGATCGAGGGGTACTCCGAAGAGATGGGTGGTGTCGTCACCCGGCAGGTCTTCGAGTGGGACCCCGTCGAAGACGAGCATCGGTTCAAGGGGATGAACAACTCCTACGTGCTGGAAGAACAGATCGCCCCCCTGCAGGGGTACGCCGACACCCGACAGATCTACGAGACCCTCGATCACCGGGCCGAGGTCATCGAGCGGATGATCGACGAGGGCATCCTCGGCTACCACGAGGTCAACGAGGCGACCGACCAGTTCATGCGTGACGGCGCCGAGGGGCTGCCGTTCACGATGAAAGCAGCACCGGATATCAAATAGGTACGCTTTATGGCGACAGAAGAGGGTCAGGCGTCGTCGGGGCGGTTCGATTCGGTCCTGTCGCTTGCCTCGGAGGTACTGTCTGCCTACGGCAAGATCGACATGTCGCGGGAGCGGTACATGCTCGTCATCTTCTTGCCAACGTTCGTCGTGTTTCTGGGGACGATCGTGGCGGCGATCTTCCTGACTACCCTCCCAATGATGGTCCGGGTGCCGATCCCGCTGCTCGGGCTGTTGATCTGGGTATCCGGGCTGCTGTATCCGAAAATATATCTCACACAGCGACGGATCGCCATCGAAAACCAGTTCCACCTTGTCATGGTCCACATGACGGTGCTGGCGACGACGAACATCGACCGCGTCGAGGTGTTTCGGCGACTCGCGGCCGAGGACGAGTACGGTGCCCTGGCCGAGGAGATGGGCCAGATTGTGACGCTGGTCGACACGTGGAACCAGAGCGTCGATGACGCGCTGCGTCGCCGGGCCCGGGAGGTCCCGAGCCAGCCGCTTGCTGATTTCTTCGAACGGCTCGCGTTCACACTCGAGGCCGGCGAGGAGCTAGACGAGTTCATGCTCGACGAACAGGACTTTATCATCGAGAATTACACGACGATCTACGAGGAGGACCTCAACAACCTCGAGGTCATGGAGGACCTGTACATCTCGATGATCCTCTCGATGACGTTCGGGCTCGTCTTCGCGATCGTCCTGCCGATCCTGACCGGCGTCAACCCGACCATTACCGTCTCGGCGGTGATATCGCTGTTCATGCTCGTGCAGTTCGGCTTCTACTACGTTATCCGGAACGTCGCCCCCTACGACCCGGTCTGGTACTTTCCGAAACCCCGGTTTATCCAGGACAAGGAGCTGTGGATTGCGATTGCGACCGGCGGCATCGGCTCGATACTGATTACCCTATTTATGGGGCTTGGCTTCCTCGGGATTGGCCCGGGGCTCAGCGGCGTGCTGTTCTTTATCAACGATGTCCCGATGGGGCTGTATATCGCGATCCCGGTGACGCCGTTAATCGTGACGGGGCTGGTCATGCGGCATGAGGAACAGAAGATCCACGACCGTGACGACCAGTATCCCAACTTCATCCGGTCGCTGGGGACCGCTGAGACCGCCCAGCAGGCGACGACCGGCGACGTTCTCGAAACACTCAAAGAAAAGGAGTTCGGGGCGCTGACGCCGCCAATCAAACGTCTCTACCGCCGGCTCAATATACGGATCAGTCAGATCGAGGCGTGGGGGGAGTTCACCCTCGAAGCGAAGTCCTACATCATCCAGAAGTTCAGCGAGATGTATCTGATCGGTCGACAGATGGGTGGGACGCCGCAGGTGCTCGGCGAACTCATCAGCGAGAACATGAACACGATCAACCAGCTCCGGGAGCGACGCCGACAGGAAACAATCACGCTGATCGGGCTGCTGTACGGTATCTCGGCGGCGGCCGTGTTCGCCTTCTTCATCGGGCTTGAGGTCGCCAACATCCTCGGGACGTTCTCCTCGCAACTCCAGCTCGATCAGGCGGAGTTCGGCCAGCTCATCTACACCTCCGCCTACAACGTCCCCGTGATCGAGTACCTCCTGTATCTCGTCGTGCTGTTCAACGCCGCCCTGTCGTCGCTGATGATCCGGACGATCGACGGCGGCAACAAGGCGACGGCCTACGTCCACTTCGTGCTGCTGACGTGGGTTGGGGCGGGCGTTGCGATCTTCACCCGCCGGGTCGTCTCGCTCGTCCTGCAGATCCGGCTCTGAGGTGCCGCGGTCAACCCACAGGACCGCGCAATCACGACTGTTTTAGCGGGCGGCCATCGACGCCAGTGTATGAGCGACCACTTTCCACAGTTCGAGGTGATCCCCGCGGTCGACGTACAGGACGGCGAAGTCGTTCAGCTCGTCGGCGGCGAGCGCGGCACCGAAACCCGCTACGGCGAGCCGGCAGGCGCCGCCGACGAGTGGGTACAGGCGGGTGCCGACACGCTCCATCTCGTCGACCTCGACGGCGCCTTCGAGGGCGAGCGCGCCAACGCTGACGCCTTCGAATCGATTATCGAGACGGCAGCGGTCGATATCCAGCTCGGCGGCGGGATTCGGACCGTCGACGACGCCGCCGGGCTGCTTGATCTCGGCGTCGACCGCGTGATCCTTGGAACCGCGGCGGTCGAAACCCCTGACATCGTCGCCGACATCTCGGAGACCCATCCCGGCTCGGTGATGGTCAGCCTCGACGCGAAGGACGGCGAGGTCGTTGTCTCGGGATGGACCGAGGGCACCGGGCTCGATCCCGCCGAGGCGGCCACTCGCTACGAGGAACTCGGCGCGGGCGCGATCCTGCTGACCGATGTCGATGTCGAGGGGCAGTTGGCCGGCGTCAACACCGACCTCGTGAGTCGGGTCTGTGAGGCCGTCGAGATCCCGGTCGTCGCCAGCGGCGGCGTGGCGACCGTCGACGATATCGTCGCGCTCCGGGATGCGGGCGCGGCGGCGATCGTCGTCGGCACCGCGCTCTACGAGGGCGAGTTCACGCTCGAAGAGGCGATGGACGCAGTCGCCGAGTAATCTTGT
>KI543217.1:19510-36583 GCA_000496215.1 uncultured archaeon A07HN63
CGAGGCGCGCAGCGAGCGCGTGGTCGACTGGAGGGAGACCACGGTCGCTCGACCGGAGCGACTCGGGACTTTCGAGGTGTTCTCGGTCTAATCATACTCTGAACGGTATCGCTCGCCAACCACCAGCACTTAATCTAATCATAAGCAATCACCGCTCGTGCCGGAGGCCTTTCGAACTGTCGTCGAGCGCGCGGAGGCTAGCTTCACGGTCAGCGGCTCGGAGTTCATCGGCTACGTCGCACCCGTCGACACCGTCGACGCCGCCGAGTCGGTTATCGAGGAGGTCGAGGCCGACCATCCCGAGGCGACCCACGTCGTCCCGGCCTATCGCGTGCCGGCCGGGACTGCCGCGTCCGGCCAGCCGGGGTCGGTAATGGTCCGTGAGTGGAGCAGCGACGATGGCGAGCCCAGCGGCTCCGCGGGCGACCCCGCGCTCAACGTGCTCACTCAGCAGGAGCTTCGCAATGTCGTCGCCGCGGTCGTCCGGTACTACGGCGGCACGAATCTCGGCGTCGGCGGGCTCGCGCGGGCCTACTCCCGGGCCGTCAAGGAAGCAGTCGACGCGGCTGGTGTGGTCGAGGATGTGCCACACGAGCGATTCGAGGCGACCGTCGAGTACGACGATTCGGGGACGGTGCGCGGGATTCTGGAATCCGAGGGCGTCGAGTTCGACGCCAACTACGACGAAGAGGCTGGTTTCGCCGTTCGCGTTCCCGTCGCGGAGGCTGACGCGCTTCGGGAGCGACTGCGGGACGCGACGAGTGGCCGGGTCGAGATCGAAGCGCGGTGAGCGCTGCTGTCGGTTCAGTCGTACCGTCTGTGCGCCTCGTCGATGTCCATGATTTCGACGACGCGAACCTCGTTTTCCCCTTCGAGAACATCGTAGAAGGCGGTATGCGTGCGGCCGATGTGGAGACGATAGATCTCCTCACCGTCGACGACCACTTTCTCTTGGTCGCCGCTGCCTGATTTCGGACGCGGGTACGGGTCGTCAGCCAGCTTCCGGAGGTTTTCTTTGACGATGCGCGTGCTCTTCTCGTCGAGCACGGAGACGTATTCGCGGGCGTCGGCAGCGATGAGAACGTTATAGCTCATCGAGCGGTGTCAGTTCTTCCGTGTCGGCCTCGCGGACCTCGCGGACTTTATTGGCGAGCTGTCGTCGGTGATGTTCCGTAATGAGTTCTTCGAGCAGTTCGTCGTAGGTCTTGCCTGCGGTTTTGAGTTCGTTGAGTTCCTCCCAACGTTCTTCGGTGACTGGGATGCGTTTGTTTGCGTTGGACATGTGCGAGTTCGTGGTAAATATTTACAACGCTTACAACATAAACGTGCTGCCGTCCCGCCGAGTTACACTGTCCCGAAAGCTCGATCCCCGGCGTCGCCGAGTCCGGGAACGATGAAGCCGTCGTCATCGAGTTTGTCGTCGATAGCAACCGTCAGTACGTCGGCCTCGGGCACGGTTTCGCTGACCCGCAACACGCCCTCGGGGGCTGAAACCGCCGACAGCGCGAGCAGAGCCTCGAATCCGTCGGCCGCGTTGAGCACGTGATCGAGCACGGCACACATTGTCGACCCCGTCGCTAACATCGGGTCGGCGACGATGACGGTGTCGTCGTTGCTGATCTCGGGGAGTTTGACGTACTCGACTGTGATCGGAAACTCGCCCTCATCGTCCATCCCCGCTGCTTCATCGCGGCTCGCCGAGATAACGCCCTGTCTGGCCTCTGGGAACGCCTTCATCAGCCCCTCGACGAACGGCGTGGCTGCCCGGAGGACGGTGACGATGACGACATCGTCGAGGCCGGTCACGCGCTCGCCGGTCGTCTCGGCCAGCGGCGTCTGAATGGGGACGAACTCGCTGTCCATCGCGCCGTCGATGATCTCGTAGCCACAGACCCGGCCGAGATCGACCAGCCCCTCGCGGAAGCCGACCTGTTCGGTCTCGACCGACCGCAGCGTCGAGAGGGTGTCCTTCGCCAGAGCGTGGGTGATGAGGAAGGCGTCGTCGCGCTGTTCGATTGGCATGTAGGTTGGGGGGTCGGCGGCGGCAATAAAACTCCGGCCGCTGTGGGATGACGCTGGGCTGCCACCCCGCGCAGGCGACCGTCTGATAGCGAAATTTATGTGCGGTGACGCCGATATACGCACAATCGATGGAGGAGAGCATCTCGGGGTTCAAGATTCGCGGCCCGTGGGACGAGATCGTCGAACACGGCGAGCGCATCACCCAGGCCCTGCGAGAGGAGAACATCGAGGACGCTGCCGACGAGTTCAGCGAGGCCTTCGAGGAGTGGGACGAGTGGCGGCCCAAGGCCCACGAACGCCTGAGCACGGATGTCAGCGAGAAGACCGCCGAACAGGCCAGCGTCAACGAAGGTGAGGGCGAGAAGGCCGGGCAGGCCGCCAGCGAGGACGTGAAAACGGCCGGCGAGAAGCTCTCGGAATCCTACAAGAAGATCGAGGACGGCGACGACGAGGGCGCGGTCGACCACTGGCAGGACTCCATCGGCTACGTCGCCCGCGCGGCCGACTCCGCGGGCCGGAAGGCGATCCGCACCGTCGAAAACACCGTCTACCGGAACGTGATGACCCAGCTCGCACCCTACTACTTCGACAACGCGCTGATCAGCGCGAACATCCAGCAACCGAGCCGTAGCGGCGACGAGGAGGAGTTCGTCTTCGAGGTCAACATCAACGACGACGACCTCAAGCAGGCCGTCTCCGAACGGCTCGGCGAGTACGAGGACACCATCGACCGCTGGCACGTCACGACCGAGAAGGAAACCGACACCGCCGAGGCCGCCGAGGGCGTCGAGACCCCCGACCAGTCGGGTGACGACACCCAGTCGACGACGAACTGACGGCCGCGATCCAAACGAGTAAACGACTCCCAGCCGAAGCCCGCGTATGTCCTCCCCACTTCGACTCGATGCCGGCGAGCTGACGACCGACGAACTCATCGAGGAGTTGACCGCCGGTCGGCGGATTCTCCTGTCGGTCGAGCTGTTCGGCACCGAAAACGAGGTAGCCCTCCGCTACGACGGCGACACCTACTACTGTGACACGCCGACGCAACTCCACAAACACGACGACGAAGCCGAGATGCGGGCCTGTATCGAGGAGATGGGGTACGCAGACAGCGAGAAATCGCCGACCGATGGGTCGGCATAAGTTTAGGGCCCCGACTCGAAACCCCCTCCATGAGTCAGTCTCCCGAAATCGAGGATCTCGTCGGCGATACCGATCCCGACTTCACACATATTCTTTCCTGCGTGTTCGGCATTCGTGACCACGAGAGCCGGACGTATCTCGAACTGCGCGACCACCCCGGCAGCACGGTTGAGGAACTGGCGTCGATTCTGGACCGCGACCGGAGCAACGTCAACCGCTCGCTGTCGACACTACAGGAGAAGGGGCTGGTCGACCGCGAGCGCCGCCTGCTGGACTCCGGCGGCTACGTCTACCAGTATACCGCCCTCGACCTCCCCGAGGCAAAACAGCTACTTCACGACGCCCTTGACGAGTGGGTCGCGTCGGTGCATACCGCTATCGACGAGTTCGGCGAACAGTCTTGACGGGAGTGGCAGTAACCCGAAGCGACCGGCTTTTTACCGCGCCGTGCGCACAGTCACCTAATGAGTCTTGAGCTTTCGGCACCAACCCAGTCGGAACCGGCGTGTGCCGACGACGGCGTCTGGCTGGAGTGTATCGAGTGTGGCGCACAGTGGGCTCCCTTCGACGAGATCCACTACACCTGTGCGGACTGCGACAGCCTGCTTGAGGTTCGGTACGCCGAGCCGCCGACGTTCGACGATTTCGAGGGCCGTGGCGTCTGGCGGTACAACGCTGCCCTGCCGTTCAAAGAAGGGGTAACGCTACCCGAGGGCGACACCCCACTGCACGAGGTGCCGGACCTGCAGGAGGAGATCGGCGTCGACAGTCTCCGCGTCAAACACGAGGGAATGAATCCGACGGGCGCGTTCAAGGACCGCGGGATGACCGTCGGCGTTGCCGTTGCCAAGGAACTCGGCGTCGACCGCCTCGCGTGTGCCTCAACCGGCAACACCTCCGCCGCGCTGGCGGCATACGGCGCTCGCGGCGGGATGGAAACGCTCGTCCTGCTGCCCTCGGGGAAGGTCGCCGCCGGCAAGATCGCTCAGGCCAGTCTGCACGGCGCGCGCATCCTCGAGGTCGACGGCAACTTCGATAGCTGTCTCGACATCGTGCAGGATCTCGCCAACCGCGGCGAGGTATACCTGCTCAACTCGCTGAACCCGTTCCGACTGGAGGGGCAGAAAACCATCGGCTTCGAGATCCTCGAAAAACACTACGAGGACTACGGCGAGTACCCCGACCGGATCGTCCTCCCGGTCGGCAACGCGGGCAACACCGCCGCGCTCTACAAGGCGTTCCGCGAACTCGTTGCGGGCGGCGAACTTGATGAGGATCAGGTACCGACGCTCACCGGCGTGCAGGCCGAGGGCGCCGCGCCGATGGTCGAGGCTGTCGAGAACGGCCGCGACGAGATCGAACGCTGGGACGATGTGGAGACCCGCGCGACGGCGATCCGCATCGGCAATCCGGTCAACGCGCCGAAGGCCCTGCCGGGAATCTACAACACAGACGGCACCGCGGTCGCTGTCAGCGACGAGCAGATCACGACCGCCCAGCGACAGCTCGCCGAGGCGGGGATCGGCGTCGAACCCGCCTCCGCCGCATCGGTGGCTGGCCTGCGAAAACTGCGGGAGGCCGGCGAGATCACCGCCGACGAATCGGTCGTCTGTCTCACGACCGGCCACCTGCTGAAAGATCCCGACGCCGCCTTCGAGGCCGGCGGCGACCCCGAGCCGGTGCCGAACGATACCGACGCGGTGCTGGACCACATTGACGACGAGCAGTCGGCACTTGACGCCGCGATTCAGGGGGTCTCGAAGGCCACCGATTCGTCGCTCGCTGCCGCACTGGGTGGTCTCGTCGCTGCGTATCTCGGGTATCGAAAACTGCGGTCGAACGGAGAATAGCTGCCGGCGTCGGCGTGACGCACTACGAGCGGATCGACCCGGTCGACCTACTCGTCGTCGAGCGTGATCGCCGTAATCTCGGTAATGCGCTCGTCGTCGAGCAGTTCCTCAACCACCTTCTCGGGCACGTCGACATCGAGATTGTAGATCGTCAGCGCCTCGCCGCCGATAGCCTCGCGGGCATTGAACATGCCGGCGATGTTGATGTCGTTCTCGCCGAGGACGCTACCGATGAAGCCGATCACGCCGGGGGCATCCTTGTTGCGTGCGACGACCATGTGGCCCGACGGGATGGCGTCAACCCGATAGCCGTCGATGCTGACGATCCGCGGGTCGTCGCCGGCGAATAGGGTTCCCGAGACGGTGACTTCCTCGTCGCCGTCCGCGACGGTGACGCTGAGCAGGCTCTGGAAGTCTTCGGTCTGCCGCGTCTTCGACTCGGTCACATCGATCCCGCGCTCCTCGGCGAGCTGTGGGGCGTTGACCGTGTTGACCTGCCACTCCAGCGGCGAGAACACGCCCTCAAGCGCGCTGGCGGTGACGAGGTCGACCTCCTCCTCGGCGATATCGCCCTCATAGTGCACCTCGACCGAGCTAATGCGGTCGCCGAGCAGGTTGGCGGCGACCTTGCCTGCGGTCTCGGCGAGGCCGAGATACGGCTCGATTCGTGGGAACGCCGTCTCGTCGACCGACGGCGCGTTGAGCGCGTTGAGCACCGGTTCCTCGTCGAAGGCGGCGATCACCTGCTCGGCGGTGTCGACGGCGACGTTCTCCTGTGCGGCCTCGGTCGACGCGCCGAGATGCGGGGTGGTGACGATCTCGTCGACATCGAGCAGCGGCGAGTCCTCGCTGACCGGTTCCTCGGCGAATACGTCGAGGGCCGCGCCAGCCATCGGCCCGTTCTCGACCGCCTCGGCGAGGGCGTCCTCGTCGACGATTCCGCCGCGGGCGCAGTTGATGAGGAAGCCGTCGTCGAGCAGTTCGAGTTCGTCGCTGCTGATCATGTTTTCCGTTTCTGGCAGCAGCGGCGTGTGGATTGTCACGAAATCGGCGCGTTCCAAGCAGTCGTCAAGATCGTCTGTCAACTCCGCGCCAAACTGGGCGGCCCGTTCCTCCGAGATGTAGGGATCGAAGACCACGAGATCCATGCCGAGGCTGTCGAGGCGTTTGGCAACCTCTTGGCCGACTCGGCCGAGGCCGACGATGCCGAGCGTCTTGTTGTTAACCTCGTAGCCGAGGTAGTCGGATTTCGCCCACTCGCCGTCGGTCAGACGGGTGTGAGCCTGTGGAATCCAACGGGCGGCCGCGAAGGCCATGGCGACGGTGTGTTCGGCCGCCGCGCGAACGTTGCCCTGTGGCGCGTTGGCGACGATGACGCCGTGGTCGGTGGCGGCGTCGATATCGATGTTGTCGACGCCGATCCCCGCGCGGCCGACGATGATCAGGTCGTCGGCTGCCTCGAAGACCGCCTCGTCGACATCGGTGCCCGAACGGACGATCATCGCGTTGGCGTCGGCAACCGCCTCGTGGAGTGCGTCGCCCTCGATCTCGTATGCAGTCTGGACGTCGTGACCGGCTTCACGCAACCGATCGAGCCCCGCGTCGTCGATCGGATCCGTGACGAGTACCTTCATGTACAAGCGATTTCGTGGCGCGCGGTAAAGCGTTTCCACTTTCGGCGCTATCCGCGTGAGTGCTTGTCACACCGGCTCAGACGGACGAACAGTAATTCCTCAGCGCGGTGCCCCGTCGTCGCTGTTCGGCAGCGACGGATCGGCGTCGGCGACGAGTGCGTCCTTCTCGACTCGGGTGTGCTGTTTGATCTCGTACTCCCGGCTCATCGCGTCGGATTTCGAGTCGTGGCGCTCCAGATAGACGCACTCGACAGGTGTCCGACCGCGGGTGTACTTCGCGCCGTCGCCGGCGTTGTGCTCGGCCACGCGCCGGGCGGGATCGGTCGTGTACCCGGTGTAGTAGCTGTCGTCGGCACACCGGAGGATGTAGACGTAGTGACCGTCGCTCACGCCGGGGGTTGGCGGTCGCGTCACTCACCGCTGTCGATTCAGACAGGTATAAAAAACCACCGTCTCCGGATAGATTCGTGACCGTAATTCGACAGGGACACGCGCTGTAACCGCTGGAAACGGTCGATACGCCACGGCGACATAGTAATTCTTATTATGTAGGGTTCAGTATCAGCGGGTGCATGGCAGACCTTATCGTCAAAGCAGCGGTCAAAGAAGCGCTGAGCGACAAGAATGTGGCGTCTGACTTCTACGACGCACTCGACGCGGAAGTCGATGAGCTGCTCGAAGACGCAGCCGAGCGAGCCGAGGCCAACGACCGGAAGACGGTCCAGCCTCGGGACCTCTAACGACGGATCGCTTCGATCCGCTGTTTTTCGTCCTCAACCGGTGAGCGGCAGCGCTATCGACTACTCCGGCGTCGTCGTCGACTGTCAACGGTCAGTACGTCGTCAGCACCCTCTCGATTTCAGTACGTCGTCGTCGAGACACCGTCCTCGCTGCCGACCGAGACAGCCGTCACGTAGCCGACAAAGAGTCCGTGGTCGACGACGCCGGGCAGCCTCGACAGGTCGGTCGCCAGCGACTCGGGGTCGTCGATAGCGCCGAAGTCGGCATCACAGACGAGATTGCCGTTGTCGGTGACGACCGGGCCGTCCTTGTTGGCCGCCCGCCGGAGCGTTACCTCCCCGCCCAGTGATTCGATTTTCTCGCTGACGACCGGGTGGGCGTCGGGTAGCATCTCGACGGCGACCGTGTGATCCAGCGTCTCGGCTGTTTTCGTCGGATCGACGACGATATGCAACTCGTCGGCCGCGCCCGCGACGAGCTTCTCGCGGCTGTGGGCCGCGCCGCCGCCCTTGATGCAGTTGCCGGTGTCGAGGACGATCTGGTCCGCGCCGTCGATAGCAACGTCGATGCCGTCGACCTCGTCGAGGCCGGCGAGCGGGATTCCACACTCGATGGCGAGTTCGCGGGCCCCGAAGGAGGTCGGCACGCCGACGATATCGAGGCCGTCGTCGACCGCCTCGCCGAGTGCGCGGATCGCGTAGGCGGCGGTGCTTCCCGTGCCGAGGCCGACGGTCATCCCCGACTCGACGGTCTGGGCGGCGGCCTCCCCAGCCCGCTGTTTGGCGTCGTCGGAGCCACCAGCTGATTTCATAGGCAGGCCTGTGTGCGGCAGGTTCAAACAGCTATCGGAGGCGACTGCGGTGTCGGCGGGGGCTACGTTCGGACCGTCGCTGTCGCCGTCGGGCCGTCGCTGTTGTCGTCGGGTCGCCGCTACGCCGTCAGTCGAGGCGGTCGAGAATAGCGCCGCCGTCGTATTCGAGCGTGAGTTCCCGCGACCGGCCACGCCCGTCAACGTCGGCGTACGTCGCGGTGATGAGCCCGAGCTGGTCGAGCTTGTTGACGAGTTCGGAGTAGCGGGTGTAGCCGAGCTCCGTCTCGTCGTGGAAGGCGTCGTAGACGTCGCCGGCCTGTTCGCCGTCGTGGTCGATGAGGACCTCCAGCAGCGCGATCTCCGACTCGGAGAGGCCGTCGAGACACCGCGAGAGGTGAACGTGTTTCGACTTCTCGTAGGCCGCTTCCACGTCCTCCTCGGTGATCTCCCGGGAGGCCCGCATCTCGGCGTGCAGGCCGGCGCGGCGCAGCAGGTCGATGCCGACCCGGAGGTCGCCGCTGTCGGCGGTGTACTCGGTGACGAGGTCGAGCTGGGGCGCGCCGATGACATCGTCGTGGAACCCGCGGTCGATCCGTTCCTGCAGGATCGACGTGATCTCGTCGCGGCCGTACCGCGGGAAGTAGACCTCCTCGGGTCTGAAGACGCTCTGGACGCGGCCGTCGAGGTCGTCGATCACGTCGAGGGAGAGATCCGAGGAGACGACGACGACGCCGATCTTCGAGCCGGGATGGGTTTCGTGGGCGCGCAACAGCGAGTACAGCGTGTCGCTGGCCTCGTTTTCGTAGTAGAGGTAATTGATGTCGTCGAGCGCGACGACGAGCACCGTGTCGTCGTCGACCAGCCGGTCGGTCAACTGGCCGAAGAGTTTCTTGAAGGAGACGCCGGAGGCGGGTGGTTCGTAGTCGAAGACGCCCTCGAAGAGCTGGGAGAAGACCGCATATCGCGTCGCGTTGACCTGACAGTTGACGCGGACGACCTCGACAGTCGTCTCGCCGCCGAGTTCGCCGAACAGCTTCTGGACGGCGGTGGTCTTCCCGGTGCCGGGCGGGCCGCGGATCATCGCGTTCAGCGGCCGCGAGCCGCGCACCGCGGGCCGGAGCGCGTATTTCAGGCTCTCGAGCTGGCTTTCGCGGTGCCGGAACGTCTCGGGGAGGTAGTCGATCTCGAAGACGTGTTCGTTACGGAACACGGACTCGTCCCACGAGAGCATCTCGTCGGGCTCGTCAGCCATCTGGGTGTGTGAATCCGCGCTGTCTACTTAATCGTTCCCCGCAGGCCGGCTGGCTGTTACCAGCACTCAGGCGGTCACAGCTCGATTTCGCTGACCGTCTCGTAGACCGGGCCGTCGTCGGTCAGCGTGCTCTCGGTGAGCCGGATTGCGTCGACGCTGAACGTGCCGACCGTCGGATCGCGCTCGGTGACGAGTCGCTGAACGGTTTCCTTCCCGCGGGCGTCGTCCATCCGCGCCAGCGTGATGTGTGGCGTGAACCCGTGATCTTCGCTTTCGAAACCCAACGCCGTTAGCTCGGTTTCGACCGCCTCGGCCAGTTGCGTGAGCTCGGTGTCGCCACCGCCGTCCCGAACCCCGGCCCAGACGACGCTGATGTAGTCGAGCGAGGGAAAGACGCCCAGCCCGCCGACCGTGCAGTCGAAGGGGGCGACGCCCGCGTCGGCGACAGCGGTTTCGAGGGCCGACTCGATTTCGTCGACCCGGTCGGGATCGGTGTCGCCGAGGAACTTGAGCGTGACGTGGGCCTGTGTCGGATCGGTCAGCCGCAGTCCCGCACAGTCCTCGAAGGCGGCCTGTGTGTCGGCAACGCTGTCGGCGAGCGACGAGGGCAGGTCGACGCTGACGAAGAGTCGCATCCACTCGACTGTATCCGTGAGTCGGTACTTAATCGTGACCCAGTCGCTCCCACCGGACCGACCGGAACCCATACTGGCGCTGATCGCCTACAGTAGATATCTGTGGTATCTCAGTCGACACAGTCCGCGAACCCACCCACGACATCGGAGTCCCGTAGCCCGCGGTTCGGCTACGCCGCGCTGAACCGCACCCTCCGCGAGGACGACGTGCGAACCAATCGCGGCATGCAGCAGGCGACCTTCGAGGAACGCGGCCTCTCGTATGCGGGCGAGCTCGCCGAACAGAACATCCGGGGTGTCAGGCGGATCATCGAGTGGAACCTCGATCACGACATCCGGTTTTACCGCATCACCTCTGATCTCATCCCGTGGTACAGCCAGTACGAACTCGACGAACTGCCGAACAGCGAGACCGTCCTCGACCTGCTTGCCGAGATTGGTGACCTCGCCGCCGCCAACGACGTTCGATTGACCTTCCACCCCAGTCACTTCGTCAAACTCGGCAGTCCGACCGAGTCGGTCGTTGACAACGCGGTCAGGGATCTCGAATGCCACGGCACGCTCATGGACGCTCTCGGGCTCTCGCGGTCGCCGTACAACTCGATCAACGTTCACATCGGTGCGCATTACGACGACAAGGAAGCGACGGCCGAACGGTTCTGTGCGGCGGTCGACCGGCTGTCGCCGGCGGTTCGCTCCCGGCTGACGGTCGAAAACGACGATACAGAGTCGCTGTGGAGCGTCCCCGAACTCGTGGCGTCCGTCCACGACGAGATCGGGGTTCCCGTGGTCTACGACGACCTCCACCACCAGTTCACGGATCGCGGTTACACCCGCGCGGAAGCGATGACGATGGCCGTCGAGACGTGGGACGACATACGGCCGATTATCCACTACAGCGAGCCCCGGCGGCTCCACGAGGCCGATCCGGCGGTGTCGCCACAGAATCACTCCGACTACGTCGCTGGCCCAATCTCCACCTACGGGCACGCGGTCGACGTGATGATCGAGGCGAAAATGAAGGAACAGGCCGTGCTGCAGTATCGGGCGCGACACGCCGACTGATCGGCGGACCCGATAGCGACGTCGACAGACGCTGACGCAACCCTTACCCGATGTGGCATTGAATTATCGGACATGAGTGAAGACGACGCTGACGCCGACCGCTCGCACGCCTTCTCCGAGGGGCAGGGCGTCGACGAGGAGTACGAGGAGTTCACGCTCGATCCGGCTGAGCTGGGCGTCGATCCATCGCAGGTCGATCCACTCGACTCGCGGGTCGTGACCGACCTGCTCGACGAGCGCGATATCTCGGCCGATCAGGTCGACGTGCAGGAACTCATCGAGGTCGGGCTCTCCTACATGGAGATCAACCGCCACGAGGAGGCGACCGAGGCCTTCGAGCGCGCGGCCCGGTTCGCCGAGGATGATTCCCTCGACGAACAGGAGGCGTGGGTGAACAAGGGCGTCGCCCACGGCCAGCTGGAGGAGTACGACGAGGCTATCGGCGCCTATCAGGAGGCGTTGCGGATCGACGACGACTCCGAACACGCCGCCACCGCCGAGACCAACCTCGCCTACGCGCTGTGGGAGTTCGGACGCACCGAGGAGGCCCTCGAACACGCCGAACGCGCCGTCGAGATCGATCCTCGCTTCCCGCAGGCGTGGTACAACCGCGGGTTCTTCCTCGTCGAACGCGGCCTGACCGAGGACGCGCTCAACGCCTTCGATAACGCGATCCGGCTGGGGATGCGGAACGCCGAAATCTTAGAGGAGAAGGCCCGCGCGCTCGAAGAACTCGGCCGCGAGGAGGAAGCACAGGACGTTATCGAGGAGGCCGAGGAGATGCGCGCCGAGGCGGAAGAAGAGCTTACAGAGGAGTTCTAATGTTACTGCGCGAACGAGAGACACCCGAGGGGTTGCTGGTCTCGGTCTGCGACGAGGCCTGCCTCGGCGAAACGTACGAGAACGGCGATATCACGCTGGAGGTCGACGAAGAGTTCTACGGTGGCGACGAGGCCGTCGACGCCGAGCCCGACGCTGTCGTCGACGCCCTTCAGCGGGCCAGCGTCGCCAACATCGTCGGTGCCGAATCCGTCGCTGTCGCTGTCGATGCCGGCCTGGTTGACGAGGGAACTGTTCTTGAAGTCGAGACGACGAAACACGCGCAGTTGATGTGGCTGTAAGCGGGCTCGACTGTCACCTGGCTCGACTTCACCCGGCTCGACTGCAGCCTCGGTCCGACTGACGCCCTGCTCAACTGCAGCTCCGGTTCGACTGCAGCCCGGATTGACCACTGCTTCGCGTCGAACCGTGTATTCGACTGCTAACGGTCTCGCTGTGCTGCAATCGGATTTCGTTTCACGCGTTTTGGCGGACCGAAGACGTGTTACCCCCGGGGCTCCTACGAGATATGTAATGAGTACGCAGCAACCGTATCCCATCGATGTCGAGGCGATCAGGGCTGATTTCCCGGTTCTCGACCGCAACGTGGGCGGCGACATGAGCACGCCCGGCGAGGGCGAGGGTGACACCGAACCGCTCGTCTATCTCGACAACGGCGCGACCAGCCAGACGCCCGAACCCGTCGTCGACAGCATCGTCGACTACTACTACAACTACAACGCCAATGTTCACCGCGGTATCCACCAGCTGAGTCAGGAGGCCAGCGTCGCCTACGAGGAGGCCCACGACAGCGTCGCCGACTTCATCGGCGCCGACGGCCGCGAGGAGATCGTCTTCGTCAAGAACACCACCGAGGCGATGAACCTCGTTGCCTACGCGTGGGGGCTGAGCGAACTCGGCGAGGGCGACTCGGTGGTTGCCACGCAGATGGAACACCACGCTTCGCTGGTGACGTGGCAACAGATCTGCAAGCGCACCGGCGCGGAACTCCGCTTCATCGAGATCGACGACGATGGCTATCTGGATATGGAGCACGCCGCCGAACTCATCGACGACTCCACCGAGATGGTCTCGCTGCTCCACGTCTCGAACACGCTGGGGACGATCAATCCCGTCGAAGAAATCACGGAGATGGCCCACGAGGTCGACGCCTACTCCTTTGTCGACGGCGCGCAGGCAGTGCCAACCCGGCCGGTCGATGTCGGCGATATCGACGCCGACTTCTACGCCTTCTCCGGCCACAAGATGCTCGGCCCGACCGGGATCGGCGTCCTCTACGGCAAAGAGCACATCCTCGAATCGATGCAGCCGTACCTCTACGGCGGCGACATGATCCGGAAGGTCACCTACGAGGAGTCGACGTGGGAGGATCTGCCGTGGAAGTTCGAGGCCGGCACGCCCTCTATCGCGCAGGCGGTCGCCCTCGACGCCGCCATCGACTATCTCGAAGATATCGGCATGGCGAACGTGAAGGCTCACGAGGACCTGCTCGCCGAGTACGCCCACGAACAGCTCAGCGAGTACGACGACGTGACGATCTACGGCCCGCCGGGCGACGACCGCGGCGGTCTCGTCTCGTTCAACGTCGATAGCGTCCACGCCCACGACCTCTCCAGCATTCTCAACGACCACGCTGTCGCCGTCCGGGCCGGCGATCACTGCACGCAGCCGCTGCACGACACGCTTGGCGCGGCAGCCACCGCGCGGGCGTCCTTCTACATTTACAACACCCGCGAGGAGATCGACCACCTCGTCGACGCCGTCGACAGCGCACGCGAGCTATTCGCGTAGAACGGCCACACGCCCAGTCGCGCAGGCTGGCTACACACAGCTACCGGCGTCGCCGGCGCGCTATCCGGCATCGCGTTCGCGTTTCTGGGTCGTATACTCCGCCGGGTCGGAAACCTGCGTGTACTCGACGGTATCTTTGAGCTTGTCGTCGGCACGCTCCTCGGTGATCCGATCCCGAACGAAATCCGCCCGGCTCAACGCTTCCGACCGCAGGTCGTTCGATTTGATGAACGCTTCGATATGGTCGATCACCGCCGGCTCGTCGATCCGCGCGAGGTTCGAGGCGGCGATCTTCCGCGTCTGGCCATCGGTGTCCCGGAGTGTGCGGATCAGGCAGTCGATCACCGACTGTCGTGGCTCGTCGTCGGCGATCCGGCCGAGCAGCCAGGCCGCGTTCCGCCGGATCGATGGCTGCTCGGCGTCGTCGACGAGTTCGATAGTTCGCGGCACGATATCGTGGTCCGGCAGGGTAGCAAGCTGTGTGGCAACCGTCTCGCGGACGATGTGACTCTCCTCGGCTGGGGCCTCGGCGATCAACTCGACCATCGCGGTCACCGCCACATCCCGGATGGATTCGGGGCCGCCCGCAACACCGTGCAGCAGACAGCCGAAGACGACCGGTGACCCGACAGCACCGAGTTCACGAAGCACGGTCCGGCGAACCGCGAGGGTGTCGTGTTCGGCCGCCGAGAGGAGTGTTGCTATCGCGTCGTCGGTGCCGATTTCGGTGAGTGCCTCGACGGCTGCGGTGCGGATCGCTTCCCGGTCGCTGTCGAGACAGTCGGCCACGGCATCGACACACCGCCGGTCGCCGACGCTGGCGCACTCTTCGAGCGCACGTTTTCGAACGTGTGGATCGGGATCGTCGCAGGCGTCGGCGAACCGTGGAATGATCGAGTTGGTGGCGACTCTGCCGAGTCCCGCGAGTGCCAGTTCTCGGAGCACCGCGTGCTGGCTGTCGAGCCAGTGAAAAAACAGGATGGGGTGCGGCGAGTCCGTCGGCGTCGGCTCGGCGTTCGACTCGATCCGGTCGACAAGCGCATCGATGACGCCGTCTTCGATCGACAGCAGCGTCTCGATACTCTTTGCGCGGACGGTGTCGTCGGTTTCTCGCAGGACGACCGTGATGAGCTGGCTCTTGAGCTCGTCGTCACCATCGATCCCGTCGCCGCACTCGGCCAGCAGTGCCGCTGCCCGTCGCCGCACGCCCAGTGGTTCGTTACTTGCGAGGTAGCGCACGAGCCGGTCGAACTGGCCACTGGTCGCAAGCCCGTGCAGGAACTCTGCGTCGCCGTATCGTGACTCGTGGCTCATCTTCGTGCTGTTGTCGCGTTCGATCCGGACCACATCGCCAGCCGCGTGCGATACAGCTGCTGTCCGGCTGCACCCCGGCCGGTCATCTGGCCTCGGTTATGGCGTCTCGCTCCGCCCGCTTGGTCGACTCCCGGTCGCCACTGTACTCGCCCCAGCTGACGCCATCGGTTTCCTCCAGTTTCACATCGGCCCGTTCTTTGAGCGCATCGAAGACCTGCACGGCGGCGACGAGATGTCCGTCAGTCGACCGGCCACAGCCCCAGACGACCATCCCGTAGGCCGAGTCGGCGTTGACGCGTGCGACCGCCTCGGCGAACGATTCGTACGACAGTTCGGGCTCGAAATACAGGTGCTGTAGCCCGTCGAATCTGTACTCAGTCGTCACCGGCGAGAGCCCGGTTTCGTCCGCCAGTCGCGAGACGAGAGTTCGGCTCATGGTAACCAGTCACCCACTACGTAGCCGGCTTCCATCCGATAGCTGACCGCCGCGTCGGTGCTCAGCGCGGGCTGAATTACCCGGTACCACCAGTCGCCGACCGGCTCGTCGGCTACCGGCAGCGCGTAGCCCAGCGGGGCCTCCGACATGACATCCGTGACGATCTCGCGTTTCGTCGCCGGCCCGGATTCGGCGAGATACGCCAGCACAGCCCCGTAGGCCCTTCGTGCGTCGACTAACCCGATATGGGGTGGCAACAGCTCGTGATTGACCGCGCCGGTAGCCATGGTCGATGGCGTTGTGGTTACCGTCTCGTCGGCCGGCGGATCGCTGCCCGCTGCCTCCGCCCACTTGCGTTCGGCCGGCTGGGTAGCGGTTTCGTCGCCGGCTGTTCTGTCGGTTACTTCGAGCAGCGCGCGGACCGCCCGCACGGCTGCCGAAACGGTGCCCGGCTCGCAGTCGTCCAGCGTCCCGGTATCAGCGGCGCCGACGAATGCTCTGAGCGCATCTTCGTCGAGCTGCTGACCGACCGATGCGTCGCTCAGCGTATCGCCCGGCCGCTGCCCCGGTGTGCCGTTTTGTATCGGATGATTGCTCATCTTCTTGCCCGGTTTCGGTGTACGTTTCCACTAAATCGGTTTGCTAGGTCTGTGTTTAAATCATTCGGCAAAATACAGTTATATAATATAATATTCTTCTAGCATATCTGCGGGGGCACACCCCTCAAACGCTTCTACCGGTGTCTCGGACTTGGCAGCAACTATGTGCCAACTGCGTGGGAATAATTGGCTATGGATCGCTATAGAACGCAGCAAGCGGCTGCACACAACCAGCAGCCAACTGCGGTGATCGACAGTGGTCGACACCCTCCACACAGCGGTGCGTCCCGCGTGTGGCGTCGCTGTCTGTAGCCCTGCTGTCGATGGTGTGGCACCGACAGCACAGATTGAGTCGGCGTCGCGGTCTCGACAACACGAGATTTAACGGCACTGCCGCCGAAACACCGGTATGACTCAACCACGCGTCCCGGGTGGGCGCGGTGAACGCCTCGATCTCCCCTGTGGCGAGACGATCGCGGTCGATGATCTCGATCTCGGCATGCGGGAGTTCGACTGCGACTGCGGCGACACACACGGCGTCGTGATGGATGTCCACCCGCCGGATCGGTTTCTCCCGGAGTTCCTCGTCTCCGTCCTGCGGGAGGCCATCGAGACAACCAGCGAGGAGATGCCGGAGTTCGGCACGCCACACCTGCTGGGTATCGTGCTCGAGGAGTATCCCGAACGCGTCGTCTCCCACGACGCCTCCGAGGAACAGGAGGTTGGCTTTGCGCTGCTGTGGGTTACTGATTTCGACGCCTGGGAGCTCCACGAACTCATCGTCGAGCTCGTCGTCGAACTGATGGAACACGCGATCAGCCACGCCGACGACACCAGCGCGCTTACCGAGTTCGAGGGCCAGATGCACGATTTCGATGTCGGGGAGTTCGTCGAGGAGTACCGCGACGAACGCGATCTGAGCGAGGACGAGTTCTAC
>KI543217.1:36603-38335 GCA_000496215.1 uncultured archaeon A07HN63
CTGTCTCGAAGCACGTCGGTGTACAATAAAACCATCCGCCTCGCCAAACAGGGCGTGGACTGGGATGCAATTCTGACTCGTGGCCGACGACGCCGATCTCGTGAAGAACACGACGCAGCGCGTCGTTGCGAAGACACTCGGCGCGATGGAGAACTACTACGAGTACGACGACTTCGGCCAGCCGAGCCACACCAAGGACGGCGCGTACCCGCTTCGAGCCAACTACGAAGAAGGGTACAACCTGTCGCTCACCGACGACGGCGACGTGGCGTTCCGCATCAGCGCGAAACCGTACAAGCACGTCAAAGGTGTCCTCGACGGTGACGACGCCCACCTCGACATTCTCAAGACCGCACTCGAAAGCGACGAGTGGAAGATTGGAACGGCAGAAGCTCTGTTTCACAACGACAACGCCGAGCTGCACGTCAACGTCATCAACACCGAGCAGACCGTCCGCGACAAGCAGGACTCACAGACTGTCGTTGGTGTGGACGTGAATGAGGACAACGTGGCTCTGACCGCGCTCTCCGAGAACGGTGTCGAAGATACGTTGGTCATCGACTTCCCCGAAATCAAGTTCGAGCGTCACCGCTATTTCACGATGCGGAAGCGCGTGCAGAACGCGGGGAAAGAGAGCATCCACGACACGCTGGGAGGGCGTGAGGAACGGTTCGTCCGCGACCGACTCCACAAGGTATCTCGGCACATCGTGGAGTGGAGCCGTCAGTTCGAGAGGCCGTGCATCGTCTTTGAAGACCTCAAAGAGATGCGCGACAGTATCGACTACGGCACACGGATGAACCGACGCTTGCACCACCTGCCGTTCCGCGCGCTTCAGTTTTATACGTCGTACAAGGCGTCGTTCGAGGGTATCCCGACGGGCTGGATTGACCCGTACAAGACAAGTCAACGGTGTCCGATGTGCGGGCACGCCGAGCGAGCGAACCGCAACAAAAAGCGGTTCAAGTGTCGCTCGTGTTCTCATCAAGACCACAGCGACCGTGGTGCAAGCGTCAATATCGCCGTGAAAGGTATCAAGAAGCTTGATTGGAATGTGCCTGCTCTCAACAGCCTCCCCCAAGTTCGGAAGGTGCGACGGCAGGCATCGGGGGCCGTGGACGCCCCGACCGTGACCCACGACACCGTTCAAGGCTATCAGACCGATGGTGTCGCGGGCGTGTCCGACTAATCCACGGGAAGCCTCGGGGCTTGACCCCGAGGCGGTTCACGGCTGAGGTGTTCTGTTCGCGCTGGTCGCAATCGGTTAGCGGGGGAGTTCCGACCGTATAATATAATAAAACAGATAGGTAGAAAACGAGACAGAGAGAGATTGAGAGCACAGATATCGGGCTGAAAATCGGATGTCTGACAGGCGTCACACACAGACATAAACCTGTTCAGATCGTATCTCTGTGTATGCATACCACGCCGGGAGACTTCAATCGCCTCCAAGGCGTGCTCGCCGACGCCGACGAACCCCTCACGGCGCGTGAGATATACGAGCGACTGGACACCAGCGACGACGGGTCGTTCGAGAACCCCCACCAGGTTGCCACCGTCCTCGGCCGTCGGGCTCGCGACGGCGAGGTAACTGTGATCGCGGAACAGCCCTACCAGTACGAGATCAGCGACGCCTGACGCCTATTCTCGCGGGATAGCGATATTTTTCACCGGCCGCACAGCTCGGACACTCGTGGAGCCGTCCTCGCTCCGGTCGTGACCCACAGCGCTG
>KI543217.1:38355-42700 GCA_000496215.1 uncultured archaeon A07HN63
AGTGGTCGCGGCGTGACTGAGACAATTTAACCCGGTGGCTCCCGCCGATTGGGGTGTGCAAACGACGTTACGCCACCCGACCGACCGCATCTGCGAGCGGTGCGGCCGCGAGGAGCAGTGGGACGACAGCGTCGAGACGTGGCGCGTCGTCGACAACAACGCGGGTAGCATCTACTGCATCCACGAGTGGGACATCAACGGTTCGTTCGTCCCCTTCGAGGAGCACCTGTAAGATGCCGACCGCCTATGTCACCGCACCCGAGGATGCGGCCGACGAACTGGCGGCAACACTCGTCGAGGAGCGACTCGCCGCCTGCGTCAACGCTGTCGACTGTCAGTCGACCTACCGCTGGGACGGAGGCGTCGAAACCGACGCCGAGACGATCCTGCTGGTCAAGACGACAGCGGCGGGCTACGACCGCCTCGAAACCCGGATCGAGGAGCTCCACCCCTACGACGTGCCCTGTATCGAGCGATTTGACGAGGCCGACGCACTCGGCCGTTTCGCCTCGTGGATCGACGACAGCGTCGACTGAGCAGGTCGCCTGCGCCCCCGGTTACGCTGTCGACTCCGACCGCACGGATTCGAGCACCGAGAGCGTCCCGTCGAAATACGACTCGTCGAGGACCGTGTCGGCGGCCGCTTTCGCCCGCTCGTCGGCGTTGGCGACGGCGTACGATTCGCCCGCGGTTTCGAACAGCGACACGTCGTTTTCGCTGTCGCCGACGGCGACGAAGGAGTCGGACGACAGCCCGAGGATATCGCAGACGGCAGCCAGCCCGTCGCCTTTCTCGACACCCGGCGTCTTCAGGTGGTAGGCGTACCCGGTGTCGACGACCTCGAGATCGAACTCCGCGGCGACCTCGCGGAGCAGTGCCTCGTCGGCATCAACGCGCGCTGCGAGTTCGGTCTCTCGCCAGCGGTTCGTCGTGTCGGCGGCGTCCCAGCCGAGGTCACCGCCCCGTTCGCGGAACCGCTCGATGGCTGCCTCGGCGCGCTCGCGGTCGCCCTGAAACGAGACCTCGCCGGCAGCACAGACGACGCCGCCGTTCTCGGCGACGACCTGTTCCGGAATGCCGAGAAAGTGACAGAGGGCGACCGGATACGGGAAGGATTTCCCGGTGGCGACGACGACAGGCGCGTTCCACTCCGGCAACACCTCGAACAGCCGTGGATCGATCTGGTCGGTCGGGCTGGTCAGGGTTCCATCGATATCGAGCGCGAGCGGTGGTGCCATACCTGTTTTCGGGAACCACGATAGAAAACCGCTCTGCTCGTCAGGGAGTCTTCCCACTACAGCGGTCGTCGTTACGCCGCGTCGGACTCGCCGGCGGGTGTCGAGAGCACGTTTTCGAGGGCGTCGAGTGCCGTCTCGGCGTCGGGGCCCTCGGCGGTCAGCGTGACCTCGTCGCCGCCGTGCACGCCAAGTCCGGTCACGCCGAGCATGCTATCGGCGGCCACCGGGGGCCGTGAGCCGTCGACAGCCTCGACCGTGATCTCGGCGTCGAAGTTGCTCGCGGCGTCGACGAACGTCGCCGCTGGTCGTGCGTGTAGTCCGTCCTCCGGGACGACGGTCACCGTTCGCTCCATACCTGTCATTGCTCACAGTGGGGCTTAGTACTGTCCGATCCGCGCGAAAAAGCCGGCTGACGTTACTGGTTCGCGTAGGAGTCCAGCTGCGATTCGACCTGTGTGCTCAGGTTGGCGAGCTCCTCCTCGGTATCGCCGTTCTTGATATCCTCGTAGGCCTCGGCGACGAGCGTTCGCACGGTGTCGAACGGCCCGATCCGTGCGCCGTTGGTCGCCGGCGTGTCCGGGCTTTCGAGGAGCTGCTGGATGGCGATCTCGTGGCCGGGGTTCTCGTCGAACCAGCCGTCACGCCGGAGCTTCTCGATACCGTCCTGTCGGACCGGCAGGTAGCCGGTCTCCTGATGCCAGCGGGCCTGCTGTTCGGGCGCGGTCATCCACGCGAGGAACTCGCCGGCGGCCTCCTGCTGGTCCGTGGTGGCGTCCTGTGAGACCCACAGCGAGGCCCCGCCGACGATCAGCCCGACGCGGTCGCCGGAGGCGGGCATCCCGCTGATCGCGGTGTCGAACTCCGCGCCGGACTCGATGCCGCCGACCGACGAGGAGGAGCCGACCAGCATGGCGGCCTTGCCGTCGTGGAACGCGTTTTTCGCCTGCCCGCGGGCCTCGATCCCGGGATTGTGATACAGGCCGCGTTCGTCCATCCCGGTCCACCAGTCGTAGAGTTCGACGCCGAACTCGCTATCGTACTGCGCCGTATCGGGTGTCCCAGCGCGGCCGTTCCGCTTGTTGACCAGTTCCTGTCCGGCTGTGGCGAACCACTGCTCGACGAACCACGAGTAGTTGGCGAAGGTAATCCCCGTCTCGCAGACACCGGCATCGACCAGCTGTTCGGCGGCCCGCTCGACCTCGCGGAACGTCTGTGGCGGGTTGGTCGGGTCGAGGCCGGCGGCCTCGAAGGCGTCCTGATTGATCGCGAGGATCGGCACCGAGGAGTTGAACGGCATCGAGTACAGCGTGCCGTCGGTCTCGTAGTAGCTCAGCACCGGGCCGAGGTAGCTGTCGATATTGGTGTCGGCCGGGAGGATGTGCTCGACCGGCTGGAACGCCCCGCTGTCGACGGCCTGTGCTGTCCCGATCTCGTAGATCTGCGACATCGTCGGCGGGTCGCCCCGCTCGGCGGCGTTCAGTGTCGATTCGAGGTTGCCGCGGTAGCTTCCCTTCGACGTGGCGTCGATCCGGATACCGTCGGCCTGCTCCTCGAACTCGCGGATGAGGTCTTCGAGCAACAGTCCCTTGTCGCCACCCATCGCGTGCCAGAACTCGAAGGTGGTCACGTTGTCGTCGGCAGCCACCGCGGCGCGCCCGCCGCCGAGTTCGAAGGAGTCCGCGAGATCCTCCAGCGCGCCACTCCGTTCGTCGAGCGTCGTCGCGCCGGTCGAGACCTCGGCCAGCGCCGTTGTCTGTTCCTGAGCGGCCGAGGCAGCACGCTCGGTGCGTTCGGCGGTTTCGTCGGAAATCTCGCTCACGTCGTCGACCATCGCCGCTGCTTCCTGCAGGGAGTCGGCCTGCTGGTCGGTCGCGTCGCTGATCTCCTGGACGCCGGCGTTTGTCTCCTCGACATCGTCGGCGATCTGCTGGAAGTTCTCGACGGCGCCCTCGATCGTCTCGACGCCGGAGTCGATCCGTTCGCGGGTTTCCTCCATCTCCTCGACGGTGGTGTCGGCCTGTTCGCGGATCTTCGTTACTGACTCCTCGATATCGCCGGCGGCCTCCTCGGCGTCCTCGGCGAGGCTCTTGACCTCGTCGGCGACGACGGCGAACCCTTCGCCCGCCTCGCCCGCGCGAGCGGCCTCGATCGAGGCGTTGAGCGCGAGGATGTTGGTCTGGCTGGCGACGCTGCCGATGAACTCAGCGATCTCCTCGATCTCGTCGATCCGGTTGTCGAGCTCTCTGGTCGCCTCCAGCGTCCGGTTCGTGCGCGTATCGATATCGTCGAGTTCGGCCAGTGCCTCCGTCGCCTGCTCGCGGCCACGCTCGCCGCGGTCGGCCGCCTGCTCGGAGGCCTCGGCGACCTGGCTGGCCGAGGAGGCGACCTCCTGTGTCGCCGCCGACAGCGACCGGATCTCGTCGGAGAGCTCTTCGAGCCGGTCGTTCTGCTCGCTGGCGTCGTCGGCGATGGCGTTGACCTCCTCGGTCATGTCCTTGCTCGTGGACTTGACGTCCTCGACGCGGTTCGTCACCCGTTCGGTCGCGCCGGTGACCTGATCGCCGAAGTCGTCGACGGTCTGGATCGACTCGCTGAAAGAGGCGACCATCTCGTTGAAGTTCTCCACCATCTCGGTCGCCGGCCGTGGTGCATCATCCGGATCGAACTGGACGGTCAGATCACCATCGGCAGCCCGGTCCATCGTGTCGCCGAGTTCCTGACAGAATGCCTCCCAGTCCGGGCCGGTGTCACCGGCTGGCTGGGAGCTGTCGGTGGAGTTATCGGCTGTGACCGGCGCGCCACCATCCGACGCGACGCCGTTCTCCTCGTTGGCCATCGTCCCCGGCGTGTCCGGGCCGGTCGGCGCCGGCGCCTCGGTCGGCGCATCCTCGCTCGTCTCGCCTGACGACCCTGTCTCGCGTTCCTCGTCCGGTGCCGACGAGTCGGCCTCGTCGGGTTCAGGTGTCACCGGCGACTGGTCGTCGCTATCTGTATCCTCTTCATCTGTCGTTTTCCCGTCGGTGTCCGTCTCTTCGTCACCCCAGAACCGTGCAAACAGCCCGAAGATGACGGCCGAGGAGCTGCCGGTCGCCGGCTCGGCCGCGAGC
>KI543217.1:46632-51835 GCA_000496215.1 uncultured archaeon A07HN63
GGATCGCTGGAGCTTGATCGGATCGGCGTTGTCGAGGATCCACTCGGTCTTGGTCGCCGAGAAGTAGGCGTCACATTCGAGGCCAGTTTTGTCGCGGATTTCCTCGACGCTCAGCGTGTCGGTACTCTCGTCTTGGATTTCTTCGACGCGGTCGGTGGTGCGTCGATCCTGCCAGACCAGTGCGTTGTGCACTGGTTTGCCGGTTTCTTTGTCCCAGATGATCGTGGTTTCACGCTGATTGGTGACCCCGATCGCCTCGAGCTGGGAGGCATCGATGCCGCCGTTGTCGAGGGCCTCGTTGACGACGAGTTTGGTGTTTTCCCAGATTTCCATCGGGTCGTGCTCGACCCAGCCGGGCTCCGGGTAGATCTGTTCGTGTTTCTCATAGGCTTGCGATACAACGCCACCGTCGCTATCGAAGACGATGAAGCGTGTTCCAGTCGTTCCTTGGTCGATTGAGCCAACGTATGTGTCTGACATTGTGTAATCACCACACTCCTTGGGGGTTGCTCCCCCGCTGGCGGGGAACCGATCGCGGCTGGTCCCTCCACCACGGGTAAACACTATAGAAGAACGTGATAAATGTTACTGCTATGCCCAAGCTTCACCGTGTTTTGTGTGGTACACTGTCCCGTGGTTATCGGGCGTTTTTGCCGTGTATGTGCATTAATCACACACTAAATTCGGCGGTGGTCGGTCCTGTGACACGTATCTCAGCGGGAATATCCTCCGAGTCGACAGGTGTCTGACGCGCGTTTGACTCGCGTGCGCGTTCTGTCACAGTGTTGTACAGTCTTACACAAAGGGAATAAAGTAAAGTCATTATAGTTCAATAGGGGAACCGAACGGATGAGTAGCACACCACACGTGATCGTCATCGGCGGAGGCTCGACGGGGTGCGGCATCGCACGCGACCTCTCGATGCGGGGCGTCGATGTCACACTCGTCGAACAGGGTAATCTCACGCACGGGACGACAGGCCGAATGCACGGACTCCTCCACAGCGGGGGCCGGTACGCGGTCGCTGACCAGGCCAGCGCGAAGGAGTGTATGATCGAGAACCGGATTCTGCGGGATATCGCCGACCACTGTGTCGAAGAGACCGGGGGGCTCTTCGTCAAGCGCCCGGAGGACTCCGAGGAGTACTTCCAAGAGAAACTGGAGGGCTGCAAGGAGTGCGACATCCCGGTCGAGGTGCTGTCAGCCGAGGAGGCTCGCGAGATGGAGCCATACCTCGCCAAGGATATCGACAAGGCGATCCGCGTCCCCGACGGCGCGGTCGACCCCTTCCGGCTCTGTGTGGCCAACGCCGCCAGCGCCGAGGAGAACGGCGCGCGCATCGAGACACACGCGCCCGTCGTCGATGTTCTCAAGGAGGGCGACGAGGTCGTCGGCGTCGAGGTCGAACACGAGTCCGGCCCAGGCAAGCGCGTCCACCGCGAGCCCGGCACACGCGAGGAAATCCGCGGCGACTACGTCGTCAACGCCACCGGCGCGTGGGCCGGACAGATCGGCGAGATGGCCGGCCTCGAAAAAGAGATCGAGGTCCGACCCGGCAAAGGCGTCATGACCATCATGAACACCCGGCAGGTCGACACCGTTGTCAACCGGTGTAAGCCGAAAGGCGACGCCGACATCGTCGTCCCCCACGAGACGACCTGTATCCTCGGCACCACAGATGTTGAGGTTGATGATCCCGAGGACTACCCCGAAGAGCAGTGGGAAGTCGACCTGATGATCGACACCCTCAAAGAGCTGGTGCCGATCGTCGAAGAGGCCCGGACGATCCGGTCCTTCTGGGGCGTCCGGCCGCTCTACGAGCCGCCGGGCACCGGCACGAGCGATTCGACGGATATCACCCGGGACTTCTTCTTGCTCGACCATGCCGACCGCGACGGTGTCGAGAACTTCACCAGTATCGTCGGCGGGAAGTTCACGACCTACCGGATGATGGGCGAGGACATCTCCGATCACGTCTGCGACAAGCTCGGCATCGACGCCGAGTGTCGCACCGACGAGGTGCCGCTGCCCGGTAGCGAGGACTTCTCGGTGCTGCGAGACTACATGGACGAGTTCGGCATCCGCTCGCCCATCGGCCGGCGGAGTGCACAGCGGCTCGGCTCCCGCACCGACGAGGTGCTGGACCACGACGGCCCCAACCCGGTCGTCTGTGAGTGTGAGGCCGTCACGCGCGCGGAAGTACAGGATGGGATCGAGGGCTCGGGCTCCGATCTCAACGCGGTCCGTCTCCGCACACGCGCTTCAATGGGTAACTGTCAGGGCGCGTTCTGCTGTCACCGGATGGCGTCGGAGCTCTACGACGAGTACGACGAGGAGACGGCCTACACCGCGTGGGACGAGCTCTACCAGGAACGCTGGAAGGGTGAACGCCACGCGATGTGGGGTCGACAGCTCTCACAGGCCGCCCTCAAGTACTCACTGCACGGCACGACGATGAACCGTGACAAGGACGCGGCGACGACCGACACCGTCATCAGCGACTTCACCGCCTTCGATACCGGTGTCGGCGCGTCACCGAGCGACAGCGCGGCCGGTGCGGCAGCGACCGACGGCGGCCAGCGGGGAGACGACTGATGGCGATCAAAGAGGATGTTATCGTCATCGGCGGCGGACTCGCCGGCTCGATCGCCGCGCTGGAAGCAGCCGACAGTGACGCGACTGTTCGCCTGATCACCCACAAAAAGAGCACGCTCCGGCACGCCAGCGGGTTGATCGACGTGCTCGGCTATCTCGACGAGGAGGAACCGGTCGCCGATCCGTTTTCCGCGATCTCGGAGCTCCCGGACGATCACCCCTACTCGATCGCTGGCGAGACCGCGATCCGCGACGGGCTCGCCCGCTTCGACGAGGCTGTGGGCGACATGTATCAGGGCTCACATACCGATAACAACGCCCTGGTGCCGACGTTCGGCGGCGCGGTCAAACCGACCGCCCGGTATCCGACCGCGGCCGCGGCCGGCCTCGCCAGCGACAGCCGCGAGATGCTGGTCGTCGGCTTCGAGGAGTTGACCGAGTACAACGCCAACATGCTGGCCGACCACCTCGAACGCGCCGACGTGCCGTTCGATGCAGACGGCGTCGAACTCAATTTCCCCGGCGAGTACGCCAACGACTCCCGGGTCACCCGGTTCGCCAAACGGCTCGACAACGACGAGGATGTCGACCACGACGGCCAGACGATGGGGGCCCGCGAGGCGCTCGCCGACTCGATCAAGCCACACCTCGGCGACGCCGAGCGCGTCGGGCTTCCGGCGTTCCTCGGCGACGAGCACGCCGCTGAGGTCCGTAGCGATCTTGAACGCGATCTCGGTGTCGACGTCTTCGAGATCCCGATGGGGCCGCCGAGTTTCCCCGGGATGCGGCTGGCCGACCAGCTCAAACACGCGGTCGACGAGGCCGGTGTCCGCATCTCCGCGGGCAACCCGGTTGCCGACTACGAGACTGATGGCGACGAACTCGATGCCGTCCTCGTCGACAGCAAGGGCCGCGAGGTGCCCCACCACGCCGAGGAGTTCATCCTCGCGACGGGTGGGCTCGTCGGCAAAGGGATCGACTCAGAGCGTGACGGTACCGTCGAAGAACCGATCTTCGACTGCCACATCCCGCACTCCGACGACCGGTACGACTGGTTCGATCAGGAGGCCTTCGGCGATCAGCCCTTCGCCCACTTCGGCGTCCGGATCGACGAGGGGATGCGCCCGCTGGACGCCGACGGAAATCCGGAGTTCCCCAACCTCCGGGCGGCCGGCGCGGTCGTCGGCGGGACGGATACAGTAACGGAAAAATCACAGAGCGGTCTCTCGCTGACGACCGGTGCGGCTGCAGGGCAACGGGCGAGTGAACGAGCTGCGAAACGAGAGGTGAGCCAATGAGCGACGCACAACAACCCAGCGAGTTCGAACCGACGAGTGTTGCAGACGACTTCGAGGCCGTCGATGTCTTCCCCTCGACGGAGGATATGGACCTCCGGCCCGGAGCCGACAACTGCTACAAATGCACCAGCTGTGATACGTCCTGTCCGGTCGCCGAGGTTGACGAGGACTTCCCCGGTCCCAAGTTCCAGGGACCAGAACAGTGGCGGCTGAAACGCCACGAGGACGTCGACATCGACGACTCGATTCTGTCGTGTTCCAACTGCATGCGGTGTGACGACGCCTGTCCGTCGAGCGTCCCGCTGAGCCAGATGCACAACACTGCCCGCGGGGAGTACGTCGAAGAGCACATGGACAAGCTCTCGATCGAGTACCTCCGCAACCGGATGCTCTCGAACTACCGGACGATGGCCTCCATCGGCAGCAAGGTCCCGCGGCTCTCGAACTTCGTGATGGGGCTTGGCATCACCAGCGTCCTCGGCGAGAAGATCATGGGCATTCCCAGCGAGCGGGACGTGCCCGAGTTCGCCACCGAAACCTTCCGGCAGTGGTGGAAGAAGCGCGGCGGCTCGACGGTCAGCAACCCGGACAAACAGGTCGCGTACTTCCACGGCTGTTACTCCAACTTCAACACCGTCGAGGTTGGCAAGGCGATGGTGCGTGTCTTCGAGGAGTTCGGCTACGAGGTCCTCGTCCCGAAACAGCAGTGTTCGGGCACGCCGATGTTCGCCAACGGCATGCTGAAAGACGCCCGCCGTGAGGCCGAGGTCAACGTTCGCGAACTCGGCGAGGCCATCGACAACGGCGCGGAGGTCATCGCCTCCTGTACGTCCTGTTCGATGGCACTCCGACAGGAGTATCCCGAACTCTTTGACATCGAGGGGATCGAGGAACTCTCCGAGCACACGTGGGAGGCCCTCGAATTCCTGCGCGTCCACGAGGACATGGGGCAGGCGATCCGGGAAAGCGAGGTCGATCCGCAGGCCTTCGCCTACCACGCGCCGTGTCACGCCCGGAATCAGGGGCTGGACCGGCAGGCGGTCGAACTCTTCCGCGAACTCGACGGCGTCACCATCGAGGACGTCGGCGACTCCTGTTCCGGCATCTCGGGAACCTACGGCTGGAAGTCCGAGAAGTACGAGACCTCGATGAAGATCGGCGCGGAGATGTTCGAGCACATGGAACACGCCGAGGGCGACGTCGGCATGACCGAGTGTCCGACCTGTGCGATGCAGATGAACCACGGGACAGGCTACGAGATCCGCCACCCGCTGGAACTGCTCGAAGAAGCACTGGTCTGACGACGTTCG
>KI543217.1:54961-65233 GCA_000496215.1 uncultured archaeon A07HN63
CGCGTCGACGTACTGGCTGGCGACCACCCAGTCCCGAGCGAGGCGGGGGTCAAAAGCACGCGTCGACTGCTGGAGACAGCCGACGAGGCCGACGAATCGACGCTCGTCCTCGGCGTCATCACCGGCGGCGGCAGCGCGCTCATGGCCGCGCCCGCCGAGGGAATCTCGCTGGCCGATCTTCAGTCGACGACCGACGCCCTGCTGGCCTCCGGCGCGACGATCAGCGAGATCAACGCGGTCCGCAAACACTGCTCGGCGATCAAGGGCGGCCGGCTGGCGACGGCGACCCAGCCGGCCACCGTCCACTGTCTCGTCGTCAGCGATGTCGTCGGCAACGACCTCGCCACCATCGCCAGCGGGCCCTTCGTCGCCGATCCGACAACCTACGCCGACGCCAGCGACGTGCTCGACCGCTACGACTGCGAGGTGCCCGACGCCGTCAGCCGCCGACTCGACCGTGGTGCGACGGGCGAACTCGACGAGACGCCGACCGCTGGCGATCCGGTCTTCGACTCGGTGACGACGACGATCATCGGCGACGGGATGACCGCGGTGGGCGCCGCGGCCGACCGCGCGAGCGAGGCAGGATTCGACCCACTCGTTCTCTCGTCGCGGGTGCGGGGCGAGGCCCGCGAGGCGGCAAAAACACACGTCGCCATCGCCGAGGAAATCGCCGTGACTGGCGAGCCGACTTCCCCGCCGGCGGTCGTCGTCTCCGGCGGCGAGACGACGGTCACGGTCGGGGGCGACGGTACAGGCGGCCCGAATCAGGAGTTCGTGCTCTCGGCGGCTGTCGAGCTCGCGGGCGGCGCTATCGAGGATGCGGTCGTCGCGGCGGTCGATACCGACGGGATCGACGGCGTCACCGACGCAGCCGGCGGGATCGTCGACGACACGACCGTCGATCCGGCCGTCGCGCGCCGCGCCCTCGCCGACAATGACTCTACCGCGGCCCTTGCCGCGGCCGACGCCCTCGTTTCCACCGGACCGACCGGGACCAACGTCAACGACCTGCGCGTGGTCGTGGTGCCGACCACCGACACGTAAAATCGGCAACATCCGTCACGACGAGTAGACAGGTTAACGTACCGACGTCGTCCTGCTTGGAGTATGGTCGATCCGACATCGGATATTGGCGAGGGTGTCGACGAGGAAGACGCCCCCGAGTGTGCTGTCTGCGGCGAGCGTATCGTCGAACTCCCGACGCATCGCGTTATCTCGACTGTCACCGACGGACAGATCGAACACGTCCACGTCTGCTCCGACGAGTGCCGGTCAGCGTATCTCGACTAGCGGTGACTGCTGTGTCGCGGGGGGACTGTTTTTATGACCCGCGGTGCAACGCCCTGATATGATCTCGCTTGAGGACGCAGTCACCGCACGGCTGGAGTCCCATGGTGCGCGGTTCGAGGTGCTGATCGACCCCGATGCCGCCCTCGAAATCAAACGCGACGAGTTCGACGGCGACCTCGAGGACGTGATCGCCGCCGAGGATGTCTTCGAGAACGCCTCTCGCGGCGACCGGCCGGCCGAAAGCGATCTCGAAGATGTTTTCGAGACGACCGAGCCGCTCGACATCATCCCGGCGGTGATCAAACGCGGCGAGATACAGATCACCGCCGAGCAGCGCCGCGAGATGCAGGAGAAAAAGCGGAAACAGCTCATCAACAAGATCACCCGCAACGCGGTCAACCCACAGATGGACGACGCGCCGCACCCGCCCGAGCGCATCGAGCGCGCCCTCGACGAGGCCGGGTTTCAGGTCGACCCGATGGAGCCCGTCTCCGAGCAGGTCGACGAGGCACTGGACGACCTCCGGCCGGTGATCCCGATCCGGTTCGACGAGGTGACGATCGCCGTCCAGCTCCCCGCCGACTACGCCGGCAGCGGGCAGGCCGAGGTCAGAGAGTACGGCGATCTGGAGCGCGAGGAGTGGCAGAACGACGGCTCGTGGGTCGGCGTCATCACCTTCCCCGCCGGCCTCCAAAACGAGTTTTACGATATGGTCAACGAGATCACCAGCGGCGAGGCCGAAACCCGTATCATCAAGGACGAAGACGACCTCAAGACGCGATGAGCCGACCGCACAGGCGTCGCCCCTGATTGTGCGGCGAGCGGCGGTGTCGCCGAACATTTCTTGATGCTGGCAGCCGAACCATCGGTACGGACGTGATGCGCACTGGAATCGAGTAACCACCCATTTGATCGGTCGTCGCAACCCGACGGTGCGAGCGACTGCTGGTCGCCGTCCCGCGGCGGTCGTCCCGGCCAGCGCGGAGGAATCCGATGAAAGCGGTTCTCGCAAAGCGGGTCGACAGCGGCACCGCCGATCTCGACGAACTCCGGCATCTCGCGGCCTCGGCCGGCTACGATATCGCCGGCGAACTCACCCAGACCCGCAAGGAGGATACGGCCCACCACTTCGGCGAGGGAAAGATCGCCGAGATCGCGGAGCTCGTCGTTCGCACCGACGCCGACACGGTGATCATCGACAACGAGGTCGGCCCGTACCAGATGTTCAATATCGGGCGGATTCTCCCCGACGAAACCGAGGTACTCGACCGGTTTACCCTCATTCTCACCATCTTCGGCCAGCGCGCACAGACCCGCAAGGCCCAGCTACAGGTCGAACTCGCCGAACTCCGCTACGAACTGCCGCGCGCCTCCGCCAAAACGAGCCTCGCCAAGCGCGACGAGCGACCCGGGTTCATGGGGCTCGGCGAGTACGACGAGAGCCGCGAGCAGGATATCAAGGCCCAGATCGCCTCGATCAAGCGCGAGCTAGATTCGATTGCCGACAAGGCGGCCCAGCGCCGCGCTGAACGCCGTGACTCCGGCTTCGATCTGGTCGCGCTGGCGGGCTACACCAACGCCGGCAAATCCACGCTCCTTCGCCGGCTGGCGGCCGAACTCGATGTCGACGAAAACGCCGAGCGACACGCCGACCTCGACGACGTGGCCCAGTCACAGGACCGGCTGTTCACGACGCTGGGGACGACGACGCGCCGGGCGGAGCTGGACCGTCGCGACGTGCTGTTGACCGATACGGTCGGCTTCATCTCCGATCTGCCACACTGGCTGGTCGAGTCCTTCCAGTCGACGCTCGACTCCGTCTATCACGCCGATCTCGTCTTGCTCGTCGTCGACGCCAGCGAGCCGATCCAAGAGATGCGCGAGAAACTCGTCACCTCACACGACACGCTCCGGGATCGCAACGAGGCCCCGCTCCTCACCGTGTTCAACAAGACCGACCTGATCGACGACGCCGAACTCGACGAGAAACGGGCGGCACTCTCCGGAATCGCCCCGAACCCCATCGCCGTCTCGGGGAAGACCGGCGACAGTGTCGACCAACTCCGCGAGCGTGTCGAGGGCGAACTCCCCGACTGGGAAACTGAGCGGCTGGTCGTCCCGATGGCCGACGAGACGATGAGCCTCGTCTCGTGGGTCCACGACCACGCCTACGTTGATACCGAATCCTACGAGAGCGAGCAGGTGATTCTGGAGTTTGAGGCCCGTCCAGCTATCATCGAGCAGGCGCGGGCGAGAGCCGCCGACCTCACGCCGGTCGAGTCGGCCTGAGAGAAAGTTTCAGGACTCAGCGTTCGCGTTTGATTTTCTCGACGACCCGAACGTCCTCGATCCCTGTGTCTGGATACTGGCCGTCGTCGTCCTTCTCGACGGCCTTGCACATGTCCCAGACAACGTTGAGTCCGGTCGTCACGCCCTCCAGTGCTTCCATCTCACACCCCGTCTTGCCGGTTGTCTCGACGGCGACCGTGAGATCGATCCGGTCGTCGCCAACCGAGAACTCACAGTCGACGTTGGTGATCGGAATCTGGTGACACATCGGAATCGTCTCCCACGTGTGTTTGACGGCCTGAATCGCGCCGATCCGTGCCGTGGCGAGCACGTCGCCCTTGCCGATCTCGTCGGTCCGGATCGCGTCGACCGTTGCGGGCTGCAGGTGGATCGTCCCGGCTGCGACCGCCCGCCGCTCGCTGTCGGGTTTGTCGCCGACATCGACCATCTGGACCGAGCCATCGTCGTCAGTGTGGGTCAGGTCGTCGGCCGCGGCGGATTCGTCGCTGTCGCTCGCCGCTGGCTCGCTGTCCTCACTCATGCTCGAACGCCTCCGGAAGCCGCTCGATGACATCTGTCGCCACGAGGCTGTTGCCGGTTTCCTCGAAGGCCAGATCACCAGCGCGGCCGGTGAGATACGCGCCACAGGCCGCGGCCGGTCGCGGCTCGCGGGTGGTCAGCAGCGCGCCGACTACGCCGGCCAGCACGTCACCGGTGCCGCCGACGGTCATCCCCGGGTTGCCGGTGCGGTTGATCCGCGTTTCCGCGTCGTCGGCGACGATGTCGTACGGCCCTTTGACCAGCAGTGTGTGGCCCAGTTCCTCGGCGAACTGCCGACCAGCTTCGCTCGTCGTGCCCAGTCGTCGGCCGTCTCGCCGCCCATCTCGACGAGTTCGCCCCGGTGGGGCGTACAGACCAGCGTCGCCCGCGTCTCGACCTCGGGGACAACCGAGAGCGCGTCGGCGTCGACGACCGCGCGGCCGTCGAACGCCGCGAGGAAGGTGGCCACCGTCTCGCGTGTCTCGTCGTCGTCGCCGACGCCCGGCCCACAGATCACGCCGTCCATGCCCGCGGCGAGATCGACGAGGCTGTCGACGACTCCCGGGGTGAACCCCTCGCCGCCGAAGTGGTGGACGATCAGATTCGGGCTGTAGCCCTGTATCTGCGCGGCGACCGGTTCGGGACAGGCGACATGGACGAGATCAGCGCCCGTCCGGAGCGCGGCTTTCGCTGCGAGGGCTGGCGCGCCGGTGTAGGGCCCGCCGCCGATCACCAGCAACTCGCCGTGGTCGCCCTTGTGACTCGCCGCGTCTCGGTCGCCCTGCTGCAGGCCGCCCTGCTGGATGTCACCCGGGCCGACGAACCGCTCGGCGGCCGCCGGGATGCCGATATCCGCGACGGTGACTTCGGCGTCGAGTTCGCGAGCCCGGGTTTGGTGTCGTGGAAGGTGACGACGTGGTCGGCGTCGACGGCGACGCCCGCGGCGGTCCCGGTGTCGGCGTCGACCCCGGAGGGAACATCGACGGAGATAACCTGCGTGTCGGCGGCGTTGATCGCGCGAGCGGTGCTCGCCTCGGGCTCTCTCAGCGCGCCCGTGACGCCGGTGCCGAGCATCGCGTCGACGACACAGTCGGCTGAATCCAGCCCAAGCTCGTCGATATCCGTTGTATCGCTGGCGACTGTCGTTGGTAGCTCTGCGTCCTGTAGCGCGGCCCAGTTTTCGCGGGCGATTTCGGTGCCGATCTGTTCGGGCTCGCCGAGCAGGACGGTTTCGGTGGCATACCCCGCCAGAAACCGGGCGGCGACGAAGGCGTCGCCACCGTTGTTCCCCCGCCCGCAGACGAGGACGACGCGGCCGTCGGGGTCGACATGGTCTCGCACGACCTGGGCGACAGCGTTGCCGCTGGACTCCATCAACTGTTTGCGCGGCACGCCGAGGGCGGCCGCGTTGGCATCGACGGCTGCCATCCGGTCGGCTGTGAGCATACACCTCCTTCGGTGGCCGGCTAATTAATTATCGGCCATCCGACGCCGCCCGTGCCCGAAGCAAGAACGTCTCGCCGCGTTCGGTGGCCGCGTCGACACTGAATCCTGCCTCATCGAACGCGTCGGCCACCTCGCTCGCGGCGTGTCGCTCGCTTCGCGGCGGGCCGGACTCACCGCGGCCGTTTGCCGACCAGTCGACAACGACGACCGGGCTGTCGGGAGCGAGCACGCGCCGGAGGTCGGCCAGCGTCGCCGCAAGCGGGAGCTCGTGCGCGGTCATCGTCGACACCGCGGCGTCGGCCGTGTCGTCGCCAAGCGGGAGGCTGTCGGTCGAACTCTCGACGAGATCGACGGTCTCCGGAACGCCGTTCTCGCGGAACAGATCGTGCATCTCGGGCTGGATGTCGACCGCCGAGACGCGCCGAAGAACGGCGCGAGATCGGCGGTGTAGAATCCGGTGCCGCTGCCGAGGTCGACGAGGTGTCCGGTGGCGTCGCTGTCGCCGTCGCTGCCACTGTCGCCGTTCGCATCCCTGTCGTTGCCGTCCGCAGTGCCGCCAGCGTCAAGGGCGCCCAGCAGTTCCTCCCGCGAGCAAAACCGGTAGCGACTCTCGTCGTCGAGGCGGTCGGCCATCGACGGATCGAACGTATGAAATCCCATACCCGATGGAGGGCCCCGAGCCGAATAGCGTCTTGGATCGCCTACCCGTCACCAGCCGTCGTGTCGGCGTCCTGTGGAACGATCAACACCGGTCGGTCAGCCGACCGGACGAGTGCCTCGGCGACGCTGCCGAGCAGGTAGCGGTTGAGCCCGGTCCGACCGTGGGTGCCCAGCAGGATACAGTCGACCCCTGCCTCGTCGGCGTACGACCGGATCGCCGCCGGGATCGATGACCCGTGCTCGACGGCGGTGACGACCTCCGCGACGCCGGCCGATGCCGCCCGGTCGGCGGCGGCGTCAACAGCTGTGCTGGCCTCGGCTTCGAGTGCGTCGAGCTGTGGCAGCGCGTCGCTGCCGGCGAAAACAGAGGTGTCGACGGCCGACAGCACGTTGAGTGTCGCCGCGGTGTCGGCCGCGGCCTCGGCTGCGAGATCGAGGGCCTGCGTGGCAGGATCGCTGCCGTCGGTCGGCACGAGCAGCGACTCGAAGGGGTAATCGAACCCCGCGTTCTCGGGCCGGAGCGTGAGCACCGGGGTCGCTGCTGTCCGAACCACCCGCTCGGTCGTGCTGCCGAGCAGGAACTCCTCGATACCGCGACGGCCGCGCGTCGGCATGACGATCAGATCGATCTCGGCGGTGTCGGCGTACTCGGTGATCGTCTCCGGGACGCTGCCCTGCACGACCGCTGTTTCCGTCTCGATGCCGCGCTCCGCGGCGGTGGCTGCCGTCTTCTCGACGAGCGTCTCGCCTTCCTGTTCGAAGACGTCGATCACCTCGTCGCCGACACGGGTGACGCTGTCGTGGGCCGTGTCAGCGACGTTGAGCACGTGCAGCGTCGCGTCGTGGGCCGCGGCGATGTCGAGGACATCGTCGGTGACCGCCTCGGCACCGTCGCTGCCGTCAGTCGGGAACAGCAGCCGGTCGTACATGAGTTGATCTTGTGTGGCCGGCGTACTAACATCCACCGCCGATGGAATCACGCCGGATGAAACCTACTCCTCAGTCGGTCGTTCCGGTAACTCGCCACCGCCGCTACGGGTGTAGAGATAGCCGAAGTGAACGATACCGGGGAGGACGACGCCGCCGACCGCCCAGCCGGTAGCGACAACGACCGGCCGACCGCGGCGGCGGGCGTCGCGGAACAGCCACACCGAGATCCCGACGGTGATCGCGTAGACGACGGCCAGAATCGGCTGTTCGATAACGGTCCCGACGAACAGTGGTGTCGCCGTCGTTCCCGTGGCGACCAGCGGCGTCGCTACTCCCACGGCTGTGATTCCTCGGTGAGTTCGCCGGCCAGCGAGCGACCCATCGCGTCGGCCGGGTCGTCCACGTTCGCCAGCGCCCACATCAGTTTCACCTTCGCGGTGCCGGGCAGCGTATCGCCGGCCTCGACGACGCCCGCATCCAGCAGGTCACGCCCGGTGTCGTAGACCCGATCACAGACCCGACCCTCCAGACACTGGCTGGTCATCGCCACGACGGTCCCGTTCTCGACCAGCCCTTCGACCCGCGGGATCAGATCGGTATGGATGTGGCCGAGTCCCGTCCCTTCGATGATCACGCCGTCGGCGTCGTCGAGGTAGTCCCACGCTGCGGTATCCATCCCGGGGGTGAATTTCACGAGTTCGACCGACGGGTTGAGGTCGTCGTCGAGCGCGAGGTCGCTCGTACCGCGGGTCGCGTACTCGTGGGCGAACTCGAAGGCATCGTCGGCCGCCTCGCCGTCGGCGCCGTCGGCCTCGGCGGTGGCGTACTCGATAGTTGCCAGCGGCGAGCGGCCGACCGTCTCGAAGGCATCCCGGCGGGAGGTGTGGTTCTTCCGGACGCGGGTGCCGCGGTGGAGTGCGCAGTGCTCGTCGCTGGCGTCGGCGTGCATACAGACCAGCACCTCCGCGCAGTCACCTTTTGCGGCTTCGACCGCACAGACCGCGTTCATCACGTTGTCCGAGGAGGGGCGGTCGGCCGACCGCTGGCTACCGGTGAAGACGACCGGGACCGGCGTATCGAGCATGAAGGCCAGCACCGACGCCGAGAACTGCATCGTGTCGGTGCCGTGCATGACGACGACGCCGTCTGCGCCGGCCTCGATCTCCTCGTGGACAGCCGCGGCGAGTTGCTGCCAGATCGTGGGGTCCATGTTCTCGCTGAGGATGTTGGCGACGACCCGACCCCGGTAGTTGGCGCGACCGGCGAGTTCGGGGACGGCCCTGAGCACGTCGTCGGCGGTGAACTGCGCGGTAACCGCGCCGGTGCGGTAGTCGACCGTCGAGGCGATGGTGCCGCCCGTCGAGATGAGCGAGATGGTCGGCCGGTCGTCGCCAAACTCGATCTCGGAGACGCCCTCCTCGTCGGGCTCGCCCGCCTCGCCGACATCGTAGACATCGGTGTCGAGCACCTCGACGCTGGCTGCCTCGCGGTCGATCCCGATGTTGTAGCCGCCGTCGAGCTTGAGCACGATGTGGTCGCTCGTCGATGACGGCATCACCACGCCCTCGCTGGTGGTGTCGCCGCGCTCGACGCGGACGCGGTCGCCTGGATTCATACTCCCGGGTTGCCCGGGGGTCGACTTGAAACCACGCTTTCGCGGTTTCGATAGTGGGCATTCCAATGGAACCGTCCGTATCCTCTTGTTTTGAAACGGGGGAGATCGGGAACAACCTTGATGTGTACCCAAACCTATACACAAAACACGGATGGCCTCGAAAAACATCGGCATCAAAGAAGATGTCTACGAGCGGCTGAAAGCGCACAAACGCGGTGACGAAAGCTTCAGCGAGACGCTCAACCGCCTCCTCGGCGAACTCGATTCCGATTGGCGGACGAACGCCGGGTTTCTCTCTCAGCACGAGGCTGACGACCTCGAAGCGGCGGTTGAACAGGGCTTTGCGGATCTCGATGCTGCGTTCGATGAAGATGGCGATGGAATCGACGAGCGGCTTTCAGGGGAATCGTGAAGCTCGCCGATGCGTCGTTTCTCATCGATTACGCCCGCGGTGACGACGCCGCAATCGCGTATTTAGCCGCCCACGACAGCGAAGAGATCGGTGCACCGACCATCGTCCTCTCCGAGCTGTATCGCGGGTTGATGATCACCCAAGAGATGACACAAGCGGAGGCTATGTCGAAGTACGAGTGGGTGCAGCCGGTGCCGTTCACGAACGAAACGGCTGCGGAAGCCGCCGAAATCTACGTCAAGCTCCGTGCCGATGGCGAAATGATCAACAAGAGCGACATCTACATCGCTGGAACTGCTCGCTCGCTCGGTGTGCCACTCGTCGTGGACGACACCGATTTTGCTGCTATCGAGGGCCTGAAAACCGAGACGTACCGAAACTAGTTCTTGGAGACTGTGCTACAACGGCACGCTACACAGTATCGTCGTTGTGGGCACAACAGCCAAACCGCTGGGCCGCCACATTCGGGTATGCAGCAGTCCGAGGAACTAACCGAGACGGTCGAGGACATCGACACCGACGCAGCCGCTGCTGACGACAACAGCGGCTCGGGCCGTCTCGGCGGCCGCTTCTCGGTGAAAGCCCTCCTCGTGTCGCTCGTCGCCGTCGCGGTCGGCGTCGGTGTCGGCGGTGCGATCCCGCTCGTCGGTGGGCTCACCTCGCTGGTCGGTGTGGCCGCGGCGACGTTTGTGCTCGGGATGCTCGGACAGTCGTGGTATCTCGAAACCGGCCTCGCCGGCGGCGTGGTCGTCGGTGTCAACTTCGCGCTGAGTCTGCTGACGACGGCTGCGCTGCCAATCGGGCTGGAGTTCTTCCAGCAGTACGGCCTCGCCTTCGGCGGCGTCGGTGTCGTCCTCGGTGTCGCGCTCGCGCTGGTCGGTCACTACTTCGGCCGGGATCTGCGCGATGGACTCACACGTGAAATATAACCGTCACTTTCAGTAGCCAGCCGGAGCCATACTGGGTATGGATCGACGCGAGAAAGCGTGGGTCGTCGGTTTGACATCGTTTCTCGGCGCCATCGTCCTGTTCGCGCTGGCGGTCTATCCGTTTCAGTACGGCCTCGTCGAGAGCACGCTGGTGGTGG
>KI543217.1:66111-72075 GCA_000496215.1 uncultured archaeon A07HN63
CCGTCGAGCTCCGTGAGGAGCTGGTTGACGACGCGCTCGGAGACGTTGTTGCCCATCTCCTGGCCGCGAGCGGGCGCGAGGCTGTCGAGTTCGTCGAAGAAGATGATCGTCGGGCTGACCTGCCGGGCCTTCCGGAAGGTCTGCCGGATCGCCTTCTCCGACTCGCCGACCCACTTCGAGAGGAGCTGTGGCCCCCGCACGGAGATGAAGTTGGCGTTGGTTTCGCTGGCAACGGCTTTCGCCATCAGCGTCTTGCCCGTGCCGGGCGGGCCGTACAGCAACACGCCTTTGGGCGCTTCGACCCCCATGCGGTCGAACTTCTCGGGCGTTGTCAGCGGCCACTCGACGGCCTCCTTGACCTCCTGTTTCGGCGATTCGAGCCCGCCGACATCGTCCCAGGTGATCTTCGGTAACTCGACCAGCACCTCCCGCATCGCCGAGGGTTCGACCTCGTTGAGCGCGCCCCGGAAGTCGTCGCGCTTGACGATCATCCGGTCGATCAGACTCGGCGGGATGTCCTCCTCGTCGAGATCGATCTCCGGCAGGTACCGCCGGAGGGCCTTCATCGCGGCCTCCTTGGTCAGGCTCTCGATGTCCGCGCCGACGAAGCCGTGCGTCTCGCCGGCGAGATAGTCCAGCGACACGTCGTCCGACAGCGGCATCCCGCGGGTGTGGATCTGCATGATCTCCTTGCGACCGACCTCGTCGGGGACGCCGATCTCGATCTCCCGATCAAACCGCCCCGGCCGCCGGAGGGCGGGATCGACGCTGTCGACGCGGTTGGTCGCCGCGATGACGATGACCTGTCCGCGGGCTTCGAGGCCGTCCATCATCGTCAGTAGCTGGGCGACGACGCGACGTTCGACCTCGCCCGTTACGTCCTCGCGTTTCGGCGCGATGGAGTCGAGTTCGTCGATGAAGATAATCGACGGCGACTCCTCCTTGGCGTCCTCGAATATCTCCCTGAGTTGCTGCTCGCTCTCCCCGTAGTATTTCGAGATGATCTCCGGCCCCGCGATAGAGAAGAAACTGGCAGAGGTCTCGTTGGCGACGGCCTTCGCAAGCAACGTCTTGCCGGTACCCGGCGGTCCGTGCAGCAACACCCCCTGTGGCGGCTCGATGCCGAGTTTCTTGAAGATCTGTGGGTGTTTCATCGGCAACTCGACCATCTCGCGGACGCGCTGGATCTCCTTTTCGAGCCCGCCGATATCCTCGTAGGTGATCCCGCCGCCGGTCTTCTCGAAGCCCGAGATCGGCTCCTCGCGGAGTTCCACGTCGGTGTCCTCGGTGATGAGACAGACACCCTCGGGCTCGGTTTCGACGGCGATCAGCGGGATCGCCTGCCCCGGCGACCGCATGAACGGGTGGTTGGTCGAACTCATCACGGGCACGATGTCGCGTTCGACGACCGGCCGTTTGAGGATCTGTCGTTTGACCATGCCCGCCGCGTCGGAGCCGAACTGGACGCTGGCCTCCTCCGGCGGCGCGAGCACGAGTTTTTCGGCCTTCTCGGCCTCTGCCTTCCGGATCGAGACGCGTTCGCCGATGCCGACATCCGCGTTCTGGCGGGTGAAGCCGTCGATGCGGACGGTGTCGGTGTTCCAGTCCTGCCGGTCGGCGCGCCAGACCTTCGCGGCGGTCGTCTCCGCGCCTTCGATCTCGATGATATCGCCCGGCGAGAGCTTGAGATGCAGCAGCGTATCGGGGTCGAGACGGGCGATGCCGCGACCCGAGTCGTTCGGGTACGCCTTCGCCACTTCGAGTTGAACTTCGTTCATGATTGACTCGTAGAGATTGTCGTGTGGTCCGGCCGGTCGGCGGATAAGTGTGTTGCTACCCGGGGATGTCGCCCACGGCTGACCGCCGCTGCTGGCGGCCCGGTCGCGGCGATTGCGTGGTGTCGTGTCACTGTATACCAAGCGAGGTGCTCCGCACACAAATCCCTACCGAAGCCGGTCAATCTCCGACGCCCGTTTTCGACCGCGCGCCGCCCCGAGCCGCGACACTTAGGACCCTCGCCGCCGCAGTCGCCGGTATGCTGATTACCAACGCCGAACTCGTCGACGGCCAGATCGTCGACGTCCGTGTCGCTGGCGAACGGATCGACGCTGTCGCCGCCGATCTCGATCCCGCTTCCGGCCCCGATTCCGACGAGGAAGTCGTCGACGCCGACGGTACGCTCCTGCTTCCGGGAGCTATCGACGCCCACGTCCACTTCCGTGAGCCGGGATTCTCGCACAAGGAAACGTGGGAAACCGGCACCCGGAGCGCGGCCGCCGGTGGCGTCACCACCGTAATCGACATGCCGAACACGTCGCCGCCGACGGCGACGGGCGACGCCTTCGACGCCAAGGCCGACGCCGCCAGCGCGGCCTGTATCGACTATGGGCTCAACGGCGGCGTCACCGGCGACTGGGATCCCGACTCGTTGTTCGACCGCCCGCTCTGTGCGCTCGGCGAGGTCTTTCTCGCGGATTCGACCGGCGATCTGGGCGTCGCTCCCGCTGATTTCGAGGCGGCTGTCGACCGCGCGGTCGCCGAAGACGTGATCGTCACGGTCCACGCCGAGGACGAAACCCTGTTCGACGAGTCCGCCCGCGACGGCGACGCCGGCGGCCGTGGCCGGGACGCCAACGCCGATCTGTGGAGCGCGTATCGAACCGCCGACGCCGAGGCTGCGGCCGTGGAATACGCGACCGATGTCGGCGACGAGACTGGCGCGGACATCCATATCGCCCACGCCTCGACACCGGAGGGGATCGACGCAGCCGTCGACGGCGGCGCGACCTGCGAGGTCTGTCCGCACCATCTCTATCTCTCACGCGATGACCTCGACGATCTCGGCACGCTCGGCCGCATGAACCCGCCGCTCCGGAGCGAGGAGCGCCGCGAGGCCGTCTTCAAACGGGTCGCCGACGGCACCGTCGACATCGTCGCCACCGACCACGCGCCACACACCCGCGAGGAGAAGGATGCCGACCTCTGGGACGCGCCGAGCGGCGTCCCCGGCGTCGAAACGATGCTCCCGTTGCTGCTGGAGTCAGCCCGGCAGGGCGACCTCTCGTACGAGCGCGTCGTCGATCTCGTTGCTCACAATCCGGCCGACATCTTCGATCTCAGTTCGAAAGGGCGAATCGAGCCGGGCTACGACGCCGATCTCGTCCTCGTCGATCCCGACGACAGCCGCGAGATTCGTGGCGACGACACCCACAGCAAGTGCGACTGGACGCCGTTCGAGGGGCGGCAGGGCGTGTTCCCGGAACTGACGCTCGTTCGCGGCGAGGTCGTCTACGAGCGGGCTCCCGGCGGTGCCGCCGGCCGCGGCGATGACGACGAATCGTTCGGCCAGGTCGACGGCGAAAACGTTCGCCGTTGATACCTGCCGCAGCAGTGGGAGACAATAGATACCGTTTTCCCACCGACGCCGGAACGCTCAACCAATGCTGTCCCGACAGTTTGTCCGCGAGGAACCCGCGGCCGTTCGTGCCGCCCTCGAAGAGAAGGGCGTCGATGTCGACCTCGACCGTATTCTCGAAATCGACGAGGAGTGGCGGTCGCTGAAAAGCGAGGGCGACGACCTTCGCCACGAGCGCAACGAGGTGTCGAGCACAATCGGCCAGCTCAAACAGGAGGGCAAGGAGGCGGAAGCCGAGGCGGCCATTGAGCGCTCCTCGGAACTCAAAGAGGAGCTACAGGCGGTCGAGACCCGCGCCGACGAACTGGAAGCCGAACTCGAAGCCGCGCTGCTGACGCTCCCGCAACTCCCCGACGACTCGGTGCCGGTCGGCGAGGACGAAACCGAGAACGTCGAACGACGGCGCGAGGGGTTCGACGACCGTCGGGCGCTGCCTGACGAGATCGAGCCGCACTACGATCTCGGTGAAGACCTCGAAATCCTCGATTTCTCTCGCGGTGCGAAAGTTTCCGGTGGTGGCTTCTACTTCCTCAAGGGCGACGGCGCGCGACTCGAACACGCCCTGATACAGTTCATGCTCGATCGCCACCGCGAGCAGGGCTACACCGACGTGTTCCCGCCGCTGCCGGTCAACAGTGCGTCGATGCGTGGGACCGGCCAGTTTCCAAAGTTCACCGAGGACGCCTACCGGCTCGAAGGTGACAACAGCGAGCCCTACGACGACGACGATCTCTGGCTGCTGCCGACCGCCGAGGTTCCCGTCACCAATCTCCACCGCGACGAGATCCTGCTGGACGATGACCTCCCGCTGAAGTATCAGGCCTACTCGCCGAACTTCCGACAGGAGGCCGGCGAACACGGCACCGAAACGCGCGGGATGGTTCGGGTCCACCAGTTCAACAAGGTCGAACTGGTCAATTTCGTGCGACCGGAGGATAGCGAGGAGCGATTCGAGGGCCTCGTTGGCGAGGCCGAATCCGTGCTACAGGAACTCGGCCTTCCCTATCGGATTCTGGAGATGTGTACCGGTGATCTCGGCTTCACGCAGGCGAAAAAGTACGATATCGAGGTCTGGGCCCCGGGCGACGATATGGCCGACGGCCCCGACGCTGGCGGCCGGTGGCTGGAGGTGTCGTCGGTGTCGAACTTCCGGGCGTTTCAGGCACGGCGGGCGGGGATTCGGTACCGGCCCGAACAACACGAATCCGCTGAGCACCTGCACACGCTCAACGGGTCGGGACTGGCGGTGCCGCGGGTGATGGTGGCGATTCTGGAGTATTACCAAGACGAGCATGGCACGGTGACGATCCCGGAGCCCTTGCGACCGTACATGAGTGGACAGGAACGAATCGACGGCCACGCAGCGGTCGGTGAGAGCGCGGTCGGCGACGGAACCAACGACTGATCACGCGTCACGACTGACGGGACGACCCCGATTCCGGTATTCACCATTCAGGCCGAGTCGGGTCTCCTCTCAGCCGTCTCAATCGGGCTGGGTGGCCGTGACCGGCGCCACCGTCGAGATGGCGAATGATAATTAAATAATCATGGAATACTAATCGGTAATTAGTGGCAAAAACTACACTCAGAGGTCATACTCATGTCATAGTATTGTACCTATTCCGGGAATGTTATTAATGAGTTATGCGTCTATACTGGTGAAAATAGCGTTAGAAGCGCTCTAATCAGGTTATTAACACCTGCAAATCGGACGACACACCGACGACCGCTCCGGGGAGGTGTCCGGCACAACATGAAACGTCGCACCGCACTGATGGCGCTTGGCGCGCTTGCCACCGGGAGCGGTGCCGTTGCGACATCTGCTTCGATTTCCGGAACCGCAGACAGCAGTTCAGATATCACTGTTGTCGTTGAGGAGGAACTGGAGGTCAAGGCAGGAAAGGCGTTCAACGACGACGGGAGTGTCAAAAGCTCGTACCAGAACCAGTACGTTCCCTTCCCCAGCAACAATGAGTTCTTTGGGAACCAGAGTTCTCCATCGACGGACCCGTTAAAAGATATCTCCCGTTCGGACGCTCCCGTGGCGACCGTTTCACCGCGAAACACGACAGTTAACGATAGTTTGAAACTAAAAGTCGCACTTTCGATCGAAAACACTACCGATACGTTCACTTTTGAGGATATTCTAACAATAGAGAACAACGGTGGCGATGCAAAAGATGTCGGTATTATGTACGACCGCGACTATGGACAGTACGGGGACGACGTAATCGTTCCCGGGGACTTTGAGACCGAACTTTCTCAGCACGACGTACAGCATATCTACCAATTCAGGACTGATGATCCGGGGAACGCAGGTCAGATGCGTATCTCGCCGGATCCGAGTAGGGGTAGTGATGATCCGACCGAATCACGGTCAGTGGATGGCGGGAGTTCAATTCAGGTTGATCTTGAGATTGATCTGACTACGCTAACACTAAATACTGTGCTGGGGACAGCGACGTTGGATCCAAAAGACATATCAGGGACAGCTTGACACGACCGGAAGTTTCGGCGATTCGATAGAAATCGTGATTTGCTCGATGCGA
>KI543217.1:72400-73591 GCA_000496215.1 uncultured archaeon A07HN63
GCAGGTCGCGTTTCCACTCGACATGGAGGATGATACGTTCACCTTCGAGAATATACTCGAAATCGAAAACTACGGTAGTGTGTCTCAGAGCATCGGTATCGCCTACGACAGGACTGATTCAGATTACGATCCGAACGGTCAGTACGGCGAACAGGTGACACTCGGTGGGAACGTAGACGGTACTGATCTTACCGGTCACGACGTACGGTCAGTTTACAAATTCGAAGTGCCTGACACATTCACCAATACGGGTAGTTCCGCGCAGATATCACCAACATATAATGATAGTGATACTGATAACTCTAGCGATGATCCAGCAAACTATTTTCAAATAGAATCCGGTGAAACAATACAACTAGATCTTAAAATCGATCTCACAAAATATGCAGTTATTCCAGGGGTTTTCAACGGTATTGATCCAAGAGAATCTATCGAGTCTGAAATAAATAAAGATCCCTCTTTTACCAGCAAGATAGACCTTGTCGAGATGCTTGATGCGATTACCGTACAAACTGACGAGGCAGAGTGACTGAACTACTCCCAATGGTAGGTAGCATGGCGCGTTAATTCTTTGAGCGGTTGCCCTTACCGACTCACTTCCCGGAGTGCAATCTTGCGGTTCCCGACGACCAGCAAAAACAGCACCACTACCGGGAGGAGAATCACGCCGGTTGTGGCCGTGAGCGCGACAATCGGATGAATGCTGTGGAGGGCACCGATGACGTTCGCCGGTAGCACGTGAATGTAGAAGCTTACCGAGCGACTCCGAACGTATCGCCCGGTCTTCTCCGGTGCCCAGATCCGAATCTCCGTTGTTACCGTCTCGCCACCCCCGGCCGATAGCACACGGTCCGATACATCGAGTCCTTCGCTCGCTGGCTCTACGATGATTACCATCGGGAATAACTGAGGGTTCTCGACGGTGGTATTTGTCTCCGTGTAGTTCCCGGGCGCGATGACTGCTGGGTTGTCAGTTACAGCGGTACTGCTCTCGATGGCCAGTTCGCTAGTCCCACTTGGAAGTGCCGTTATCGACAGTAACGGGAGTGTCAACATAAGCACCACTATCGCAAGGATGAGACGACTGTCGATCACGTCCCGCGACGGTGATCGGCTCATCGAGCGAGTCATATCATCTGAGATGAGATCGTATCCTCCGGCTCCGAGTACCAGTACCAGCCCAAGCATGGC
>KI543217.1:74694-96650 GCA_000496215.1 uncultured archaeon A07HN63
GTGCTGCCAGCGAAGGTCTCCGACGTTAGTACCTACAGACGCCTACAAGCAATCACTCGATCTCGACGCTACCGTCTGGCTGCACTCGCACCGCCACGTCGAAGGCGGATTTGATGGTGCTGATGTCGTCGGCGGAGTGGCGGTTCGGATCGAGATGGCAGTAGCCCATCACACCCGCGTCGTTGCATTTCGAACAGAGGGTATAGAGGAAGGGGACGATGCTCTCGGTGCCGATATACTCCTCTATCGACGACAGGGTGTGGAAACAGAGCACGGTCGGATACTCGGTGCCGGTCTGATTGAGTTCGTGACTGATCACGACGCCGAGCTTGGCGAGATTCTGCGGGTTGGCGATTTCCTTGTGGCTGTCGACGATCCGGTCGAGTGTGTTGGTCCCGCGTGTCGACGCCGCCGAACTCGGGTTGCCGACCTGAACCAGCGCGGCTTTGCCGTCGATCCACTCGGGGTACCCCCGGACCATCGGGAGCCGGTTGTTCGTCGACTGCACACTCGAGACAAAGACCACGTTCTGACTCGTCTCTCTGGTGGTGATCTGCGAGAAGATATCGTTGGTGACGCCGTGACTGGTCGGGCTGAGCACGAGCACCTGCGTCGGCGAGGTCGACTGCCCGAACGAGGCGAGCGTCTCCAGCGTCTCGTTGAACGCCGCCTCGGGCGCGGGCTGCTCGGGGTCGACCGACTGCTCGCCCGCCTGCGGCTGGGCCGTCTCCGCCTCGGCGCCGCCGCTGTTGTCGCCCTCGTCGTCGAAATCGTCCCAGAGGCGACCCGCCTGCATCGTCGCCCCCGTGTCGTCGGCCGCCTCCCCGGCGCCGGCGCTCGACACCGTCTCGTCGTCGTTCGTCACTCCCGTATCCCCCTGTCGATCAGCCCGATTGTATGTGTTCATATGCTACGGTTTCTGGCACCCGTGACCGGCGGTTCGCCCGCCGCCGGTAATTAGTTGTCGACCCACTCGAACCCGCCGTCTGACCGAGGTTCTTGCCGCTCGTCTCCCGCCTGCTGTGGCGGTGGTGACCCGTCACCGTGCTGGCCGCCGCGATCGGCTGCCCCACGACTGTCGCCCGATTGCTGGGCTGACGCCGTTCCGGCCGGGCGGGTGGGTGCGGTCCGGAGCGTCGGCTTGTCGAAGGGGTTCCAGCCCTGTCCCGCCTCGACGCCGGTGAGCTTCTGCTCGCAGTTCGGACAGTACGGCGTTGGCAACACCCCGAGATCGACCGACTCGCCACAGTCCGAACACGCAGCGGTATCGACATCTTTCCGGATCGCCTCGGCTTTCAGCGCTGTCAGATTCTCCTGTTCGGCGTGGGCCTCCTGTAGCGGTTCGAGCTGTTCGCGCTGGGAGTCGACGGCTGACCCGATCCGGTATTCGAGGTTGTCCGTCTTCGAGAGGAGGTGTTCGAGCACGTCCTCGATGTTGTCGAACTCGTTTTGAATCCACGCCTCGATGTTGTCGAGATCGGTTGCCTCGCCGCTGAGTTGCTCGTTGACCGCGGTTTCGAGCTCGGTGATCCGGTGGCGTACCTCGTCGAGTTCCGCGTCGAGTTCGTCGATCGCACCGCTCGACTCGCCCCACGCCTCACCCACCGCCGCCGAGGTGAACTCGTCGAACCCGTCGTCGGGGTCGACCGACTCCGACCCGCCACCCGGCTGTTGCTGTGGCGACGTATTCGACTGCTGTGGTTGCGTGCTGGGCTGTTGCTGTGACTGCTTGGTCGGCTGTTGGTGCGATTGCTGGGTCGGCTGCTGCGGCTGAGATTGCTGATTTGGCTGTTGTTGCGGCTGAGATTGCTGATTTGACTGCTGCTGGGGTTGCTGACTTCCCCGTGGCTGCTGGGTTGGCTGTGACTGCGTTGTTGACTGCCCGCCCGGCTGCTGTTGTGGCTGCGAATTCGGCTGCTGTGCGTGGCCGCTGGACTGCTGATACGAGGGTGCCTCCGACTGCTGCTGTGGCTGCTGGTTCGACGGCTGTGTTGGCTCCGACCCTGTCGGCTGTTCGTCCTCCGGCGAGGGCAGCGACTCCTCATCGGAGAGCTCGTCGACCACCGTCCGGAGCTTCTCAAGTTCCTGCTCGATACCCGAAAGCTCCAGCGTCTCCTCCTCGTCGTCGGCCTCGTCGCCCTCGCCGGGCTGCTGTGGCTCCCAGTCCGAAGGGTCGCCGGCCTGGCTCTCGTTGGCCCGTCCGCGCGGGCGTCCCTCGCGTGGCGGCCCGTCACCATCCGGATCGACGATCACGTCGGAGAGTTCCTCAAGCACCCAGTACGAGGAGAGAATTTCGTCGAGGAGTTCCCGCTCGGAAACCCCTTTCTCGGCAGCGGTTTCGGCGACCCACGAACCGAGAGCTTCGGTATCGACTGTCGGGGTCCCCCCATCTGTAATAGGTTGATTCTTCATAGTTGGGCACTCCATCCGATTATATGATTGTAATGATTCTAAAGTAAAATACTATCGCATCTCAGCCGGTTCTGGCCGATATATCGGCGTCTCCCACTGCTATTCGTCTGACATTTGACTGACAGACGTGACACAGCGACCGGCGATCACCAACTCCGTGACCGCGGCCGCACACGCGACACCGGGGTGTTTCCAAAGGCCTTTGATGATAGCAACCCTACCTATCGGCGATGGATACTGCCGCACGGGCGCGGACTGCGGCCCGCGAGACGGTCGCCGATATCGAACCGCCCGCGCTCCGTGCCGTGCTTCTCGACCGACTCGAAACCACCTCGATGGCCCCCGGGGTCCTCGTGCTCGTGAGCGCGACGGGCCGGGATTCCTCGGTCGCAATCGAGCCGCTGCTCGACCGCGCGGTCGGCGTGCAACTCATCTACGAGGGGCTCCGGCTGACCCGCTCGCTGGCCCACGAGGAGCCGTGGACCGACGTCGACGACACCGAGATCGACGCCGACCTCGACATCCTCGCGGCCGACGTGCTGGTTTCCCGCGGGTTTTCATTGCTCGCCACGACTGAGGCCTCGGCGGCGGCCGTCGAGACCGTACAGGCCTTCGGCCGCGATCAGACGACTCGCCGCGAGACCGCGACTGACGACGCCGCTACCCTCGACCGCAACCTCGAAGCCGACATCTTCGCGCTGGCGGTTCGGGCCGGCGTGACAGCTGTTGGCGGTGATCCCTCCGAGGCGCTGTTAGGTGATGCCGCGGCCGCCGCCCGCGAGTACGACAACGAGTTGCCACCGGCCACAACGGTGCTCACCGACTCGTTCCGCCAGCGACTCACCGATCCCTCGACCGGTGATGGTGGGCCGGTCGCCTCCTCTGTTGGCGACCCCTGAGGCGACCGCAAAACCGCAGGGCGGCACCGTTGAATCGAAACGACTAAAGAGAAACCCGAATTACGGAGTGATGCGTGCCTGGGTAGCTTAGCGGTAAAGCGCGTCCTTGGTAAGGACGAGACCGCGGATTCGAATTCCGCCCTAGGCTTCCCCGAACCAACTACTCTCTACTGCTTCTGTGCATCACTTTTCGCAGTGCTGCGCAGCTTGTGGTCAACGTAAACCGCGAAACCAACAGCGGCACGAATCTACCGAGATTTTATACACAATTGTTACGTCACTAATGGTCGTGTCGGCTGACGAGTATCACCGCCGAACAGCAATCACACGTCTGTCAGTGTCTGCCGACGACGAGTCACTGCTACGGGAGACCGTTTCGGCGTGGCAGCGCGGCTGTCAGATCGCTGTCGATAAGGCGTGGCAGCAGTGTCGCTCGAAATCCGATATTCAATCACTCGCATACGACACCATCCGTGAGAACACGAGTCTCGCCAGCCAGCACGCGATTCTCGCCTGTCATCAGGCGGCTGGAAACATCAAATCCTGTCTCGCTCGCAAACAGGACGGCAAGAAAGCGAGTAAACCGACCTACACGAGTCCGACAGTCGCTTACGATAGCCGAACGATGACTCTCTTTCCGGACCGAGAGCAGGTATCACTCACCACGCACGGTGATCACGCCCGTGTTCAGGCGGATCTCGTCTTGCCTGACGATGCGGACGGCTACCAGTACCAGTATTTTAACAGCGATCAGTGGGAACCGACTGAATCAACACTGCACTACCGCGACGGGCACTGGTATCTGCATCTCGGATTCCGCAAACCGAAGACAACCGAGCCAACGACCGAGAACGGAACGGTTCTCGGCGTTGATCTCGGCGTGAATGAAATCGCGGTGACGAGCACGGCGCGGTTCTTTTCGGCCGACCGGCTCAACCACACCCGGCGGGAGTTCGAACGTGTCCGTGGTGATCTACAGGACTATGGGACGCGAAACGCGCATCGAACGCTCGAAGCGGTGAGCGGTCGTGAAGACGAGCATGTAAAACATGTTCTTCACAGCGTCGCCAATGGGATCGTTGCGGAAGCCCTGCGCTACAACTGTGATGGAATCATATTTGAGGAGTTGGATGACATTCGTAATCGACTACCCGACGCTGCATGGCATTCCGAATGGGCGTTCAACCGTCTGTACGAGTATGTCACCTACAAAGCCGATGCATCCGGCCTGTTCGTTGCGACGACCGCTCCACAGCATACGTCGAACCGGTGTGCGGAATGTGGGTTCGTCAGCGATGTGAACCGTCCAACACGGGACACCTTCGAATGCAGCCGGTGTGGGAATCGAAATCACGCCGACTACAACGCAGCAAAGAACATCGCAAACGCATATCTCCGACGCGAGCAACAGTCTTCGCGTGGGAGGGGCGTCAGTCAATACGCCCTGAAGTCCGGGGTCGTGATGCCAGACCGGGGATATCTCCCATACTCCGATGCGCCAGTGGCTGAACCCACGGACAAGCCCAAGCCTGTTCAAGCGAACTCCTGAGGTGAGCGTCAACGGCGGGGCTGTTGACATTCCGGCCTAGGTTTCTGCAGTCAGTCGAACAAGCCTCTCGCTCTTCGATAGCTTGGCATACCGAGCCAGTCCCGTTTCGTTGCGAGCTGACCTCCGCTCTCGCGCGCTTCTTTCCCCGTTGATTTGCCTCGGATAAGAAGGGCGTTCACAATCCACTACCGGAGAATGTGGACTTCGCACTGTGATAGACTGAAAATATCTTCAACCGCTCTGAGTGTCGATAGATCGAGCGTCCCACTCTATCGTCGATCAGTGGATATCTCGGCGGTAAAGAGTTATTCGGCACCACTTACATTCAGTATACGACTCACTGTCCGCACTGCGGATCTAACGTGGATGAATTAAAACGTGGGTCACGGAATACGAAACCCGAGACTGATGTTCTCCACAAGTGGCGGGTCTGTGGATAAATACTGGGTGTCTCCCACTTTAGATAGCGATCTGCTGGCTGTTGAATCTAGCACTTTTGAGCACGGATCGGCAAGCGGCACTCTACACTACCGCCTACACGGGCTTGTCAGCACCCTGTGACCACTCGTCGACGGTAACAGTGAACCCGACTTCACGCAGTCGCTCGCCCAGAGGGTCACCGATCCCGGATGCCGGGGTGAGAATCCCACCGTCCAGTGGTGTGTCGGTTTCGCCCCGCAGCAGACACATCGCTGCCTCGCCAAGCATCTGGGAGGTCGCCCCGTAGCCGGGATCACGATCAGCCCCGATCTCGCTCACGACGGTAAACGGTCCGTCGGTCGCTGTGCCACGGCCGATAACGCGAACGGCGAAGTGACCGGCATCCATCTCGGCTTGCGTTGGGCCTGTTCCCGGGTCAGGAAAGACAAACCGGCGTAACCCACGCCGGAGCAGGTCGCTACGTAACGCGGCGGTACCCACACCGAGGCCGGCGGCGATCCCACCTGCGGCTGCGGCCCCACCAGCGCCGTCTCCTGTTGGAATGACCTCTTTACAGCGGAATTCGCGCCCCCACGGATACGCCAGCAGCGCGTTGCTGCGTCTGATCACCCGCTCGTTGACGGCCGCCATCGGCGAGGGGGCCGTCCATATCGAGCGGATGGCATCCCGCTTCGGTCGCCGTTGCTCGCTCGTATCGACGCCGTGACGCTCCCCCGCCGGGGCCAGCGAGTACGGGTTCGACAGCGTCTCCCGGGCCACCGGGTCGTTGCCCGCTGCCTCGAACAACTCCGCCGCGCTCGCCAGTGTGCCGCCGCTGACGCCGCCCTCGCCGTCCTCCAGATAGACCCGAACGACATCGCATGGCTCGCCAAATTCGTCCTGTGCGAACGACTGGACAAGCTTCGTTCCGAGGTCGGCCGGGATCGAGTCGAAGCCACAGCTATGGACGATTTTCGCCCCGGCTGCCACGGCGTCGTCGTGAAACCGGTCGATCATCTCCCGCACCCAGTTGATCTCGCCGGTCAGATCGCAGTAGTCGGTCCCGGTCTCGATACAGGCCTCGACGAGCCCCGTCCCGTAGGTGGTGTAGGGGCCGACGGTTGTACACACCACGTCCGTCTGGGCGGCCATATCCCGGAGGGTCGCGGGCTCGGTGGCATCGCCAACGACGACCGGAATATCGTCCCAGTCGTCAGTTTCGTTCGCCACCTCCTCTGCAAGCCCTTCGAGTTTGGCTTCGTTGCGACCGCCGAGCGCGACGCCGAGTGAGTCGGGGCTGTACTGACTCGTCAGGTGGTCGGCGACGAGTCGGCCAGCGAAGCCGGTGGCGCCCCAGACGACGATATCATACGGCCGGGTTGTGGATGACACGGGTTCTATACAGTATGGCGTCGGGAAACTCAACTGTTCGGAATCGACAGTGGTGTCAGCAACGGTACCGCGGGGTCGACACAGCCCGGATCGGGGCCGATATCCATGCACGAGGTTACGTCTACACGTGCTGACATCACTCCCATGTGCTAGGTGCGATCCCAAGCCGCAAGACGAGTGGTCGATACGCCACAGCGATCGTGACAACAATCGCAAATTCGATCAAGAAGCCGACCTGTCCGACCGATAGCTGCACTATCCCGAGTATCCCGAACACCAGAATCAGCATTCCAACGTAATGTGGCACCAGCTCGATTAGCGTATTTTTGTCCATGGTACCCGATACGTGGTGGTGCAGTATCAATCATACTGATTGCAAAGCTTGTGATCGTTGTGTGAACTGGGTTTTTGTGTCGACAATCTCCACCAGGTGGGTGCTGAGATCCTGCTCGCAGCTGAGTTACCTGCCCTGCGCTGGTCGGGGGAGTCACTGATACGGCTGCGTCCCGTATAGGCCGTACTCGTATGCCCGATGACTACCCGATTGCTGACGTCCCGACACCGGACCCGAGTTACGAGCCAGGCGAGGTCGTCACGATCCAGCTCGACGGGCTGGCGACCAACGACGAGCCGTTCGACAACGCCGGGATCGCAACTGCCTACAACTTCGCGTCACCGTCGAACCGCCGGTCGACCGGTCCCTTCGAGCGGTTCGTCCGGATGGTGACAGGCCCGCAGTATGGCCCGATGGTGGATCATACCGAGGCGACGACCGGTCCGCTGGAGCGCGACGGTCACACCGCCGAACAGCGCGTCACCCTGACCGGCCCCGATGGGCGGACCGTCACCTACACGTTCGGCCTGTCGAACGACCGGTCGGGATCACTCGATGGCTGCTGGCTCACCGACCGCGTTCTCGTTGCGGAGTCCTGATCGTGGGTCCGAAGCTGTCGAGCATGTAAACCGACCACCAACGCAGCCGACACCCCCGTCTGTCATCGAATCTTCGCCGAATGCGCCTCTATCGTTGCTCGCAGTTTCCCACTACCAGCTTCCGCCATGTTCAAGCCCTCTCGCGCTGACAGCACGGGTATGACACGCACCGTCTGGATCAAGGCCGACGACGCCGTCGGCGACTGGGAGACACGCAAACAGCGGATCACGGCCGGTATCGAGGCCGGCGTCGACTGGGTGCTCGTCGACGACGACGATGTCAGCCGGGTCCGCGAACTCGGCGATATCAACGTCGCGGCGTTCCGCTCGGACGCCGATGTTGTCGACGATATCGAGGCCGATGGTGACAGCCAGCCCGACGCCGTCTTCGTCGGCAAGGACGGCGAGGGAGACGGCACGGTCGATCTGCCGAACGACTTCTCCGGTTCCGCGGATCTGACGACGCTCCGCCGCGGCGGCGACACCCCACAGGGTGCCTACGTCCGCATCTTCGATGAGAACTACGAGGCCTTCGCCGAGACCGCCGCCAAGGAGGCCGACTACACGGCCGTCATCGGCGAGGACTGGACGATCATTCCCCTCGAAAATCTGATCGCCCGCATCGGCGAGGAGACCGACCTGCTGGCCGGTGTCACCACCGCCGAGGAGGCCCAGACCGCCTTCGAGACGCTGGAACTCGGTGCCGACGGCGTCCTGCTCGATACCGACGACCCCGACGAGATCCGCAACACTGTCGAGATCCGCGATGCCGCCGAACGCGAGACGCTCGACCTCCAGCACGGCGAGGTTCTCGATGTCGAGCGCGCCGGGATGGCCGACCGGGTCTGTATCGACACCGGGAGTCTGATGGAGCACGACGAGGGGATGCTCATCGGCTCGATGTCCCGCGGTCTGTTTTTCGTCCACGCCGAGACCGCCGAATCGCCGTACGTCGCCTCGCGGCCGTTCCGCGTCAACGCTGGCGCGGTCCACGCCTACGTCCGAACGCCCGACGGCGGCACGAAGTACCTCTCGGAGCTCAAGAGCGGCGACGAGGTACAGGTCGTCGACACCGAGGGCAACACCCGCGAGGCCATCGTCGGCCGCGTCAAGATCGAGAAGCGACCGATGTTTCGGGTCGAACTGCAGGTTGGCGACGACCGTATCGAGACGCTGCTGCAGAACGCCGAGACGATCAAGGTCGCCACGAGCGAGGGCCGCACGGCCGTGACCGATCTCACCGAGGGCGACGAGATGCTGCTCTACTACGAGGACGTTGCTCGGCACTTCGGCGAGGCCGTCGAGGAGAGTATCATCGAGAAGTAGGTGCGCAGCTATAGGTTGAACTCTGATCCGGCGGCGTCGCTATCGGCTTCCTCGCCCGCTTTCTCGCTCGTCAGCGGTTCGGTACACCACGTACAGAAATCGAGTTCGGGATCGGTCGTCTTGCCGCAGTGCGGACAGGCAACGCCGTCCTCGTCGTCGCTGGTCGGTGTGATACCGTCGCCCGAGCCACCGCCTCGCCCTTCGAGATACGCGAGCACCGTCGCGTCGACAACGCTGACGACGATAATCACGAACAGCGGGAGCCGCACCTCCATCGGGATCGCGCCGAAATCGAAGGGGTCGAGCGCTGCCGGATTCGGCACGTAGTAGCTGAGCAGCAGAATCCCCGCTCCGAGTGTCACCGTCAGCCACAGCAGCGAGCGCTTCCAGCGACGGAGGTAGGCATGACCCGTCCCCGGAACGCCGATTATCGCCCCCGCGATGGCAACGAGCGCGGTCACCAGCACCCGTCGTCGGTTTTCCATACCGGCCATTGGATGAATACTGTGTTAAACACCCGTTTTTCGATGCGCCGCTGAACGCCGGTACCGCGGCCTACCCTAACTCGTCGACGAGTCGGCGTAGCGTCGCCAGCGAGTACTGCCCCGGCGCGGTCGCGTCGGCGGGATCGACCGGCGCGTAGCCGATCTTCGAGCCGTAGGCCGGTGCGACCGCTCGCGTGTGCCGGCCGGCCTCGCCCATCCCCATCGTCGCCACTGTCTCGCCTGCCTCGGTCGCGCGGTGGGTCGCGGTCAGTAGATCGAGTGCGTCACCCCGGTTGGTGGCCGTCACCGCGAGTTTGGCGACATCGCCTTCCTCGGCCGCTGCTCGGAGCAACTCCGAGAGCTCTGCGACCGGCGGTGTCGCGTCGAAATCGTGGACCGAGGCGATGACCGGCACGCCCTGCTCGCGGGCGGCGGTTCGCACGCGGCGCGCCTCGTCGGTGTCGGCCGCTGGCTCGGTATCGGCGAGTGCACGGCATTCGAGATCGACAGCGGCGACGGCATCGTATTCGAGCGCGGTCGATAGCGTGACCAGCCGCTCGGTTTCGTCGTCCGCGCCGCCGGCCTCCCACGCGGCGCGGTTGGTGGCGATCACGGGCAACGCGCCGTCGTAGCTCGACAGCTGGCCGATAGGATCGTCGGCCAGATCGAGACGGAACTCGACGGCGTCGGCGTGCTCGCGGGCGTCGGGTTCGACCGCAAGCGTGTCGGTGGAGGCAGCGAGGACGAAGGAATCGAAGGCGAGACTGTACGCGCTCATAGATCGGTATTCGTGTCAACCGACAAAACGGTGCTGGCTCAGTCCTCAAGCAACGGTTCGCCGGTCATCTCGTCTGGCGTCGGGAGATCCATCAGCGCCAGTAGCGTCGGCGCGAGATCACAGAGCGCACCGCCGTCGCGGATCGTTTGCCCGCCGTCGTCGCCATCCGGGTGAGATGTAGATCAGCGGTGCCGGGTTGAACGTGTGAGCCGTGTGGGGATCGTCGGCCGTTCCCATATCGTCGGCGTTGCCGTGGTCGGCGGTCACCAGCAGATGCCCATCGGCCGACTCGATGACCTCGGCGATCCGGCTGAGCTGTGCGTCGACGGCCTCGACCGCGGTGATCGCCGCGTCGTAGTCGCCGGTGTGGCCGACCATATCGGGGTTGGCGTAGTTGATGACCAGCAGTTCGGGATCGTCAGCTTCGATCACATCGATAGCGGTGTCGGTCACCGTCTCGGCGCTCATTTCGGGCTGGTGGTCGTAGGTCGGCACGTCCGGGCTCTCGATGATCTCGCGGCGCTCGCCGTCGAACTCGATCTCCCGACCACCGTTGAGGAAGTAGGTGACGTGTGGATACTTCTCGGATTCGGCGAGTCGCAACTGGTCGAGGCCGGCGTCGGCGACAATCTCGCCGAGCGTGTTTGCGGGCTGCTGTGGCGGGTAGGCGACCGGCAGATCGAACGTCTTGTCGTACTGTGTCATCGTCACCAGCCGGATTTCGGGCGGCTGGGTCTCGAAGTCCCACTCGGGCTCGATATCGGCGAGCATCCGGACCAGCTGGCGGGCGCGGTCGGCCCGGAAGTTGATGAAAATCACCGCGTCGCCGTCGCCAAGTGCCGCGCCGCCCTCGACCAGTGTCGGCTCGATGAACTCGTCGGTCTCGCCGCGGTCGTAGCTTTCGGTGACCGCCTCGACGGCCGTTTCGGCTGTGTGGTCGGCCTCGCGGTCGACGATGGCGTCGTAGGCGCGCCTGGTGCGCTCCCAGTTTTCGTCTCTGTCCATCGCGTAATACCGCCCGGAGACGGTGGCGATGTCGCCGGTGCCGTGTTCCTCGGCCATTTCGGCCACGGATTCGAGATGCCCCTCGCCGGAGTGTGGGGCGGTATCGCGGCCGTCGGTGAAGGCGTGGGTGACGGCGTCGACGCCGCGGTCGCCGACGAGTTCGATGAGGGCTTCGAGATGTGTGATATCGGAGTGAACGCCGCCGTCGCTGACCAGGCCCATCAGGTGGACCGCGCCATCGTTGTCGTCGGCGTACTCGATGGCCTCGTTGAGCGCGCTGTTCTCGCGGAAGCTGCCGTCTTCGATGGAGTCGACGATGCGCGTATACGATTGCTTGACGACCCGGCCCGCGCCGATGTTGAGATGGCCGACCTCGCTGTTGCCCATCTGGCCTTCGGGCAGGCCGACCCGTCGGCCGAAGGTGTCTACGGTACCGAACGCGCCGGTTTCCCGGAGGCGGTCGAAGGTCGGTGTCTCGGCCGCGCGAACCGCATCGCGGTGGTCGTGATCGCCGAGTCCCCAGCCGTCAAGCACGATGAGTGCCCCTCGCATATCTGATTCCTCTCTCGCCGGGGGTATGACGTTTCGGCTTGCGGGCGCTCATCGTTCCCGGTGATCATTCCGCTTGCGGCCGCCTGTCGCTCATACTGACGATACGGGCGTAGCGCACTCCTGCTGCACCTGTCAGACACGTCGGTGGGTTTTTGTCCGTATGCGGCCACGCTTTGGTAGTAGGGCGTCCACACATGTCATCGTCTCGGGGTTCGTCGCCGCCACCCTCGGTCTCGGAGGTTGAGCCGGATATGTCAGCGTCCGCGCCGGAGTTAGACGCCGAGATCGAGTCACTGCAGCCGACACACGACCTCATCGACCTGTTGGCAGTGGCGATACTGCTCGTGAACGCGGTTTCGGTCGCCGGGGTCGTCGGCGGCGGTGTTTTCACCGGGGAGTTCGCCGTCGAAACCAGCCAGCAACCACAGCAACAGGCGCAGGATACGGCTGCCGTCGACACCGGTCAGACGAACACCGGCCAGACGAGCGTCTCGTGGACCGAGCCCGGCGACGCCATCCAGCTGGAGATCAGAGACAGCCAGGGTAACACGATCGACACCCTCCGGGTCGTCGGTCAGGAGACGACGATCACGGCTGACGAGTTCTCCGTCCACGCACGCTATACCGACGGCACGACCGAAAAGATATACTCGGAAGGCGGGTAGCACAGCCCTCTGCCCCCCATCTCGCTTCGCTTGCTCGCCGCAGTCTCTCTACTCGTCCAGTTCGACCCCGATTTCGTCGAGCGTCGCCATCTCTGTATGGACGCGACAGGCCGACCGATAGACACCGATTGCGAGTGCCGCACCGGTGCCCTCGCCGAGTCCCATCTCGTAGTCGACACACGGCATCAGGCCGAGGGCAGCAAGCTGAATCTCGTGTGCGGGCTCGGTCGAGGCGTGTGAGCCCAACAGGTAGTCGGTCACCTGTGAGTCGATCTCGCGTGCGAGCAGGGCGGCCGCGCCGGCGATGACGCCGTCGACGACGACCGGGATTCGCCGTTCGGCGGCGGCGAGCGCGACGCCGACCAGCCCGCCGATCTCGAAGCCGCCGACACACCGGAGCACGTCGAGCGGGTCCTCCGGGTCCGGTTCCGTCGCCGCGAGGGCCCGCTCGATAGTGTCGATTTTCCGCGCCCGCGTTTCCTCGTCGATACCGGTGCCGTAGCCCGTCACCTCGTCGACCGGGCGGCCGGTCAGCGCGGCCGTGATCGCCGCACTCGCCGTCGTGTTCCCGATCCCCATCTCGCCGAGACCGATCATCCCGGCGTCGGCCGCGTGATCGGCGACGATCTCCTGTCCCGCGGTGATCGCGGCCCGTGCATCGCGTCTGCTCATCGCCGGGCCTTCGACCATGTTTGCCGTGCCGTCGTCGATCCGATAGTCGAGGGCGTCGGCCTCCGGTTCGCCAGCGACACCCATGTCGACGACAATCGAGTCGACATCGTTGGCGGCACAGATCGCGTTGATCGCCGCGCCGCCGTCGGCGACGGTCTCGACCATGGCCGTCGTCACCGCCTGTGGGTAGGCGCTGACACCCTCGCGTGCGACGCCGTGGTCGGCGGCCAGCGTCGTGATGACCGCGGGATCGACCGTCGGCTCCGGCGTCGCCTGCATCGCCGCGATCTCGGCAGCCATCGTCTCAAGCCGGCCGAGGCTTCCCGGCGGCTTGGCGAGGCCGTCCTGTCGCCCGCGGGCCTGCTCGCGGGCCGCCTCGTCGAGCGGTGGAATCTCGACGCCGATTTCGCTGTTCGCGTCGCTGTCGCCGTCGATGCCGTCCGCGTCCTCACTCATCGAAATCCGGCAGATCGTCGGGGGCCTCGTAGTCTGACTCCCAGTCGATATACTCGTCGTACAGCACCTCACAGACCTCTTGTCCGAGTTCGGTGAGGCCGGCGTTGATCCCCGAGACGGTCGCCCAGCTATCGAGGTCGGGATGGAGATCTCGCTGTTTCCAGTCCTCCGGAATGCCGGGTGCGTGGTAGCCCACCCGGTCGGCGAACCCGTCCCAGAAGAAGTCGAACTCCCGAAGCATCCGCATATCGGTGGCGATTGCGAACCCCTCGTCGTCGAGATCGGTGTCGGCAGCCCACGTCTCGAAGGCGTCGGCCCACGCGCCCTCGCCCAGCAGTGTCTCTATCTCGTCGCGGCGGTAGTCGGTGTCGCCGACCACCTCGGCGTCCTCGTACTCGTTTGGGTCCATCGCCTCCAGCGTCGGCGGCTCTGGCGGCGCGGCGTCGACTGTCATGGCTGCCCGTACAGGCAGGCGACGAATAAGTGTGGTCGTCGGCTCGCGACACCCCGATCGGCGTCGGTTCGACGCCGGTATCGGGTCGTTTTTGCCGGCGGCGACCCCGGCAGGAGTATGGAGCGGACACGACGGGCGGTCCTTGGCTCGCTTGCGGCCGGCTCGGCGGCGCTGGCGGGCTGTGCGGCCCCGACGACCGGCCGCGAGCGCGGCGGCGAGAGTATCTACACCCGGGTCTACAACGAGGTCGTCCCCGCGGTCGCGGTCGTTCACGCCGCCGAAAACGACCGGAAGGTCGGGCAGGGATCGGGGTTCGCACTCGATCCCCAGACGATCATCACCAACCACCACGTCGTCGCGCAGGGCTCGGAGATCGACATCGGGATCGCCGACGGCCGGTGGTCGAGTGCGACCGTCGTCGGCTCGGACACCCACAGCGATCTGGCCGTGCTCAGCATCGACGACAATATCTCCGCGCCGGAGACGCTCTCGTTTGTCGAGGAGCCACAGCCCGTCGGCACCGAGGTGATGGCCATCGGTGCGCCGTTCGGCCTCAGCGACTCGCTGTCCCGCGGGCTGATCAGCGCTCGCGGGCGGTCGGTTCAGAGCCTCGACCGGTTCGGCATTCCTGCGGCGATCCAGACCGACACCGAGATCAACGTCGGCAGCAGCGGCGGGCCGCTGGTCACGCTCGACGGCGACGTTGCCGGCGTCGTCTTCGCCTCACAGGGCGGCAACGTCGGCTTTGCCGTCTCGGCCGCCCTCGCCAAACGTGTCATCCCGGAGTTGCGAGAAACTGGCAGCTACGGTCACTCCTATCTCGGCGTGACGATCCTGACGGTCGAACCGCAGATCGCCGAGGCCAACGGACTCGACGAACCGCGTGGCATCCTCGTCGTCGAAACCACCGACGACGGGCCGAGCGACGGCGTGCTTCAGCCGAGTCTCACGGGCGAGACGGCCACGGACAGCACCAACGTCACCCCGCCGCCGAACGGGTCGAGCGATCCGTCTGACCCGCCGCGAAGCCGGCGACGCCAGATCCCGACCGGCGGCGATATCATCCTCAGCGTCAACGGTACGCAAGTCGACAGCACAGCCGAGCTGGGACAGGTACTCGCACTCCAAACCAGTCCCGGCGACACGATCCCGCTGACGGTCCTGCGGGACGGCGAGGAGGTTGTCGTCGAGGTGACGCTCGGAACAATACCCGATAGCTGAGCCGCAAGTCCGACCGCCACGCTGGCGGTGGTTACTCCTCGGGGTCGTCGGAGAAGATGTCGTCCGGCACAAGTTCGTCGTCCTCGCTCCGGTCGGGGGCCTCGACCTCGATTTCCTCGGGATCGCGGCCGGCCGCATCGAGAATCTCGTCGGAGATGGTGATCGGACACTCGGAGCGTACCGCCAGCGCGATGGCGTCGCTCGGACGGGCGTCGAAGGCGAAGGTTTCGGGCTGGCCGTCGACGTACCGCTCGGCGTCGATCTTGGCGTAGAAGGTGCCGTCGGCGAGCTCGTCGATCCGAATGGCGTCGATTGCGCCGCCGAACTCGGTGACCATCTCGACCAGGAGATCGTGTGTTAGCGGCCGCTCGAAGGGCTCGCCCGAGAGCGCGTGCCGGATCGACTGTGCCTGGTCGCCGGTGATGAAGATCGGGAGGTACTCGTCGCGGGCGGTGAGGATGACCGCCGGGACGTTGTTGCCGTCGGGGTCGACGCCCATCCCGATGCCTCTGACCTCGGCATCATGTGACATACACAGGTCTTTGAGGGCGTGGTATGAATACCTGTTCCTGATTCCGTGGTTTCTGGGACTCCGACACTGGTAAACCCGCCGGCCCGCAAGCGCGGGCAATGAGTGACGGGATGGCCCGGCCGCAACACGGCGAGCCGCCCGGCGGCGAGGGCTCTGTTTCTGTCGTCGGGACGGCGCACGTCTCCGAGGCCAGCGTCGAGGAAGTCGAGGAGCGAATCGCCGACGACCAGCCCGATATCGTCGCCGTCGAACTTCGACGAGGGCCGCTACCGCCAGCTACAGGGCGAGGAGCCCGACGACCTCGACGCCAGCGACCTGCTGCAGGGCAACACCGTCTTCCAGTTTCTCGCTTACTGGATGCTGTCGTATATCCAGACACGGCTCGGCGACCGCTTCGATATCGAACCCGGTGCGGATATGATGGCCGCTGTCGAGACGGCCGAGGAGTACGGGCTCGGCGTGGCGCTCGTCGACCGCGATATTCAGGAGACGATCCAGCGGTTCTGGGCGCGGATGACGATCACAGAGAAGTTACGCATGGTCGGCGGGCTGGCCTTCGGCGTCACCGACAGCCGTGTCGTCGGCGTCATGGCCGGATTGCTGGTCGGGCTGCTCGCCGGTCCCGCGCTCGCGCTCTTCGGCGGCGCGGTCGGCATCACGCAGGCGGTCTACCTCCGGGCGGCCACGGCCGCGCTGCTCGGCGGCGCGGCCGCGCTCGTTGCTGACCAGGCGGCGAGTCTGGCTGTCGGCGGTGATTCGCGACTCGCAGCGGCCCTCGGCAGCGGTGGGGCGGTCGCCACGGTCGCCGCTGCCTCGGGGGTCGCTGACGCGCTCGTCGGCTCGGTACTCGGCGGGCTGACGGTGACGATCATCGGCAGTCTCGCGCTCGGGATCGCCGGCGGGCTGGCGGTCGGCATCGTCGCCGCCGGGTTGATCGGGCTTCGCGGCCCGGTCGAACCCGCCGAAGACGGGCTCGACGAGATGGATATCGAGGAGTTGACCGACGCCGACGTGGTGACAGCGATGATGGAGGAGTTTCGACAATTCAGTCCCGGCGGTGCCGACGCGCTGATCGACGAGCGCGACGCCTACATCGCCCATCGGCTCGTTGATCTGCGGGACGCCGGCTACGACGTGCTGGCTGTTGTCGGCGCGGGCCACCGCGAGGGGATCGAGCGGTATCTCGACGATCCGGCGTCGTTGCCACCGATGTCGTCGCTGACCGGCACCGAAACTGGCGGTCGGATTCCGTGGGGCAAGATCATCGGTATCGGCCTCTCGGTCTGCTTCGTGACGTTCTTCGTCCTGCTAGCGATGGCCGGCGTGCAAAACGCCTTCCTGCTGCGGCTGTTCGGCGCGTGGTTCCTGATCAACGGCGTGTTCGCCGCCGGGTTCGCCAAACTCGCTGGTGCGCGGTGGACCTCCGCGGGCGTCGGCGGCGCGGTCGCGTGGATGACGTCGATCAACCCCGCGCTCGCGCCGGGCTGGTTCACCGGCTACGTCGAACTCCGGCATCTGACGGTCAACGTCGGCGATATCTCGACGCTCAACGAGTTGCTGTCGGACGAGACAAAGCCAATCGGCGAGATCGTGAGCGAGATGTTCGATGTGCCGCTGTTCAAGCTGATCATGGTCGTCGCGCTCACCAACATCGGCAGCATCGTCGCCAGCCTCCTGTTCGTGAGCTACATCCTCCCGCTGTTCGGGACGGAACTCGGCGGCGTCGACGGCGTCTCGCGGCTCATGATCGAGGGCGCACGCAACAGCGCGGAACTGATCTGGAGGACGGTCACATGACCGTGCTGGCGGCTGATTACGCACGCCGGGAGGCTCGTCGATGAGTACGGCTTACCGCATCGGCGACTACGAGTTCAGCACCCGCGAGCTACGTGACCTGCTGATCGCGTGGCTCGCGCTGGGGGTCGCCTTCGCCATCTTCTTTGCCGGCGGCGGGCCGACCCTCGTAGCGCTTGGGCCGGGCGTGGTCGTCCTGTTCGGCGTGAGTCTGCTGACCGCGGGCGTCGCGTTTCTCCTCCACGAACTCGCCCACAAGATTGTCGCCGTCAACTACGGGCAGGTCGCGGAGTTCCGTGCCGACTACAGCATGCTCTTTCTGGCCGTGATGAGCGCGATGCTGGGGTTCATCTTCGCTGCGCCCGGCGCGGTTCATCATCAGGGCTACCTCAGCGAACGCGAACACGGCCACATCGCCATCGCCGGCCCGGTGATGAACCTCGTGTTGGCGGCGGTCTTCCTCCCAGTGTATCTGGGTGGCGTCGGGCTGAATCTGTGGCTGCTCGTCCTGCTTGGCCAACTCGGGATCATTGTCAACCTGTTTCTGGCGGCGTTCAACCTTGTCCCATTTGGGTCCCTCGACGGGAAGACCGTCATCGCGTGGAGCAAACCGGTCTGGGGCGGGACGTTCCTTGTGAGTGCGGCGTTGACCTACATTGCGTGGACGACGCTCAATATCAGCATCATCTGAGCCGGCGATCACCGTGTTTTTGTGTTCGCTCCACCCGGGTTGAGCTATGACTGACGACGCTGACGACGAACTCACCTACGCCGACGCTGGCGTCGATATCGCGGCCAGCGAGGCCGCCACGGCCGCGCTGATCGGCGCGACCGGCGACAGCGAGGGCGACTACGCCGGCCTGCTCGATATCGGCGACCGCTACCTCGCGCTGGCGACCGACGGCGTCGGTACGAAACTGCTCGTCGCCGACGCGCTCGACGACTACTCGACGGTCGGCATCGACTGTATTGCGATGAACGTCAACGACCTCGTCGCCGCCGGCGTCCGGCCGGTCGCGTTCGTCGACTACCTTGCTATCGACGACCCCGACGACGAAACGGCCGAACAGATCGGCGAGGGGCTGGCCGACGGGGCCGAACAGGCCGATATCGAACTCATCGGCGGCGAAACCGCGGTGATGCCGGAGGTCGTGAAGGGGCTCGATCTCGCGGGTGCCTGCGTGGGCCTCGCCGACAAGAGCGGCCTCTTCGAGGGCGCGGCCGAACCGGGCGATACGCTCGTCGGCTGGCCCTCCTCGGGAATTCACTCGAACGGCCTCACGCTCGCACGCACGGCGACGACACAGGAGCACGAGTACGCCGATCCATGCCCGTTCGATGGCTACGACACCATCGGCGAGGCTCTGCTTGAGCCGACTCGCATCTACACCCACCTGCTGACGCCGATGCGGGAACACGGCACTCGCGGCGCGGCCCACATCACCGGCGGGGGGTGGACGAATCTCGACCGCCTCGGTGAGCATCGCTACGTCGTTGACGACCCCTTCGACGCCCAGCCGGTCTTTGACTTTGTGCAAGAGCAGGGCAACGTCGCGGACGCCGAGATGCACACGACGTTCAACATGGGCACCGGTTTCGTCGCGGCAGTTGGCGACGACGAGGCGGCCGCCGACCTCGCAGCGGCGACCGACGGCCGGGTGATTGGTCGTGTTGCGGCCAGCGGCGACCACGACGCCGGGGCTGGCGTCTCTATTCGCGGCCTTGATCTGTAGCTAGAATCGACTGCCAGCGGCGTCGCTCATGAACCAGAGACACACGTCACAGAAACGGGTGGTTACACATGAAGTCCCGCAGGAGTGACGTGTGTTCTGCTAAGATACACACTCTAGCTACTAAATCATTTGTGACGCGGTATCTGGGGCCGCAAAGGCCAGTATTAATATCAGCCGGTCCCTGCCCTCTGAAGGTTACACATGGAGATCCGCACCGGACTCTCGTACGGAGATGCATTGCTGGTTCCACAGCGCTCGGCTGTCGATAGCCGAAGCGATATCGATCTCACAACACAACTGACGCCGTCGCTCACGCTTGACGTTCCGCTCGTCAGCGCGGCGATGGATACCGTCACCGAAGCCGAGACCGCGGCCGCACTCGCCGACCTCGGTGGGCTGGGCGTTATCCATCGCTTCCTCTCGATTGAGGAGCAGGCCGCGGAGGTAGCGAAAGTCGCCGAGCAGGGCGGTCCAGTCGCCGCGGCGGTCGGCATCGACGAGGACTACCTCGACCGCACGGCGGCGATTCTGGAGGCTGGCGGCGACGCCGTCGTCCTCGATGTCGCCCACGGCCACATGGAGCGCGCACTCGACGCCGTCGCCGAGATTCGCGCCGAATACGATCCCGAACTGATCGCCGGCAACGTCGTCACGCCCGAGGCTGTCGAGGACCTCTACGACTCGGGCGCGGACTGCGTGAAAGTCGGCGTCGGGCCGGGATCGCACTGCACGACCCGGGAGGTCGCTGGCGCGGGCTACCCACAGCTCTCGGCGGTCGACGAGTGTGCCGACCGCGCCGACGAACTCGGGATCACGGTCATGGCCGACGGCGGGATTCAGAACTCCGGGGACGCCGCCAAGGCCCTGATGGCCGGCGCGTCGACGGTGATGATGGGTGGCTTCTTCGCCGGCACCGACGAAGCCCCCGGTCGCGTCGTCAGCCGCGGCGGCGAGCGGTTCAAACGCTCCCGTGGGATGGCCTCGACGGCCGCCAACGACGACCGCGAGGACAAGGAGATCGATATCGACTCCGGCGAGGGCGTCGAGGCGTTGACGCCGTACAAAGGCCCGCTCAAACCGCTGACCGAGGAGTTCCTCGGCGGCGTTCGCTCGGGGCTGAGCTACTGTGGCGGGCATACGATCCCTGAAGCGCGGGCGAACGCGGTGTTCGTGAAAGTCTCCGACGGCGCGAAGGAACGCGAGAGTGCCCACGGCGTGCTCGTGGAGTCCGGCATAGAGCAGTCGGGCATCGAGCAGGTTGTCGAGTCGGATTAACCGTTGATTTGATTTGACTTGATTTTCATCGGTGACTGGCTGTCAGCGAGCGATATCTTCTGCTCTCGTACGCAAACATACAAGTAGATATAACAGATACATTTGAATATGCCAGTAGAATTTGATAAATATCGACAAACTCGGGACACCGTCGAATCACTACCTATCGACCCGGGCTCGAACGCTCATCAGATGCTTTCGTTTCTCGCACAGCATCCTGATCTTGGATTCAAACCGGCAGAGATCGCAGAGTCGGTTGATATCCCTCGTGGGAGTCTCAATCCAACGCTGTCTCGACTGGAGCAGCAGGGGCTAGTCGAACACGAACCACCATACTGGTCTGCTAGCGACGACGACCGAATCGAGGCTGTCGCGGCCACGATGTATAGCATGGACGCCTTCGAAGAACGATACGCGGATGATGACTTCACCGGCTGGGAAGAGACTGATGTCGATCCGCGAGACCATCGATGACTGACGGACCGTTTCAGCGTGGTGATGTCGTCTGGCATCCTGCCCCGTTCAAGAGCCAGCCGGCCGAACGACCGTTTCTCATTTTGAGCGGGCCACCCCACCCGTTTCACGGTACTGAGTATGCTGTGGTTGGACTAACCCGAACTGAGCGTCCCTCGGCGATTGCACTTGATCAAACGACGTGGGAACTCGGTGATCCGGGCGAGGAGAGCTATGTCTCGCCGTGGTATCTTTTCACGCTCAAGCACGACAATATTATTCGACCGAAGGGATCGCTGACGCTGGACACGACAAATGAAGTCGCCGGAGCCGTGGCGTCGATGATCGGTGTCGAGACGTAGAAAGCCACAGCTTCCGGTTGGAATTGTCGTGTGAACATGTGATACTGGCTACCCCAGTAGCAGAACACAAGCGTTGTTACCGCGCCACCTGAACACTCCCTATGCGAATTGCGAGCCGCGGGCAGGGCGAGGCCGGCCGCGAGCGGCTGACGCTCACGCCCGAAACCGTCGACGACCTCTGGCATCTCTCCTACGTCCTCGAACCGGGCGATCTCGTCTCCGGCGACACCACCCGGCGCATCCAGCGCGACGACGACCAGATGCGCGACACCGGCGGCCAGCGCGAACACCTCTCGGTGACTATCGAGGTCTCGGACGTGGAGTTCGCGCGGTTCGCCAACCGCCTGCGCGTCGGCGGCGAAATCACGGGGTCCTCCCGCGAGGATCAACTCGGCCACCACCACACGCTCAATGTCGAGGCCCACGACGAACTGACGATTGAAAAGCAGTTCAAGGCCGACCAGATCGAGCGTATCGAGGAGGCCGAACAGGCGGCCGACAGCCCCGATGTCGCCATCGCCACCGTCGAGGAGGGCGAGGCCTACATCCACCTCGTCAAGGAGTACGGCGTCGACGAGTACGCCTCCT
>KI543217.1:96897-102164 GCA_000496215.1 uncultured archaeon A07HN63
GCGGTTGAGGAGGTCCAGGACGAAACCCGGATCGCCCGCGAGGCCGAGACTATCGACGAACTGATGGAGCGGATCGCCGACGGCGCGAAGGCGGCCTACGGGATCGATGCAGTCCAGCAAGCCACCGAGTTCGGCGCGGTCGCGGAACTCCTGATCCTCGATGACCGCCTGCGCGACGAGCGACAGGGCACTGGCGACTGGGACCTCGATATCAACGATGTGATTGAATCCGTCGAACAGCAGGGCGGCGAGATCACCGTTTTCTCCTCTGACTTCCAGCCGGGCGAACAGCTTGCCAGCCTCGGCGGGATCGCCGCGCTGTTGCGGTATCGGATGCAGTAAGGTGCGCTCGCGCCGACCGACTGGGGCCTATCTGCCGGTCAGCGCGTCGCTGGCCGGCGCGAACTCGATGGTCGATCCCAGTCCTTGCTCGCGGGCCCGTTCGTAGAGCATGCCAGCGGCGGCCACCGTCTCGATGGCTGTTCCACCGCTGTCGAACACGGTGATCTCGTCGTCGCTCGTCCGACCCGCGGCATTGTCGGCGACGATATCGCCGAGTTCGGCGTGGATATGTGACTCGTCGACGACCCCTGCTTCGACTGCGTGGATGAACGAGCCGGCGTCCTGTGTGGCGCGGTCGCGGAGATCCGGTACGTAGGTACTGCGTTCGATGGTCGTGGTATCGAGTTCGCGCTTGGTCGGGTTGTACTGCCCCATAGCGGTGACGTGGGTGCCGGGAGCCAACTGGTCGCCGTCGAAGACTGGCTCGCTCGCGGTCGTCGCGGTGATGACGATATCCGCGTCGGCGACGGCAGCCGCGCTCGAATCGACAGCAGTAACATCGGTTCCAAGCGTTTCGGTCATCTCGTTAGCAAACTCCTCGCGGTTGGCTTGCGTCGGCGAGTACACCGCAACCCCGGTGAGGTCCCGAACCGTCGCTGTCGCGCGGAGTTGCCCCCGTGCCTGCGCGCCGGAGCCGATGATGCCGACTGTCTCGGCATCCTCACGGGCGAGGGCGTCGACGCCGACCGCGCCGGTGGCACCCGTTTTGAACGGGTTCATGCTCGCGCCGTCCAGCAGGGCCAGCGGCTCGCCGCTGTCGGCATCGAACAGCGGTGTCATGAACCACGCGTCACCCTCACCGAAGCCCGCGCTGTATGTGTAGCCGCCCATGTAGCCGTCCTCGGGCAGGATCGCGCTATAGCTCGTCAGCATTCCCGGCGGGTCCTCGCCGAACAGCGCGGTACGAGGGTCGGCTGGCGCGCCCTCGCCGCGCTGCCGGTAGCCATCGGCAACGCGTTCGACGTACTCGGCCGGTGTCGCCAGTCCGGCAACGTCGCTACTGGTGAGAAACAGGGTTTCGGTCATATTGATCGCTCGACGCGCCGTGATGAAAAAGAACCGCTACCGAGCGATGCTCAACCTATTCAGCCTTCGCACGCTGTGTCGACTCGGTTGACTCCGCCGTTGGCTGGGCTGGCATGTTGACGAACAGGGCGTGACCGATGATGAGCGCGGCGACACCGGCACCGGCCGGGAGGGCCACGGTGAGCTTGAGACCGGCCACCGAGAGGAGCCCAGTCAGGCCGACCAGCACCAGCGGAATCACACCGAGCACGTAGTCATAGTACTGTACCATGGCTATCTACCAGTAGGGCAAAATCATATATAAATGTTTCCCGTGGTTTGTTCGTAATTTTATGATGGTGTTGAAAATAATTTTTATAACTTATGAAGATATAGCATCGCGCAGATCGGGTGCGAACCGACCTGAGAGGCGAATCACAGCCCTTATTCAATCATTCACGCAATTTGACGATAGTCGTATGCGTAGCCCTCCACATAGCTGTAGCCACAACCCGGATCGTGCGCCAACCACCACACAGCGATTATCACTCACATGACCGACGATACCCCGGCGATCACGGCCAGCGGGTTGACCAAGACGTTCGACGCCGACCCGGTCGTCGACGGAATCGACCTTACCATTGAGCAGGGCACCGTCTACGGCTTCCTCGGTCCCAACGGCGCGGGCAAGACGACCACGATGCGGATGTTGACGACGCTGACCGCACCAAGCAGCGGCGACGCCGCGATCATGGGTGCGCCGGTCACCGACCGCGATGGCGTCAGAAACCACGTTGGCTATCTCCCCGAGGAACCGCCCGTGTTCGACGAACTCACCGGCCGCGAGCAACTCCGGTATTTCGCCCGCCTCCGCGATCTTCCGCCGGAGCCGACCGCCGACCGGATCGACCGCTGGCTCGACCGCTTCGAGCTGACCGAGGATGCCGACCGCCGGCTCGACGACTACTCGAAGGGGATGCGCCAGAAGATCGGCCTGATTCAGGCCCTCCTGCACGAGCCCGCTGTCGTCTTTCTCGACGAGCCAACCAGCGGGCTCGACCCGCGGGCTGCCCGGACCGTTCTCGACGCCATCGACACCCTCACCGACAACGGCCAGACGGTCTTTCTCTCGACGCACATCCTCTCGGTTGTCGAGGAACTCGCTGACACCGTTGGCGTCCTCTATAACGGCCAGCTTGTCGCCGAGGGCGCACCCGACGACCTCACCGAGACGGCCGAAGCAGGCGGGGATTCGACGCTTGAGGACGTGTTCCTTTCGGTGACGACAGCCGACGCCGAGCGCTCCCCGACAGCAGGCCAAAGTAGCGATCCCTCACCCGACAGCGACGCCGGAACGCCGACGGAGCGATAGCGATGGCTGTTTCGTGGCCCCGAACACAGACGATTGCGCGCACTGAAATCCGTCGTCGCTGGCGGACCACGCGGGACAATCCCAGTCAATTGATCGGCTTTGCGCTGATGGCCCTGTTCCTCCTGCCGGCGGTCGCCGCAGCCATCGGTGGCGCGTTCGTTGCCGGGCAGTTTCTTCGGTCGGCTGACGCAACAGCACCGATACAGGCAGCCAGAGCCGGCGCTGTGGGAATCTGGATCGCGACCGCTATCTTCGGCGGCATACGGGGGTACACCTCGTTGCTCGATCCCGACAACCGCGACGGGCTGTTGGCGACGATCTCTCACCGGCAGCTACTCGCCGGCATCCTGCTTGCGGAGGGGACAGTCGTTGGTCTCCCGACGGTTGTCGTCGTTGCCCTCGCGTCGGTGACATTCGGCATTGGTGCCGGCTCGGTGATCGCCCCGTTGATGCTGTTTATTTCGGTCAGCCTGCTCGCGGCGCTTGGGTTTGCCACCGGAATCGGTGTCGCACTGCTTATCAAAAATGGGGGTGTTCGCTCGCGGTTGCTCTATCGGCTTCGTACCGTGGCATTTGTGATCGGGTTTGCGGCCTACTTCTGGGTGATTTTCTCCAGTGCTGCGGCCGACATCTTCGAACCGCTACTCGGTGTGCTGACTCCGACGCCCATCGGCTGGGTCGGTGAGAGCGTGGTGCTGGCAGCCGGGCTCGACGCCTCGATTCCCCGGGCAGCGGCGGGGGTGCTTCTCACGGCTGGCGGCCTGCTCGTCGCTGTGCCCGCGTTGACACGGCTCTCGGGCTGGCTCTGGTATGCCGATGGCCTCGAAACCACGCACACGGTATCGGAATCAGCCGCCTCGACCGGCGGGTTGCTCTCGGGGCTGCTTCCCCAGCCGATTCGTGCCGTCGTCGCCGTTGACTGGGCCCGAGCGCGCCGTGCGCCGATCTCGCTGTCGTACGCCATCTATCCGCTCTTCATTCTGGTGATGCCCGTGATCGAGACTGTCGAGACCGGCACTGTTGGCGGGCTGTTCCCGATTCTCATCGCGTTTACCGGGGCGTGGATCACGGGCGCGCTGTTTACGCTCAACGTCCTCGGCAACGAGGGAGCGGTGTTGCCGGCGACCGTTCTGACCGCATCGCCGGAGCGCGCACTCGTCGGTGGTCACGTCGCGGCCGGCGTGCTTCTCGGCCTCCCGATAACGATCTTTTCGGTTGTTGTACTCGGAGTCCTGAGCCCGACTCCGCCTGTCCTCATCGCTACACTGACCGCCGGTGCAGCTATTCTGACGGTTAGCGCGCCGCTGATTGCGACCGGGATCGGTGCGGCACTCCCCAGACATGAGGCGGTTAGTGTCTCCCGGAGCACGGAGGCGATCGTCCCGAGTACGTTCGGGTTTCTCCTCTACTCGGCTGTGATCTCCATTGTTGCGCTCCCGGTGTTGCTGGCCCACATTGCGCCAGTCGGTCAGTTCGTCGGGGACGCGCTCGGCCTCTCGGTTGTCAGTATCGCGCTCGTCGGTGTCGCCCTCACCACGGTCGTCGCTGTGGCCTTCGGGTTGTTTTCGACGCTGTTTGCTGTCCGGACGGTCAGGAAGTATCGGCTGGAGTAATCGCTAGCCGGAGCCGTACAGTTTTCGGACCGCTGTCACCCGACGATCTTGAAAAACAGCCAGCGGAACCCGGCCAGCAGGCCTCCCGTCAGCACGAGTGCGATACCGACGAACGCGGGGGCGAGGCCGCCCGGAAACACCGGCGTTGCCCGCAGGGCGAAGCCGATAATCGCGGCGACGACCCACGCCCGAAGGCCGAGCGGAATTGCCGCCTTTGCGGACTCGCCCGCGCCAGCGGAGTAGGCTCCGATCACCACGGCTCCCACGAGCCAGCCGATCACGAACGGAGCGTAGACGCCGACCGCATGGCCGACATCAATCGCCCCACGGTCGAACATCGAGCCGTGCTGTATCATCCCGACCGTCAACACACCGACAATCGCCAGCAGATCCCCGACCGCCAGCGGGAGGCCGGCCGTATCGACGCGCTCGTTGAGCATACCCACTCATTCGACTGTGGGGTAAAACCTTCAGCGATTCACGCCGACCACGGTGTACCCGAACCCGCCGTCCAGAACTGACGCATCGAACCCGGCGTCGGCGAGCATCGCCTCAAGATCGTCTGGCGAGTAAAACGTCGATTTCATCCCGATAGCGTGTTCGCCGCGGACCAGCAGCCAGCCCAGCGGATGCCGCGGATTGAACTCTCTGACGACGAGGACACCGCCGGGGCGGATCACGCGCTGAGCTTCGCTGACGACGGTTGACTGTGCCGGCATGTGGTGGAACGCGTCGACGATGAGTGCGGCGTCGACCGAATCGTCACCGAGCGGCAACCGTCCGGCGTCACCCTGTACGTCGCCAGCGGACCGGGCTGATCAGTTGGTCGTCCCACGCCAGCGGTTGTTCGGCCCGTGCGCGTTGCAGCATCGGTCGGGAGATGTCAACGACGATTCGTTCTGGCGCGTCGACGCGACTGTCGCTCGCCCGGTCCC
>KI543217.1:104029-105454 GCA_000496215.1 uncultured archaeon A07HN63
GACCGAACAGACAGCCGATTCCGCAGAATGATTCAGGACACGTCGTTCATCGTTGATCTCCTGCGTGGCGACGAGGACGCGGCCACACTCCTTGACGTACTTGAACGCGACAGCAAACCACAGAAGGTGTCCTCAGTCACCGTACTCGAACTGTACGAGGGGGTCGGCCGAACCGACACCGCAGGCGACAAACAGGAGCGCGTGCTCGCCGTGCTTGACTCGAAAGCAATCGTTGCTGCCGACGAGACAGTCATGCGGAAAGCCGGGCGACTCTCCGGTGAACTGATCGCCGACGGCGCGCGCATCGACCGCGAGGATTGTATCATCGCCGCGACTGCGTTGCTTGCCGACGAACCAGTTGTAACACGAAACACGGCCCATTTCGAGCGGATTGACGGCCTTGCGGTCCGGTCGTACTGACTCCTGTGTACTCTCACGGCGAGTGACTCGGGAGTTTCAAACCAGCGGCGCGTCTCTATACTGCTATGGGAAATGCGGATCTTCGCTCGCTGGCCGCCATCTCGCCGTGCTCTTTCGGCGACCTCGCCGGCAGTACCGTCGCTGTTGACGCCCACAACTGGCTCTACAGATATCTGACGACGACGGTCAAGTGGACCGACGACGCAATCTACACGACCGCTGACGGCACCGAGGTCGCCAACCTGATCGGCGTGATTCAGGGGCTTCCGAAGTTTTTCGAGCACGATCTGACGCCGATCTTCGTCTTCGATGGCGGCGTAACAGAGCTCAAAGACGACGAAGTCGAGAAACGCCGCGAGCAACGCGAGCAGGCCGAGGAACGCTTGGCCGAAGCTGAGGCGGCCGGCGACACCGTTGAAGCCGCCCGGCTGTCGGCCCGCACCGTCCAGCTTACCGAGACGATTCAGGAGACGACCCGCGATCTGTTCGCGCTGCTGGACGTGCCCTACATCGACGCGCCGGCCGAGGGCGAAGCACAGGCCGCGTATATGAACGAGCGCGGCGATGTCGACTTCGTCGGCAGCGAGGATTACGATACCCTGCTCTTTGGCGCGCCCGCAACCCTGCGCGAACTCACGAGCAAGGGCGATCCCGAACGGATGGAGTTGCAGGCGACGCTCGACGACCACGACCTCACCTACGAGCAACTGGTCGACGTGGCGATGCTCTGTGGAACGGATTTCAACGAGGGGATCAGCGGGATCGGCCCGAAAACCGGTGTGGACCTGATCCACGAACACGGCGACCTCTTTGGCGTCCTCGACGCTCGCGGCGCACACATCGAGTTCGCCGACCGCATCCGCGAGCTGTTTTTCGATCCACCGGTCACCGACGACTACACAATCGACGCCGACATCGACCCCGATCTCGACGCGGCCCGCGCCTACGTCACCGAGGACGTGGGAGATCGACGCCGACGAGATTGAACGCGGCTTCGAGCGAATC
>KI543217.1:106330-109305 GCA_000496215.1 uncultured archaeon A07HN63
GCCGTTGAGGAGGGGTATCTCTCCGAGGAAGAGGCCGATGAGGTGCTCGATCCCGAAGCGATGACGCATCGCGTGATTCTCGGGGCCGACGACTGAGCCCACCGGCACGGCTAAGTATTTCTGCAAAGAAGTATTACTTATGTCGAGTAATACTGAACAGGACACCGAGGAACGAGTCGTCTCGGTCACCGAAAAGGGGCAGGCGACGATCCCGAAACCACTCCGGGAGAGACACGGCATTTCGGCCCCCGGCCGCGTGAAGTTCGTCGAGACCGACGCGGGTGAGATCGTCGTGCGGCCGGTCGGCTCCATGTGTGAGTTCCGCGGCCTTGAACGCGAGGGCGACGATGACCGCCCGGCAACCGAGATTCTCCAGGAGGAACGTGACCGAGACAGCGAGCGCGACGAGCGACTCGTCGACCGGGTGTCCGACACTGACCGATGACCGACACCATCGTGTTCGATACGGAGCCGCTCATCGCGTATCTCGACGATGAACCCGGCAGCGATACGGTCGAGACGTGGATCGACCGCGTTGCCGCGGGCGAGGTTGACGGGTACATCAGTCCGGTCACGAAGACCGAGATCGTGTACGTTGGCGCTCGCGTCGGGTTCCGACGTGAGACCCTGCTGGACAGCTTGCGCCGACTAGCCGACCTCGGCGTGTCCGTCTACGAGGCCGAGAACTGCTGGGAGACCGCAGCCACGCTCAAAGCCGACCACACGATGGCGCTCGGCGATGCGTACGCGCTGGCGACGGCGCGAGCCGTTGAGGGCACACTACTGGTCGGTGCTGACAGCGATTTCACGGACGTACCGGTCGCCGTCGAACGGTTCCGCGATGAGCCGGCGTGATCGGCACGAGCTGACACCACCGTCGCTGCGGCCGATTTTTATACGCAACTGTCCTGTTACTTCGGTATGTTCGGAACCAGCGGGATTCGCGGCCCGGTCGGCGACGCTGTCACCGCCGACCTCGCGCTTGATGTCGGCCGTGCGGTTGCAACGGACGGTGCCGAGACCGTCGTGATCGGACGTGACGCCCGCGACAGCGGCCGGTTTCTTCTCGACGCAGCCGCGGCAGGCTGTCGAGAGTGCGGCGCGGACGTGATCGACCTCGGATTGGCGGCGACGCCGACGCTCGCCCGCAGCATCGCGCGACTTGACGCCGACGCCGGTATCGTGATCACGGCCTCGCACAACCCGCCCGAGGATAACGGGCTCAAACTCTGGACGCCGTCGGGACAAGCCTTCGACACCGACCGCCGCGAGCGGATCACAGAGATCATCGAGAGTGAGGCGTACGAATACGCGCCGTGGGACGAATCAGGCACACGACGTACCGACGATCACGGAGACACGGCCCACTCGACTGCGATCCGTGATGCAATCAGCGACGATGCGGTCGCGACGATGGACGGGCTTACAGCTGTCGTCGATGTCGGTAACGGCGTTGGCAGTGTCACCGCCCGCACCCTCACTACTCTCGGCGTGTCGGTCACGACGCTCAATGCTCAGCCGGACGGCGCGTTCCCCGGCCGGCCGAGCGAACCGACCGCAGAGACGCTGAATACACTCTGTGCACAGGTCGGCGGGACCGACGCTGATTTTGGGATAGCACACGATGGCGACGCTGATCGGATGGTTGCTGTCGACGAGGCTGGTCGGTTCGTGCCGAAAGACGTGTTGCTCGCCCTGTTCGCCCGCCGTGCGGTCGTCGACGCTGACGGCGGTGTCGTCGCCGCGCCGGTCGATACTAGCCAGTGTGTCGATGACGCTATCGAACCCGTGGGTGGTCGCGTCACTCGAACCAAAGTCGGCGACGTGTTCGTCGCCGAGGCCGCTACGCGCGACGAGGTCGTCTTCGGCGGCGAACCGTCGGGCGCGTGGATCTGGCCCGAGGAAACGCTGTGTCCGGACGGGTCGCTCGCGGCGGTCAAACTGGCTGTGATGGTCGCTACTGAGGGTTCGCTCGCCGCGCAGGTCGATGGTGTGGCCACCTATCCGATTCGACGTGACAGCGTCGAAGTCGACGACAAAGATGGCGTCATGGAGCGTGTCGCCGACGGCCTGCTGGCCGATTACGACGACGTAACTACCATCGACGGTGTTCGCGTCGAGACGGACGCCGGCTGGGTGTTGATCCGTCCGAGCGGCACCCAGCCACTGATCCGCGTCACCGCCGAGGCCGACACCGACGATGCGGCCGACCGGCTCGCGGCCGACGCCGTTGAGCGGATCGAAGCCGCACGGGAGTAGAAGCGAACTCCGCTATCCTATCAGTCCCTCCGATCTCGCGTGAGCACCTCACCCGGCGTCGTCGTGACACCCTTCCCCAGCACGACGCCGGCGTTGAGGCTGGTGTTGATCCCGGTTTTCGCGTCGTCACCGACCACCACACCGAACTTCCGGCGGCCCGTCGAGACGCGGTCGCCTTTGACCGTGACGACCACCGGTTCGTCGTCGTGTCTGAGGTTGGCGACGGTGGTGCCCGCGCCGAAATTGACGGCTCGGCCGAGGATGCTGTCGCCGACGTAGGAGAGGTGGCCGACGGTGGCGTCGGCCATCAGGACGCTGTTTTTCACTTCGACGGCGTGGCCGACTTTCGCGCCCGCGCCGACGGCGGTGGCTCCCCGGATGTATGCGTTCGGTCCGACGGTCGCGTCCTCACCGATGTACGCTGGGCCCTCGACGGTGACGCCGCTCTTGATCGTCGCGCCGGATTCAACGACAATGTCGCCCTCGATGGTCGCTTCGTCACTCACCGTGCCGTCGAGTCGCCGCGAGAGCGACTCCGATAGCCACCCGTTTGCGGCCAGCAGTTCCCACGGCCGGCCGACATCGAGCCAGCGGTCGAACGGAACGGCCGTGACGTGGTGCTCCTCGCAGACGATTTCGAGCACATCAGTCAGCTCCAGTTCGCCGCGTTCGGAGGTCGATACGTCGAGGTAATCGGTCGCCGACGCGGGGAAGAC
>KI543218.1:0-3115 GCA_000496215.1 uncultured archaeon A07HN63
TGTTGCCGTCGCCGACCCACGCGACCTGCACGTCGTCAAGGCCGCCGAACTGCTCGCGGATCGTTAGCAGGTCAGCAAGCGTCTGGCAGGGGTGGGCGTCGTCGGTGAGGCCGTTGATCACGGGCACGTCGGCGTACTCCGCGAGTATTTCGGCGTCCTCGTGATCGAACAGCCGCGCCATGATCCCGTCGACGTAGCGGCCCATCGCGCGGGCGGTGTCCTTCAGCGGCTCGCCGTGGCCCAACTGGATGTCGTCGGGACCCATGAAGATCGCGTGGCCGCCGAGTTGCGTCATCCCGGTCTCGAAGGAGATCCGGGTGCGCGTACTCGGCTTCTCGAAGAGCATCCCGAGCGTCTGGTCGGTCAGTCTGGCGTCGCTCTCGCCGGCTTTCAGATCGGCCGCCAGCGCGAGCAGGGCGTCGAGTTCGTCGGCCGATACATCGTCGATATCGAGAAAATCGGTCGCGTTCATTTGGCCGCCTCCGCGTCGGTCGCTGCTGCTTCCTCGCCGGCATCGCTCGCCGCATCGTCGACGCCGCATCGCTCGCAGACATCGATCAACACGTCGATAGCGTTGTCGAAGGCATCAAGCGGCAGGTGTTCGTTCGGCGTGTGGTCGAGACTGGAGTCCCCGGGCCCGTAGCTCACCATCTCACAGTCCCACTGGGTGGCGAAAACGTTCATGTCGCTGGTGCCGGTTTTCCGCAGCAGGCGTGGATCTCCATCGTGGTCGCGGATCGACGCACGGAAGACGCGGGCCAGCTCGGTGCGCGGGCTGGTCATCACCGGCGGGATCGACTCCGTCCAGTTGACCGTTCCCACGTCGAGTTCGGCATCGGAGAGTTCCTGCACTTCGTCGGGCGTACGCTCCGGCGGAACGCGAAGCTGGAACTCCATCGTCGACTCCATCGAGAGCCCGTCGACGGAGACGCCGCCCTCGATATCGACCGGCTTTGTCGTCACCTGCTCGAAAACGGGGACCCACTCGTCGGGCTCGAAGATATCCTCGACGCGATTCCACCAGCTCATCGCCTGCTGAATCGCGTTGAGATCGGGCCGGGAGTGATGGCCGGACTCGCTGGCAGCGACGTAGGTACCTTCCAGCAGCCCACGATATCCCAGCGTGATCCCGTCCCAGCCGGATGGCTCGCCGTTGATGATGAGTTCGGGGGCCTCGCGGTTGTCGGTCAGATACCACGCGCCACGCGAGGTCGATTCCTCGCCGACGACGCCGACAAAGGACGCCCCTGTTTCGACCGCCGCAATCGCCATCGACGCCAGCGACCCCGTTGCGTCGACGCTGCCACGCCCCCAGAGTTCGGGGCCGTCGTCGCCGTCGCTGATCTCGACGGGGATCTCGCCAGGGACGGTGTCGATATGCGACGTGAGGAGCACGGTGTCGTCGGCCGGCGCGCGGACGTTGCCGATGTCGTCGATCCAGACCTCGCGGTCGTGGCGTTCGAAAAAGGCCGCCAGTGCCTCTGCGGCGTCGGTTTCATCGCCCGATACTGACGGAATCGAGACGAGTTCGACGAGGAGTTGGCGACCCTCGGTGTCGATAGCGGGATGTTCCAATGCGGGTGTAGTGGTTTCGACGGCCATCAGTCCAGTGCCTCCGTGAGCGCGTCGACCACGCTGTCGACGTGTGTTTCATCAATGGTGAGCGGGGGCAAAAATCGGACGACTGTTCGGCCCGCCGGCAGCGCGAGCACCTGGTGGTTGATCGCCAGATCACGCAGCACGCGGTTTGCGCCTTTCTTTACCTCGACGCCGACCATCAGCCCGTTGCCGCGCACGTCGCGGACGCCGAGATCGTGCTCCTCGGCAGCAGCCTCGATTTCGTCCATCATGTACTCGCCCATCTCGGCGGCATGCTGTGGGATCTCCTCGTCGACGATGGTCGAGACAGTTGCGTGCACCGCCGCGGAGACGACTGGGCCGCCGCTGAACGTCGAGGCATGGGAGCCGTAGTTGTCGGCGATCCAGTCACGGCAGAGCGTCGCGCCGACCGGAAGGCCGTTGCCGAGGCCCTTCGCGCTCGTGATCATATCCGGCACCACATCGGCCCACTCGGAAGCCCAGAGCGTGCCGGTGCGGCCCATCCCGGTCTGTACCTCGTCAAAGATCAGTGCCGCGCCGCTGGTCGCCGTCTCGACGCGCACGCGCTGGAGGAACTTCTTGCGAGCGGGGTTGATCCCGCCCTCGCCCTGCACCGGTTCGACGATCACCGCGGCGGTGTCGTCGTCGATAGCGGCGGCCATCTCCTCGGCGTCGTCGTACGTGACGAACTCGACATCGCCCATCAGCGGCTCGTAGGGCTTCTTGTACTTGTCCTTCCACGTTGTCGCCAGTGCGCCCATCGTCCGGCCGTGGAAGCCACGTTTCGTCGAGATGATCTTCGAGTTCCCCGTCGCAGCGCGGGCGAACTTCAGTGCCGCCTCGTTGGCCTCCGTCCCGGAGTTACAGAGCCAGACCTTGTCGACGGTCTTCGGGGCTGTTTCGGCGAGCAGTTCGTACAGCTTGGTTCTGATCTCGACCGGGTAGGACGCCTGCACGTAGGTGACCCGCGAGAGCTGGTCGGTCATGGCGTCTTGGACGGCCTCGTGGCCGTGTCCGAGCGGGACGCAGGCGTAGCTCGCGCCCATGTCCAGATACTCGGTGCCGTTGCTGTCGGTGACGTGTGCGCCGTCACCCTCGACGATCTCGATTGGTTTCTCCGAGAAGACAAAGCCACTCATTGGGTAATCTCTCCGTTGTCAGCGACCGCGCTCGCCTGTATCGTCGTGCCCGCACCGTCGAGCGCGCTACTCACTGGCGCGTCGCCGTTGGCGTCGCCGACGTGAACAGCCGGCGCGCCACCCTCCAGTGCTTCGGTTGCGGCCATGACCTTCTTCGTCATGAATCCCTCCGCGGCGTCTTTCACCGACTCTAACTCGTCTGGCGTCGCTGCCAACTCGATGAGGGTGTCGGGGTCGTCGGGGTCGGCGTAGATGCCCTCTACGTCGGTCAACACGACAAGTTCGGCACCGAGCGCGCCAGCGACGGCGGCCGCAGAGCGGTCGGCGTCGGCGTTGACCGGGAGCACCTCGTCGTCGTCCTCGCCGAGCATCGGGAC
>KI543218.1:3135-4172 GCA_000496215.1 uncultured archaeon A07HN63
CGACGCCAGCAGATCGCTGTTCACGTCGGTGATCTTCCCCGAGTGATCGCCGCGCTTGATCTTCTTTTTTCCGTCTTCAAGCACGCGAACCGCGGACTTTCGGGGGCCAGTCAGCAGGCCGCCATCGACACCCGAGAGGCCGAGTGCGTCGACACCGGCGTTACGGAACAGCGTCGTCAACTCGGTGTTGAGTTTGCCGGCCATCACCATGGCGAAGACCTCCATCGTCTCGTCGTCAGTAAACCGGCCGGTGACGCCGCCCGGTGTTTCGACGTACGTCGGCTCAATGCCCATGCGTTCCAGCGTCTCGTCGACCGCGGTTGAGCCACCGTGGACGACGACCACCTCGCGGCCCGATTCGACGAGTGCGGCGATGTCGTCGACCGCGTCTTCGGGATCGACCGCGTTCGCGCCGCCGATCTTGACGACGACCGGTGGCTGGCCGCCGTCGGTGCGGAGTCGCTGTCGCTGTTGCCGGTCGTTGTCGGCTGTCGCAGGGTGATCAGCCGCGTTGTGCTGGCGACGACGAGCGTGTGTCTGTGAATCGTGTTCAGTCATGTGCAAACACTCCGTGTTACGGCGCGCCGACCGGGTGGAGCCCCTGAAAGTCGAGGCCGGCGGTTTCGTCGAGTCCGAGGGCGATGTTGGTGCCGTGGATCGCCTGTCCGGCCGAGCCTTTCATCATGTTATCGATTGCCGAAAAGGCGACGAGTCGCTTGTTGCCGGGATCGAGTTCAAAGCCGACCTCGGCCATATTGGTGCCGGCGACCGCCTTCGGCTCGGGGTAGCGGTAGACGCCACCGCCGCCGGCGACGAGCCGCACGAAGGGTTCGTCCTCGTAGCTCTCGCGGTAGGCACTCCAGAGGTCGCCCTTCGAGACGGGCTCGCCGGGAAAACGTGGCAGGTCGCCGACGAGCCGCGGGTCATATCGACCGCGTGGACGGTGAACGACAGCGAGACGCCGAGGAACTGCTCGATTTCTGCTTCGTGGCGATGCCCCGTTGGCGCGTAGGGGCGGACGACACCCGAGCGTTCGG
>KI543218.1:6628-7965 GCA_000496215.1 uncultured archaeon A07HN63
TCGACATTATTAAATAGTTCAGCGTGTGACACAGTATCATGACACAGGACCACACGCTGGCCCGGGACAACACCGGGACAGAGGTCATGGGTGCTGTCGACGAGGCATCGGGCAATCCGTCGTACGTTATCGCCGATATTTCCTGTGATGGGGCGTGGCTTTCAGCCCCCGAGCCGGACGCTGTGGTCCCGACCGAGTGGTGCTAGCGACCCATCGCGCTCTCACCCACTCGCCGTTCTCTCGCTTTTCTCGCCGGCTAGCGACGAATCGGTGAGGCTTTCGGGTCGCCGCCCCCGGTGTCGATATGGACGGACACCTTCGTGACGGCGTCGTCGAACTCGGCGGCAACGCCCGCCAGCAGTTCCATGACGCCCGCGGCTACGGCACGCCAATCGATGGTGACGACATCCGCCTCGCCAGCGTTGAGGCCGCCCACCTCCTCCTGCGCGGCGATCTCGCGGCTGTTGTCGATGACGACGACCGGCTGGATTTCGAGTCGTTTTTCGCCGCGGCGGCGGCCGACACCGAGCAGTTTGTCCGCCGGTTTCTCGTCTACGCCGATCTCCGTGACCGCGGGGTTCTACGTATCGCCCGCCCGTGATGGCTGGCCCGGTGCGTCCGACGACGAACGGACCGACCTCACCGTCGCTCCTCGCGGCACGAAACCCGGGGTCAGCGAGCCAGCCTATCGGGTCGTCGTCGTGGGTGAACGCGAATCGATCCCCGCGACCGGCCTCGCGGGGCTGACGCTGGCGGTCGTTGACGAGGAAAGTGAGATCAGCTATCTCACGACCAGCGAGCCATCCTTCGACGGTGGGACAAGCTACAGCCCACCCGCCGATATCACTGGTTCGCTCATCGGCGACCGCGTCGTCGTCTGGGATGCTCCGGAGGGCTTCTACGAGCAGGGCTTCTACGGCCAGCCGCTGGATTGCAGAGAGTCAATTATCGATGCTACCGTTCAACTCTCGCTCGTCGAAGCCGCTGGTCTCGCCGCCGAGGGAAGGTTGGTCATCCCCGATGCTGACGACGATAGCGGACCAGCGGAGACGACGCTCACCGCGACCGGCGTCGCCGGCGACAAGATGCCCGATTCGCAGGCCACCTATACAACGATACGCGAGCGCGGTCGCGCTGTCGAAGGCGAGCGATTTGACCGCCGGCTTGCGGTGTATCGTGCCCTCCGAACCCAGCAGGTCGTCCCGAAAACGGGCTACAAGTTCGGGGCCGATTTCCGCACCTACAACACGGTTGAATCGGTCAATGACCTCCCGCACTCAGAGCGGCTGATCCGCGTTGTTGAGGCCGATCACGTGTTCGACCCGCGGGAACTCGCA
>KI543218.1:7985-9610 GCA_000496215.1 uncultured archaeon A07HN63
CGACGGTGACGCCGACAACCTCGTCGTACTCGTACTCCTCTTCGAGAACCGGCACGCAGACGGTCGTATCGAGACCGCCGCTGAACGCCAGTGCCACGCGCTGTGTCATTACCCACACCGAACGGGGAGAGGGACTTAAATTCAGTGATTTAAAATTTCGAAAATAGCCGCACAGACGGCACTATACGGCCGAAAACACGGGTTTCGAGAAACGAAACAGCGACGGTCGAACCACGAACAAGCCCTACCGGCCCGACCGTCGAGATGAGGCGAGACCGCCGCTCGGCCTCGCTCGCGGTAGTCGCCGCAGCCGCCGCTGCCCGACGACGGTTACGTCCGAGCGACGGTCGGCTACCATAGTAGAGATTTCCGTGGTCGCCTACAAAACGATTGCGTGATCGACGGCTGTGTGTGGGTTAGTCTCATTCGACACGAAATCATGCTTGGACGGTTTCGTAGAACGTTCGCGGCGTCACGATTTCGATCCCACGGAACCCCTCGATATCGAGCAGGTGTTGATCGCCGGAGACGACGTACTCGGCGTTCCCCGCAACCGCGGCTTCGAGGAACTTGTTATCGTCCGGATCGGCGTCGACAATGTCGAATTCCACGTCAGGTTCAACGAACTCAGCGAAGTACCGCAATGTTTCGACTTCCGTCTGAATCTCCGCCTCGCTCAGCCCGAATCGATCCGGGTACTTGTGCAGCGTCTCTCGAAATTCCATCAGTGTCGCCACCGACACGAGGATCTGATACTCGCCGCTGTAGCCCGCAACGACGACCTCATGCGGCGTTCCGGTAGCGATAACGCCGAGATGAGGACGTTGGTGTCGAGAATGGCTCTCATTCTTCGCTCGCGCGGGCGTCGTGGACAAGATCGGTCACGTCGTTGAGTGAAAGGTCAGTCTCGTCGGCTCGCTCGGCGACACGGCTCTGGAATTCCTCGACCGACGGCAAGTCGATCTTCTTCAGGACAAGCCCGTGCTCGGTCGGGACGACCATCAGCTTCGTTCCCTCCTCCAGTCCAAACTCCTCGCGGAGCCGGCTGGGAATTGTGATCTGCCCCTTCGAGGTCACTGTTGCCACCTCCGGGTCATCAGTACTCATACGTAAGAATTCCTTACACAGCCGAATCAATCTTCCGCCCGGTTTCGCTCACACCCAGAGCGGATCGAACCCAGTGTCGACGCCGAACAACAGAAACGTGACGACGATCCCGATGGCCGCGGCTGGCGGGATCGTGAGATTGTCGTCGACGCCGACGCCGGCAACAATCGGTTTGATGCCGTCGGCGACCGCGCCAAACCCACCGCCGACGACCCCGGCTGCGATCCCGGCCATCCCGCCGACGCCGGCGTAGGTAAACGGGACGGCGAGCAGCGCACAGAGCCCAAACGTCACACCGACGACCGCGAGCCGTTTGTGTTCGTCCTCGGCGTTATCACCCAGTATGCCGCTGATCGGATCGGCGATGATGAGCATCAACATCGCCGGAATGGTGACCATCGGCGCAAACAGCACGGCGACGGCGGTCATGCTCAGCATGTAGAGCGCGTAGCCCGCACCGCATGCTGTTCGTACTCGCGGGTCGCCTCGTCGTAGAGCCAGTGTTCGAAGCCGACGCC
>KI543218.1:9630-23070 GCA_000496215.1 uncultured archaeon A07HN63
TCGGCGAACTCAGCCTTGGCGTCGACAACGTGGTGTTCGAGATCGAGAGCCTCGGCGGTCTCTCGGGCCTCCTCGAACTCGTCGGCCGGCTGGCCGACATCGACGGTGACGCCGACGACCTCGTCGTACTCGTACTCCTCTTCGAGAACCGGCACGCAGACGGTCGTATCGAGACCGCCGCTGAACGCCAGTGCCACGCGCTGTGTCATTACCCACACCGAACGGGGAGAGGGACTTAAATTCAGTGATTTAAAATTTCGAAAATAGCCGCACAGACGGCACTATGCGGCCGAAAACACGGATTTTCCAAAACGAAACAGCGACGGTCGAACCACGAACAAGCCCTACCGGCCCGACCGTCGAAACGAGGCGAGGCCGCCGCTCGGCCCCGCTCGCGGTAGTCGCCGCAGCCGCCGCTGCCCGACGAACGCTGGCGCGGTGCGATGGGCGGCTGCCATTACACGATGTTTCGTAGTCGGCTACAAAACGATTACGTGATCATCCGCTGTGTATGAGTTTTTCTCAACCATTTCGGCTTCGCTGCTCGTTGCCTGGATTCGGGACCTGCTCCGTAACGACTTTTTCATACCCAGAGCGGATCGAACCCGGTGTCGACGCCGAACAACAGGAATGTGATGACAATCCCGATGGCCGCGGCCGGCGGGATGGTGAGGTTGTCGTCGACGCCGACGCCGGCAACAATCGGTTTGATGCCGTCGGCGACCGCGCCAAACCCACCGCCAACGACCCCGGCTGCGATCCCGGCCATCCCGCCGACGCCGGCGTAGGTAAACGGAACGGCGAGCAGCGCACAGAGCACAAACGTCACCCCGACGACCGCGAGCCGTTTGTGTTCGTCCTCGGCGTTATCACCCAGTATGCCGCTGATCGGATCGGCGATAATGAGCATCAACATCGCCGGAATGGTGACCATCGGCGCAAACAGCACGGCGACGGCGGTCATGCTCAGCATGTAGAGCGCGTAGCCCGCCACAGCGTGCTGTTCGTACTCGCGGGTCGCCTCGTCGTAGAGCCAGTGTTCGAAGCCGACGCCGAGCCGCAGCCCCTCCAGCGTGAAGACGATGGCCGTGACGATCAGCATGAAATACCGGAGCTGCGTCCAGTTCACGATATTGAGCAGGTAGATCGTCGGCATTCCGACGCCGCTGGCGTGGACGGCCCGTCGGCTGTACTCGCTCATGATCGTGGCGTGGCCCACCCCGGCTGCCACGGCTGGCGTCGATTCATGCGGTCGTCACGTCGGTGTCGACAGTGCGGTACGTCTCGCGAATGTCGGCGAACGCCTCGCTCGCCGGCCAGCAGTGCGTCCAGTTCGCCGACGACCTCGTCGACCGGCAGCCGAATCTGGGCGGCGGAATCCCGCTCCCGCAGGGTGACGCTCGTCTCGTCGTCGCCCTCAAGGCCGTCCTGATCGACGGTCACACAGAACGGCGTGCCGACTTCGTCCTGTCGCCGGTAGCGACGCCCGATCGAGCCGGATTCGTCGTACGTGACGGCGAGCCCGGCGTCACGCAGCGCGTCAGCCACCCCGTCGGCCACAGCGAGCAACTCGTCTTCGTTGCTCACCAGCGGGAAGACGGCGACATCCGTTGGGGCGATCTCGGGGTCCAGCGAGAGATACGTCCGGGTTTCGGTGTCGACGGTGTCCTCGCTGTAGCCGTGATCGAGTAGCGTGTAGACCGTCCGCCCGACGCCGAAGGAGGGTTCGACGACGTGCGGCGTGATATGTTCGCCCGCTTCGGTCTGTTCCTCGATAGCGAAGTTCGCCACGTCAGTGTCGACGGTGTGTTTCTCACCGCCGACCTCGACCGTCACTTCGTCGCTGTCGAAGGCGTCGGGGTCCTCCTCGGCCAGCGTTTCGAGGGCGTCGGCCACGTCGCCGGCCGCGTCGCCGAACGCGGGGCCGAGCGCGGACATGTCGGGGTCGACCGTCGCGCGCTCGACCGTGCGGTCCTCGTCGTAGCGTTTGAAGACGGTAAAGCGGTCCTCGGAGTGCTCACCGTGTTTTTGCAGGTCGTAATCGCCGCGGTAGGCGAAGCCGGCGATCTCGATCCAGTTGCCTTCGGCTCGCGGCTCCTCCTCGTCGCCGCTCGCCGACCTCGCGGCGGTACCCGCCGCGCCCACTTCACTCTCAGCGTCCCAGCAGTCCGCGGCGTAGTGGGCCCGCTCGCCCGAGAGATGCTGGCGAAAGCGGAACCGATCCATGTCGACGCCGACGGCCTCGTACCAGCCCTGTGCGACGCCGAGGAAGTAGGCAACCCACGGCGACTCGATGATTTCTTTCTCAACGGCGTCGCCGATGGTGGTCTCGATGTAGTCGCCGTCGTCGGCGTTCTGCTCGGTCGCGGGGTAGAGCGTGACCTCAACGTCTTCCACGTCGTCGAGCGGCGGCTCGTCCTCCTCGGGGTCGATGAACTGTTCGAGTTCGGCCTGCGTGAACTCCCGGACGCGAACGATCCCACGGCGTGGACTGATCTCGTTGCGGTAGGCCGGGCCGATCTGCGTCACCCCGAAGGGAAGTTGCCCGCGAGCGTACTCCTTGAGCCGCGGGAACTCGACGAAAATCCCTTGGGCCGTTTCGGGGCGCAGATACCCTGGCTGACCGCTGCCGGGGCCGATCGACGTTTCGAACATGAGGTTGAAATCCTCGACCGGCTCGTCGGCCAGTGCTGTCCCGCAGGTCGGACACGTGAGGTCGTGGTCGCCGATGAGTTCCTCGACGGTGTCGACGCCGAGGGCCTCGGCGTCCTCGATGTCGGCGACGGCGTCCTCGATCAGATGGTCGGCGCGGTGGCTCTCGCCACACTCCGCACACTCGATGAGCATATCGTCGAACCCATCGAGGTGGCCAGAGGCCTCGAAAACGGGTTCGGGCATCACGGTCGGGGCCTCGATCTCCTCGTTACCGAGCCGGTGGGTGAACTCCTCGCGCCACGCCGCCTCGACGTTGCGCTTGAGGGCCGCCCCTTCGGGGCCGAAGGTGTAGAAGCCCGCTGTCCCGCCGTAGGCTTCGTTCGAGCCGAAAAAGAAGCCACGGCGTTTGGCAAGCTCGGTCAGGTCCTGTTGACGTGCCATCAGACACCCTCCAGCAGGTCGATGTCCCGGACGATGCCGTCGAGGTCACCACCCGAGACGAGCGGAATCTGTTCGATCTCGTTTGTGATCAGCATCTGGGCGGCCTCGGTCGCGGTCTTGGTCTTGCCGATGGTGATCACGTCGCTGGTCATGATCTCGGCGACCGGCTCGGCCGGGATCTCGACGTTCCGGGTCGGAAAGTAGCTGTTGCCGACGGCCTTGATGCCCTCCCACGCCCACTCGGAGTCCTCCTCGGCGAGGGCTTCGCCGGTGTCGTCCTCGCCCTCGACGACGCGGGCGATCTCGACGATGTCGACCTCGGTGAGCATCCCCGTCATCTTCCCGTCGTCGTCGAGGACGACGGTGTAGGGCACCTCGGCGTGGTTGATCTCGCGTTCGGCGACCGCCAGCGGCGTCCCGACGTACGTGGTGTTGACCGCCGCGGTCGCCAGCTCGCCGACCTGTGTCTCACCCGGCAGTTGCTCGCGGGCGATGGCGCGAACCACGTCGGTGAGCGTGATGATGCCGTCGAGTTCGTCGTTGTCCGCGCGGTCGACGACCGGGACGCGGCGAGCGCCCGTCTCGCGCATGTGGACGGCCGCCTCGCTCAGGTCAGTGTCCGGCGACAGCGTCTCGACCTCTTCGGCCAGCAGCGCAAGCTGGTTCTCGTCGGGTCGTTTGATCAGCGTATCCCGGGAGATGATCCCGCGGTAGACGTCGACCCCGTCGACCTCCTTTGTCACTGGGACCGACGAAAAGCCGTGGTCCTGCAGGTAGGTCAGCACGTCGTCGCGCGTCCCCGGCAGCTCGACGGTCACCAGCTCCCCCCGTGGCGTCATCGCATCGGCTACGTTCATACCCGGGCTACCGTCGGCCAGCCGCTTGTATCATTCGGAGCCGTCGTTCCCGCGGGGTGTTTCGATATTATTAAATAGCTACCTGTGTGACGTACCACCATGACACAGGACCACACACAGGCTCCCGGCGCTGCCGAGTCCGAGGTCATGGGTGCTGTCGACGACGCATCGGGCAACCCGTCGTACGTCATCGCGGACATCTCCTGCGACGGGGCGTGGCTGTCCGCACCCGAACCGGACGCTGTGGTCCCGACCGAGTGGTGCTAGCGCCGGAGTATCACCACTCTCGCTGGTATCCTCTTCTCTCGAACGCCGCGAGCGTAGCGGATCGGTGCGCCTTTGGGTTCGCCGACCCCTCGGTCGATATGAACGGAGTGCTTCGTGACGGCGCCGTGACCGTCGGCGGCAACGCCCGCCAGCAGTTCCATGATGCCCGCGGGTACGGGACGCCGGCCGACGGCGACGAGATACGGCTGGCTCGCGTCGAGGCTGCACACCTCCTCCTGCGCGGCGATATCGACGCCGTCGTCGACAACGGCGATGGCCTCGATTTCGCGGCGTTTTTCGCTGCCTCGGCCGCCGCAGACGAGCGATTCCCCCTCCGCTTTCTCGTCTACGCTGACCTCCGGGATCGGGGGTTCTATCTCTCGCCCGCCCGCGAGGGCTGGCCCGGAGCGACCGACGACGAGCGAACGGACCTCACGGTTGCCCCTCGCGGCACGAAACCCGGTGCTGGCGAGCCGGCCCACCGGGTCGTCGTCGTCGGTGAGCGCGAGTCGATCCCGGCGGCCGACCTCGCGGGGCTGACGCTGGCGGTCGTCGACGAGGAAAGCGAGATCAGCTATCTCGACACCAGCGAGCCAGCGTTCGACGGCGGGACGAGCTACAGCCCGCCCGCCGACATCACGGGTGCGCTCATCGGCGACCGCGTCGTCGTCTGGGACGCCCCCGACGGGTTCCACGAGCGGGGTTTCTACGGCCAGCCGCTGGAGGCCAGAGAGGCGACGCTTGACGGCGTAGTGCAGCTCTCGTTGATCGAGGCCGCCGCCCTCGCCGCCGAGGGGCAGTTGGTCGTCCCCGACGCGGACGACGACAGCGGCCACGAGGAGGCGACGCTCACCGCGACCGGTGTCGCCGGCGAAATGATGCCCGACTCGCAGGCGACGTATACAACCATACGCGAGCGCGGCCGCGAGGTCGACGGCGAGCGGTTCGACCGCCGGCTGGCCGTGTATCGCGCCCTCCGAGATCGGCAGGTCGTCCCGAAAACGGGGTACAAGTTCGGGGCCGATTTCCGCACCTACAACACCGTCGAATCGGTCGAGGCGCTTCCCCACTCCGAACGGCTGGTGCGTGTCGTCGCGGCCGATCACACGTTCGATCCACGCGATCTGTCGCTGGACGTGCGGCTGGCCGGCGGGGTCCGGAAACGAATGGTTTTTGCGCTGACCGGCGCGAACGGAGAGATAGACTGGCTCGCGGTGAGCCGCCTCACACCATGACCGACGATTCTCCCCACGACGACGATGGACCGCGCTCCGGCACCGGCGCGACCGCTGGCGACGAGTCGCCCGCGCTGCCAGACGGTGGCGTCGAGGAGACGACCATCGACCCGTGGGGATCGTCGACCATCGCCGACTACCGCAAACTCTTCGAGGAGTTCGGCATCGAGGAGTTCGAGTCGATTCTCGGTGACGTGCCCGACCCCCACTACCTCATGCGCCGCGGCGTCATCTTCGGCCACCGTGATTACGATCCCGTCGCCGACGCCCTCGCCAACGACGACCCGGCGGCCGCGCTGTCGGGCTTTATGCCAACCGGCGACCCCCATATCGGCCACAAACTCGTCTTCGACGAGATCATCTGGCATCAACAGCAGGGCGCGGACGCCTACGGACTGATCGCCGATCTGGAGGCCCACTCCGCTCGCGGGATGACGTGGGACGAGATCGACGAGCACACCGAGAGCTATCTGCTGAGTCTGCTTGCGCTCGGATTCGACGCCGACGACGGAACGCTCTACCGGCAGTCCGACAACCGGGAGCTACAGGATCTCGCCTTCGAACTGGGGTCGAACGCCCGCTTCGCCGAGTTCGAGTCTATCTACGGCTTCGACAGCGAGACCAGCGTCTCCCACATGCAGAGCGTCGTCACCCAGATGGCCGACATGCTCTACCCGCAGCTGGCCGACGGCCCCAAGCCGACGGTGATCCCGGTCGGCCCCGATCAGGACCCTCACGTCCGGCTGGCCCGCGACCTCGCCGTCCGGATGCGATTTTTCAAAGTCACCGAGGCCTACGCGAGTTTCGAGGCCGATGCCGCCGAACGCGAGTTGATCGGCCGCGCCTACGACGCGCTCAGCGAGGACAGCGACGGTGACGGCGAGGGCGACGACAGCGACGACCGGGTTCGTTGCGAGGACGCCGCCGACTGGCTGGCTACCCACAAAGTCGACTCCGCGCTCGCCGACGCCAAGGACGCCGCGGTCGACAAACTCACCGAGGCCGGCAAGGAACCCGTCCGCCCACGCGTCCGGTTTTTCCACCGGCAGGGTCCCGACGCGGCCTTCGAGGCGATGATCGACGCCATCGACGGCGAAAAACGCGTTCACGAGGGCCACATCGACTCGTTCGAACTCGATATCGAGGCGGCCGAGGAACTCGCCCGCGAGGTCGAAGTCGACAACGGCGGCTACGGCTTCATCCAGCCCTCCTCGATCTATCACCGGTTCATGACCGGGCTGACCGGCGGCAAGATGTCGTCGTCGGTGCCGGCCAGCCACATCAGCCTGCTCGACGACCCCGAAGACGGCTACGACAAGGTGAAATCCGCGACGACGGGCGGCCGCGAGACGGCCGACAAACAGCGCGAACTCGGCGGCGAGGCCGACGACTGCCCGGTCTACGAGCTGTACGCCTACCTGCTCGCCAACGACGACGATGGACTGGTCGAGGAGGTCTACGAGGAGTGTGTCGGCGGCGAGCGACTCTGTGGCGACTGCAAGGAGCAGGCGGCGACGCTGATGCAAGAGTTCCTGCGGGAGCATCAGGAGAAACGCGAGGAGGCGAAGGAACTGCTCGACGACCTTGATATCAACCTCGATTCGGAGCGGCGCGGACCCGGCGGCTCGCACTAACTCGTCGCCGCCGTTGTGGTTCTTCCCTAACTAAGCGAACCACCGATCAGATCAGCGACATTGTCAGTGGTGGGCGTGCAAGATGGGGCACACGGTTTGCACATGACCGCAACGGTTCGGACGCCCGGCGTCGTGTCACCAGCGTAGCCAAGAGCGTCAATCGAATTCGGAGACGAAGTCCTCACCGAGTTCTCCAGCGAATTCGCCTCCAGTACACCACGTCACCTGCTGGGTGTCGAATCCGTACTCTGGAATGAGCGATGCCGCTGCCTCACCCAGCGGAATATCGTTCGTTACAACGATGACACTATCGGCAGTATCAGCGAGCAGGGATTCGAGTGCCAGGCCGACGATTTGTGCATCGGCCGTCTCGACGAGGTCCTCTGACCGGTTGCTTGCACTGGCGATGAAGCGCCGTGTCTGATCCATCACAGCGGACACATCCGAATCCACGTACGACGGACTGTCCATGACCGTCATCCATCCCTCCTGAACTGCCGCATCAACAGGAGATTCGGTCGTGTACGCATCAACTGCTGGATCATCAGTCACCTCGGCGTACACCGCTGGCGGAATGCGGAGGACAGTGTCACGCTGACTTGCTTCACGAGCGAGGGCTCGAAACCGCGCGCTTTCGCGGCGACCGCAACTGATGAGAACGGACGAATCGATGAATACAACATCGGTGTCGCCGCCCATAAGGGATTACTCCGCAACGACGGGACGGAGCGCATCCAGAATAACACCCGCTTCCAGAGGGGTGATATCCTGTTCACGAGCCATGATCTGATGCGTTACAGCCCCATCAACGTACTCACGAGTGTATTCGAGTGCGACAGCAAGGCCATCCAGTCCGTGGCGGTCGATATATACGTCGATGTCGTCGTCCCGCAGTCGTCGGGAAATCGCCTCGATCAGTTCCGGCGTAATTCGTCGTTTCGCATCGCCGTCGATCACCTCCAGATGAAGGTCGTTTGCCGTGTACTGTGCCGGCCGCCCCCCGTTCGACTGTTCGAGAAAGCCAGCGGCTTCGAGGTCATCGACGTAGTCATAGACCGTTCGCTCGGGCAGCTCAAGTGCCTCAACAACCTCTTGAACCGCTGTTGATGGGTGATGACGGAGATACGTGTAGATCCATGCTTTGCGGGCGTTCCCGAGAACCTCGAACGCCTCGCCGCCAGTGTCAAGGGTGGTTGCCCAGTTCAATTCCCTCGTTGCCATCGTTACTAGCGAATTGCACGCAAATTGCAATAAGACTTTCTGCTGCATCTCTCACCGATCTTCGGTAGTGAATACTATCACCAATCGAGTGTTGCATCTACCGTCTATATCTCACACAGCAGTTCCTCACAGAAAGCGGATAATTTCACTATCTCCGATACGAGCCTCGTTATTCCCGTTGTCGCCACTATGTATTGCTGTTACTCGATGGCTGAATAATGTATGAATGGTCCCACCGTGAACGTGAGTGATGCACTGGACGGGAGACGTTGTCCCCGCACCGCACGGCCGGTGACAGCTTTCGGCGGGTTTTCACCGCCTGTTGCGGCTCGCCTGGCTTTGCCCGGGTTTACACCGGGTCTTGTCGATGTCGACAGGTCGGTATCCTTCGGTTGCGTCCTGCAAGGGACGCCACCTTGGTCGCGATCCTCGGTCGACGATAGCCGGGCTCTCACCGGCGTTGCCGTTGCGAACCTGCGTCAGCCGGAGTCACACCGGCTTGCTGTCGTATTCTCGAACCCCGCTCGCGCGTGGTCCGATAGTTGGCCTTCGTCCACCACCGCCGCGGCGGTGGCGCGCTGGCGCAGTTCGGTTCTCCTTCGGGACCTGAGCCTTCACGCCGTCTCAGGCGTATTAGCGTCGGCCCCCATTCCACACCATCTCGGCTGTCGCCGATCCGGCACGGAACGTCTCTATGCGCCCACGTCCTCAGTGGGGATTGTGAACTAATGACACGGTTGGTATTAATTCACAGTCTTCCGGCAAGGTTTTCTCCCACCGACTGATACCGCGCTCTGTCTGCTGTCTTCGCAACTGCTAACTGACGACCCCACCGAGACCATCGTAACACCTGTATGCGACTCCCGGACTCACAGCTCGCGGTGTTGGAAGCCGCCTCGGCGACCGAACCGACGCCAGTCGACCGGCTGGCCGACGAAACCGACCGCAAACCCGAGGCCGTCACCCGCGCGGCGTTCGACCTCCGCGACGAGGGGCTGGTCACCATCGACGAACGCACCGAAACCACGGCCGAACTCACCGACGAGGCCCACGACTATCTCGAATCGGGCCTCCCCGAACTCCGGCTCTACCGCGCAGCCATCGATGCCGATGCCGACGACGCCCGTCGAGTTGGGCCAGCTCATCGGTGCGGCCGGTCTCGACGGTCCCGAGGTCGATATCGCACTCGCCAACTTCGCCCGCAAGGGGTACGGCGAGATCGACTCCGGTAGCGTCACCGCCGATCTCGATGCCGATCCCGACAGCGACCCTGAGGTCGACGCGCTCGCAACGCTGGCCGATGGCGGCAGCGGCGCCGATGCGACGCCATCGACGCCGATCTACTCGACCAGCTTGACCGCCGCGATCTCGTTGTCCAGCGCGAGCACACCGTCCGCGAGATCACGCTCACCGACGACGCCGTCGACGCGCTGATGGCCGGCATCGAGGCCGCCGAGACGGTCGACCAACTCACACCGGAGATGTTGACCAGCGGCGAGTGGGACGATGTGGAGTTCGCCGAGTACAACGTCGAAGCCGACGCGCCCGAAATCGAGGGCGGTCGCAAACACATCCTCCGACAGACGGCCGACCGCGCGAAGGACGTGCTGGTCGGCATGGGCTTTCAGGAGATGGACGGCCCCCACGCCGACGCCGACTTCTGGATCAACGACTGTCTGTTCATGCCGCAGGACCACCCCGCCCGCACCCACTGGGATCGCTTCGCGCTCGACGTGCCGCCGATTCAAGAGCTGCCAGACCAACTCGTCGACCGCGTCGAGTCCGCCCACCGCGAGGGTGTCGGCGAGGACGGCGACGGCTATCACTCGCCGTGGGACCGTGATTTCGCCGAGGCGGTCGCCCTCCGGGGTCACACGACCTCGCTGTCGATGCGCTATCTCTCCGGCTTTGCGGGGGCCGATATCGAACCGCCGAAACGCTACTTCTCCGTCGAGAAGGTCTATCGGAACGATACGCTCGATCCGACCCATCTCCTCGAATTCTTCCAGATCGAGGGCTGGGTGCTGGCCGAGGACCTCTCCGTGCGTGATCTGATGGGCACCTTCGAGGAGTTCTACGCGCAGTTTGGGATCACGGATCTGGAGTTCAAACCGCACTACAACCCCTACACGGAGCCCTCCTTCGAGCTGTTCGGCGAGCATCCGACGACCGGCGAGATCGTCGAGATCGGGAACTCCGGGCTGTTCCGGCCCGAGGTGCTGGAACCGCTCGGGATCGAGGCCGACGTGATGGCGTGGGGCCTCGCGCTCGAACGCCTGCTCATGCTGATGTACGGCTTCGAGGATATTCGGGATGTGCACGGGACGTTGTGTGATCTCGAACTGCTGCGCGAGACGGAGGTGCTACAGTAATGCCTGTTGTCGATGTCGATCCCGACGAACTCCGCGAGTTGACCGGTCACGACGAGAAATCCGACGAGGAACTCAAATCGGACCTGTTCAACCTCGGTCTCGAATTCGAGGGCGAAACCGACGACGGCGAACTCCAACTCGAATTCGCCCCCGACCGACTCGACCGCCTCTCCGTCGAGGGTGTCGCCCGCTCGTTGCGGTATCAGTACGGCGACGAGACCGGCGTTTACGTCCCCGACACGAACGACCCCGACTGGACCTACCACGTCGAGGAGTCGGTGCCCGAAGGGCGCCCCTACGTCACGGGTGCCATCGTTCGCGACGTGAACATGACCGAGGACGTACTGGAGTCGCTGATCCAGTTGCAGGAGAAACTGCACGCGACGATGGGCCGCAAACGCGACAAGGCCGCCATCGGGATTCACGATCTGACGATGCTGAAGGGCGCGGGCGTCGCCGACGAGACGGGTCACTCGATCACCTACCGCGGGATCGATCCCGACGGCGACCGGTTCGTCCCGCTTGACGCCGACAGCGAGATGACACCCGCCGACGTGCTCGCCGATCATCCCATCGGCGACAAATTCGGCCATCTCCTCGACGGCTTCGACCGCTATCCCGCGATCTACGACGATCTCGGCCTGTTCTCGTTCCCGCCGGTCATCAACGGCCGCCGGACGGAGGTCGAAGCCGACTCCCGGAACCTGCTGATCGAACTCACCGGCACCGATCAGTGGACCATCGACCACATCTGCAACATCATCTGCTACGCGCTCTCGGCGCGCGGCGGCACTATCGAGGAGGTCGAAATCGAGTATCCGACGGCGATCGGCCCCTACGAGGATGTCGGCGGCGGGCTGGTCCGCCCGGATTTCGAGACGGACACCAAACACGTCACCCACGATCGCATCGAGACGATCCTCGGCGTCGACTTCGACCAGCGCGAGGTGCTCGACTACTTCGCCCGCGCGGGACTGTCGGCGTCGGTCGTCAGCGGTGATGCCGCGGACGACGGTGCCATAGACGCTGCCGCCGCCGACACCGCTGACACCCCCGACACCGACGACGACCTCCCCGACCGCGTTGCTGACGCCGATGGCGTCGTCTACGCGGTCGAAATCCCGCCCTATCGCGTCGACGTCCTCCATCCAATCGATCTGATCGACGATCTGGGACGGGCCTACGGGTTCAACGAACTGGACCCCCGATACCCCGATGTCGGCACCGTCGGCGGCCGCCACGAGCGCACGCGACTCGAAGATACCGTCCGGACGAGCCTCATCGGCCTCGGCTTCGAGGATCTGCTCAACTTCCACATGATCTCCGCTGAGGCGAACTACGACCGGCTCAATATCGATCCAGAGACGACCGTTGACGACGCCGACCACCGGCTCGTCGGCGCGGGCGATCCCGTCGAGATCACCGGTCCCTACAGCGAGGACTACACGCAACTCCGCACGTGGGTGCTGCCCTCGCTGCTGATGGTGCTGGAAAACAACACCCATCGCGCCTACCCACAGGACCTCGCCGAGATCGGCCTGGCCGCCGAGGTCGACGACAGCGAGAACACCAACGTCGCCGAGCGACGATCCATCGGGGCCGTCCTCGCCCGCAACGACGCGACCTACGAGGACGCCAAGGCCCGGCTCGCCGCGCTCTGTGACGACTTCGATGCCGACCTCGAAACGCCGCCGACCGACCACCCGACGTTCATCGACGGCCGCGCCGCCGACGTGGTGATCGACGGCGAAACTGTCGGCGTGATCGGCGAGATTCATCCACAGGTGCTGGTCGACCACGATCTGGAACTCCCGGTTGCGGCCTTCGAGCTTCGGCTCGACGCGCTCCAGTGAGATGCCACGAACCGGCAAGATCTCCCGGACGTTCTTTCGGGAACATATCGCCCCACAGCTTGGGGCCGACCGCGCAGAGACGGCGCTCGGCCCACAGCACGGCCTCGATTTCGGCGTACTCGATATCGGCGGGCAGGCGCTCGCGCTGGCGACCGATCCGGTCTCGATTCTCCCCGGCCTCGGATTCGACCGGGCTGCCCGGTTTGCCGTCCGGATTGTGCTTGCGGATGTCGCTGTCTCCGGCCTTGATCCCTCACATCTCGCTATCGGATTCACACTGCCACCGGCGTTCGGCGACGACGACTTCGCCACGGTCTGGGACGCAATCCACGACGAATGCGAGTCACTCGGTGTGGATATCGTGACCGGCCACACCGCCCGTTATGCCGGCTGTTCGTTCCCGTGGGTGGGTGCGGCAACCGCGCTGGCCGTCGGCGACCACGAGTCGGTCGTCCGCCCCGATGGCGCTCGCGTCGGCGACGACCTCATTATGACGACCGGCCCGGCCGTCGAAGCTGCTGCGCTCTTTGCCTCGCTGTTTCCGGACGAAATCGACTGCGACGACGACCGACTCGCCCGCGTGGCGGCGATGCTCGACGAGCTCGATGTCGTTCGTGATGCCCGCGCACTCGCCCCAGTCGACGGGGTGACCGCGATGCACGATATCACCGAGGGCGGCCTGCTCGGCGCGCTCCACGAGATGGCGGCCGGCGCCGACGCGCAGTTTCGGGTCGACAGCGACCGCGTGCCGACCGACGACGATGTTGCGACCGTCTGTTCGACGCTCGACATGGACCCGTGGCGGGCGACAAGTTCCGGCTCGATGGTGGTGGCTGTCGACCCCGATTCGACAGCGGCGGCCCTTGACGCGCTGGCCGACCGCGGGACGACAGCCGCGGTGATCG
>KI543218.1:23090-40992 GCA_000496215.1 uncultured archaeon A07HN63
GATTCCGGCTGATCGATCACGACGCTTTTGTTATTGCTGGCTCATACCACCGAGAAATGGCCGACATCGACCTTGCACTCGACTGGACACCGAACACGAACCACACGGGGTTCTACGTCGCACTCGCCGAGGGCTACTACGACGACCACGGCCTCGACGTGGCGATCCACTCGCCGGCCGAAGACGAGTACGACACCACGCCCGCCAAGCAGGTTGCCACCGGCGAGGCGACGCTGGCGATTGCCCCCTCCGAGAGCGTTATCAGCTATCAGACGCACCCCGATTATCCGTCGCTAACCGCGGTCGCGGCGGTCTGTCAGGAGGACAGAAGCGCGATTGTCACCCTCGATGACAGCGGCCTCGATCGCCCGGCCGATCTCGACGGCCGGCAGTACGCCTCCTACGACGCCCGCTTCGAGGATCACATCGTCCGCCAACTCGTCCGCAACGACGGCGGCGACGGCGATATCGACATTGTGACCCCGCCGAAACTCGGCATCTGGAACACGCTGCTTGAGGGCGAGGCGGATGCGACGTGGGTGTTCATGCCGTGGGAAGGAATTCTCGCCGCCCGCGACGGGATCGACCTCAACGCCTTCTATCTTGACGCATACGACGTACCGTACGGCTACACCCCGCTGTTGCTGGCTCGTCCGGAGACAATCGACGACGGCGACACCCTGAGCGAGTTCCTCGCGGCGACCGCCCGCGGCTATCAGTTTGCTGTCGACAACCCCGCACAGGCCGCCGATATCCTCGGCGAGACAGCCGAGGGGATGGACAACGACGATCCCGAATTCCTCGCCGAGAGCCAGCAGGCACTCACCGATGCATACCTGACAGCCGACGGTCAGTGGGGCGTGATGGCCCACGACCGCTGGGACGATTTCGTCGAGTGGCTCGCCGTCAACGATATCCTCACCACTGTCGACGACGACCCGATCCCGGCCAGCGAGTTGCCGACGAGTGATCTCTACACGAACGATCTGCTGCCTCGACGCGTAACCGCGCTGACGCTCTCGATTTACCCGCTGTCGCTCCTGTCGACGCCCTCGGGTTACTCGCTGTCGTTCCCGCTGACGACAGCCGGCAGTTCGACGGTCGCCGTCGTTCCCTCCGGGCCGGTTTCGTAGCTCACGTCCCCGCCGAGGGCGGTCGCGCCCCACTCGACGAGCCAGAGACCGATCCCGCTGCCGTGTTCGAGATCCGTCTCTTTGCCCTCCTCGATCACGCTCAGTTCGTGCTCCGGGATGCCGTCGCCGCCGTCGCTGACCTCGATTCGGGCAGTCGATCCCGTGGCGGTCGCCGCGACGGTTACCGCACCGCCGCCGTGTTCGAGGCCGTTTTCGATCAGGTTCGACAGCACGCTTTCGAGGAGCTGGCGGTTGGTGTCGACGGTGAGATCCGCCGGCACCTCGTTGGCGACACTCCCGCCGTGTTCGTCGACGAGCGGGTCGCCGATGTGGTCGACGAACTCGGCGACCGGAATCGACTCGGTGCCCATCTCCTCGGTTTCGAGCGTGCGCTCGACCATCCGGGCCTTGTCGCCGAGTTCGAGCACGTCATCGGTGTTGGCTTTCGCGGTTGCGAGCATGTCGGCGTACCCCTCGTCATCGACGCCGTCGGCGACGACCTCGAGATAGCCGCTGGCGACGTTGAGGTCGTTGCGGAGGTTGTGCCTGAGGATGCGGTTGAGGACGGCGAGTCGCTGCTCGCGCTGGCGTTCGGTGGTGATGTCCTGCAGGGTGATCGTGTGGCCGACCGTGCTATCGGCCGAATCCTCGATAGCTGAGACGGTGACAGCGTAATCCCGCTGCCGACGCTCGCCGTGGCGGATGCGCTGGTCGTCGCCCGCGAGGTCGATATCGAGGGCGATGCTGTCGAGGGACTTGCCGAGGAACTCGGATTTGGAGGTGTCGACGATCGCTGTCGCCGCCTCGTTGGCGTTGATGATCCGCTCGTCGTCGTCGACGATGACGACCCCGATCCCGAGATCGTCGATAGCGGTCTGATCGCCCGTCCGGCGGGCCGCTGGCGTCAACTCGAACATATTCCGCCGGAAGAAAGCGTACATGTCGAGGCCGAGATGGGCTGGGAACAGCAGCGGCGCGAGATTCAGATTCGGAACCGGCCCGGCGTTGAACGTCCACAGCAGTATCGGCGGGAGGATCGGCACCGGCGAAAGCGCGAGTGCCAGCGTCTGCGACCGGTACAGCGGACCGTAGCTCGCAAACGTCTCCAGCAGCGCGAACACGGCGCCCGCGGTGAGCAACATCAGCACCAGCAGAATGAGAAACAGCCACGCTCCGTTGCTGTGGGAAACTGTCGCCGCGCCGAACGTCGGCTCGATCCGGTAATTCTGCCAGACGAGTTGGTGCCACGGATTCGTCGCAATCAGCCCGACGAAGCCGACCATGAGCGCGACGAGACCACCCATCGCGGTCGACCGCACGATATCCTTCCGACCGGTGTATTCGAGGGCGAACGCGAGAAACAGTAAGCTCGTGAAACAGGTGCCCAGCCAGATCGGAATCTCGAACAGGAATCGGAGCGTCGGATCGAAGACGAGCAGCGAGATGCCGTGTGAGAACGCCCACAGCGCGATGGCACCGATCATCGCCATGAACAGCGTTGCACCATCCTCATCGCGGTACGGCCGGACGTACGCAAGAAACGCCAGCGAGAACAGCCCGGATGCCAGCGAGCCCACCGCCGGCCACGAAAGCGCGCCAAACACTGGTCGTCTTAGGTCCTCTCATCGCATAAGGATTCGCGTCGATACGGAGTACTCCGAAAAGCAACCGAAACAACGGCTAACACGGCGAAAGCCCTCGGCTCTCTCGACCGCCGAAAGCCTCGCTGTGCTCGGCTTTCGAGGTTCTGCTCGCTTCGCTCGCAGAACTCCCGCGACTCGCTGCGCTCCTCGTTCGCTTCGCTCACTGCGGTGCTTACGTCGTCCGGGTTCGTCGAGAGAGCCTCGCCCTTTCAGTCCGCCAAGGGTAGCGGCTGATCGACTGGCTGACCCTGCCGGATGGTCGCCGTTTGAGCTGATCGCGGTCTCCCTGCGGTCGACCGCGCGTTCGGAAGTCGATTAACATTAGTCCCCGCGGCGAGTCTCATCGTGTAATGCCAACCGGTGAGTACGATTCCGACGCCGTCGAGTCCAAGTGGCAACAGCAGTGGCTCGACGACGACACCTACGCCTATCCAGAGGAGGCAACCGATCCGAACACGACGTTCGCTATCGACACCCCGCCGCCGACCGTCTCGGGGAGCCTCCACTGGGGCCACGTCTACGGCTCGATCCTGCAGGATATCGTCGCCCGCTTCGAGCGCATGCAGGGCAACGACGTGTTCTACCCCTTCGGCTACGACGACAACGGGATTGCCTCCGAACGCCTCACCGAGTCCGAACTCGGTATCCGGCATCAGGACTTTGATCGGTACGAATTTCAGGAGAAATGTCGGGACGTTTGTGCCGACTACGAGGACGAATTCACCGAGAAGATGCAGGCGATGGGCACCTCCATCGACTGGAACAACACCTATCAGACGATCTCGCCCGAGGTCCAGCGCGTTTCCCAGCTCTCCTTTATCGATCTCTACGATCAGGGCCGCGAATATAGAAAGAAGGCTCCCGCGATCTGGTGTCCGGACTGTGAGACCGCCATCTCGCAGGTCGAAACCGAGGATCACGAGGAGCAGTCGTACTTCAACGACATCGCCTTTGAACTCGTCGAGAGCGGCAGCGAGCCCGAAACCGACGCCGTCAGCGACGACTACGAGTACCCGACGCCGACCGACCCGGGCGACGATATCGTCATCTCGACGACCCGCCCCGAACTCATCCCGGCGTGTGTCTCGATGTTCGTCCACCCTGACGACGACCGCAACGCACACCTCGTCGGCGGCACAGCGAAGGTGCCTGTTTTCGGTCACGAGATCCCGATCTACGAGGACGACCGCGTCGACCGGGAGAAGGGAACCGGCGTCGTGATGTGCTGTACCTTCGGCGACCAGACTGACATCGAGTGGTATCAGGCCCACGACCTCGACCTCCGGGTCGCTATCGACGAGTCGGCGACGATGACCGATCTCGCGGGCGACTACGAGGGGATGAGCACCGAGGAAGCCCGCGAGGCCATCGTCGAGGATATCGACGACGCCGGCCAACTCCGGGACCGCTGGGAAATCGACCACGTCGTGCAGGTCCACGAGCGCGACGACGTGCCCGTCGAGTACCGCGTCACCGAGCAGTGGTACGTTGACGTGCTGGACAAACGCGAGGAGTATCTCGACGCTGGCCGGGAGATGGAGTGGTTCCCCGAGAAGATGTTTACGCGCTACGAACACTGGATCGACGGGCTGGAGTGGGACTGGTGTATCTCCCGGCAGCGCTCCTCGGGCATTCCGTTCCCCGTCTGGTACTGTGCCGACTGCGATCACGAGGTCATCGCCGAGAAAGCCGACCTTCCGGTTGATCCGCTCTCCGAGGAGCCGCCGGTCGAAAGCTGTCCCGAGTGCGGTCACGACGAGTTCGTGCCCGAGGACGACGTGTTCGATACGTGGGCGACCTCGTCGCTGACGCCGCTTATTAACGCCGGCTGGGACTGGGATGAAGAGAGCGAGGAGTTCACCATGGATCGTCCCGAGATCTACCCGATGGACCTCCGGCCGCAGGGCCACGACATCATTTCCTTCTGGCTGTTCCACACCGTCATCAAGTGCTACGAGCACACCGGCGAGGTACCGTTCGACACGACGATGATCAACGGGATGGTCCTCGACGAAAACCGCGAGAAGATGTCGAAATCGAAGGGGAACGTCGTCGACCCCGATGCCGTCCTCGACGAGTACCCGGTCGACGCCGCGCGGTTCTGGGCCGCCGGCAGCGCGATTGGTGATGACTTGCCCTATCAGGAGAAGGGCCTGCGCGCGGGCGAGAAACTGATCCGGAAGCTCTGGAACGCCTCGAAACTCGTCGACTCGCTGGCACCCGAACCGGTCGACCGCCCCGACGACCTCGCCGCACTCGACCGCTGGCTGCTGGCGGAACTCGACGCCGAAATCGAGGAGGTGACCGAGCTCTTCGCTAACCGTGAGTTCTCGAAGGCCCGCGACGGTCTCCGCACCTTCTTCTGGGGCACGTTCTGTGACGACTACCTCGAAATCGCCAAACAGCGACTCGACGAGGGCGGCGATCAGTCGGCGGCCTACACGCTGCGAACGGCCCACCAGCGGTTCCTCAAACTGTTCGCGCCGCTGCTCTCGCACGTCACCGAGGAGCTCTACCGCGATATGTACGACGCCGAGGAGAGCATCCACCAGTCGGCGTGGCCCGACTCGCTCGATATCGACGCCGACAGCGAGGGTGGGGCCGCCGCGATGGCGGTCGTCGGCGCGCTCCGCAAGTACAAAAGCGACCAGCAACTCCCGCTCAACGCCGCGCTGTCGGCCGTCGAGGTCTACGGTCCTATCGAGGGTTTTGAGGACGCGATCCGCGAGGTGATGCACGTCGAGGAGCTGACCGTCCTCGATAGCGAACCCGAAATCGAATCCGTCATCACCGACATCAGTCTCGACTACTCGAAGGTCGGCCCCGAGTACGGCTCCGCTGTCCCCGACATCGAGAATGGGATCGAGGCGGGCGAGTACGATCTTGTCGACGACGAACTCCACGTCGCCGGCGAGGAACTCGCCCCCGACTTCTTCGAGGTAAACCGCGAGCGACGGTACGCTGGCGACGGCGAGATGCTCGACGCTGGCGACGCTATCGTGATCGTCAGCGAGGTCTGATCAGCGGGATCGACTGTCGCTATATTCTTTAGTAACGGCTACCCAGCATATTCTTCATGGGCGTGCATACGTGGGATGATCCGGTGCGGATCGACGACTTCGAAAGTGGCGGCGAACGTCGCGTGCTGGGATACACGGACGAAATGATGTTGGTTCACTACTCGTTACAACCGGGTGACGAAGGCGAACTCCACAGCCACGACGAAACCGTCCAGGCAAGCTTCGTGATCGAGGGGGAACTCCAACTCCGCGGCGAATACGACCGGACCGTCGAGGCTGGCGACTCCTATATCATCCCACCGGGAACCACACACGGCGTCTACGCGAACACACCCTGTACTGTTATCGACGCGTTTTCGCCCCCAATAGCGGAGTACAAAGGTTAGCGAGCTTCTAACTCGTGTTAGTTGAGGTCGACACCGACCGCATCGGCCACCGAGTCGAAGCCGTCTCGCTCCAGCAACTCCAGCAATCCTTCGTTGATATCGCGCGCGATGCTCGGCCCCTCGAAGACAAGCCCGGTGTATAGCTGGACCATACTCGCGCCCGCGCGTATCTTCTTGTACGCGCCCACTGCGTCGCTGACGCCGCCGACACCGATGACCGGCACGTCGGTTCGCTCGGCGATAAAGCGAACCTGGTCGGTCGCCTCGGTTTCGATTGGGTCACCCGACAGCCCGCCGGTTTCGGCCCTGTTCGGGTTCTGCAGGCTATCGGGCCGGCTCGTCGTCGTGTTGGTCGAGATGACGCCATCGAGATCGAGGTCGTCAACGACGGCGAGGGCGTCCTCAACGGCCGGCTTGGGGAGATCCGGCGAAAACTTGACCAGCAGCGGGCTGGCCCCCGCGTCCTTCAGCGTCCCCAGAATTGCTTCCAGCGACTCGCGGTTCTGCAGCGAGCGCAGCCCCGGTGTGTTCGGACTGGAAACGTTGACCGCAAAGTAGTCGCCCGCGCTGGCGACGCGCTCATATGTGTACAGATAGTCGTCGGCCGCCTCGTCCAGCGGTGTCGATTTCGATTTGCCGATGTTGACGCCGAGCGGTACGTCTGGCTGCGGTTCGCGGTCGAGTCGGTCGCCGACTCGGTCGGCACCCTCGTTGTTGAACCCCATCCGGTTGATGAGGGCGTTATTCTCAGGGAGGCGGAACATCCGCGGTCGGGGGTTCCCCGGCTGTCGCTCGGCGGTGATGCCGCCGATTTCAACGTGCCCAAACCCGAGGGCGGACAGCACACGGGGAATTTCGGCGTTTTTGTCGAACCCGGCGGCGACACCGACCGGGGTGGGAAAGTCGAGTCCGAACACGGATTGCTGAAGGCGGTCGTCGCTAACGCTGTATCGCTGGTCGAGCCGGTCGGCGACCACGGTGTCCTGAACGGTTCTGAGCCCGCGGTGAACGAGGTGGTGAGCCGTTTCCGGCGGCAGCGAGAAGAGGGCCGGCTTGGCGGCATCGTAGAGACGCATTACCTATCCTCACCACCCAATCGCAATCAATCCGACGAAGCCGCCCGCGCCATGCCGGGAGACGGCTGCTATAGAGACAATCAACCGCTATATACCACACATAGCGAGCGTTTTACTCGCCCGTCTCAATCGATCCGATGGGCGTGTCAGTTCTCCCCATCGACGGCTCACCCCCCGAACTCCCTGTCTCCGTGCCACCGTCGGCGACACGCCCCGCCGCCCGTCCGGGTAGCGCGACGTTCATACCGACTGCGCCTGATCCGGACCGTTCCGGTATGGACGCGCCCTGCTCCGCCGCTTTTGCGCTCCGTTGTTCGCAATGGCTCACGTTGCCGTCGCTCTGGCGGCAGAACCATGGTTTCGGCGACAGTGACGAGACGGTCAGGAGTCACGACGGTATGGTGAGAAATAGCAACCGGCGGCAGACTCAAAAGTCGTGCTGGACGCCGTCGGGATCGGCCTTCTGGATGATGATCTTGTCCTCGCGGACGCGGACGAACACTTCGTCACCGATCTCCATGCCGGCGACCGCAAGCTCGTCCTCGTGGAGGTTGACGTGGACGTTGTGGTACTCACCGTCGTCGTCTTTCGCACCGCTCGGACTCAGCTTCTTTTTGCGAACCATCGCCGGTGTCTGTTCTCTTTCAGTACACGCTGCATATAACTGTTGTTTCGGTGAATCTGCTGCGCGCGAGACGCCGGTCACCCGATTCACCCCCGTTTCCGGTTCGTATTACCGCCAAATCGCGCGCCTGCGCCGGCATCGTATTTAAAACCCATGCCGATGAGTGTTCAATTACCCGATATATTTATATTGAAGTATGAACTCGGTTGGCATGGAGATACAAACCATGGTACGTGAAGATGGTAAGCGGAACTTTGCACTCCGCGAGACGGACGGCTCGGAAAGCAGTGTCTTTCAGGAAATACCCCACGGCAGGCCGCACTGAAGGCCGCCAGACGACTCGACCCGGCTTCCTCCGAAGGGGCAGCCGAACGCGTCGATCTCGAACTCCGTGAGAAGGGGACCGACAAGGTACACATCGTACGAGGGCTGGGCGTGGGAGGAAGAGGCGCCCGACAACTCGCCCGACTGGATGCCCGGCGAGATCACGGAGGCGAACGTCTCCAAAGAGGGAATCGAGCACCTCGACGAGTGAGCCCGGCCGTCCTCCAGCGTTCTTACACTATTCGCGCCGTCTCCGCCAGTGTTTAGTCCCGGTTTCGCTGACCTACTGATGCGCGGCACCCACCCGACGCGACCGTCTGTGCGACACAGGGGATGACCGCTCGACCTCCAGCCGCGTGATATCTTCTATACCGCGGAGCGCGTACCGAGTTTCACACCGCGTGGGCCGCGGCGATACAGCTGACTCCGTCTCACTACCGTTTCTGCGAGTACTACAGTTGCATTGGCGCATTGTCCGTCGGTGTCTCCGTCCGAAGGCGCGCTTTTCGGCCAGCTCCGCGGCCGCGAACAGTCCTCCTGCTCTCGTCGGCTGCGCCGCCCGCCCTGCGGCATGAAACTGCATGACGTGGACGGTTCGATTCGACGGCCTTTTGTGTATATCCACCCTCGACTGAATTGCGCCGGTCAGGTGGCACTCGCCGCCTGTCCGCTACCGTCCGAATCGCCGGACGGCAGCCAGTTCGAAACAGTGCCCTTAAGTAATACGGGCGATTCGACTGGGATGCAGAGAAACACACTGCGAGCACCCGACCGTTCAACTCGGTTGGTACTCGCGTGGATCAGTTATTCCGGGCCGATGCGGTCGGTCGCGGATGAACCGATGACCTTATACGGGTCTGTCGGATACAATCTGATCCGGATCGATGGGGATCTCGCCACTGCGGTACGCCGTACAGACGAGGTCTGACGTTAGCCTTGGTAGTTCGGTGTCACCCGATTGCTCGGGCGATGCCGAACTCGGACCATGCAATGGATTTGGTGACCGATCTCCTTGTGAGATCGTTCCCGCCACCCCCGTGTGACCCTCTGGGTCACACGGACACATTCCGGTTGATCCTGCCGGAGGACATTGCTATTGGGATTCGATTTAGCCATGCTAGTCGGACGAGTTTAGACTCGTGGCAGATAGCTCAGTAACACGTGGCCAAGCTACCCTTCAGTCGGCAATACCCTCGGGAAACTGAGGTTAATGGCCGATATGGGACGCCTGCTGGAATGCGGCGTTCTCTAAAGATTACGCTGAAGGATGCGGCTGCGGCCGATTAGGTTGACGGTGGGGTAACGGCCCACCGTGCCAGTAATCGGTACGGGTGATGAGAGTCAGAGCCCGGAGACGGAATCTGAGACAAGATTCCGGGCCCTACGGGGCGCAGCAGGCGCGAAACCTTTACACTGCACGGAAGTGCGATAGGGGAATCCCAAGTGCGAGGGCATATTAGCCCTCGCTTTTGTTGACCGTAAGGTGGTCAACGAATAAGAGCTGGGCAAGACCGGTGCCAGCCGCCGCGGTAATACCGGCAGCTCAAGTGATGTCCAATATTATTGGGCCTAAAGCGTCCGTAGCTGGCCGACCAAGTCCGTCGGGAAATCCACCTGCTCAACAGGTGGGCGTCCGGTAGAAACTGTGTGGCTTGGAACCGGAAGGCTCAGAGAGTACGTCCGGGGTAGGAGTGAAATCCCGTAATCCCGGACGGACTACCGATGGCGAAAGCACTCTGAGAAGACGGCTTCGACAGTGAGGGACGAAAGCTCGGGTCTCAAACCGGATTAGATACCCGGGTAGTCCGAGCTGTAAACGATGCTCGTTAGGTGTGGCACCCACTACGAGTGGGTGCTGCGCCGCAGGGAAGCCGCTAAACGAGCCGCCTGGGAAGTACGTCCGCAAGGATGAAACTTAAAGGAATTGGCGGGGGAGCACTACAACCGGAGGAGCCTGCGGTTTAATTGGACTCAACGCCGGACATCTCACCAGCCCCGACATCAGTAATGACAGTCATGTTGACGACATCTGCTCGAGCTGATGAGAGGAGGTGCATGGCCGCCGTCAGCTCGTACCGTGAGGCATCCTGTTAAGTCAGGCAACGAGCGAGATCCACATCCCTAATTGCCAGCACCACCGCCAGATGGGTGGGTACATTAGGAAGACTGCCAGTGCTAAACTGGAGGAAGGAATGGGCAACGGTAGGTCAGTATGCCCCGAATGGGCTGGGCAACACGCGGGCTACAATGGTCAGGACAATGGGTTCCGACACCGAGAGGTGGAGGTAATCTCAGAAACCTGCTCGTAGTTCGGATTGCGGACTGAAACTCGTCCGCATGAAGCTGGATTCGGTAGTAATCGCGCGTCAGCAGCGCGCGGTGAATACGTCCCTGCTCCTTGCACACACCGCCCGTCAAAGCACCCGAGTGAGGTCCGGATGAGGTCACATTTCGTGGTCGAATCTGGGCTTCGCAAGGGGGCTTAAGTCGTAACAAGGTAGCCGTAGGGGAATCTGCGGCTGGATCACCTCCTAACGATCGAGATCCACCCCTCTGGGGTGGACTCACCTGTTCATACCATTGCAGTCCGACTCGGCTCGCCCGTGCGATCGGGCACCGACGAACTACCAAGGCTAACGCGATCCCCATCTCGGTCGGCACTGCCGGCCGAGTGGGCTCATAGCTCAGCGGCAGAGTGCCTCCTTTGCAAGGAGGATGCCGTGGGTTCGAATCCCACTGAGTCCATCCGCGTAGCTCCGAACCGTTCCCCTTATACGGGTGACAGCGTTCGGATCTACCACGACGAACCGATGCACCATCCCGTGTGAGCGGGTTGGGAAGGGTCGAGCGTTCCGGACCTACCACCCCGGAACGCAATGAGATCGTGTGTACGTGCAATCCAGGCGTCCACTGGACCCAGTGCAGTTTGCTGTCGTCGCTTTGCGAGGACAGCACCGGGTCACAGTGACACATTAGAGACAGACGTTGTCTGTCTCGACCGAGATGATCCTCTGGATCATCTCACCAGCGATAACATTCGTCCGAATGTTATCTCTTCAACTGGCTACTATGCCAGCTGGTGAATGGCTCGGCTCGAGAGCCGATGAAGGACGTGCCAAGCTGCGATAAGCCTGTGGGAGCCGCATGGAGGCGAAGAACACAGGATCTCCGAATGGGAATCCCTCTAACAATTGCCTTGCGCAATAGGGAACGTCGGGAATTGAAACATCTCAGTACCGACAGGAAAAGAACGCAATTGCGATGTCGTTAGTAACCGCGAGTGAACACGACGCAGTCCAAACCGAAGCCGGCGAGGCGAGAGCCTCGTGGGCAATGTGGTGTCCGGACTGACACTCATCACTTGACTCTTTCCGAGAAGTCTTCTGGAACGGAGCGTGATACAGGGTGACAACCCCGTATCGGAAAGCAGTAGAGTGTGCGTCAGCTCCAGATTAGCGTGGTCGGATATCCCGCGTGAACGTCTCAGGCATCCCCTGAGAAGACTAAACACTCCTCGAGACCGATAGCGAACAAGTAGCGTGAGCGAACGCTGCAAAGCACTCCACCAAGGACCGTGCAATAGGGCCTGAAATCAGCTGGCGATCGAACGACGTGGCACAAAAGGTCGCTTTCGGAATGACCGACGCGCGAGCGTCCAGTAAGCAGAAAGCGAAGCCGGTGTTGCGTCGTACGTTTTGAAAAACGAACCAGAGAGTGTATCTCCATGGCGAGTCTAATCCGTGTATCGGAGGAGACGTAGCGAAAGCGACATGGCCGCAGTCTTACGACCAGGGCCGCCGTGTTCAAGCGCGGGGAGTCGTGGGGATACGACCCGAAACCGAGTGATCTACTCATGGGCAGGGTGAAGCGTACCGAAAGGCACGTGGAGGCCCGCTAGCGTTGGTGTCTTACAATACCCTCGCGTGACCTATGTGTAGGGGTGAAAGGCCCATCGAACTCGGCAACAGCTGGTTCCAACCGAAACATGTCGAAGCATGACCTCACCCGAGATAGTCCGTGAGGTAGAGCCACCGATTACTCGTTCCGCCTCCGAGAGGAGTCGGTCGGGTTGTCGAACTCCGAACTTACGGACGTTGTAGACGTTGGGAGTCCGGTGTGCGGAGTAAGTCTGTGCACCATACGGGAGACAACCCAGCGGATGGTTAAGGACCCGAAATATGGATTAAGTGCGATTGAAGGTGGTCTCGAGCCCTAAACAGCCGGGAGGTGAGCTTAGAAGCAGCAACCCTCTAAGAAAAGCGTAACAGCTTACCGGCCGAGGTTCGAGGCACCCAAAATGATCGGGGCTCAAATCCATTTCCGACACCATCCAGCACCCATCAGGGTGATCACGTAGGTCGGCGTACTGGTCGGGTGGAAGCACGGGCGAGAGCTCGCGTGGACCGACCAGTAACGAAAATTCTGGTCATAGTAGTAGCGATAGTCGGGTGAGAACCTCGACGGCCTTACGAGCAAGGGTTCCTCGGCACTGCCAATCAGCCGAGGGTTAGTCGATCCTAAGTCCGTCCGTAATTCGACACGGACAAATGGGAAACTGGTTAATATTCCAGTACCACTGCCATCAAAAGTCGACGCCGTAGGAAACAACGAGCTGGGGCTTCCCCAGTCGAATTGGAGAATCTCGTGGAAGCCGTCACGGCACGAAGCGAGCGAAGTCCGAGATAGAGCAATTCGTTGGTACCTAGGGCCCGTGAAAAGACGAGTGCAGTGTTCGTACCGAGATCCGACACAGGTGCTCTGGCAGCGCAAGCCAAGGTCTGTCGGGCCACAACCGGCGTTAGGGAATTCGGCAAGTTAGTCCCGTACGTTCGCAAGAAGGGATGCCTGCCCCGGAATGGGGCAGGTTGCAATAACTCGGACGCTCCGACTGTCTAGTAACAACATAGGTGACTGCAAATGCGCAAGCACTCGTACAGTCACTGAATCCTGCCCAGTGCGGGTATCTGAACACCTCGTACAAGAGGACGAAGGACCCGTCAACGGCGGGGGTAACTATGACCCTCTTAAGGTAGCGTAGTACCTTGTCGCTTCAGTAGCGACTTGCATGAATGGATTAACGAGAGCGTCACTGTCCCAACGCTGGCCCCGGTGAACTGTACGTTCCAGTGCGGAGTCTGGAGACCCCCAAGGGGAAGCGAAGACCCTATAGAGCTTCACTGCAGGCTGTCGCTGAGACGTGGTCGCTACTGTGCAGCATAGGTAGGAGGCGTTACAGAGGTACCCGCGCTAGCGGGCCACCCAGCCATCATTGAAATACTACCCGGTAGTGACTGCGACTCTCACTCCTGGCGGAGGACACCGGTAGCCGGGCAGTTTGACTGGGGCGGTACGCGCTTGAAAAGATATCGAGCGCGCCCCAAGATTTCCTCACTCGGGTCGGGAACCCGAGGCAGAGCGCAAGAGCAAAAGGAAGTCTGACAGTGACATTCCCAACGAGTGTCGCTGACGCGAAAGCGTGGTCTAGCGAACCCACAAGGCCTATTGATGAGGCCTGTGGATGACAGAAAAGCTACCTTAGGGATAACAGAGTCGTCACTCGCAAGAGCACATATCGACCGAGTGGCTTGCTACCTCGATGTCGGTTCCCTCCATCCTGCCCGTGCAGAAGCGGGCAAGGGTGAGGTTGTTCGCCTATTAAAGGAGGTCGTGAGCTGGGTTTAGACCGTCGTGAGACAGGTCGGCTGCTATCTATTGGGGGTGTTAGGTACGTGCCATGAACAGTCGTATAGTACGAGAGGAACTACGGTTGGGCACCACTGGTGTATCGGTTGTCCGACAGGGCAGTTGCCGAGTAGCTACGTGCCACGGGGTAAGGGCTGAACGCATCTAAGCCCGAAACCCACATGAAAAAGACGTACCATTGAGGACACTCGTAGAAGACGAGTTCGATAGACTCGGGATGTACGCACCAAGGCAACGAGGTGTTGAGTCCACGAGCACTAACAGTCCAAGCCAATATTCATACGCACTGCGACCCACTGAACTGGGTCCAGGCGCGAACTGGATTGCACATACATACGATTTGAGTGATCGCGAGATCACGAGGTGGTAGCACCGATTTGGAGCAACAACGGTTCGATTCCGTTGGTCGGTTTCGGCGGCCACAGCGACGAGGTTCCACCCGTACCCATCCCGAACACGGAAGTTAAGCTCGTCAGCGTTCCACGCCGTACTGGAGTGGGAGACCCTCTGGGATCCGTGGTTCGCCGCCACCCATTCATACTTTCATTCACACCGTGAGCGAATCGCTTCGCTCACCTGCTGTCTTCCCTCGTTGAGAGGGATCACTCTCGCCCGGCGGCGATCACTACCCGTTGAGCTGCGGCACAGTCCTGAGGCTCGCCAGCCGCCAACGCGGCACCAACCGCTAGGCTTAAGCGACTCTCGGGGGTAGCTGACACCGCGCCAAGGTGGCAGAGTCCGGCCTAACGCAGCGGCCTGCAGAGCCGCCCATCGTCGGTTCAAATCCGACCCTTGGCTTCCTGCTGCGAACATACGTGAGCAGCGGAAGCCATACTGATTTGAACCCTGTGACGAGCAACGCGAAGTCACTCCGGTTCAAATCCGACCCTTGGCTTTGCTACTATCTACTCGCTCGTCTCCGATTGCTTCAGTATAAAAAAGCGCGAAACTGCTCAGACGAGCCGCCGCTCGATGCGGTGGAGATAGCCCAGACTGAGCAGCGTCGCGTGCACGAACCAGGTGCCGATTCCCGCGTAGACGACTGCCCCGCCCGTATAGAGGATCGCTCTCGCGACGACGAACGACACCGGATTCACCGCAAACGACAGGACGACCATCGCCAGCCCACCGACGATGGCGAGGCCACCATACAGTAACAGTCTGTCCGAGTCGCCGACTGCGGTCAGTGTTTCGGGGAAGTACGTCTCACTGATCCAGCGGTGGAGTTGTTTCGGCAACGACACACTCCGCTCGACGCCGACGTGATCCACCCCGACTGACTCCTCGCTCATGATTTTTGAGCGCGGCTTGCCGCGGCGGTTGCCCCGTTCCGACCGGATACAGCGGCTGCTATCTGTCGTGGTGGCTGCAACCGATACGAATCTGTGGGCCGTCGTCGACTGCTCGTGCCGATGGCTGTGAGTAGTTCTGTCGCGCGCGTGATGGCGGCTGTACCTATCCCTATCGTACCGTGGTTATCGGTGCTGAACATGGTCTACCCCTACCAAGCGTAGCTGCGACTTGGCTGTATTATCAGTAATGACAACAAAGGGTAATAAAACTACTGCTCGTTGCTCCTGAACGGTACAAACCAGCAAAATCAAGCCCCCGTGGCACAAGCCCACAGTATGGTTGAGATAGCTGACGATCTGCTGTGTCTGTACACCGCCGAAATCGATACTGAGGGCGATACCTACACGATCGAGGTGCCGGACCGCGAGATCGAACAGGGGAAGGTCGACACCGACGGCACCCACCGTGTGGCGATTCTTCCGACCGAACTGACCGAGTCACCGTCGTCGACTCAGTCGCGGTCGGCACCCGGCACACGAGGGACCGACCACGACGACCACTCGGACTCGCCGCCCGTCGACGAGGGTGACGTGGTCGATGTCGAGATCGAGAGCCTCGGGGATCAGGGCGACGGCATCGCCCGCGTTGGCCCGGGCTACGTCGTCATCGTCGCCGACACAGAGGTTGGCGAACGGGTCTCCGTCCGGATCACCGAGGCCCAGTCCAACGTCGCGTTTGCGGACGTGGTCGAGCGATACGACCGAGACGAGTAGTCGAGCCGTGGGACCGACCTGAGTCGCTGGCGCGCTGGCCGCGACCCCGATGAGACCCGGCCGTCGATATATAAAACAGCTGAAAATCGAACCGACCACCAACTCGGGTTGCGTGGTAACACGGCACACGGGACGGATTAACCCTACCGCTTGCTTGCTATTTTTTCTTATGACCACGTTCTCTCCGACTCGCGCTGTTCGCCAACGAACAACAGTTTTATATAGAATCACAAACAATCAGTCGGTGAACCATGAGTCAACGTATGCAACAGGGCCAGCCGATGATCATTCTCGGAGACGATTCACAGCGCGTCCAGGACAAGGACGCCCAGCAGTACAACATTTCCGCGGCCCGGGCGGTCGCCGACTCCGTTCGGTCGACACTCGGTCCGAAGGGGATGGACAAGATGCTCGTCACGTCGACGGGCGATGTCACCATCACGAACGACGGTGTCACCATCCTCCAGGAGATGGACATCGACAACCCGACGGCGGAGATGATCGTCGAGGTTGCCGAAACGCAGGAAGACGAGGCCGGTGACGGCACGACCACCGCCGTCGCCATCGCCGGTGAACTCCTGAAAAACGCCGAGGACCTCCTCGATCAGGAGATTCACCCGACGGCGATCATCAAGGGCTTCCACCTCGCCAGCGAGCGCGCCCGCGAGGAAGTCGACAACATCGCCGAGCCGGTCGACCCCGACGACGAGGAACTCATCCAGAAGGTCGCCGAGACCTCGATGACCGGCAAGGGCGCGGAGCTCGAAAAGGAGGTCCTCGCCGACCTCGTCGTCCGCGCCGTCCAGCAGATCACCGTCGAGGCCGACGACGGCTCTCACGTCGTCGACCTCCAGAACCTCAACATCGAGACCCAGACCGGCCGCTCGGCCAGCGAGTCCGAGCTGCTCGCCGGCGGCGTCATCGACAAGGACCCGGTCAGCGACGAGATGCCGACGGCCGTCGACGACGCCAGCACGCTGCTGCTCAACGAGGCCATCGAGATCGAGGAAGCCGACGTCGACACGCAGGTATCCATCGAATCCCCCGACCAGCTTCAGGAGTTCCTCGATCAGGAGGAAGAACAGCTCAAGGCAAAGGTCGACCAGATCGTCGACTCCGGTGCCGACGTGGTCTTCTGTCAGAAGGGCATCGACGACATGGCCCAGCACTACCTCGCCAAGGAGGGCGTGCTGGCCATCCGTCGCGCCAAGAAGTCCGACATCTCGTTCCTCAAGAACGTCCTCGGTGGCTCGGTCGTCACGGACATCGACTCCCTGACCGCCGACCACCTTGGCGAGGGCTCGATCAGCCGCGACGAGGAGGGCGAACTGTTCTACGTCGAGGGCAACGGCGACGAGGTCCACGGGACGACGCTCCTGCTGCGCGGCTCGACCGACCACGTCGTCGACGAGCTCGAACGCGGCATCAGCGACGCGATCGACGTTGTTTCGACGACGATCTCGGACGGCCGCGTGCTCGCCGGCGGCGGCGCGCCAGAGGTCGAGATTGCCTCGCGACTCCGCGATTACGCCGACAGCGTCGAGGGCCGCGAGCAGCTGGCCGTCGAGGCCTTCGCCGACTCGCTGGAACTCGTGCCCCGCGTCCTCGCCGAGAACGCCGGGCTGGACTCCATCGACCTGCTCGTCGACCTCCGCTCGGAACACGAGAGCGGTGACACCCACACCGGTCTGAACGCCCTCACCGGCGAAATCGGTGACACATTCGAGGCTGGCGTTGTCGAGCCGGCCCACGCCAAAGAGCAGGCTATCTCGTCGGCTGCCGAAGCCGCCAACCTCGTGATGAAGATCGACGACATCATCTCCGCCGGCGACCTCTCGACCGACAAAGAGGACGACGACGGACCCGGCGGTGCCGGCGGCATGGGCGGCATGGGCGGCATGGGTGGCATGGGCGGCGCAATGTAAG
>KI543218.1:41012-46990 GCA_000496215.1 uncultured archaeon A07HN63
GGGCTCGGCGGGCTCGGCATTCTCTTCGGTGGCTGGTTCCGCTCGCCGCGTCTCATTCAGGCTGTGGCCCGCGAGTACGCCTCACTCGGGCCGAAACGGTCGATCGCCGCGTTCATTCCCGCGTTTCTGATCGCTCAAGCGGCGATCGCGCTCGGCTATCCGATCTCGTTCAACAAGGTGATGATCTCCAGTATCGTCGGTGCCGGCCTCGTCGGCGGCTCGTCGAGTTCGGATGGCGTCTCCGCCCGAAAGACCGGCTACACGGTCGGCGCGTGGATCGGGTCGATGGTCGGCGGTGGCGCGATCAGTTTCGGGCTCTATCACGCGCTCGCTGCACTCCCCGGCTTGGGCTAGTCAGATATTCTGGAGCGAGAGGAGATCTTCCATCGCCGCACCCTCTTTCATCGCTTGCCACGTCTCGAAATCGGTTGTTCGCGCGATGAACGCGTCGCGGTCGTCGGCCGAGAGCTGTTGTATCCCGCCGATGGTATCCGTCTCGGATGGACAGGCCGCACAGAACTCGGCCACCGAATCGAACGTTGTGTGGCGACGAACAAACGTCTCCGAGGCGACCTGTTCACGTGATCCTGACACCCATGTTTCCAGTGTAAATCCCCGTTTGATCGCGGTTACAAGGCTGCAATGCAGCGAATCGGCGGTCTTGACCTCAGCGTCAAGAACCATATCACAGACAGGCATCTCAAGCCACCTAAAGCCCGTGGCGGGACAGTTCCCCGCCTCTCTCCGGGACGCGCAACCCAACCGTTAGTAGCTCGCACCCGAAGCAATAGCCATGCACACGCTGCTGCTCGATAGTGACGACGTGAGGGCGAACGCGCCGCTGGCCGCGGTGGTTCCGGCCGTCGAAGCCGCCTTCGGGGCGTACGAACGCGGCGACGCCCAGATGCCGGCGAAATCCTACATCGACCTTCCGAAGTACAACGGTGATTTCCGCTCGATGCCGGCATATCTCTCGGTCGACGGCGACGCGGCCGAAACCGCCGACGCGGCTGACGACTGGGACGCCGCGGGCGTCAAATGGGTCAACGTTCACACCGACAACAGCGAGCGCGGGCTGCCGACAGTCATGGGGACGATGATTTACTCCGATCCCGAGACCGCGTTCCCGCTGGCGATCATGGACGGCCGCGAACTGACACGGTTACGGACCGGCGCGGCCGCCGCCGTCGCCACCGACCATCTCGCAGTCGAGGACGCAACCTCGCTCGGCATCGTCGGCGCGGGCGTCCAGTCGTACACCCAGCTCGAGGCGATTGCGACGGTCCGACCAATCGAGGAGGTCGTCATCGCCGACCGCAACCCCGAGCGTGTGGCCGACTTCATTGACCAGTTCGCCGACCGCTTCGACATCCGGGGCGGCGAGATCAGCGAGGCCGCCGCCTGCGACGTGCTCTCGACGGTGACGCCGGTCGAATCCCCGCTCGTCGACCGCGCGGCTGTCGGCGATCACACCCACATCAACGCCATCGGCGCGGACGCCGACGGCAAACACGAACTGGGCGACGAGATTCTGCTGGACGCGACACTCGTCATCGACGACTACGAGCAGACGACCCACTCCGGCGAGATCAACGTGCCCTACAGCGCGGGCACGCTCACCGACAGCGATATCGATGCCTCGCTGGGTGAGATCGTCGTCGGCAACACAGCCGGCCGCACGAGCGATGACGGCCTCACAGTCTTCGACTCGACCGGACTGGCGATTCAGGATGTCGCGGCCGCTCATGTCGTCTACACCGAGGCTGACGAGAACGACAACGGCTCCGCGTTCGATCTGCTCGGACTCGCCGACAGCTGACTGTCGGATCAGCACGCTGAACAGCAGTCTGCGATTCCGAGCCAACCGTTATTGGCCTCCCGCCCCTACCAACTGTAATGCGTGTACTCGTCACCGGCGCGACCGGCTTTGTCGGGAGCAATCTCGTTGATGCCCTTGTTGACGCCGACTACGAGGTGACGGTGCTGACCCGGAGTCGGGATCGCTACGACGGGCCGAGCGAGGTTCGCGTCGTCGAGGGCAACGTTCTCGATCCCGGTAGCTTCGACGACGCGCTTGATGTCGATGTCGCGTTCTACCTTATCCACTCGATGGGTGCCGGCGGCGACTACGCCGAGCGCGACCGCCGGGCCGCGCGCAACTTCTCGGAGGCCGCGGGCGAGGCCGATCTCGACCGGGTTATCTACCTCGGCGGGCTTGGCACCGATCAGGACGACCTCTCGCCACACCTCCGCTCGCGCCGCGAGGTCGAACGGGTTCTCGCTCTCGGCGACTACGACCTCACCGTTCTCCGGGCGGCGATCATCATCGGCGCGGGCTCGATCAGCTTCCAGCTGATTCGCCAGCTCGCCGGCCGGCTGCCGGTGATGATCACGCCGAAGTGGGTTCACACCGAGTGTCAGCCGATTGCGATCCGCGACGTGATCGGCTATCTCGTCGGCGTCCTCGACCGGCCCGAAACCGCGGGCGAGACCTACGAGATCGGCGGCCCGGAGGTGCTTACGTACGCGGAAATCCTCAAAGGCACTCGCCGGCAACTTGGCAGCACGCTCCGCATCGTGCCTGTCCCGGTGTTGACACCACGGCTCTCCTCGTGGTGGATTCGCTTTGTCACGGATGTCGATCCGGCTGTCGCCCGGCCGCTGATCGATGGCGTGAAAAATTCCGTCGTCGTTACCGACACCCGAATTCAGGATATCGTTCCGCAGGATCGACTTTCCTTCGAGGCGGCTGTTGCCGACGCCCTGCAGGCCGAACCGTCGACAGCAGAGACACGGCGAGCACGCGCCGGCCGACTGCTCCGGGGGCAGTAACGATGTCACCCCGACGCCGGATACCGATAGACCAATCAGGCCACCGACCAAATCATCTGTCAATGGGGACTGCCTGATGCACAAGGAGTACGGCGACACGTGGGTGTACGAGAGCATCGTCGGTGCGTTACCCGGGCTGCAGCTATCGAACACGCAGGCTGTCGGTATCCAGCTTGCCCTCTTCGAGGTCGGCATCGCGGTGTTCGCGCTCGTGTACGATACGGCTCTCACTGCCGCGCTCGCTGGCACGGCGGCTGTTCTTGTTGCGGGAGTTGGTAGTGTCGCCATGCACCGCCTCGGCACCGCCAACCGGGCCGCCGAGGTTCCCAGAAAGTACTACCAGTTGCTATTCGGCTCGAGCATCGAGGTGGTCCTCTCGGTGCTGGCGTTCATTGCGCTGATCACCCACCTGTTCGTCTTCGATCCACAGACCTCGGGTGAGCCACTCCTCGATTCACTGTTCGGCTCGAACCCCCCGGTTGTCATCGTCTACCTCGTGTTGCTGGTGGCGTGGGACCTCTGTTACCGGATCGGCACCTCGTGGTGGGTTGCTGTCGTCTCGCTGTGGCGCTCGCTCACGATCCCCTGTGAGACAGCGACCGCACGACAGTTCATGCGGCTGGATCTCGAAAACGTCGCCTACGCACTGAGCCAGCTGATCCTTGTTCCGTTCCTTCTCGACCAGCCGGTGCTTCTCGTGGCCGTCAGTGGCCACGTCGTCGCCGTCACCGTCGTCTCCGGGCTGTCGATCTGGCTGACCCGCTCGTCGGCGCAGCCGACCGGCGCGCTCTCGACGGACTGAGACGGGTGCTACATCGCTGATCACGTCAGCGACGCGACGACATCTCAGTCGCCTACGACAGTTGGCTCTCTGATCGGTGGGCAGAACACAGTCGGGGACAGCGAGCGCAAGGAGGAACGGTGTCGATCACAGCGGTAGCAGGGCGGAAGCCCACCGGCTTTAGCCGTGGGAGGAAGCCGACATAGAGAGCACCAAACCATGCTACGAACGCTTCGATTGACTCACTATTAATTATAACCTATAATAAGGAGTAGCTATTACTGTGAGATACATGGCGTGGGACGCAACTCGAACGGTGCGGGTGCGGCTCGACGTACCTGATGACCGCAAGAGCGACCTCCACGCCACTAACCAGCGGTTTCAATTCTGCGCGAACCGAACTGCTGAGTGGGCATGGCGATATCCCCACGACGACTGTGTAACGAGTAAGTCGGAAGCCGAACAAGCCATCTACGACGAGTTGCGGGAGAAAACCGACCACCTCCACGCCAATCTCGTCCAGAAAGCAATCAAACGGGCGACCAAAGATATCGACAACTGCGTTGATCGGCTGGCTGACGGCGAACGCACCAGCCGCCCGCACTACGGGACGTTTAGCATCGTCTACGACAAGCGAGCAGCAACGTTCTACCGCGACAAGGTCAGTCTCGCCACTGTCAACGGTCGGGTTGAGTGTGAATACGACCTACCCGACGATCCCGAGGGAACGCCCCACGGCGAGTACCTGCTGAACGATGACTACTCGTTTTCAACGAGTACGGTCCACTACGACAGCTCGGCCGACGAGTTCTATCTGCATGCGGCGATGGAGAAAACGGTCGACGCAGACAGTCCTGAGAAAGCCGAGGATGCGAACGTCCTTGGCGTGGATTGTAACGTTGACGACCACATTGCCGTGACCTCAACAGGCCGATTCATCGGCAATGCAAACCTACTCAATCACGAACGCCGGGAATTTGAGAAACGATGTGGCGACCTCCAACAGACCGGCACCCGGAGCGCACACCTGACGTTCCAACGGATCGGTGATCGATTCGGGCGGTGGAGCGAAGACTACCTCCACCGGTGCTCGAAAGCGATTGTTGCGGAAGCCCAACGACACGGGTGTACCCACATTGCGTTCGAGGACTTAGCCCAGATTCGGGATCGGATTAGTGACGATAAAAAGTTCCAGCAATGGGCGTTCAGAGCGTTGCAGGAACAGGTCGAAAACAAGGCCGAACTGGCTGGCATCGTCGTCTCGAAGGTTGAACCAGCCTACACCAGCCAGCAGTGTTCGCAGTGCGGGTGTACGCTGGATGAGAACCGCGACGGACAGGCGTTTGCCTGTTTGGACTGTTCGTATGCGGTGAACGCCGACTACAACGCGGCGAAAAATATCGCCCGGAAGTTAGCCTTGAAACTCCAGCGCGGGCAGAAGTCCCCGCTGGAGGAGCGTTCTGTCAGTACGCTCTAAAGTCAGGGACATTGATTGTGAACGCTACTGATGTGGCGTCCGACCAGTATCGGTCGGCAGAACGGGAGTCCACTGACAAGCCAACGAGTTTACTCGTTGTAGATCACTCGTCCTGTAGCTCCGCAAACTGTTCGAGCAGATCGTCCGCAGACGCCTCCGTATCGTCACTCACCGACCCCTCGTACTCGAGACGCTCCTGATCGAAATCGGCATCGACCGACGAGGTCTTCCGCTCGCGCCGCTCGTGTTCGTCTTCGTCGTAATCTCCCAATGACATGGTATACCATACCTTGACGACTGCCGAATAAATAGATAACGGTTGTTGCCCTGCTGTCGGGGACTCACGGCCTGCCATCGCCGGTCGCCGCAGTCAGAACAGGTAACTACCCTCGTCGTGACAGTTTGGTGTGGCACGACCGCTCCGCTTTCGCTACGCCCCCGGTAGCTGGTCCGAAGATCGGCTCCGAAGCGAGGTGTTCGACCCGCTGAACGAGAACCTCGGCGCGACGATGAACGAGCCGTGGTACCGGCCGCCCAGTGGGTACGACGCCGTCCGCTTCGAGGTGGCCAACGGCGACACCGCGCTGTTCGCGTGGACCGACGGCGATGACGGGCCTGACGGCACCGACGGCGGGCCCGGCGGCTACTGGCTCGGCAACACCGAAACGCCGAGCAGCCTCTGGCGAACGGAAAAATACGGGTTCACCGAGGTTCCTTACCCCGTCTCGCGGTGGGCCGAGCGTGAACTGCTCGCCCAGCTCCGCGAGGAATCGCCGTGGCTCACGGAGTACGATCACCTCGCGTGGTTCTTTCTCCCTGTGTTTCTCTCGAGGACGGCCGCGAGACGACCCGTTCATTTTCACCGATCACGCTGCTGGATTCCCGGAC
>KI543218.1:47010-51414 GCA_000496215.1 uncultured archaeon A07HN63
CCGAGCAGCCCGATGTCGGCCACCGGCCGGCCGTCGTGTTCCGACTGCGCCCGGACGGAACGGCGACGGGCTACGCGAAGGGACAGCTACCGCTCTCGCTGGATGGTGTGATCGACCTCGATTCGACCGATAGGTAGGCTGGATCAGCGTGGGTCGCTGTCGAGGTGTCGACACCGTCTTGCAACTGGGCGTTGTCACGACACTCATGGAACAGCCGGCCGCGGACCTCCACATCCATACGACTGCCTCCGACGGGACGCTGACAGTCGAGGCCCTGCCCGCCGCGGCCGACCGGGCCGACGTTGAGGTGGTCGCCGTCACCGACCACGACCGGATTCATCCCGACCTGTCGGCACCGGTTGTCGAGATCGACGGCGTCACCGTCGTCCGCGGCATCGAACTCAAGATCGAAACCGACAGCCAGCGACTCGATCTACTCGGCTACGGCGTCGAGCCCACCGACGCGCTCACGGCCGAACTCGACCGCCTCCAGCAGGATCGGGTTGATCGCGCCGAACGGATCATCGACTGCGTCGAGTCCCGACTCGATGTGACGCTCGATATCGAACCGGAACCGGGTATCGGTCGGCCACACATCGCCCGAGCAATCGAGCGAAGTGAGGCCCCCTACGAGTATCAGGGTGCCTTCGACCATCTCATCCGCGACGGTGGGCCCTGCTACGTCCCGCGGTCGATCACGCCGCTCGACCGGGGGATCGATCTTCTGACCGACGCCTGCCCGGTCGTTGCGCTCGCGCATCCGCTGCGGTACGACGATCCTGTTGCTGCCCTCGACCACGCGGACCGCCTCGATGCGGTTGAGCGCTACTACCCCTACGACCGATCCGTCGACCAGACGGCCGGTTGAGGCGGCCATCGAGCGCCACGACCTGCTGGCGACCGGCGGCAGCGACGCCCACGACGAGACGCTCGGGCTGGCCGGCCCACCCGCCGATACCGTCGGCGCGTTCCGGACTCGCTTGCGGAAAGCGGTGCGTTAAACAGGGTGCGCTCGCATGTTCAGGTATGCGCTGTCATTACTGTGATGAGGAGGCGGCGTTTGCCGCCGAGAAGGACGGGCTCAAGGTCGGGCTCTGTACGGATCACTTCCGCGACCGGATGGAGGAGCTGACCGACTCGGCCGAGCTCTCCGAACTCGAAGATCAGATCGACGTCGACCGGACCGAGTAACTGACAGCCCCTTTTGACGGAGCGATACGTCTTTCAGCCGGCCGGCCGAAGCCGCCGACATGTCCTTTAGGCCAACGGACCGCCCGCGACGCCTCCGCACTGACGGGATTCGGTCGCTCGTCAGCGAGACGAGCGTCGATGCACAGGACCTCATCGCGCCCGTGTTCGTCGACGAGACGACCGACGAGCGCGTCCCGATCAGCTCGATGCCCGGCCACGAGCGCGTCCCCGTCGACGAGGCCGCCGCCCGCGTCGAGGAGATTCGCGAGACGGGCGTCGAGGCCGTCATCGTCTTCGGTATTCCTGACACGAAAGACGAGGTCGGCAGCGAGGCGTACGCCGGCGACGGCGTCGTCCAGCGCGGTATCCGCGAGATCACCGACAACACCGACGCCTACGTCATCGGCGACGTGTGTCTCTGTGAGTACACCGACCACGGCCACTGTGGCGTCCTCGAACCACACGCCCACGAGGACCCGACGCTGACGGTCAAAAACGACGAGACCCTCGACATCCTCGCCGAGACCGCCGTCTCGCAGGCCGAAGCCGGCGCGGACATGGTTGCGCCCTCCAGCATGACCGACGGGATGGTCGGTGCGATCCGCGAGGCACTCGACGACGCCGGCTTCGAGCATATTCCGATCATGAGCTACGCCGCGAAATACGAGTCCTCATTCTATGGGCCGTTCCGCGAGGCCGCCGACGGCGCGCCCGCCTTCGGCGACCGCCGGCACTACCAGATGGACCCCGCCAATCGCCGGGAGGCCCAGCGCGAGGTCGGGCTCGATGTCGAGGAGGGCGCGGACGTGTTGATGGTCAAACCCGCCCTGCCGTACCTCGATATCGTCCGCGACGTACGTGAGGAGTTCGACAAACCGGTCGCCGCCTACAACGTCTCCGGCGAGTACGCGATGATCCACGCCGCCGCCGAGAAGGGATGGCTCGACCTCGAAACGACGGCCTACGAGTCGCTGCTGAGCATCAAACGTGCGGGTGCGGATCTGATTCTGACGTACTTCGCCGAGGATATCGCCGAGAAGCTGTAGGCGCACTCCTCCGGTTCAGCACACGCGGCCGATGTCAGGCCATCGCAATGTAGGTCTGCGTATTCTCGACGCCGTCGATGGTCTGGATGCCGCTGGCGACGATATCCTTGACCGCATTTGGCGAGTCGACCTCGATCTTGGCGATGAAGTCCACGTCGCCGGCGACGATATCGGCCGAGACGACGCCGTCCAGCGCGGCGATGGCGTCGCTGACGCGGTCGGCCTCACCGGTGTTTGCCTTGATGAGAATGTAGGCGGTGACCACGTTACTCGCCTCCCGCGAGGGCTGTCGCGGCCGGCTCCTCGCCGACCAGCAGCTGTCGCACGTCGGCGAGTTCGGAGAACTCCGCGAGGACGGCCACCCGGTCGCCGGCCGCCAGCGACTGGTCGGAGAGCGGAATCCCGAGCGGTTCGTCGGCCTTGCCGAACGCGAGAATGCGGGCATTCGATGGGAGGCTCACCTCGCTCAGCGTGTACCCCTTCAGCGGCGACGCCTCGGCGACGGTGATCTGGACGATCTGGAGGCTCTGGGCCACGTCGGCGATGGCGGTGATCGAGCCACCGAGCAGCGCGTTTTTCGCCCCGATAGCACCGAGGCGTTCGGGGTAGACGATCTCGTCGACCTCGTCGGCGTACTTCTGGTAGATGTCCTCCCGATAATCCTCGTCGATCCGCATGACCGTCCGGCAGCCGTGGTGGTTGGCGATCAGACAGGCCGAGAAGTTGACGTTGAGATCGCCGGTCAGCGCGCCCAGGGCGTCGGCGCTCTCGATATCGGCGTCCTGTAGCACGTCCTCCCGGGAGCCGTCGCCAGCGATAACATCGAACCCCTGTTCGCGTGCGCGGTCGGCCTTGCCAGCGTCGCGCTCGATCAACGTTACCTCGTGGCCTTCGTCGCGGAGCACGCGGGCGGTCCGGAGACCGACGCGCCCGGCACCGAGAATGACGAATTGCATGTGATCTGCTAACACGCTCATCGCTGATAACTGTATCCCTGCGGTGGGAACGCTTTTGCCCGCTGTGTGTGAATACACACCATGGTTCACGCCTTCGTCATGGTGAAGACAGCGGTTGGAGGAGCGGAATCGCTCGTCGACAACGTCCGGGAACTGGCGTCGGTTGCCGAAGCCCACATCGTCGCCGGCGAGTACGACCTCATTGCCGAGGTAGATGTCGGCGAGGTCTACGACGTGCAGGACACGACTGTCAGCGAGATGCAGGCACTCGACGATGTTGAGGCGACGAAGACCTATATTTCGCTGGGCGAGTGACCACCGCGAGCGACGCCTGTTACCCTCGCGGTCACTCGCTCGGAGCGACACCGCAAAGAGTCGCCGCCACGTACCCAGGGTATGGTTGCGATCATCGATCTCGGTTTGCTGCTTGGGCTTCTTGCCGCTCACACCGTCGTCGCCGCGATAACGACACGGTTCTTCCGGCTCCGGCTCGACACGCAGGCCGGCTGGATCGGCTACTCGCTGGGCCTCACACCGATCTTTCTCTTCGCGTCAACGCTCGTCTTCACCGGCGGGCTCGGCATCGGTCCGAACCTCGGCTCGCCGGTCGTCGCCTTCGCGGTGCTGATTGGGCTGCCGCTCGCACTCGGGATCACTATCGACCTGCTCTACGTGCCACAGCCCGAGGATGTGGAACTTCCGCAGCGACAGTAGCCGACAGTATATCGGCGTCGTTGCGTTCGCTTATACTGCGTCGTCGATCCTCTCGGCGACTTCCTCGAACACAGCTTCCGGCGACTGCGTCGCGTCGACCCGAACGAACCGCTCGGGCTCGGCGTCGATCAGTTGCTCGTAGTTTGCCCGCACGCGCTCCAGATAGTCGGTCTGCTCGAATTTGTTCGTCTTGCCGCTGCGCTCGGCGGCGGTTTCGGGGTCGATGTCGAGATAGACGGTCAGATCCGGCTGTCGCGAAAATGGCTCGTGGACCGACTGGATGTACGCAAGGGGGTCCTCAACCGCACTGTCGGCCAGCGTCGCGCCCTGATAGGCGTACCGGGAGTCGCTGTAGCGATCCGAGACGACGAGGTCGCCGTCGGCGAGGGCGGGCCGGACGACCCGCGAGAGATGGTCGGCGTGGTCCGCTGTATACAGAAATAGTTCGGCCAGCGGGTCAGCGTCGTCGGCGTTGATCGACCGGGTGACGGCGTCGC
>KI543218.1:51434-59162 GCA_000496215.1 uncultured archaeon A07HN63
AGGTTCTCGTAGCTGGCGGCAACGGCTTCATCGGCACGACCCTCGTCCCGGCGCTCATCGACGGTGGCCACGACGTGACGGTACTGGCACGCAACCCCGACAGCGACGACCTCCCCGACGCGGCCGACACAGCAAGCGGCGACGTGACGGCCTACGACTCCATCGAATCGGCTGTCGACGGTCACGACGCCGTCGTCAACCTTGTCGCGCTCTCGCCGCTGTTCAAACCGAAGGGCGGCGACGAAATGCACGACGAGGTCCACCGCCACGGGACCGAAAACCTCGTTCGTGCGGCCGAGGCGGGCGGTGTCGAGCGGTTCGTCCAGATGAGTGCCCTCGGTGCCGACCCCAACGGCGCGACCGCCTACATTCGCGCGAAGGGACAGGCCGAGGGTCATGTCACCGACTCTGACCTCGACTGGGTGATCGTCCGCCCGTCGGTCGTCTTCGGCGAGGGCGGCGAGTTCGTCTCCTTCACGAAGAAGCTCAAGGGAATGTTCGCGCCCGGCCTGCCGATCTATCCGCTGCCCGGCGGCGGGAAAACCCGGTTCCAGCCGATCCACGTCGACGACCTCGTCGAGATGCTGGTCGAGACAGTCGTCGACGACGATCACGTCGGCGAACGGTACGAACTCGGCGGCCCCGACAACCTCACGCTCCGGCAGATCACGAACATGGTGTACGACGCCGCAGGGAAATCCGTCTCAATCGTCTCCGTGCCGATGCCGCTTGCCGGCATCGGCCTCACGCTCGGCGGAAAACTCCCTGGCTTCCCGATGGGGGCCGATCAGTACCGCTCGCTGCAGTTCGACAACACGACCGACGACAACGACATCGGTGCCTTCGGCGTGAGCGACGGCGATCTCACCGGTCTCGACGCGTATCTGGGTGTCTGACCCACGCTGAATCGACGGCGGTGCTGTCGCCGCGCGCGAGTTGTATACAAGGCGCTATCTCGTTTCCGTCAGCGTATATATCCCGACCGGTGATAGCCGATGGAGTTGCAATGTGTTATTTATTTGCTATTTAATTATCTCGTTTTTCGATGCGTGTACATTCAATTTTTAACTCAAGATATCAAATAAAATCGGCTAATCACCGATATAGGGTAAAAAGATGCATGAATATCCTGTCTCTCGTGACACCGTTTGAGCCACAACTTTTATACCTACATTTCCACTGTTGTTCTTCCAATGGAGAGGGATGTAGCGAAATGAAACTTGCCATGATCGGCTTCGGACAGGCCGGTGGAAAGATCGTCGACAGATTCCTTCAGTACGACAAGGAGACCGGCTCCAACATCGTCCGCGCGGCTGTCGCGGTCAACTCCGCGAAAGCGGACCTCATGGGACTGGAACACATCCCAGAGGACCAGCGTATCCTCATCGGTCAGTCGCGAGTCAAAGGCCACGGCGTCGGTGCTGACAACGAACTCGGCGCGGAAATCGCCGAAGAGGATATCGACGAGGTCCAGTCAGCCATCGATTCGATCCCGGTCCACGAGGTCGACGCGTTCCTCGTCGTCGCCGGCCTCGGCGGCGGCACCGGCTCCGGCGGCGCGCCCGTCATCTCGAAACACCTCAAACGGATCTACACCGAGCCCGTCTACGGGCTGGGTATCCTGCCCGGCAGCGATGAGGGTGGGATCTACACGCTCAACGCGGCGCGGTCGTTCCAGACGTTCGTCCGCGAGGTCGACAACCTGCTCGTCTTCGATAACGACGCGTGGCGAAAGACCGGCGAATCCGTGCAGGGCGGCTACGAGGAGATCAACGCCGAGATCGTCAAGCGGTTCGGCGTGCTGTTCAGTGCCGGCGAGGTCGGCGAGGGTGAGGAGGTCGCCGAGAGCGTCGTCGACTCCTCTGAGATCATCAACACGCTGCAGGGTGGTGGTGTCACCACGGTCGGCTACGCCGAGGAGGAGGTCGAAACCTCGTCGTCCGGCGGGTTGCTCTCGAAGTTCACCGGCAGCGACGACGCCGAGGATCTCGACAGCGCCAACACCACAAACCGGATCACGAGTCTCGTCCGGAAAGCTGCCCTCGGTCGGCTGACACTGCCCTGCGAGATTGACGGCACCGAGCGCGCGCTCGTCGTGCTGGGCGGGCCGTCGCAGTACCTCAACCGGAAAGGCATCGAGCGCGGTCGGAAGTGGCTCGAAGAGCAGACCGGCAGCATGGAGGTCCGCGGCGGCGACTACCCGACCGAGCGACGCGGGAAGGTTTCCAGCGTCGTTCTGCTGTCGGGCGTGACGAACGTCCCCCGGATCAAGGAACTGCAGGAGGTTGCCATCGAGGCACAGGACAACATCGACGAGATCAATCAGGAGAGCGAAGAGCAACTTGACGATCTCGTCAACGACGACAGCGACGAGCTCGAATCGCTGTTCTAATCCCTTCGCGGTTCTCGTTTTCACGCACGCTACTCGATGCGTAGCCTCATCCCCTTCGCAGCTACCGAGCCGAAAACCCGTCTTGCTCCCGTTCTCGCTCCCGACGAGCGGGCGGCATTCGCTCGGGTCATGCTGTCGTCGGTCGTCGAGACGGTGATCGCAGCCGACTTCGAGCCGACCGTTCTCGCGACGGCACAGATCACCGACCCACTACCAGCAGCCGCGTCGACCGTCGTCGACGACCAGCCGCTGACGGCCGCGGTCAACGAGCAACTCGCCGACGGTACTCCGACGCTCGTGGTGATGGCGGATTTGCCCCTGCTCCGTGCGACCGACATCCACGACCTCGTCGGCACCGACGCCGATCTCACCATCGCCCCCGGCCTCGGCGGCGGCACCAACGCCTTCTGCACCCGCGAGCCGGCGTTTCGGGTCGACTACCACGGCGCGTCGTATCTCGATCACTGCGAGATTGCCGCCGACTGCGGCGCGACCGTCGAAACCGTCGACTCCACGACGACTGGCTACCGATATCGACGAGCCGGCTGACCTGGCCGAGGTGTTGATCCACGGCGACGGTGCGGCCCGTGAGTGGCTCGTCGACGCCGGCTTCGAACTCGACACCGACGACGGCCGGGTCGGTGTTCGGCGGCAGTAGTGGCGAGCGGCGGCCGGGTCGGCGGCGGGCCTGACCGCGGCCGAGCGGTTTTTGCGCCTTGCGGTTCGACCTCCGGTATGTTCCCGGCGGCCGAGGCGTACGATATCGACATCGCGGTCGATGAGTCGGCCGTCGACGCGTTGCTGGCTGTCGAGCCGGCCGATATCGACCCGCCGACCGAACTCACCTTCGCGCGGAACGTGTTCGTCCCGCTGACGACCGCCTGTCGGTACACCTGTAGCTACTGCACCTACTACGACGTGCCCGGCGAGGCGACGCTGATGTCGCCGGAAGCGATCCGTGATGTCGTCCAGACCGGCGTTGCCGCTGGCTGTACGGAGGCCCTGTTCACGTTCGGCGACAAACCAGACGACCGCTATACAGCGATTCACGACCAGCTTGACGAGTGGGGGTACGATTCGATCATCGACTATCTCTACGCCGCCTGCGAGATCGCGCTCGACGAGGGCCTGCTCCCGCACTCGAATCCCGGCGATATCACCCAGTCGGAGTTCCGCCGCCTGCGCGAGGTCAACAGCTCGATGGGCGTGATGCTGGAGACGACCGCCGATGTCGACGCCCACAGCGGCGGCCGGCGGAAGACACCCGGCCAGCGGCTCAACACGATCCGGGCGGCCGGCCGCGAGGGCGTGCCGTTCACCACGGGCCTGCTCGTCGGCATCGGCGAGACGTGGCGCGACCGCGCCGAGAGCCTGCTGGCGATCCGCGAGTTACACGAGCGCTTCGATCACGTACAGGAAGTCATCGTTCAGAACGTCGTACCCAACGAGCGCTCGGATTTCGAGCAGCCGTCGGTCGAGACGATGCGGCGAGCGGTGGCGATGGCCCGCGCTGCGTTGCCCGAGGAAATCTCGGTACAGGTCCCGCCGAACCTCTCGCCAACCGGCGCGTTGATCGACTGCGGTGTCGACGATCTCGGTGGCGTCTCGCCGATCACCGACGACTACATCAATCCCGACTACGCGTGGCCCGCGCTCGACGAACTCCAGTCGATCGCCGACGACGCGGGGCTGCCGCTGTACGAACGCTTGCCGGTCTACGACCGCTATCTGCCCGCCGACTGTCGGCGTCGCCCTGTCGCCGCTGCCGACGAGCCAGCCGCACACGGATCGTGGCTCTCGCCGGCCGTTCGCTCGGCGATCACCGCCAGCACCGACGCTGCGCGGCGGTATCGCGCGGTCGCCGCCCGCGAGCGACAGCCGGTCTCACAGTCGTGACGTGATCGGTCTCTCGCGCTCCCTCTGCCAGCACCGTTTCTCGGTCAGTCGTCGGCGGCGACAGGTTCCTCGTCGGCCGCCGGGAGCAGCGGTGTGCCGTCGGCTCGCGGGCCGAGCGCGGGGCCGTAGCTGTCGTCACTGTCGCCCGCGACGTTGATCGGCCGTTTGGTCCGGTAGTCGGTCGACCGCTCGACGGGCCGGCGGCCGATGGCGTCGATCATCTCCACGTAGTCGGCGACGCTGCGGAACTCGCCGTAGCTCCCGCCGGCGCGCTTGGTTATCTCTTCGGAGAGGATCGTCCCCATGAAATCGTTCGCGCCGCAGTTCAGCAGTTTGAGTCCCTTCGCGTCGCCGTATTTGACCCACGAGCTCTGGATGTTGTCGATGTTGTCGAAAAAGAGCCGCGAGACGGCGATCATCAGCTCGTCCTCGGCGTCACTCGCGCCGCCGTCGACGACGCCGTGCTCGTAGAGCGGCGTGTTCTGGTGGACGAAGGAGAGCGGCACGAACTCGCGGATACCGCCGGTGCGATCCTGCAGGTCGCGAACGCGCTTGAGGTGCATTGCCCGATGCATGGCGTTGTCGACGTGGCCGTACATGATCGTCGCCGTCGTATCGAGGCCGGCGGCCATCGCGCCCTCCATCGCCTCGATCCACTCGCCGGAACCGATTTTCCCCGGGCAGACCACGTCGCGGACCTCCTCGACGAGGATTTCAGCGGCCGTGCCGGGCGCGGAATCGAGGCCGGCCTCGCGGAGTCGACTGTACACGTCTTCGTAGCTCCAGTCGGTTCCGCGGCGGGCGTGGTAGGCCTCCTCGGGCGTGATCGAGTGGACGTGAATCCCGTCGACCGACATCGCGTCGATCTGGTCGACGTAGGTACCGGGATCGGTCTCGTAGACAGCCGGTGGCTTGTAGTTCACTTCGCGGGCGGGCTCGTCGTAGCCGGCCAGTATCTCGTGGTGCTCGTCGTCGAGCGCGAACGCCGGGTGTAGGCCGGAGACCGAACAGACCTCCGAGATGCCCATATCGAGCCCGTCCTCGACGATCCGGCGGGAGTCGGCGGGCGTCTTGGTGAAGCCAGCGTGCTCGGCGTCGTGGTCGGCGTCTCGCGGGTCGCTCTGCTCCCCGCTCGATCCGTCCGAGGCGCGGCGCTTCGCTTGCGCCTCGCGCTCGAACTGGTGGGCGGTGTCCTTGAAATTACAGAACAGACAGCCGACGTTGCAGGCGGTGGTGACGTTGTTGTTGAGATTGGCGACGAACGTCACGTCGTCGCCGACCTCTTCGGCGCGCCGTCGGTCGGCGAGTTCGAGAACCGCCTCCTTGCGCTCGCGGTCGATACCGTCGCGGTCGGTGCCGGTGGTCAGGAGTTCGACGGCGTCGTCGACGGTCAGCCGGTCGCCGTCCCGTGCCTTGGCAAGGGCGTTCTCGAAGGCTTGGTCGCTCGCGGGGACGTGCTCGAAGCTGATGTCGTCCGGCGAGAGGTCGGCGGCCGACCGGCCAGTCATAGTTCGAATCTCGGCCGTCCCGATTAAAAAGCGGTCGGTCGCGGTGGCCCCCGCCGGTGTCGCGGCGCGAGGGGCGCGGAACTGAAAGCTTGATAGGCGTGGCCGCCGCCGGTTGGCCCATGACCAGCGTCAAGGAGTTCCGGGTCGACCGCGAGCCGACCGCCAGCGACCTCGGCGCGGGCCGGTTCGTCTTCACCGACGCCTACTCCGTCTTCGACTGGGGCCAGATGCCAGACGCCATTCCGGGAAAGGGAGCCAGCCTCTGTACGATGGGCGCGTTCAACTTTGAGCGACTCGCCGAGAGCGGCGTGCCGACCCACTACGAGGGCGTCGTCGATAGCGACGGCGAGGTCGTCGCGTTGGCCGACTGCGAGGAGCCACCGACCGAGATGGCGATCCAGCTCACGCAGGTCCCTGACCTGCCGTATCGTGGCGACGATGTCGATGTTACTGCCAGCGATACCGACGGCGACGACACCGACGCCTACGATTACGACGCCTACCACGACGCGGCCGGCGAGAACTTCCTGATCCCGCTGGAAGTAGTCTTCCGCAATACGGTGCCGGTCGGTTCCAGCCTCCGCAAGCGCGGCGACCCAGCCGACTACGGGCTCGACAGTAACGAGTGGCCAGACGAGAAGGTCGCCCTCTCCGAGCCGGTCGTCGAGTTCTCCACAAAATACGAGGAACAGGACCGGTATCTCAGCCGCGACGAGGCCGACCGGATCGCCGGCGTCGCCGCCATCGACGACCTCGAATCGGTCGCGCGCTCGGTCAACGAACTACTGAACGAGCAGGCCGCCGCGGCCGGTTTTACTCACGAGGACGGCAAGATCGAGTGCCTCTACCACGACGGCGAGATCCGCGTCGCCGATGTGGTCGGGACGTTCGACGAAAACCGGTTTTCGGTCGATGGCCACCAGCTCTCGAAGGAGGTGATCCGGCAGTACTACAAACGCGAACAGCCCGAGTGGGTCGATGCTGTCTCCGAGGCAAAAGCTAACGTTGCGGTTACCGACGGTGCCGACTGGCGACCGCTCTGTGAGATCGATCCGATCACACTCCCCGACGAAGTGGTTACGGCTGTCGCCGACATGTACTCCGCGGGAGCAAACGCCTACACCGGCACCGGGTGGTTCGACGCACCGTCGCTGGCCGACGCAGTCGACGCGATCACCGAGCTGTAACTCCCGTTCTCGCTTTTTCCCGTTCTCGTCTGCTGTGTTCTACACGTGTACAGATAGATGGAGAAACGAGAACCACCTCGAAAGCCCCGACTCGCTGGCGGACGGCGGGCGCGCTGCGCTCCTCGTCACTCGCTACCCTCGTTCCTGTGGTGCTTACGTCGCCCGCCGTCCGCCAGCGAGTCGCCCCTTTCAGTCCCGCCCGACTGCGGCCGCTTGCCACACCGACGTGGGTGGGACTGAAAGGGGCCGGCGGCTTTCGAGGTGGTCTCGATCAATTTGCCCTAATCCGAACAGTAGTATGTGTTCTCACTTTCTGCGTTTCTCAGTCGTCGGCAACGCTCGGCGTTTCGGTGTCGCCGACCTCGTCGTCGACGGGGTCGGTCGGATTGTCCTCTTGGGCCGCCTCGGAGAGGCCGAGCTGGTAGTCGTCGGGATCGGCAGTGTCGCGGAGACTCGTCCGGCCGCGGTGGACGGAGACGGCGTCGTCGAGATGGAGTTCGACCGCCTCGATGAGCGCCTCGGCTTCCAGCGGCTGGCCGCGGGTCTTGATCTCGTCCATCAGTGCGTCGTCGGGGATGTTGAACGCGCGCTGGGTGATGATCGGTCCCTGATCGAGGTCAGTCGTCACATAGTGGGCGGTGACGCCGCCGACGCGGACGCCCTCCTCCTTGGCCTGCCGGTAGGCCGCCGCGCCAGGGAACGAGGGCAGCAGGCTCGGGTGAATGTTGATGATCCGATCCTCGTA
>KI543218.1:59182-65533 GCA_000496215.1 uncultured archaeon A07HN63
GCTTTGAACCCTTTTGTTTTGCAACTGATTCTGTATGGTCAATATCTATTTGAGTAACCCTATCAAAAAAGGTTCTCAGCACGATTGGTGCTTCCAACCGCGCTATTGGTGCGCCGATGCAATTGTGAGCCCCACTGCCGAAGGCTAAGTGATCAGGGTCTCTTTCAGGCTTAAAAACATCTGGATCAGCAAAACGCGCAGGATCCCTATTCGCTGCACCAATCCATAAAATTACTATTTCATCTGCTGGGATTGTTGTTCCCCCCATGGTAACTGCTTCTTTCGTTTTCCGTGCTCGAGCTTGGAGTGGACTTCTGTACCGAAGTATCTCCTCAAGTAGGAGGTCTAAATCATACTCATTCATATCTTCAACAATGGCATTATCATCCAGTATATGGACTGCATTCGCAAGTAGTTCTGACATCGTTCCTTGACCAGCTAGTGCAAAATCAAAACAGTTTGAGCCTATTTCCTCCGCAGTTAGCTCCGTCTCTTGAGCTAATTTAGAAATAAGATCATTCTCTGGTGATGCTCTACGCTCACTAACTAGTTCTTTGAAGTATTCAGCAGCCCCTTCCATGTGGCCCCTCTTTATACTTCCATCGGCACTATCTTCGCTCGTCATAACAGATCTGAATGTCTCTAACCAGCTTAACAACTGGTCGTGATCTTCATGTGGGACTCCGATAACGTCCATTATGACTCGAAGAGGAACCGGCACGGCAAAATCGCTCACAAAATCAAATTTGTCTGTATTAGTTTGTGAAATATCTAGCTCTGAGTTGGTAATCGACACGATTGACTCCTCAACACCTTGCAGCATTCTTGGACTAAAGTATTCAAACAGTTCTCCTTTTACTTTCTTATGATTTGATCCATCAGACCAAACCATAGCGGCGTCAAAATAAGATAACGGGTCTTTTGATTGACCCTTTGTCAGTGGCGGCCGAAGTAGTCGTTTATTATCTTGTAAGCCTTTTTTCACTTGTTCATAACTAAAAACATCGTATACACCACGCTGACTATCATACTGAACCGGTGATGTGCGTCGTTTTTCATGATACCAATCAAACGGATTGTGTAACGCCTCATCGGAACGCAACCCCTCTGGAATTTCGCTGTCCGTCTCTACATCGGTTACCGTTGATTCAGATGCCATACTCAAACAATTTTCAAGAAATTATTTAAAACTTCACTAAGTATATTCCTTACATGCTAAATCAAACTGTAGTTATTGTCTCAGCATGTATTATATACCAAGTTATTACAAGTATGAATGTGTGAATATTATTTTAATAATATAGATAAAAAGTCAGGCGCCGCCGTCTGTATGTAATAACTAAATACAGACTCGCGCTGAATATACTACCGGTATGTCGGCATCATACTTCAGATTCAACCATTTATTTTATTTGTTTAGCAACTAGTTACTAATTTATGATCGTAATTCATTCAGAGGTCCCAATTAAATCTGATTCAAAAGAAGAAGCAACCGATGTCCTAAAACGGATGGCGGCGAAATCCAGACAAGAATCTGGGGTTATTGATTATAGAGTGACGTTCGATATTGAAGACACTACTGTCGCCAGAATAATTGAACAATATGAAGATTGGTCAGCGGTGGAAGCACACGAATCAAGCAGCCATCTTGAGTGGTTTCAGGATGCCATTGAACCGCTTATGAGCAGTGATCCACAGCTGTTCCAGTATGAAGTATCGAGTAAAACCGAAGCGGAGGGGCCATAAACCCCGAATAGAAGAACCACCTCTGTGGGTGGTTATTCGTCGTCCTCGCCGCCAGCGACGATTGTCCGTCGGCCGTCGCGGTCAAGCGTGCGAACGCCGTAGCTGTCCTTTGTGGCGTAGGCGACGGCGACAAAGATGACGAGACTGACGCCGGCCGCGATGAACGTCGGCAACCCGTCGAAGGAGGCGGTGAAGATGTCGTTGTTGATGTACAGCAGCGTGTTCTCGTAGGCGTAAGTCGTCGGCACTAAGACGAATAACACGAGCCGGGTCAGCGACCCGCCGACCATCGAGGCCAAGGCTGCCGGCGTGGTCGACATCTCCGGCCAGTAGAGTCCCAACACCAACGGGACGAACGCCCCAGCCAGCATGATATCGAAGGCCAACACGAGCAACATCCCGGTCGCTGAGACCCGGATGGCAAGGAAGATACCCAGCAGTGTGATCGGGATAGACATCAGCCGGGTGACCGTCAGCAGCTTGTCGCTGTCGGTGCCGAGCAGACTGTCGTCGTTGCCCGTGTCGTCAGCCGCGCCGCCATCGGTGGCGACTGCCTCGCTTTCATCGACACGGATGTTGCCGATGTTGCGAGCGATGACCGCCGACGTGCCGAGGATTGCGCCATCGCTCGTTGAGAAGGAGGCAGCGAGAATCCCCGCGATGACGAGCGCGGCCAACCACGGCGGCACCGCGTTTTGTAACAGTGTATACAGGATCGCCTGTCCACCCGTTTCGACCCCCAGCGACACCAGAATCGGGTTCGCCGACAGCGCGACGATGGAGAACGGAATGCCGATGATTAGCGTCCCAGCCGCACCAATAAAGCAAGCCTTTCTGGCGGTTTCGGGGCTATCGGCCGCAAACACCCGTTCCATGAAGTCGATTGCAACGATATCCCCCAACCCGAGGGCAACGATAGTGGCGAGATTAATGTAGGCACCCTGACTCGGGTCGGTCAACTGGCCGAGGTTGGTTGGCCCCATCCCCTCGGGAATCGTGATACCGTACTGTGTCACCACGAAAACGATGAGCCCGATTGATCCGACGAGCGCGACGCCGGCCTGCAGCAAGTCGGTGTAGGCAACCGAAAAAAGCCCGCCGGCGACTGTGTAGGTTAGCACAAGCCCAGCAATAACGAAAACACCGACCTGAAAACTCGTCCCGACGAAGATCTCAAAGAGGAAGCCTCCGGCGACGAGGTTACCCGCCAAGAGGAACGCGTAGGCCACCGACATGATGAGGCTGGCGAGGACTTCGGCTGTCCGGCCATACTTTCGGCGGTAGAAGTCCGGGAGCGTCGTAAGGTTCATGCGGTTCATCGGCTTGGCGAAAAACAGCCCAGTCAGGAACAGACAGGTTGCCAACCCGACTGGAAGTGCCGCTCCGGCCCAGAACCCGAATGACGCGACGAGGTCCGTATTGCCGAGCGTCGCATTTGCGTCCAGTGACTGCGCCATCAGCGTCGCCGCCGCCAGCGGTAGGATCAACCCTCGGCCGGCGACAATGTAGTTGACGCTGTCGCCTTTCACCTTTCGAGCAACATAGAATCCGATGCCCAGCATTGTCACGATGATGCCGACGATTCCATACAGGATGACGCTCATCGCGCGCTCACCTCTGTCGTGGTTTGAGATACTGATACGTGTTTGTGTACTCTTCCTTGGAAACAGAACTGTTTTGCGTGCATATTATCGACAAAGGTGAAGATTCAATCATGAATAAAAAACTCTGGCCTGTATTTGTATAGTTACTTTTCCCTCGCGGGAGTATGCATGAACACTCTAGGCTTGTACTAGTGTGTATATACAATTCATACGCTTATCCGATCAACAGGACGATCAACATGAGGCGGCCGCAGCCATCGGTGTCAACCGCCCCGCGTCAGTTTAACAGAATATAAAGACTACAGCCGGGGTAACTGTTTAGCCGTCTGGTCGGCTTCGATCCGAAGTTCCTGCCAGTTGAGCAGCCCGCGTTTGAAACCACGATAGCTCAACGCGTTGCCGTGCGGCGCGAAAACGACCAGCGCAAACGTCTCTGGGATTGAGCGTTCGTCGATTTGGGTGAGCCCAGAAACGGACCTCGGACTGGTGTGAGAGTGATAGAACACGCGTGGCGGTGGCGGCGCGCGTCCGTCAACGGTTGTCTCAAATCGCCGTTCGGGTGTCGCCGAATCGTTCACAATCGGGACGTGACGGGTCGCACGCAGGCGACGACCGCGGCGGACACAGTCTAGAAAGCCCCCAGCCTCCTCCGGATGGTGGGTTGTGATGTGGCTCTCGATAGAGGCACAAATTGGCGGTGGGACGACGATCACCCTGATCGGCCAAGGAACCACGATTATCTTTGGGGACCCGATGTGACAGTCCTTTCGCTTGGTAAGGGAGTCACACACCCAGTGAGATGTCCTAATCGTCGGCAACGCTCGGCGTCTCGCTCTTGTCGAGATTACTATCGACCGGCTCGGTCGGATTGTCCTCTTGGGCCGCCTCGGAGAGGCCGAGCTGGTAGTCGTCGGGATCGGCAGTGTCGCGGAGACTCGTCCGGCCGCGGTGGACGGAGACGGCGTCGTCGAGATGGAGTTCGACCGCCTCGATGAGCGCCTCGGCTTCCAGCGGCTGGCCGCGGGCCTTGATCTCGTCCATCAGCGCGTCGTCGGGGATGTTGAACGCGCGCTGGGTGATGATCGGTCCCTGATCGAGGTCGGTCGTCACATAGTGGGCGGTGACGCCGCCGACGCGGACGCCCTCCTCCTTGGCCTGCCGGTAGGCCGCCGCGCCAGGGAACGAGGGCAGCAGGCTCGGGTGAATGTTGATGATCCGATCCTCGTACCGGAAGACGATCTTCGGGCCGAGGATGCGCATGTAGCGAGCGAGCACGATGAGGTCCACATCGTGTTCGGCCAGAATGTCGAGCATGCGGTCCTCGTCGGGCGAGCCGTTCCCGTCGCCGATATCGTAGAAGGGGATATCGGTCGGCTCGACGAGGTCGCGGAGGTCACCACGGTTGCTGATGACCGCCGATATCTCCACGTCGAGTTCGCCGTCGTCGGAAGCAGCCTCTATCAGCGCCTCCAGACAGTGGGACTCCTTGGTGACGCAGACGGCGATCCGCTGTGTGTCGCGGTCGCTAGGGAAGCGGATCTGGATCTCGACGCCGAGTTCGCGGCCCAACTCGACGAGTGCGCTCCGGAGTTCGTCCCGCTCGCAGGTCATCTCGGCGGTGTCGACCCGCATCGACATCCGGAACAGCCCGTCACGAACAGCCTGATCGAGGTCCTCGATGTTGATTCCGCGCTCGAACAGCAGGGTGGTGACGCGTGCGATCAGTCCGGTCTTGTCGCCGCCGATAACCGTGATCTCGGTCAGCTCCGTCATCGACACACCTCCACGCCGCTATCGAGTGCGGTCATTACCCGGCCGAACGCCGCCGCCAGTCAAAAACGTGTCCATCCGGCGATACGGCCGTCAGCGCCGGCATCCGGGGCTTCGAAAAAGCTTTCCACGCCCCTCGCCGAATCCTCGCCAATGCCCGCCTACACCGCGACCGTGACCGTCCGCCTGAAAAGCGGCGTCCTCGACCCCGAAGCCGAAACGACCAAACAGGCCCTCGAACGGCTCGGCTTCGAGCTCGACGCCCTCCGCTCGGCCGACCGCTTCGAGATCGATCTCGACGCCGACGACGCCGCCGAGGCCGAGGAGCGCGCCGAGTCGATGGCCGAACGCCTGCTGGCGAATCCGACGATCCACGACTACGAGGTGTCGGCGGCCCCCGCCGCGGAGTCGGCATGACGGTCGCCGTCGTCCAGTTCGGCGGCTCGAACTGCGACCGCGATGCGGTTCGCGCACTGGAGTATCTCGATATCGACGCCGAACGCGTCTGGCACGAGGACGGCCTGCCCGCCGACACCACCGGCGTCGTGGTTCCCGGCGGCTTCTCCTACGGCGATTACCTCCGTGCGGGTGCGATGGCGGCCCGCTCGCCGATCATGGACGAAGTTAGAGATGCGGCCGCCGACGGCACCCCCGTTCTCGGCGTCTGCAACGGCGCACAGATCGGGTGTGAGTCGGGCCTCACCGAGGGCGCGTTCACGACCAACGAGAGCGCGCGGTTTCAGTGCGAACACGTCCATCTGCGGGTCGAACGCGCCGATACGCCATGGACCGAGAATTTCGAGGAGGGCGACGTGATCGAGATCCCAATCGCCCACGGTGAAGGACGGTTCGAAATCAGCGACGAGCGATACGACGAGCTCGTCGATAACGACAGAATTCTGTTCCGCTACTGCGATGCAGACGGGAACCTCACCGACGCCGCGAACCCGAACGGCTCGACGCACAACGTCGCCGGCATTCTCGGCGAGCGCGAGTCAGTCGCCGTGCTGATGCCGCATCCGGAGCGAGTGACGCTGCCCGACGTTGGCGGAACCGACGGCGAGAATATTCTGACCGGGTTCCGCGCGTAAGTGGCTTCGACGGCTTCTTTTCTCTTACCGCGCTAACGGCATCGCGTAGCTCGTCTCTTCTTCGATAACAAGATCCCACGTTCGCTCACACTCGCAGGTGACCTGCTCGAAGACCGAGGGATCCTGCCGCAGATCGAAGT
>KI543218.1:65553-67074 GCA_000496215.1 uncultured archaeon A07HN63
CTGCCGCAGATCGAAGTCCTTGATCGCCTTCTGGACTCTATCGTCGCACTCCCCGCAGTTGTGCGCGCCGCGATCCGAGCCGTGGCCGACCGGGTCGGAGACGACGATGGCATCGACATCGACCGTTCGCTCTAGCACGTCGGCGACCGACCAGAGCCACGGCGGGCGGTAGCCGCCGGCCCGAAAGAGTTCGTTGACCATCGTATACTCCTGGACGTTACAGGGGTTCATCGACACCGTGTGACAGCCATCGACGGCCGCACACCGGCGAACCGACTCGACCATATCGTCGCGGGCTTCCTGCTCCGAGAGGAAGGGCGGTTTCATCAGCAGGTAGGCCTTGATCCCCGCGCCGGCCGCTTTCGCCGTCTCGCAGGCGGCCTCGAAATCGGCGAAATCGAAGTACTTGTTCACGCAGTCGTGGCGCACCCGGTCGGTCGCGGTTTCGAGGCCGACCGCGATGTCGACGGCGAGGCCATGGTCGGTGAAGTCGGTGATCTTCTCGCTGTCGACGAAGTCGGGCAGGGACTCGACGACGATCCGCTCGCGGTCGCTGAACGTCTCCGCGATGGCCTGCCGGGTTTCCGCGCCGACCTCGCGCTCGTCGAGGAAGGAACCGGAGGTGTAGATCTTGATCAACTCGGCCGGTTCGTCGGCGTTGCTGGCCTCGTGTTCCAGACAGATCTCGATCTGATCCATCAGTGCCTCGTGGGCGACGCTGCCGCCCTCGACGCTTTCGGCGACATAGCCGCACATCGTACAGCCGCCGGCGCGGGCCCACCGACAGCCGCCGGTGTTGAGGATAATCGTCAGCGAGTCGTAGACGCCGCCGGGCGTGTTGTCCTCGTCGAGCCAGACGCGGGTCGGCTCGTGTGGGTCGTAGTGTTTGTCCTTCAGCCCGCGGATCTCCCGCATAACGGAGTTGTGGGCATCCATCCCGCGGTCTTCCTCGTAGACCTCCGGACTCGGCTTGCTCATTGCCGGCCTTACTCGACTGGGCGGTAAAACCACATCGCTGCCAGCCCGCCGCCGGTCGCGCTCGCGGCGTTGAGTCCGATCTCGGCGACAGCGAAGGTTCGCCACGGGATCGTCGCCTGCAGCAGTTCGGTACCAACCCCGAACAGGGCGACCAGCGCGACGACGCCGGCGACAGCCCTGATTTCGACATGACGCGAGCGACGACGCCACGGCCATCCATCGCGTGCGACGGCGATGACTCCACCCGCCGCAAGCGTCGCGTAGCCGGCGATATGGAGCAGTGTCGTGGTGTCGACGGTACCGGTCGGGTCAGTCTGTGGCGTCGCAGGCGGGACCGGAATCATGGACGCGACGAGAATCACGATAGCCAGCGTCGCAACTCCGACCCAGATTCTCGACAGCGAGTGCGCACGCCACCACATGGATTTGACGGCGCGTTACTCCAGACACCGACCGCTCACGTCCTCGTCGGGGACCATACACTGGTCTTTCTTGCCGAACCAGTCGTAGCGGTTGTCGGCGACGAAATCGTAGATCTGATTC
>KI543218.1:67094-92479 GCA_000496215.1 uncultured archaeon A07HN63
TGTTCGAACCCGTCGGCGCGAAACAGTGTGTTTGTCTCTGTCTCAGCCTCGGCGGGGTACAGCGTCCACGGCTCGTGGGAAACATCGGTGTATCTGAGCGTCCCATCCGACGCTTCGGTGTAAAACCGGTAGCGTTCCGTGAGGAACCGCGCCTGTGGATCGTCGCTCGAATCGAAGGCGTCGCCGCTCGGTCCGTACGTTGCGGTGTAGTGGGCCGGGCGCGCGCCGGGATGGCGGCGACGGCTGTCGAACCGGATTCGCTCGCCGTCGCTGGTGCTATCGAGACTGATCCGGGCATAGTAGTACGGCAGGTGCTGTGTCACCCGCGCGCCGAGCACGCCGGCGATGCCCTGTGCATCGAGACTGAAGAAGTAGATACCCGGTTCGCCCTCGCAGGTGACGTAGGTGCGAAGGTTGAGTTCCGGCAGGGGCTGGCCGACCACGGCTGGCATCCATTTCGGCCGCACGGCGACGTTGGTGTACGGGACCACCGAGAGCCACCCCGAGCCGTCGTAGGTGTCGACATCGAGTGCCGCGGGCAGTCGTTCGGCGATCACATCTGGGTTGACCCGCCAGTTTTCGAACAGCAGGTGTCGCCACCCCATCGCCAGTGAAATACCCATACACATAGTTGGGTCCGTAGCGACATATGGGGTTCGCTTGCCGTGGAAGTGCCTGCCGGCAGTGGGATCATTGGTCGTGTGTTCTGTCGGTGCTGCCACCCAAATAACGCACCGCGACCACCGACGACGCCCGGCGGCTGGTCGCTGACACACAAAACCTATCCGCCGCGCATCGTAGCCCCGAGTATGTCGTTGCAGCCAGTTCCCCGTGGCTCGAAGCACCTGCCGGCAGCGGTGCCGCCACGACGCGTGAGCCCTCTCTTATTGGACGCATGACCGACTCTACGCCCCTTGCTCGGCTCCGCGCGTCGGCCAGTCGGCTGTTTGCTGCTGGCGGCCCGTTCGCGCCGGTTGTCGCCGCTGTCCGTCGCCGACTCCGCGTCGACACACGCGCGCTGGCCGCCATGCGGATTCTGCTGGGGACGATTCTTCTCATCGACCTTGCTCATCGCGCGCCCGGCATCGAGAAATACTACACCAACAGCGGTGTCTACCCGCTGGCAGTTCACGAGGCGACCTACACGCAGTTTGCCGGGCTGTCGATCCACGCACTTTCCGGGGCACTGTGGTTTCAGCAACTCCTCTTTCTGATTGCGGGGGTTCTCGCACTCGCCTTTGTCGTGGGGTATCGAACGCGGCTCGTCGGCTTCTGCTCGTTCGTGTTGCTGGTGTCGTTGCACGCTCGCAACCCCGCAGTGCTCAACGGCGGTGACATCCTGCTGCGGACGCTGCTCCCGCTCGCACTGTTGACCCCGCTTGGCGAACGGTGGTCGATTGATGCCGTCCGCCGTGGGTCGTATCGGGAAACGGTGCTGTCTGCGGCGACAACCGCGTTGCTTGCCCAGCCGCTGATCGTTTTCACCCAGAACGCGGTTCTCAAACACCGGGGTGAGACGTGGTACGCCGGCGAGGCTCTGCAGATCGCCTTTGCCAACGACGTGATGACCGTCTGGCTGGGCAACTACCTCAGCGCGTACCCACTCCTGCTGGAGGTGCTCAACTGGGGGTGGGTGACACTGCTGGCTGGCTCGGTTGTGTTCTTGCTGTTGCCCACCGGTCGGCTCCGTGCAGCGGTCGTGGTCGTCTATATCGGTGCGTTCCTTGGGATGTTGCCGACGCTGATGGTCGGACTCTTTCAGTTCGTGCTGGTCGCATCAGTGCTACCGTATCTACCGCCATCGTTTTTCGATACCGTGGCTCGACTCGTGCCGGAATCAGTCCAGACCCAGCCGCCGCCGACCCGTCTTGGCTGGTTCAGCAGGCCGCCAATCGAACAGCGGTGGTTTGATCGCCTTCGTCGCCGGGGGCACGGCAACGCTGTCGATTATATGAGAGCGTACGGCCAGTCGGTGCTCACGATGCTGGGTGTGATCGCGCTCCTGTTCGTGCTGGTCTACGGGGTCGGCCACGTCGCCGACTACGACCCGCCATACGAGGCGGAGGCGACCGCTGTTCTCGATCAGTCGTGGGGGCTGTACGCGCCGAACCCATCCGACTCCTACAGCTGGTACGTCGTCGAAGCCGAGTTGGCCGATGGCTCGACGGTTGGAGCCTTCGGAACCAATGTCAGCTTCGACCGGCCGCCGGACGCTGCCCAGACGTACACCACGTTCCGCGAGCGAAAATTCATGTCACCGGTCGACTCCGGCGGGCAAGACGGGCTCATCGCCCAGAGCTACGCCGACTGGGCCTGCAGACAGGCGGCCGACCGATACGACACCACGGTCTCCTCGATCACTGTCCACGAGTTAATCCAGGCAAGCCCGGTCGATGGCGCGTACACCAGTGACCCGGTCCATGACACGGTAATCGACTACCAGTGTGGCACCTGAGCGGGTTTACCGCTCTCGCACGTGCCGCACAGTACTGGCAACACCCCGGGTTGATGTGATCATCTCCGGGCCGCTCATCTCGGCGCGGCCAACGGCAAACGCCGCTGGTCCCTCGATGATCACCTCGTCGCCCGGCCGGATGTCGTCGCTGGCGTCAAGCACGCCCGGCGCGAGCACGCTGCCGTGGGGCACGAACCCCTCGATGTCGACTCGCTTGGTCGGCGCGTCGCTGTCGACCCAGCGGTCGCCGCCGGCGAGGGTCATCGCCAGCAGGCCGTACTGTGGCACCATCGTTGCCAGCTGATCGCCCTCGCTGTCGCGAACCTGTAGCTTCGGGTAGCGACCGGTTGTCTGTATCTTTATCTCGCCGAACAGCGCGTCGCCAGCACTGGGGCCGAACTGGTAGTCGGCGATGGCTTTGACCGTGTTGTGCTGGCGTTCCCGCTTGGAAAACTTGAGTTCACCTTCCAACGCGCCCGCGAGGTTCGCCAATGAGTCCGTGTCGGTCGGGTGGCCCTCGACCGTGTACTCGAAATCGAGGTCGATGTCCGGATCGGCTTCGACTCGCTCGACGATATCATGATAGCCGTGATCGGGAACGTGGGCGACGACCCGGGGGTACTCATTCCGCTGGAGGTACTGTCGGAGCACAGTGGCAACGAACTGTTTTTCATCCTCAGACCACCGCCCCGTCACGACCGAATCGTAGTGCTGGGCCGGGTAGGTCAATTCAAGTTCCGGCGGGACGACGCCGATGGGCGAGGTCATCGAGACAGTGTGGCCACGGTAGCCGATAGCATCGTGGAACTGGCCGTGACTCTGGGAGTCGCTGTAGGGTTTCCGCGCCGAGCAGGGAACGAGCACGAGCGGGTTGTCGAAGCGGTTGCGATAGCGGGTGGTGACTCGCTCGGCGTATCGCTGGATCTCGACGCGGCGGATGGTGTCGCTGGTGGCGGCCGAGATCTCGCTGGTCCGCATCACGGGCGTCCGGGTTTCGAGATAGCTGTACTGATCGTCGAACTCCCGGAATGCGGCGGTCAGCCAGTTGTCGTGGCGGGCCTGTCCCTCGATGTAGTCCCGCAGGCGACCCGCGCGGATGCGCTCGCGGACGCGGCTGAGTTCGGCATCGAGCGCGGCGACGTTGTGGTCGATACAGTCCTCGCGGTCGAACTCGGCGCGGGGTTGCTGGCAGGCCGGGCAGGCACAGGGAAGTTCGTCGAGATCGTCGAGAAACGCCTCGCTGTCGCTGGTGAGATACTTGCCCTGACTGCCCTTGATTTTCGCCAGTTTCGCGTCGAACCCATCGACGCCGGCGTACGCCAGCAGGGCGACGTTGCGCGGCGTGGCGGCACCAGACAGCACGAGCGCGGTATCGGCTGGCAGCGCGTCTTTCGCGCTGATGATCGCGTCTTTGAACCCCTCGCCGTGGCCAACGAAGCCCGAGGCATCGCTCAGGATGTAGGCGTCGGCTCCCTTCGGTGTCGGGTTCTCGCCGGTGACGACAGCCGCGGTTGGAAACCCGGACTCAACGTGCTCGGTCGCGAAGGCCTCTTGCACCTCCTCGCGGGTGCCGGCCGGCAGCGAGCGGTGGGGCAGGATCGTTACCGTAGACTCGTCGCCCTCCGGAACCTCGCGGTCGGCCGCCCACAGACTCCCGCTATCGACGAGCACGCTGTCGAGTCGCGCGGGCGTTGTCACCGGGTCCGTGAGCCGCATTTCGCCGATCCGGGCAGCCCCGTCCCGGTCGAGCACCTCGAAATACTCGGTCATGCCACCCCGTCGGCTGCCGACGGTGAACTATCTTGCCTTTCAGGGGTTGACTGTCCACCGCTGGGACGCTGTGCTATCATCGACGCCGCGGTTCGGTGAGTTATTCCCAATCAGCTATTACTGCCCGCCGCTTCGCGTGCCTGATTGAGAAGGCCGGCGACCGGTTCGGTGTACTCGTAGCCCGGGATGATTCCCTGCACGTAGGTTCCTTCGACGAAATCGATCAGCGCACTCGCGTCGTCGACGCCGCGGTCGGTGTTGCGGTCGGTGAGCGCCGCCTCGACGACCACCTGGTCGCCGTCGCGGCTGACCGTCGGCGTCACATCACGGCTGAGCCGAAAGATGCTCCCCACGCTACTCACGCGGCGCTCGAAGGTCTCGTACCAGCCGTCCTCGACGATTTCGGCCATCTCGCCGTCGGTCACCGTACCGAGCAGTGGCGCGGTCACGGTGACCGAAAACCGGGTGGCGTCGTCGGTCGGTTCGACTGCGACGGCGCCGTCGAAGGCGGTTGTGACCGACTCGAAGCTCGACTCGTCTTGCGGTTCGAACGACCTGTGACTCTCGAATGCGCGCTGGAGGCTCTCGGGAACGTTGCTCATACAGCGACAGTGGTGGTGCGGCGAGAAAACCCCCACGCCATCCGGCGGCAGGATCGTCCGAACCCGGAATCGTTAAGTGATTACCGTGACAGTACTCATGTGACGCTTCGCTTTGGAGGGCCGAAGCGTCAGCGGGGACCAATTCGAGGCAGTCCGCCCGTGCGAGGCTTTTCTTCTCGTGCTGGCGGATCGCCTTTTCCGACACACAATCGTCGCCAGCGGCATCGCCGTCATACCGACGAGTGACACACCAGTGATTTTCGCTGTTGCTACGTTGTCGACTACAGGCAGGTTCGCAGGAGACGCTCAGAACTGCTGCCACGGCGTTGGCGACGACAGCCGGCCGCGAATCCGCATCTCTCGGCCCTCGTCCTCGGTTCGCGTGTCGACGACGGTGTCGAAGGGATCGAGCAGCGTGTGAATCGTCTTTTCGTCGTGCATCGTCGCGTTGATCACCGCGACGGTCGGCCACCCCTCGTTCTGTGTCTGGCCGAGCAGGACCCGCGTGAACTGATAGATGCGGTCGGCCTCCCAGTACATCAGGAGCTGTGACAGCGAGTGCAGCCCGACGACCGGATCGTCCGCTGCCATCGCGTCGGTCAGCTCGGTGAACTTCACGCCGAGATCGGTGAGATTCTTCGGCGAGGAGACGTACTTCGTGTACTCGGTGTCCTCGAGGTCGGCACCCTGCTCGCTGCTCACGCAGTCGATCACGCCAACCGACTCCCCGCTGTTGTCGGTGATCGACTCGTAGTCGTCCCGCACGGCGTCGGCGTCGTGGCCGGTCGACAGCACCAGCGCGTGGTCGGAGCGAGCCCCGAAGATCCGGTGCATGAGTTCGTACTTTCCGGTCATCGGCGGGCCGGCGATGATGATACTGCCGGTCTCGGTGAGCTGCGGGGCCAGCGGCAGTTCCTCTACTGACATTGGCGAATGGCTCTTGCGGAGCGGTAGCACCGCCGCCCTGATAACACTGTGGCTCTCGCGGTCGAACGCCGCCGCGCGGCCGCCATCGATACCCCTCGAAGACACCGACCAGTATCAAAACTAATAGCAGAATATGATTTTTCTCCTGACGAAAACAGTCGGTTGGCGGTCCCGGTTTTCGTGAGCCGCGACACGTTGAGAGAAACACCAGATCGACCCGTTATCACGTCCGAAACGGCTAAGATCCGGGAGAATCGACCGCCACCACAGACCGTCCAGTTGGGCGACAGACCGACAGTAGAGACTCGCATATAGAAGACACTATTATCAATCGATATAATTCTTTCGTCCTGAGTATCATTTCTGAAAAACGAGGCGAGCGAGCGTCGACTAGGCGGATTCGACGGAGATGTTCGGATCGACCCAGACGACGAAGCGGTCGTCGCCCTTGACGATGCCGTGGACGTTCTCGTCGTCGGTCGTCGTGGTCTGGTCGACATCCTCGGGCATGACATCGGTGACTTGGAACACCTCGTCGACGATCCAGGCGACGCTCGCCTGATCCTCCATCGCGTCCGGGTCGAAGACGATGATCCGCTCGCGTGCGCCCTCTTCGCCGACCTCGAAGACCGATTTCGGGTTGATGATCGAGGTCGTCCGCCCGCGGAGGTCCATGACCCCCTCGACGTGTGGCGGTGAGTTGGGGATCCGCGTGAGGTCACCGGCATCGACTATCTCGTCGATGACACCGATGTCGAGACAGTAGGTCTCGCCACCGAGGCCGAATTCGAGAACCTTTGTCGCCTCCCCGGTCGATTGTTCTACATCGGGATCCGCGGATTCACTTTCTGCCATATTGTAGAGACATGTCGTTACGATAGTTAACTCTGTCCAATGGATTATCAAGGGTGAGGTCTGTGTCGGTGGCTTTATTCTATCGGTTTTTGTACTACCTACAACAATGCGTGGCAACGTTCCCCGACCAGCACGGTCACCGTCGTGTCACGATCCGGGTCAGAGACTCCGCTCCGGAGGTGACCCGGGTGCGTAAGCCGCGGACAGTCGTCGTCGACGACTCGCGGTTCATGCGCGGGCTGATCACCGATCTGCTCGACGACGCCGGCGTGCCGGTGGTCGGCGAGGCCGCCGACGGTGCCGAGGCCCTCGAGGTGATCAAGGAGGAAGGTCCCGACGCGGTCACGATGGACCTCGAGATGCCGGGCATGGGCGGTATCGAGGCTGTCGAGCGGATCATGGACGAGCAGCCGACGCCGGTGCTCATGCTGAGTGCTCACACCGAGGACGGCGCGGAGGTGACCTTCGAGGCCCTCGACAAGGGTGCCGTCGACTTCTTCACCAAACCCGGTGGCGAGGTGTCGATGGGCGTCTCCCAGCACGGCGAACAGCTTGTCTCGACGGTCCGGTCGGTCGCCGACGCCGACCTCGCGCAGGCCAGCCGGCAGACCGAGGCCGACCAGCAGCGCCAGCCGGCCAGCCAGACGACCGGCGGCACGACCGAGGCCGGGCTGGAACCGTTCGACGACACCCGGACTGTCCTCATCGGCTCCTCGACGGGCGGCCCCGACGCTGTCGAGCAGGTGATGAGCGAGCTCCCCGCGGGCGACTGCCGGGTGATCGTCATCCAGCACATGCCCGAGGCGTTCACCGCCCGGTTCGCCGACCGTCTCGACGCCGCGAGCCGGTACGACGTCCGCGAGGCCACCGACGGCGCCCGGATCGACGCCGGCGAGGCAGTCGTCGCCCGCGGCGGCTGTCACATGGAGATTTCGGGCTACAGCAGCGGCCGTATCCGCGTCGGGTTGATCGACGACGATCTGGGGCTGTCGGTCGATCCGGCCGTCGACGTGACCATGAAGTCGGCCGCCGAGACGATCACCGACCCGATGACCGGCGTTATACTTACCGGAATGGGGTCCGATGGGGCCGATGGAATCTGTGCCATTCAAGAGGCCGGCGGCCTAACAGTGGCTCAAGACGAGGCGAGCTGTGTCATCTATGGCATGCCCAAACGCGCGATCGACGCTGGCTGCGTCGACGAGGTCTGTAGCCTCAACGATATCGCCACCACGATCAGGGAGCTCGTATCATGAGTGAGGAACATATCAAGGCCTTCGTGGCCGAAAGCGAGGAAGGTATCACTGAGCTCAACAACGCGCTGCTGGATCTCGAATCCGATCCCGACGACGCCGAGGCGATGGATTCGATCTTCCGGATTGCCCACACGCTGAAGGGGAACGCCTCCGCGATGGGATTCGAGACGGTCAGCGAACTCGCCCACGAGATGGAGGATCTGCTGGACGAGGTTCGCGACGGTGACATCCCGGTCGACACCGAGCTGATGGATCTGCTCTTTGACTCGGTGGACTATCTCGACGCGATGGTCGGCGATATCGCCGAGAACGGCGAAACCGATATCGACGCCAGCGGGGTCGAGGCCGACCTCCGGAACAAACTCGAAACTGGCACCGTCAGTGGCGGTGGTGGTGAGAGCGGTGATGACGAGACGACAGAACCCTCGTCGGACGCCGACGAACCCGAGGCGTCTGCCGACGAGTCTGCGGAATCTGGCGACGAACCCTCATCGGACGCCGACGAGTCCGAGGCGTCTGCCGACGAACCCGAAGAATCGACCGAGGAGCCGGCCGAGGCTGGTGGCGAGCCGGCCGCTCCCGAGGCCGAGTCGGTCTCGCTCCCCGAGTCGATCGCCGACGCGGAGGTTGAAACCGGCGAGGCCGTCTACCGCGCGACAGTCGGGCTGGGCGAGACGGAGATGCCGGGCGTCGAGGCGATCTTCATCATGCAGGAGATCGACGGGACCTACGAGCGGACGGCGACCGTCCCTGACCGCGACACTATCGAGGAGGGCAACTTCGATGACACCTTCGAGGTCTTCGCCATCGACACCTCCGGCGACGAACTCGAAGGGCTGCTCGGTGGGCTTGGCAAGGTCGCATCCGTTACCGTCAGCCCGGTCACGGCCAGTGTTTCCGAGCCGATGTCGGCCGCTGCCGCCGCCGACGAAGCCGGCGCCGTCTCCGACAGTGCGGCCGACGCGAGCGCCGACGCTGACAGCGACCCCGAGGCGACCGCAGAGGCGGACGACGACACCGACGAGGCCGAGACGGACGACGATACTGACGAGACCACGACGGACGACGACACGAGCGACGCGGACGACGACGGCGACAGCGACGACAGCGGCGGTCGCTCCGGTCCGCAGTCGGGCGGTCGCTCGGGCCCCAGTAGTTCGAGTTCCGACGACGACGATATCGCCTCGGTCCGGGTCGATGTCGAACAGCTCGACGAACTCTACAACCTCGTCGAGCAGCTGGTAACGAGTCGAATCAAGCTCCGCCGCGAGATGGAACGCGAGGGCATCGACTCCGACAACCTCGACGAACTCGACAAGATCACCGGCAGCCTGCAGGATACGGCGATGGATATGCGGCTCATCCCGCTGTCGAAGATCGTCGACACCTTCCCGCGGCTGGTCCGCGATGTGGCCCGCGAGACGGGCAAGGAGGTCAACTTCACCGTCTCCGGCGAGGATATCGAGCTCGACCGGACGATCCTCACCGAGATCCGCGACCCGCTGGTCCACGTCCTGCGAAACGCCGTCGACCACGGGATCGAGCCGCCCGAGGTACGCGAGGAGAACGGCAAGGAGCGCACCGGCAACGTCTCGCTGACAGCGACGCGGGACCGCGATCACGTCAACATCGAGGTCGCCGACGACGGGGCTGGCCTCGATCCCGAGGTGCTCAAGCAGAAGGCCATCGAGAAGGGCGTCAAGACCGAGACCGAACTCAAACAGATGGAGGAGGGCGAGATCTACGAGCTCATCTTCCATCCGGGCTTCTCGACGGCCGAAGAGGTCACCGACGTGAGCGGCCGTGGCGTCGGGATGGATGTCGTCCAGAATACGGTCAAACAGCTCGACGGCACGATCAACGTCGACAGCGAACTCGGGGAGGGAACGGTCGTCACCCTGCGGCTGCCGGTGACGGTCGCCATCGTGAAGGTGATGTTCGTCGAGGTTGGCGGCACCGAGTACGGCATCCCGGTCAAGAACATCGCCGAGGTCACCCGCGCCGACGAGATCAGCACGACCAAAGGCGACGAGATCATCGAACACGACGATCAGATCTATCCGATTCTTCGACTCAGCGACGCGCTTGACGAACCGGGCAGCGTCAACGGCGACGGCATGTTGCTCCGCATCCGCGACGAGCAACGACAGGTTGCCCTCCACTGTGACAAGGTGATCGATCAGGAGGAGGTCGTCGTCAAACCACTCGAGGGCGTCCTCAGCGGGATCCCCGGCCTCAGCGGGACGGCCGTTCTCGGCGACGGCGACGTGGTTGCGGTGCTTGACGTGGTGACATTATGAGCAAGCGAGAGTTCAAATCCAAGAGTTTCGGCCGCGTTATCAAACACATTCAGGACGAGGTCGATTTCGAACCGGAGTACTACAACGAGGACTACCTCGACCGCCGGATCACGGCGCGGATGCGCCGCCACGATGTCGAGGAGTACGACGAGTACCTCGATGTTCTCCAGACCGACAGCCGCGAGAAGGAGGCGCTGATGGACTCGCTGACGATCAACGTCACCAACTTCTTCCGCAACGAGGAGATGTGGGAGGCCCTGCGGCCGGTCCTCCGCGAGCTCACCGACGATCAGCGCCGGGTTGATGTCTGGAGCGCGCCGTGTGCCGACGGCCGCGAACCCTACTCGGTGTACATGCTCTCGAAGGACGACCGTCGGATCGACGAGGACAGTCTGTCGGTCGTCGGGACCGACATCAGCGACGAAGCACTCGAACACGCCAAGGCCGGTACCTACGAGACGACCCGGACAACCGACATCGGCGAGGAGCTGGATCTGCTCGATCGGCCGGAAAAATACGTCGAGATCGTTGACGAGGAGTTCACCGTCAAGAAGCCGATCCGCGACGAGATCACCTTCGAGCGCCACGATCTGATTCAGGACGGCCCCCGGCGGAACTGCGATCTGGTCTTCTGTCGGAACCTCCTCATCTACATCGACACCGCGTTCAAGGACCCGATCTTCGAGACGCTGACCGATTCGCTCCGCGAGGGCGGGTATCTGGTCATCGGGATGACCGAGACGATCCCCGAAAGCCTCCGCGACGACTTCGACCCCGTGAACAAACGGTGTCGTATTTACGAGTATACCCCATAGCAGGACAGACGAGCACATGTCACTATACGATCTCGCACGGTCCGGTGACGCCGAAGGGCTCCAGGAGATGCTGGAGGACAGTGACAACCCCGCCGTTCGGAAACGGGCCTGTGAGTTGCTGGGCGAGATCGCCGACGAGGATGATACCGAGACCGTCGAAGCTCTCGTTTCGACCGCGGTTACCGACGATGAAGAGGTGGTTCGAGCGGGGGCTGTCGACGGCCTCGACCAGCTTGGCACCGAGGCTGTCGAGGAGCTTCTCGAAGATATCACCGGCAACAAGATCGAACAGGGTGCCGACTGGGCCGTCGCCAAGCGGTTCGCGAAGGCGCTTTCGTCGGATATCCCCGAGCTCCGTATGGCTGCCGCCTCCGCGCTCGGGAAACTCGGTGACGAGTCGGCGGTGAGTTCGCTGACGAACGCGCTGTCGTCGGATGGAAATCCCAAGGTCAGAACCCGCATCTGTATGGCACTGGGCGAGATCGCCCACCCCTCCGCCGTCCCGGCACTGATCAAGCACCTCGAAGACCCGAGTGGCCGGGTTCGGGAGGAGGCCGCCATCGCGCTATCGACCATCGGCACCGATCAGGCCCTCGCCGCGCTGACCGATATGACCGAGTCGGAGAACGCCTCGATCAGACGGATCGCCGCCTCCGCACTCGGCGAGGCCGGCACCGCCGAGGTGGTCGAGCCGCTGGCCAACGCGCTGGCTGACCGGAACGCCGCCGTTCGGAGCGCGGCGGTGTACTCGATTCTCGAACTGCTGTCGAACGTCGAGACCCAGAAGAGCCACCAGATCCGCGACCGGATCGTCACGGAACTACAGGATGCCGACGAGGCGACCGTCCAGCCGATCGTCGAGATCCTCGAGGAGAGCGGCCAGCGGCGACAGATCCGCAACGCCGCGTGGTTCCTCGGCCGGATCGTCGAGGACCCCGATCAGCACACCATCGAGGTGCTCGTCGATGCGCTCGAAAGCGACGATATGCAGACCTCGCAGTTCGCGGCGACCAGCCTCGCCGAGATGGGTGGCGAGGCTGTCGAAACGGAACTGATCGACCTCGTCAAAAGCGATGCCGCGGAAGATGCGCGTGCACAGGCCGTCTTCGTCCTCGGCAAGATCGGCGGCGAACGGTCGCAGGACGTCGTCTCGAATCTCACCGACGACGACAGCAAGCAGGTCCGCAAGCGGGCCTTCTCCGCTGTCTCGAAGCTCAAAGGCCGACAGTGATATTACATAGTAGTGTGAGAAGTCAACTGCATGCCGAACGCCGTCAGCACGGCGGGATGGTGACCCTCAATGAGTGAAGGCGAGTACAAGATCGTAGATACGAAAGGGCGGTTCACGATGGCAGTCAAGGGCGGCCGTCAACTCAACGACGTGTCGTGGTCAGAGGGCCGTATCCTGCTGTCGAACCGCCGGCTCATCCTTGCCGGCAACGACGGCAAAAAGACGCTTGCGCTCTCGGATATCACCGGTCTCGGTGGTCGGGAGGATGCCTCGACGGCGATCGCCTCCGTTTCGGACTATCTGAGCCTCCGCCTCGGCGACGATGTGATGCTGGTCGCGGCCTCGGATCACGAGGAGTTCAAGACGGGCTTTTTCAAGGCGATCCTCGACGAGAACATCGTCAAGGTGAAACACCCGGCCGTTGAGGGCGGTGTTGTCACCGACGAGTCCTGGGAGAAAGCTCGTCTCAAGGTCGAACAGGAGTCCATCGCAACCGCGCTGGAAAGCGGGAAGTTCGTTGAGCTGGAACTGGAGGAGATCAGCGAGATCAACACCGAACGACAGGATATGGGCGGCAACGAGCGGCTCGTCGTGCAGGTGTCTCACGTCGACGGCCAGACGAGCGTCGAAACCCACATCACCGGAAAAGAGCGTGACTGCCAGTTCACCAAATCCTTCCTCAAGGAGGGCGAACGACGGAGCGAGGCCAACGTCGAGCTGGACGAATCAGAAAAGGAGGTGCTGATGGCACTGTACTCCGGTGTCTCTCCGTTCGAGATACCGGCGTTCGTCGGACAGGACGTCGAGGATGTCGAGGAGACGTTCGAGCGACTCGTCGAACTCGATATCGTCGACGAGGTCCGCACCCGCCGCGAGGTCACGCTGAACTCCCGCGGACGCAACATCGCCAGCGAGGCGATGAACGAACAGTAAGACACGACGACGTGACCGTTGCCTGGCGCGATCAGGCGTTGACCGATTCGATTTTCTGGTTGACGATGACCTGTCCTTTCGGCGTCAGCGTGAGACCATCCTCGCCGTCATCGACGAGTTCCTTCTCCTGTAGCTGATCGACAATCGCGCGCGTCTCGTTGATATCACCGGTCACGAGCATACTCAACTCCGCGCTGCCGCCGGCACTGTACAGCGAGACGAGGGTCTCGATCTCCTCCTCGCCAACGTTGATTTCCTCGAGATCCTCCATGATCTCGCTGTACTCCAGCCGGACGAATCGTCCCAGCAGATTGAGTTTTCGGCTGTTCGGCAGGGTGATCAGCGTCGTCAGTGTCGTGCCGGCCTCGGAGTGATCGACCGACAGTGTTGGCCGCGTTTTCCCGCCGATATCGCGCTGTTCCCGGCCGAAGTCGATGACGCCGCCGAGATCGACGGTGACCGTTTCTTCCTTGCCCTTGAGGTCGAGTTGCCCGCGCTTTAGCTTGAGCTCCATCTTGCGGTCGCTGGCGTCGGTGATCCGGCCACCGCGTTTGGCGGGGTGGGTGACGATCACCGTCTGTCCGCCGACAGCGGTCTTGAAGAAGACGGTCTTGAATTTCTCGACGTTTTTGCCGGTGGCCTCGATGATGGCCGCCTGTCGTTCCCCGCTTTTCTTGTACTGGATGGTCACCGTATCGTTGAAGAACTGCTTGAATGCCTGTGGCGGCGAGCCGACGTTGGTGTCGACGACGGCCGACAGCGGAACCCGGGTCTCGGCTTCCTCGGTGGCGAGGACGAGCTGTTTCTCGCTGAGCAGAATTCGTCCCTTGACCGGCTCCATAGCCTCCGTCTCCTCTGTAAAGAACCGGCCGGGAAAGTCCGCCACCACAGCCTCGCTCATGTACACATAATTTAGAGCAGCCCCCTTGATTGTTTCGCGCTCCGTCTGTGACTCCGCGTATCAGCGGCGTGTCGTAACCGAGACACCCGCGGAGACTGCGGAAACAGCAAAGTCTAATGGGATGCGTCACCAAGCGAGAGGTGATGCCAACAGTAACCTACCTGAATTACGACGTGCTGGACGACAACGGCTGGGAAATCGACGACGACGACCTCTTCGAGAGTGCTGAAGATGCCGATCTCGGCGAGGAAGATTACGGATCGCTCGACGTGAACGAAGGCGAGTACATCCTCGAAGCCGCCGAGGCGCAGGGCTACGACTGGCCCTTCTCGTGCCGTGCTGGCGCGTGTGCAAACTGTGCAGCAATCGTCAAAGAGGGCGAGATCGATATGGACATGCAGCAGATCCTCTCCGACGAGGAAGTCGAAGAGAAGGACGTTCGACTCACCTGTATCGGTAGCCCGGACGCCGACGACGTGAAGATCATCTACAACGCCAAACACCTCGACTACCTCCAGAACCGCGTTATCTGAAGCCGACTGTACGCTGCGTTTCTCGACGCACTACCCGAGGCTGCGTTCTCTGCAGCCCTCAGTCTCGCCGGTCAGCTACGTCACTGTCGATCTATCACAGCCAGTTGCTACTGACGTATTCGAGTGTGATCGCTGACCGGTCGAGATGCTGTGACAACTCGTGGGCGGCGTCGCCGACCTCGCGCGCTGACAGCGTCTGGTCTGTCTGAAAGAGCACGCCTGCGGTGGTTTTGATCTGTCGTTCGGTGAAAAAGTCGTTGTCCTGTGTAAGAATCATCTAACCGTCGCTCGGACACGCGATGCGAGGGAAGGGATTCGAACCACGGTCGCTCACTGCGCTCGCTCTCTGCTTCGAATCCGTCCAGAACGATTTCAGCCCTCACTGTCGCTCGGGCATGAAATGCGAGGGAAGGGATTCGAACCCTCGGACCCCTACGGGAGCGGGTCTTAAGCCCGCCGCTTTTGGCCAGGCTCAGCCACCCTCGCGCAGGTATCTGTTCTCTGATCGTACCAAAGTGGGTTTCGGTTGGCCGCCTACCAGTCGACGCTCAGCGTGCCATCGCCGTGGGGGTCCGGCGCGATTTCGACATCCTCTCCGGCGGTCGATAACGTGAATGATGCCGCGATCCTTCTTTGCAGGACACTTCTCGGCCGCCTCGACGTTCTCGTCGAGTTCCGACTCGTCGATGTAGTACGACCGCGGCTGGGCGATGCCGGTATCGAGATCGAGTTCCCAGTTGCTGGAGGCTTCCGCGCATTTGCCCGCGCCGAAGCACTTGTTGCCCTCGAAGATGATCTTGTAGGGCTTTTCATCAACTGGTGGGGCGTCGTCATCGCTGCCGAACTCGCTGGGATCGGGCCGCTCCTCGCTCATGGGCGGCTTTGCGGCTGCGCGGGTTTTCGTGTGTCGGTCGCGTCACAACTGGCGACTGTGGCAGTTCTGGCCTCACAGCGGGAGGCTTTTGCACGCTACGGCGCAACAGGGCGTATGGCACAGGCAACCCAGACGTTCGGCGAATGGCCCCTGCAACGACTGATGACCGAGGTCTGTGGCTCCGGCCACAAATCCGCGGACGACCTGAATCGCGACCAGGCCCTCGAAGCCTTCGAGCGGATCATCGCGGGCGCGCCCGATCCGACGACGCTCGGAGCCTTCTGGCTCTCCAATCGGTGGAAACGCAACACACCCGAGGAACTGGCGGCCTACACCGACGTGATGTGCGAGCACGTCGATTTCGCCGAACCCGATTGCGACCCCGTCGACTGCGGGGCCAACTACGACGGCAAGGGCGACTCCGCGATTCTCGGCGTCGGCGCGGGCGTCGTCGCCGCGGCCGCGGGCACGCCGGTTGTCGTCCACTCCGGAGACCGCGTCCCGACGCAGAAACAGGATGCCTACAAACACGTCCTTGACGAACTCGGTATTGCCACCGAACTTTCGCCGCAGACCTCGGCCGATATGGTCGACGAAACCGGGTTCGGGTTCTACTACCAGCCCGCGTTCAACCCCGTCGTCGACGAACTCTTCGACCGCCGCGACCAGATGGGCGTCCGCACGTTCGTCAACACCATCGAGACGCTGGCCAACCCTGCCAACGCCGACGTGCATCTCGGTTCGTTCTACCATCTCGCCTTTGCGAAGAAGGTCGTCAACACCTTCGAGGAGAGCCAGCATCACGACCTCAGCCGCGTGATCATGTTCCAGGGGATGGAGGGGTACGACGAAATCCGCCCCGGGTTTACGAAGGTTGCCGAATGGACAGAGGGTGAGTTCACCGACTACGGCATCGAGACCGCCGAGTACGGCATGGATCTCGAGGGCGAGGATCTCCACGTCGACGACATCGCCGCTGACTCCGCCGCCATCACCGAAGAGGTGCTGGCCGGCGAGCGCGACGACCAGTTCGCCGACGCTATCGCGCTCAACGCCGCCCTCCGGATCTACGCCCGCGAGGATGTCGACTCGATCGAGGCTGGCCTCGACGCGGCCCGCGACGCCATCGCCGACGGCAGTGCGGCGGCTGTTCTCGACGAACTGCAGGCGTTCTGAGGCGGTGTCGCCCCCCGCTGGTTGCTCCCGTGTCGCCATCCGCTGGTGACACTTGCCCGCCGGGGTCGACACGCACAAGTCGGCGCGGCGAAAATATGGCTCCATGAATCACGAGCGGTCACGCGATCTGTACGGCCGCGCGCTCTCGGTGTTGGCCGGCGGCGTCAACTCCTCGGTGCGCGCAACCAAGCCGTATCCCTTCTTTATCGAACAGGGTGACGGGGCCCACGTCGTCGACGCTGACGGGAACAAGTATCTCGACTACGTGATGGGGTACGGTCCCCTGCTCTACGGTCACGACCTGCCCGAGCCGGTCGCCGCGGCCGTCCAGTCCCACGCCGCCGACGGGCCGATGTACGGCGCGCCAACCGAGGTCGAGGTCGAGCTCGCGGAGTTCGTCACGCGCCACGTGCCCAGCGTCGAGATGCTGCGCTTCGTCAACTCCGGCACCGAGGCCACGGTTTCGGCGGTCCGCCTCGCCCGCGGCTACACCGGCCGCGACAAGATCGTCGTCATGCAGGGTGGCTACCACGGTGCCCAGGAGTCCACGCTCGTCGAGGGCGACGCCGAAAACCCCCACCCTTCGACGGCGGGCATCCCCGAGGAATTCGCCCAGCATACCCTGCCAGTGCCGTTTAACGACCCCGCTGCGGCCGAAGCCGTCTTCGAGGAACACGGCGACGACATCGCCGCGGTCCTCACCGAGCCGATTCTCGGCAACATGGGGATCGTCATGCCGGTCGACGGCTACCACGACACCCTGCGGGAACTCTGTGACGAACATGGTTCGCTGCTCATCTTCGACGAGGTGATCACCGGCTTCCGCGTCGGCGGTCTCCAGTGTGCACAGGGCAAGTTCGGCGTGACGCCGGATATGACGACGTTCGGCAAGATCGTCGGCGGCGGCTTCCCGGTCGGCGCGATCGGCGGCCGCTCCGAGCTGATCGAACACTTCTCGCCATCCGGCGAGGTCTTCCAGTCAGGGACGTTCTCGGGCCACCCGGTCACGATGGCCGCCGGACTGGCGACACTGGAGTACGCAGCCGAGAACGACGTGTACGACCACGTCAACAGCCTCGGCGACAGACTTCGCAGCGGCCTCTCGGATCTACTCGAAGACCACGCCCCCGAGTACACCGTCGTCGGCACCGACAGCATGTTCAAGGTGATCTTCACCCGCGACGGCGCGGCCCAGGCCGGCGGGCCGTGTGCGGCCGGCTGCCAGCAGGACCCCGACTGCGCGAACGCCGATCACTGTCCGAAGACCGGCAGCGACGTTGCCGACGCCGACACCGAGCGGTGGGAGCGGCTCTTCTGGCAGGAGATGAAAGAGAAGGGTATCTTCCTCACCGCCAACCAGTACGAGTCCCAGTTCGTCTCGTATGCCCACACCGAGGCGGATATCGACGAAACCCTCGATGCTTACGCCGAGACGCTGTAAGGGGCCGCGGAACTAGTGGGCTTTTGAACGGCGAGCGCAGAGAGGGGCGTATGTCACAAGCCACGACCGTGAGCCTCGCCACGCGCGGCTCGGACCTCGCCCGGCGACAGGCAACGACGGTCAAGTCCGCGCTCTCCTCGCGCCGTCGGGAGGTGACGCTCACCGAGGTCGACACCACGGGCGATCAGATCCGCGACGAGCTGATCCACCGCCTCGGCAAAACCGGCGCGTTCGTCCGCGCACTCGACCAGAAGGTCCTCGACGGCGATCTCGACGCCGCGGTCCACTCGCTGAAGGATATGCCGACCGAGATGCCCGACGAGATGGTCGTCGCCGCGGTGCCCGAACGCGCGCCCTCCGGTGACGTGCTCGTCACGCCGGACGGCTCAGAGCTTGATGAGCTACCGGAGGGCGCGGTCGTCGGCACGAGTTCGCTCCGCCGGCAGGCGCAGTTGCGTGAGGCTCGCTCAGATCTGGAGACCGTCGCCCTCCGCGGCAACGTCGACACCAGAGTCGAAAAACTGCTCGCGCCGTCGCTCCAGCGTGAACACCAGCGTCGACTCGAAGCAGTCGGCAAACTCGACGAGATGGTTGGCGACGCCGCTGTCGACGAGGCCGACGTCGCTGACGCCGCCGCCGAAACCGATGCCGATGATAGCGACGACGGCGATGCCCCTGACAGCGCGGACTACGACCGCTCACCCGAGGAGTGGTTCGACGATCTCAGCGACCTCGAACGCGACGCGATGGGCCGGAAGGTCGACACCGAGATGGATGCCATCGTCCTCGCTGAGGCCGGCCTTCGCCGCAGTGACCTCCTCGAGACAGTGCCGACCCACCGACTGCCGCGCACCGAGTTCGTCCCGGCCCCCGGACAGGGCGCGATTGCGGTGACGGCGACCAACGAAGAGGTAATCGAACAACTGCAGGAGACCGTCGACCACCCACGGACGCGGGTCGAGACGACCGTCGAGCGGACCGTCCTCGCCGAGGTCGGCGGCGGCTGTATCGCCCCCATCGGCGTTAGCGCGGTTTTACAGGGCGAGTACGTTCACACACGCGCGCAGGTGCTGGCCCACGACGGCGACGACATCATCGAGGCGACCCGCGACCTGCCGGTGACCGACCATGCCGACGCGGCTGCCGAGTTTGCGGCCGATCTCCGGGAGCGCGGCGCGGCCGAGGTGATCGACGCGGCGCGGGCCGCCGCCGAGGAGGCGGGTGATGACTGAGCCGGCTGAACCACCCGACGACAGCGACGGAAGCCCTGACAGCGACACCGTCGGGACCGTCTATCTCGTCGGCAGCGGCCCCGGCGATCCCGAGTTGCTGACGGTCAAGGCCAAGCGACTGCTGGAGAACGCCGATGTCGTCCTCCACGACAAACTCCCGGGGCCGGAGATCCTCGGCGAGATACCCGAGGCCAAGCGTGAGGACGTTGGCAAGCGGGCCGACGGCGAGTGGACGCCACAGGAGTACACCAACCGCCGACTCGTCGAACTGGCCAGCGAGGGCAAGACGGTCGTCCGGCTGAAGGGCGGCGACCCGTTCGTCTTCGGGCGCGGCGGCGAGGAGATGGAACACCTCGCGGCCAACGAGATCCCCTTCGAGGTCGTTCCCGGCATCACCTCCGCCATCGCCGCCGCTGGCGTCGCCGGGATTCCGGTCACCCACCGCGATCACGTCTCCAGCGTCTCCTTCGTCACGGGTCACGAGGACCCGACGAAAGCGGAGTCCGCGGTCGACTGGGAGGCGCTCGCGGCGACCGGCGGGACGCTCGTCGTGCTGATGGGCGTCGGGAAACTTCCGCTCTACACGCAGGAGTTACTCGACGCGGGGATGGCCGCCGACACGCCGGTCGCCCTCGTCGAGCGCGCGACGTGGCCCGACATGCAGGTCGCCACCGGGACGCTGGACTCCATCGTCGAGGTGCGCGACGCCCACGAGATCGAACCGCCGGCGATCACCGTCATCGGCGATGTGGCCGCGACGCGGGAGCGCGTCGTCGCCTTCCTCTCGAACCGGGCTGGCGGGGTCGACGCCGACGCGAGTGCTGTCGCCGCCGAGCAGCGGCCCGACGACACCGATGCTCCGGATGACGCGGATTCGACTGCCGAAACCGGGGGCGACACGTAGATGCCGAGCGAGGTCCGCGTCGCCGTCTTCCGCCCCGACGACGACCGCATGACCGAGGCGGTCGAACTGCTGGACTCGCTTGGTGCGACGCCAGTTCCCGATCCGATGCTCGAAGTCGAGCCAACCGGCGAAGTACCGGACGGCGACGCAGACTACGTCGTCCTCACGAGCAAGACCGGGGTCGAACTCGCCGCCGACGCCGGCTGGCAGCCCGAGGGCGTGACGCTCGCCAGCATCGGCTCGGGAACGACTGCGGCCGCCAACGCCGTCGGCTGGACGGTCGACCGCGAGCCCGAGACCTACAGTTCAGCGGGGCTCGTCGAGTTGCTGGCCGACGAAGTTGCAGGGAACCATGTCGAGGTCGCCCGTAGCGATCACGGCAGCGACGTGTTACTCGACGGGCTCGCCGACGCGGGCGCGACCGTCACCGAAACCGTGCTCTATCGGCTGGTTCGCCCGGCCGATGCCGGCGACAGCACCGAACTGGCGGCCGCCGGCGACCTCGACGCGGCGGCGTTTACCTCCTCGCTCACCGTCGAGAACTTCCTCGCGGCTGCCGAGGACCGCGGCATCAGGGAGGCCGCCCTCGACGGCCTCGATTCGGCGCTCGTCGGCGTGATCGGCGAGCCAACACGCGAAACAGCACAGGAACACGGCATCAGCGTCGACATTGTTCCCGGGGAAGCAACGTTCGAGGCGCTGGCGACGCGGGTCGTCGAGGCGGCTGCGCCGAGCTACACCGAGTGAGGCCGCCCGCGTCCGGCTGGACCCGCGCTCCCGACGCGGAGGTTTATATCCGAACCCGCACAACCTTCGCCCAATGGCTTCGGCACCCCCTGTTCCCGAGCTTGCCGACGCGGCTGCCGCCTGCGCCGACCGCCTGCAGGCTGCCGACAGCGTACTGTTGGCCTCGCATATCGACGCCGACGGGCTGACGAGCGCGGCCATCGCGGCGAGCGCCCTCGAACGCGCCGGGATACCCTTCGAGACGATGTTTTCCAAACAGCTCGACGAGGCGGAGGTCGCCGAGATCGCCGCGACCGACCACGAGACGGTGCTGTTCACCGACTTCGGCAGCGGGCAACTCGATATCATTGCCGACCACGAGCAGGCGGGCGATTTCACGCCCGTCATCGCCGACCACCACCAGCCGGCCGACGCGACGACCGAGTACCACCTCAACCCGCTGCTGGTCGGCCTTGACGGCGCCTCGGAACTCTCGGGTGCGGGCGCGGCGTACGTACTTGCGCGCGCACTCGCGGACACGACCTCTCCCTCATCGCCGCCCGCCGAACCGTCGGCGACCGACGGCGGCACCGTCACCGCATCGCAGGCGGACCACCCAGCAGCTGACGAACCAGGGGCTGACGAGCCGCCGACTGACAACCCGGCGGCCGACAACCGCGATCTGGCCGCGCTCGCGGTCGTCGGCGCTGTCGGCGACATGCAGGCGGGCGTCGACGGGCTCACCGGCGCAAACGAGGCCATCGTCGCCGAGGGCATCGACGCCGGCGTCGTCGAATCGGCGACCGATATCACCCTCTACGGCAAGCAGACGCGCCCGCTGCCGAAGCTGCTGGAGTACGCCAGCGAGGCCCGGATTCCAGGCATCTCGAACGACGCGGCCGGAAGCATCGAGTTCCTGTCGGCCCTCGACATCGAGTTAGAGACTGACGACGGCTGGCGGTGCTGGGTCGATCTGACCGACAGCGAGCGACAGACGCTGCTCAGCGCGCTCATCCAGCGTGCGGTCGACAGCGGCGTTCCGGCCGACCGGATCGACGACCTCGTCGGGACGACCTACCAGCTCTCCCGCGAGGAGTCCGGCACTGTCCTCCGCGACGTGAGCGAGTTCTCGACGCTGCTGAACGCGACCGCCAGATACGAGCGGGCCGACGTGGGACTGGCGGTCTGTCTCGGTGACCGCGAGGAGGCCTTCGACCGCGCGCGGACGCTCCTCCGGAACCACCGCAAGAACCTCTCGGAGGGTGTTGACTGGGTCACCTCGGAGGGCGTCACCATGGCTGACAACGTCCAGTGGTTCGACGCGGGCGACGAGATACGCGAGACCATCGTCGGCATCATCGCCGGCATGGCTGTCGGCGAGTCAGGCATCCGGCGAGACAGGCCGATCATCGGCTTTGCCGAGAAATCCGAGACAGAGGTCAAGGTCTCGGCCCGCGGGAGTCACACGCTCACGGCTGATGGGCTTGATCTCTCGGTCGTCATGCGAGAGGCCGCTCGCGCGGTCGACGGTGATGGTGGTGGCCACGATGTCGCCGCGGGTGCGACGATACCGACCGGGATGCAGGAGGAATTTATCGACGCCGCTGACGAGATTGTGGGCGACCAGCTATCGTCGTAGGTAGAGCGGAGAACTGCTAGGGAGTGTTACTCGGCCCCGATGTCGCGGAACATCACGCGATAGTCGTCGGTCGACAGCGAGCCGGCGAGATCCATGAGCTCGTCGTCGAGTTCTTCCATGCGGTCGAGGAGGTCGCTGTACTCCTCGCTTGCGTCGAGCTCTTCGTCGGATTTGTTCGCTTCAAGGAGGGCGCGCTTCGAGGCGAGCGAGGCGGCTTCACGGAGCAGGCCGCCGTACTCCGAGCGCACGAACAGCGTGTCGACAGCGTCCATCAGCTCGTCGTGTTCGACCGGTTTGAGGATATAGAGGTCGAACCCCATGTCGACGATGTCGAAATCCGGCTCGACACCGGTCACCATTGCCACGCGGCAGTCGAGGTCCTCCTCCTCGATCACTTCGAGCACCGTCTCGCCCGGCTCGTCGGGGAGTCGTCGATCCAGCAGGACGGCGTCGACCGAGTCGGGGAGCTCCTCGCCCTCCGGGGCAGACTCGCCGTGAAGCACGTCGATCGCCTCCGCGGCTGTCGTCGTCGTGACGACGGTGTACTCCGGTTCGAGAAACTGGTTGTAGAGGTGCGTGACCGTCGGGTCGTCCTCGACGACGAGGATGGTGTCGTCGCTCATCGTCCCACCTGCCCGGCTGTCCGTGGTGTGGCGACTCGGTGAACGCTGTCTCCCCTCATTGTTGTATTAGGTATCGTGTTGCGGCATAAATCCGTGTCAGACGAGTGCACGACAAGCGTAACTAACATGATCGTTGCGCGGGTATAAGCCTACCCCTGTAATCCATGCAGCAGCCGGTGGTCTCATTTAGGGGGCGTCCGTAGCCCCCTGTAACCCATGCCAGATGTAGTTCAAACAGGGGTTGACGGTCTCGATTCGATCCTCGGGGGCGGTATCGTGGACAACGCGACGGTTCTCATCAGCGGGAATCCCGGTACGGGAAAGAGCCTCTTCGGCATCAACTACCTCTATGCCGGTGTCGAGGACCACGACGAGCGGGGGATTTACATCTCCTTCGAGGAAAACGAGGACGACATCCGGATGGCCGCCGACTCCATCGGGTTCGATCGCTTCGACGAGTTCGTCGACGACGGCGAGATCACCATCTACGACAAGCGGGATATGCTCGACGACGGCGACTTCACCGCCACGATGGACAAGCTACTGGAGGAGTTCACCGACGGCGATTACGACCGTCTCGTGCTCGACTCGCTGACGATGTTCCAGCTCTTCTTCGAGAACGAACGCGAAAAACGGACCTACCTGCTGAAGTTCTCCGACATCCTGAAACAGCACGGCCTTACCTCGCTGTTGATCAACGAGCAGGGGGCCGTCTTCCCGGAAACCGAGGTCGGCCTCGAGAACTTCCTCACCGACGGCAATATCTACTTCATCCAGACGCCGACCGATTCCGGCGTCAACCGCTACGTCTGGGTGGCGAAGATGCGCAAGCAGGATATCAACACCGACATCTTCCCGATGGATATCAGCGATGGCGGCATCACCGTCCACGAGAAAGCAAGCGGTTTCTCGATGATGAGCGGCGACTCGGGGGCGACACCCGGCGGTGGCGGTGACGGGCCATCGTTCTGAGAAAGGAGTTCGATCCCCTGTGGATCGTTAGCTCGACATCGTCCGCCACGCGTCGTCGAGCTTGTTCTTGACCGCCGACCGTTCGGAGACGCTGATCGACACTCCGTTCTCGAAGTTGATCTCGATCTGGTCGACGTTCCGACGGTACACCTTGATCCGCCGGTGTTCGTCCGATAGCGGCCGGTCGTGGAGTGACAGGAGGTCCGTGTCTGTCAGCTCCTCGATCCGGCGATAGCAGGTCGCGATCGGCACATCGAGTTCCTCGCTGAGATCCTGCGCCGATTTCGGCTCGGTCGTGGCAGACAGGATATCCGTGTTGTACTTGTTGCCAAGGACCTCAATTAGTTCGTCCGATGCCATCCGACCGTACATTCTACGACCGCAGTAAAAAACGTATCGGTGATTCCGGCACCAGTATCAACACCGAAAGCTGGCCACCGTCGTGAACAGCCCAGACCTGACACCCGATACAGCGGGATAGAGCGTCGATTATTCGACTGTACGGCCCCTACAGCGCGTTTCTCTTTTTGATACCGTGGTGTTTCTGGCATCCGAAACCACGCAAAACACCGCTTTTAGACTATACTGAGCGTGTTTACGCTTTCCGTGGGGTTGTTCTGGCTGATAATGTGTCGTTACCTTTATTACTCCCCACTCTCTATACAAAGGCACGTTACGTCGCTGTCCTGACCAGGCAGCGGGGTAGGGGTAGGGTTGACCATGTTCAACACTGATAATCGAGGCCAAGTTGGCATCGGGACGCTCATCGTGTTCATCGCGATGGTGCTCGTCGCCGCGATCGCCGCGGGTGTCCTGATTAACACCGCTGGCCTCCTGCAAGCACAGGCACAACAGACAGGCGCAGAGACGACCTCGGAAGTCAGTGATAGGTTGCAGATCGGCAATGTCGTCGGTTTAACAAATAACACCGGTAAAGAAAAAATCGAGCTTCTCAACGCAAGCGTCAGGCTGGCAGCAGGCTCTGATCCGATCAATCTGAGTAAGGCGTCATACACAATCGCCTCCTCGGAAAATGCTAGCATCATAAATGGCAGTCAAGCAGGTGACGCAGTTAATTTCACTCGCAAACAAAGCCTTGATACCACTACATCGATCCTCGCCGATCAGGAGGATCTTATGGTCGTGAGCTTCAATCTAACTCTAATCGATGGTATCAATCAACTCGACGACGGTCGAAGCTGACGGTCATTACGTCGGCT
>KI543218.1:92499-113531 GCA_000496215.1 uncultured archaeon A07HN63
ACGCAAAACACCGCTTTTAGACTATATTAAGCGTGTTTACGCTTTCCGTGGGGTTGTTCTGGCTGATAATGTGTCGTTACCTTTATTACTCCCCACTCTCTATACAAAGGCACGTTACGTCGCTGTCCTGACCAGGCAGCGGGGTAGGGGTAGGGTTGACCATGTTCAACACTGATAATCGAGGCCAAGTTGGCATCGGGACGCTCATCGTGTTCATCGCGATGGTGCTCGTCGCCGCGATCGCCGCGGGTGTCCTGATTAACACCGCTGGCCTCCTGCAAGCACAGGCACAACAAACAGGCGCAGAGACAACCTCGGAAGTCAGTGATAGATTGCAGATTGGCAATGTCGTTGGTGAGGCAAACAGCAGTACTGTTGGTGGTGAAGAGGTGGAGAAATTAAGATTCTTAACGCAAGCGTCAGACTAGCAGCGGGATCTGACCCGATCAATCTGAGCAAGGCTTCCTACACAATCGCCTCTTCGGACGCTGCCACCATCATAAGCGGCAATCAATCAGATACTAAGCAGGTCAATTTCTATCAAAAACAAAGCCTTGAGGACGGCGAGACGATTATCGCCGATCAAGAAGATCTCATGATTGTCCAGTTTGATCTGGTAGAAATCGACGGTATCAAACAACTTGACGACGGATCGAAGCTGACGATCATTACGTCGGCCCCGGCAGGGGGCAAATCGTACAAGCAGGCGTCGGCACCGGGACGCATCCGCGCAGGCGAGTCGTACATCCTGTAGCGCGCCTGCCGGTGATTTCATAGCCGCCCTGCCCGCCCTCGCTACTGCAATCATTTCCCACCAGCAGATACTCCTCTTTGTCACCAGTTTCGACACCCCAAACCGTTTGCTACTGGCCAACCCACCGGCCATATGGACGCCGACCAACTCGCCACGCTCCCGGTGACTATTGATTCACTCACCACCGAACGTCACGAACGGGACACATCGAGTGACTTCACCCGCGTCACGACCGAAATTTCGCTCCATGGTGACGGCGAAACCGGTCGCGGTGAGGACGTTACCTACGAATCGGAGGAGCACGACGCACTCGCAGCCGAGGGCCTTCCCGATCTCGCTGGCGAATACACCTTTGCGGAGTTCTCGTCGACGGTCAGCGACCGCTCACTGTTTCCGACGCCACCGGACCGCGAGGTCTCGCGAAACTATCGGCAGTGGGCACTGGAGTCGGCAGCCCTCGATCTCGGCCTGCGGCAGGCCGACACCGATTTTGCCTCGCTGGTCGGCCACGAGTACGAACCGGTGCGGTTCGTCGCCAGCACGCGCCTCGGCGAGCCACCGACGACAGACCGGATCGACGCGATCCACGCGCAGGTTCCCGACGCCGAGTTCAAACTCGATCCGACGCCCGACTGGGACGACGACCTCGTCGCAACGCTCGCCGAGACAGGTAGTGTCCGGATTCTCGACCTCAAGGGTCACTACGAGGATACCGAGGTCGACGTGCCGGCCGACCCAGCACTCTACGAGCGGCTCATCAAGGGGCTACCGGACACGATCATCGAGGACCCCGCCCTGACCGAGGCGACACAGCCGCTGTTTGAGGTCGACAGCATCCGGGAGCGTGTCTCGTGGGACGAACCAATCGAGAGCCTCGACGACGTGAAGGCCCTGCCGTGGACGCCGTCGTGGCTGAACATCAAACCCTCGCGGTTCGGCAGCCTTCAGTCGGTACTGGAAACGCTGTCGTACTGCGGCCAGCACGGCATCCGGTGTTACGGCGGCGGGCAGTTCGAACTCGGCGTCGGCCGCGGCCAGATTCAGGCCCTCGCGTCGCTGTTCTACCCCGAACACCCGAACGATGTGGCGCCTCGCGGGTACAACGATCCGGAGATCACCGGCGAGTTGCCGGCGAGTCCGCTTGATCCACCGACCGAGCCGACCGGGTTCCGGTGGGCGTGGTAGGCCAGCAGGATCGACGGCTACTCAACCTGTGGTGCGGTGTCGTCGGGCTGGCCGGGAATCTCGACTTCGAGTTCGAGCTCCGGATCGTCCATCCCCTCGAAGTCGATCTCGACCTCGACCGGCTCGCCGAAGGCGAACGGGAGTTCCCACTCCTCGTCGGTGAGTGTGAGGTCGTCGCCATCGCGTAACTGTTCGCCGACGGCGATCAGGAACTCGCCGGCCTCCTCGGCGGCCAGTCGATAGCTCTGTTCGAAGTTGCGGCCGGGGCGAATCGTGGTTTCGGCGTCGTCAGTTTCGGTCTCGTCCGACATTGACTCCCTGTCTGTCGTCAGCAAACAAATGCGTCGTGCTTCCGTATCTGAGCGTTGCCTATGTGATGTCAGCGCGCCGCCGGAGTTCGGCGTGCAGTTCGTCGGGTCCCTCGGCGACGACATCGGCCGCCGAGAGGTCGGTATCGGCGTTCGGCTCGGTCCGGTAGGCGACGACGGTCATGCCGGCGCGTTTCCCCGCTTCGACGCCGTTTTCGAGTCCTCGACGACGAGGCAGTCGCTCGGCTCGCAGTCGAGTACCGCCGCCGCGTGCTCGTACACGTCTGGGGCCGGCTTCCCGTCGCCGTCGATGTCGGCCGCGCTCACCGTTTCGTCGACCGCGATATCGAACCGCTCGGTCACGATGCTGTGCCACGCTGGCGGCGCGGAGGTGACGATAGCGACCGCAATGTCGGTGGCCACGAGGTTGTCGCGGAGGTCGTGAAAGCCATCGAGCAGTGAGACCTGTTCGCGGTACATCTCGCGGGCAGCCTCGTCGAAGAGGTCGACGAACTCCGCTTTGCTGACTGTCGTCTCGTAGTGCTCGTCGAGGTAGTCGTAGATCTCCTTGTAGTACATCCCTGTCGTCTCGTCGAGATCCGGGTACTCGCCGGCCAGTGCCGCCGGGAAGATTCGCTCTTTCTGGGCGTCGTGCCAGTAACGTTCGGAATCGACGATCACGCCGTCCATGTCGAACAGCACAGCCCGAACCGCTGGCGTCGTCTCGGCCATACCGGCCTCTCAACGCCTTCGCCTAAAGACTCTCGCCCATTGGTTTACACCGAAAGCCGCAGCCACGGCGGGGTATGTCGGATCGCACCCGCATCCTCACCGGCGACTGCACCGTCAGCTTCGATGGCCCCCGCGAGCGCACCCAGCGCGGCCACGTCGTCATTCTCGTGAAGCCTGACCGGACCGTCCTCGTCCACGACGCCGACGGCTACCAGCCCGTCGCGTGGCTCACCCGGCCCGACGAGGTCACCGTCGAACGAGACAGCGAGGGGTTCAGTCTCGACGCGGCGGCCGACGACCAGCAACTCTCAGTTCGCTCCCACGACGCGACCGAAACCGACGACTACCCCGTCTCGACGGCGGGCGTCCCCGTTGGCGACTGCCCGCTCTGTACCGGCCCGCTCGTCCGCACCCGCGGCGAGATCAGGTGTCTCGACTGTGCCGAGCAGTACGGCCTCCCATCTGGTGCGACGGTACTGGACTCCTGCTGTCCGGACTGTGGGCTCCCACAGATGCGTGTCGAACGCGGTGCAGCCTTCGAGCTGTGTGTCGATTACGCCTGCGAGTCGCTGTCGGCGGCCGTCAGCGAGCGGTTCGACGCCGACTACGACTGCCCGGACTGTGGCTCGCCGCTCCGGGTTCGTAGCCCCGACGGCCGGCTCTTCTTCGGTTGCGAGGGGTACCCCGACTGTGAGACCTCGTTTTCGTTCCCGGCGGGTGTCGTCACCGACGACTGTGCCTGTGGCCTGCCCCGATTCCGCACGGCCTCCGGCGAGCGATGTCTGGATGGCAGTTGCGAGCACGACAGCCCTGCCAAACCCACATCGCACTGATACGGGGCCGACTCCGGTGGGTCCCGAACCCATGCAGTCATACCGGTCGGCGGACAACTGTCCGGTATGCCGACCGACATCGAGGATCCGACGGAGACACGCCGCTTCGAGAACGGCAAGGTAATCGAGATCAAGGTCGAGGGTGAGATCGTCATGCGCATCGAGCGGCAAAACGAGATCTTCACCTCACCCGTCGAGGACGCGGGTATCTGGGCCGCGCTCTCAGGGATCATCGACTCTATCGACGAGACGCTGGACGACAAATTCGACTCCGAACCTCATGAGGTGCTGGACGAACACGATGTCGAGCTTCGGGCCGGCCACGTCGGCGACTGGGATACGATCAACTGACGCTGGTGATACCTGATGCCAACGATGGCGACGCTGGTCGGCAGTTGAGGTGACCTCGCAGCCGCAGCCGTTGCGACCTCGCGGCCTACATGAAATCGGCGATGCCGCTCTGTTTGTTTGTGTCGTCCTCGAAGATGGATTCCAGCGACCGTTCGAGGATTCGCAGCCGCTGTTTGGTGTACTCCCGGCAGCCGAACCGCTCGGCGACATCGATGGCCGTGTCCATGTACTTGTTGACCGAGCCCTCGTGGACGGTGAGGTTGACCTGTCCGCCACACTCCCGGCAGTCGCCCGACAGCGGCATTCGGCGGTAGGTCTCGCCGCAGTCGAGACACCGGGTTTCCTGCCGCGAGAACGCCCTGAGGTTCCCGATCAGGTCAGGCAGAAAGTGGTACTCGATGACGCGCTCGGCAACATCGGTCTCGTCAACCGCACGGAGCTTCCGCGCCAACTCCAGCTGGGCGTCCATCTTGTCCATCATAGAGTCCAGCGTCTTGTACGCCGAGAGACTCGGTCCCATGTGAATATTCGTCGAGTCGTGGGTGTGCTCGAAGCCGTGGTACTGGTCGGTCGTATCGAGGGTGTCCTCGCCGGTCTGGATGTCGACGGCCTCGGGATCGGCCATCTCGCGGGTCGCCTCGTAGAACTCGCGGGGGTAGCTGGAGACGATGTCCATGTTGTGGGCCTCGTCGTCGATCTCGGTCGGATCGACCCGCGAGGACATGACCAGCGGGGCGTCCATTCGGCCGCCGCGTTTGTCCGGCAGGAATTGTCGGCTAAAGTTCAAAAGTCCGTCCATCAGCAGCATCACGCAGTCCTCGTCACCGTCACATTGCGCTTCCAGCGTGTCATTTACGATAAGTGTATGCGTGTCTTCGACTGTCAGGCAGTAGGTATGGTCCACTTCCGCCTCGGTATACTCGACACTCGCAACCGAGTCAACTAGGAAGTCTCCGTTCCCGCCATCAAACACACGTCGTTTTCGATGCGAGATGGACTCGACTTGTTGCTGGAGTTGTGCGTCCTTTCGAGTGAGATGGAAGCCGACCGTCTCGGCAAATTCCACGGCATCCTGTGAGCTGATTCTGAGCTTGTAACTCTGTGCCGCCAATGACGGGTCATCGCTGTCGTAGAACTCCGGGAACTGTTCGGCAAGCTGCACTGGTTCGGTGGTCGTCACTCTGCCTGCGATGTTGAGCCGCGTGAGCAACGCCAGTACGTCCTGTTTGAGTTCTGGGCTGACTGTCGTCGCCGACACCGTGAGGCTGTCCGCAGCGATGCCCCCATCGCCACTGAAATACCCCCGGAGATAAGCCGCGATAATCGACGTTGGCGCGTTGAAAACACACTGTGGGACCCGTTTCGTCTCCGCGAGGACGCCCGCATCCAATACGGTGTCGAAGAACGTTCGCGGTAATCGCCCCGAGACGGTGATTTTCGCGTCGTTCTCGCGGTACGGCTCGACACCGAACTCACGTTCGAACACGTCGATGTAGAACTCGCGGGCCTCGGTTTCGGTCCCGCAGATCGTCGTCTGGTGGATCACGCCTTTCGGCGTCTCCTGTTCGCGTGCAAACCCTTCGGCGGCGTAGTAGCCCAGCAGCGTTGCTACGTCCTCGGTGAGTTCCACTATCCGGTCTATCGCGGCCGAATCTCGTTTCATCCCCAGCGTCACGTCATCGGGAACGAAGTTGAGAACGGCTTCGACCGAGTCGCACAGTTCCAGCAGGATATGTGCTGGCACACTCTCCCGGTAGAGGTAGTTACTCAGCGTCTTGTGGGACATCTCGAAGTACTCGGCCGTGTGCTTCAGCGGGTAGAACTGCCCGTCCCAGTCGGCGGCCAGCTTCGCCTCGAACAGGTCGTAGAGCACGTCCTTCTCGACACCTTTGATCATCAACCGCTCGTTGTCGACGGCGTCGGCGTGAATGAACTCCGCCAGCAGATCGAACTGCTGTGGCTCCGCCGACGGCTGTACCGTATCGAGGTGTTCCGGCGTGATGAGCGAATCCGTTGTCGTCACCTCGCTGGCCCGCTTCGTCCGTCGCTCGCCGTCCGCGAAGACCTGCATCTCGTGGTCCGGCGTCACCGTGAGTTCCCGCCCGCTCCGGGTCTCGATCTCGATCATGTGGTCGGGGGCCGGATGTTTCGAGAGCGCTTCGACCGGTTTCGTTACGAGCGAGCCGCTCTTGTCGATGCTGGGAACCGAGATCGCGCCGTCGATTTCCTCGATGAGCGTCCCGAAGTCGTCCTCCCGAGGGTCGTCCAGTCGCTCCTCGACGACTGTTCGTATCGTTTCGTGGTGCCACTCACCGGCTTCGTCTTCGAGCCAGAGCTTCGTTTCGGGGTGGAAGCAGTTCCGCCGCTTCGAGGCGTGAAAGTACGGATGCGCGTAGCCAACTGCTGCCTCGGTAAATCCTATCACTCTGCCGACAACTGCGGCGCTCGTGTGGGGGGCCATCCCGAAGACGAGTTCGCCGACGAGGTCGTCGCGCTCGTCGATATCGTAGAACGCGGGCAGCCCGTAGAACCGCTCCAGGAGGTCGTCGACGAAGTCGGCTGTCCGCGTCATGTGTTCGGCCGCCCCCTCCGAGAGCACCACATCCTGGACTTTGAGTTCGACCAGCTGGTCGTCGTGCCGCAACGGATCGCCGTCGATGTCGGTCTCGTAGCCGAGTCCGCGGAAGTGATCGGCCGTCACGTCCAACTCTTCGGGTTTGACAGCCGTGACCGGGAGGTCGGTCATGTCGTAGCGGACGGTGCCGTCCTTGAACGCGGAGACACCGTGCTTGGTCCGCAGGATGCCCTTCTCCATCGCCTCGGGCGTCTTGTCGGCCGACATGAGCCCCTGGACGCCTTTCAGCATCCCGAAGTTCCCCTCCCGCTCGTCGATGGCGTCGAGGGCGTCGCGGTACTCGCTCTGGAGGTCGACGGTCGTCCACCCGGCGGCGGTGACCTCCTGTCCGCATTTCGGGCACTCGACCCGGCCGGACTCGTCTGGCTCGCAGGTGATCTCACAGCTCTCACACTCGTAGTGGCGCTCGGTGTGGCCGCCGCAGTCGGGACACTGCGAGCGGAACGTTTCGGCTCCGCAGTCGGGACACTGTCGCTGGCTGACCCGCACGTCGTGAATACCGCGCTGGCCCTGATCGTCCATCGTTCCGGCGGCTTTCGCCACGTCGCGCTGGTTCCCGCCGGCCTCGGTGATCGGGAACAGCGTGTGGACGGCCGGCGAGAGGTCGCGCTTCTCGGATTTCTCGGGTCGACCCATCCGCGCGCCGACCCGGGTCGGTGCTCGCTCGCGGAGTTCGAAGGGAGCGACCTCGTTGACGGCTTTGATCGCGTTGTCGCCGTCGTGGAACTCGGCGGCCTCCCCGGACAGCTCCGTCCACGTCCGGTTGCGGTCGTCGTCGAGTCCGAGCGACCGCGCGAGCGGTTGCCAGTCGTCGACCTCAAGCGTCGTCTCGGTCTGGTGGTGAGCGACGAGTAGCGTTTCGAGTGTCTCACGGACCGATTCGGTGCGGTCGATGACGAGCACGCTGTCGGGGGCGTCGCTCGGCGACGACTCGGACTGGTCGGCGGTGCGGTCGTCGCCGTCCGACTGCAGCGACGCGTCGGCGACGGCGTCGGCCAGTTCGACGAATGCCTCGACCGAAATATCGTGCCACAGATAGGTGTAGGCCGGATGCAGCGGGCAGTCGTACTCGACCGCCCACGCGAGAGCCTCGTCGGCTGTGGGATCGTTGAGGTCGACGTGGGGATCGTCGGCCAGCGCCTGCACGTCCGCGCCGGCGGCAGCGAACTCCTGTCGCCACCACTCGGGGGCGTACGCGGCGGGCGCGAGCGGGTGGTTGTTCTCGACGAACTCGCCGTAGTTGACGAGGTACTCGCCGAGATCGAGGATCTTCTCGACGCCGTTGCTGAGTTCGCGAGCCTCGCTCGGCTCGTCGATTCGCCGGACCTCGCCGCTGGCTAGTCTGACCGTCGGCCCCTCGATTGAGTCTACTGGGACGATTCCGGCTGCCTTCCCCGGCCGTTCGGTCTTGATCTGCGTGCCAGTCGCCAGAAAGTCGTCGATGATGTGCATCGTCGCGGGGTGGACCCCGGCGGTCGCAAAGCCGAGGTTCCGGGCGCGGCCGTAGCGCAGCCGGAACCCGCCGGACTCGGAGGGGTGGCCGAAGACGGGCCGGCCGGCGATCAGGTCGCGGAGGTACTTCTCGCTCGCGTCGACACGCGGCGGGCCGGCCGTGTCGCCGTCGGCGGTTTCATCGTTCTCACCGCTTTTGTCGTCCCCGCCGTCGCTCTTGGCTTCGTCGCCGTCTGCGTCCTCCGCCTCGCCTTCGTTGTCAGCCTCGTCAGCGTCGTCGTCCTTGCCGATGGTGCCGTCGATCAGATCCTGGAGCCATGGCCACTCGACCTCGTCGAGCTGGCGGGTGTAGCGCTGGATCTTCGGGGCCTTCAGCGCGATTCCCTCGGCGGCGACGAGACACATCCCACCGCGGGCGGAGTTGGTGTCGACGCGGTCGAGATCGCGGTAGCCCGAGACCTCCTCGTCGCCGGTCGCCTCGCCGTCGAGCATGATCGGCATATTGTCGGCGATAAATCGGCTCTCCTTGTCCTTCGGCGAGTACTGGAGCCCGGTCTCCTTGTCGTAGAGGTTGATCTCCTCGACGTAGCGCTCGATCTCGGCCTCGCGGCCCTTGTACTCCGCGAGATCGAGAATGCTCCGCGTGTAGTCGGCGACGAGCACCGACAGTGCCTGCGCGGTTCCGCCGGCCGAGCGGATCGGCCCCGCGTAGTAGACGTTGACGAACTCGGTGCCGTCGTCGTTTTCGAGGAGTTCGACCCGGTCGATGCCCTCGATGGGCGCGGCGACGACGCCCTCGGTCAGCAGCGCGACGGCCGTCCGGACCGCGCCCTCGATCTTACCGGCTTTGCCCTCGTAGTCGCCGACCCGGCCCTCGGCGAAGTCCTTGGCGAGTTCGAGGGCGGCCTCCTCGCGGGCCATCTTGCCTTCGAGTTCGCGGACGCGCTCGGCGACGCCCGGGATGCCGAGGATGTTCTCGACACGGTCGGCCATGTCCTTGGCGACGGGAATCTCGACCTGGGTTTTGGGGTCCTTCCCCTGTCCGCGGGCCCGTTCGGCGACCGTCATCGCCTCGTCGAGCCCCGCTTCGAGGCGGTCGAAGTACTGCTCGTCGCTGGGTCGCATCGGCGTCTCGGTCGTCGCCTCGCCGTTCTCTGGCGTTGATTCGTCGCTATCGACCGCGTCGCTCTCGCTGTCGTCCGGATCGCTTCCGTCGTCCGGATCGCTCGTTTCGCTCACAGCCAGAGATCCAGTCCGGTGTCGTCATCGTACTCTCGCGTGAGCGGCTGTTCGAACGCCCGGAAGTAGCATTCGCCCGCAAACACGGTTGCCGCGTCGAGATGGCCGGCGATGGCCTGTCCGCTCGGCCGCGAGCAGACGGCGTGGGTGTGGGCGAACAGATCGCCGTCGAGCCGGCTCACGTTGCCGACGCAGCCGGCGACCTCCAGCGGCTCGTCGAACGTGACCGACCGGTACTCGGCGTCGTCCTGATCGTAGAACCAGATCTCGGCGTCTTCGACCGATCCCAGCGCGGTAAACCAGCCCGCGTCGGCCTCAACCTCGCTGGCGAGGGACTCGATTTCGGCGCGCCAGTCCGCCCCGGTATCGAGTCGCGCCACGTACTCGCCGGTGACGGTGACCTCGCGGTAGTTCATAGCCACCCCAACGGCCTGTGGGGCAAAAAGCTTCAGTTGTCCCGGTCGGTTGCGGCGTCCGCGATCAGATCGTCGGCCTGCTCGCGGAGTTCACCGGTTAGATGCAGGCCGTGGCTGTCGAGCCGACGTATCAACTCTGTGCCCTCGTCAGCTGTAACCCGTCCCGCTGATACTGCACGCACGATGACCCCGATTGTGCCGGTCACCGTCGCACCGAGCGTCTGTGCTATCGTTCGCACGCGCTGATCATCGCTGACGATCACGACATCATCGTGTGCCAGCACTCGCGCGACGAGTGCTACGTCGCCGTTTTGTTCCGTCTCGCCGAGCATATCTTCCGCCTGCTCAATGGCCGCCTCATCAACCGATGTCGGCGTCTTCGTATCTATTCGTTCTCGGAACTGCCGAAGTGCAGTGCGCGCTGGTTCGGTCGTTACCTCCTCACTGACCAAATCGAGGACGACAAGGTCGCGGTCGAAGGTCGTCAGGAGATCAAGTTCGTCGACCGAGCCGAGCGCGATGAGCGTCGTCGCGTCGAGATAGACCGTCATAGCTCGCGGGCTGCCTCGGCGTCAGCCGAGAGGTCGTCGGGTGTGAGCTGTGTGGTCAGATTCCGCTCTCTGGCGACCACCAGCCAGTCGGCGAGACTCAGGCCGGCGATCCGCGCGGCCTGATTCACCGATATATCGCCGGTCTGGTACTGTTCGACAGCGAGATCGATCCGCATATCAGCCAGCCCCTCGCGCAGAGCCTCGCGGATCACGGTGCTCTTGTCGGCGTCAAGCAGTTCGGCGACGGCGTTGATCTCCTCCTTGTCGTCGTCCGGGATTCTTGCACTGACTGATGGCATGTATACGTCTTATTACAACGTTATACGTGAAAAACTCCGGGGTGTTGCAGATTCCGTGGCTCAGATGGCGTCACTACTCGCCGTCGCCGTGATCGGTCTTGTATGTCGCAATGCTGGCTCCGGGTCGCTCGTCACTGTCGCGCCCTGACTGCTCCTCGCGGTCCCGCCGCTCGTCGTCCTCGCGTTGTTCGCGCATGCTCTGGCGGGTAAACTGCGGCTGGGCGCGCAGCCCGCTGGGCTGTTTGAACGACCGATAGAGGAAGAACATCATCGGCAGCGTCAACACCAGGATCGCCATCGAGATCCGCCACTGCTGTGGTTGGAACGAGTAGATGATCGACGCCGACAGCAGCCCGACGGCGACGATAATCGAGTAGGAGATTCGCTTCGCCAGCTTGTCCAGCACGTGATTCTCGTCATCAATCTGGACGTTGACCGTCAGGTTGTCGCGCTCGACCGTATCGAGGACGCGATCGAGTTTCGGTGGAACGGTAAACAGCGCCTGTGCCGTCTCCTGTAGCTGGTCTGCGCCCTCCTCGGCGACCTGTTTGACCGTCTCCTCCCGGTAGCCCTGTTCGGTCAGGTAATCGGTCGCCACGTCGATGAAGTCGAAGTCCTCGTCGAGGGTGACACAGACGCCCTCGACGACGGTGGCGACCCGGAGGATCAGGGCGAGGTTTCGGGGCAGCCGCAGGGGGAACTCGTAGATGGTCGATTCGACCTGCTCGATGATCTGGTTGACGCGGTACTGCTCGATGTCCTCGCCGCGGGCGTCGGCGATGGCAAGCTCCAGCACGTCGCCCATGACCTCCCGGTCGGCGGTGGGGCTGAGCGTCCCCATCTCGATGAGGGTGTCCAGAATCCCCGGGATATCTTGGTTGGCGACGGCGATATAGAACTCGACGATCTTCTCCTGAATGAAGGGGTCGACCGTTCCAGACATCCCGAAGTCGTAGAAGATGATCGTGCCGTCGTCCTGCACGGCGAGATTGCCGGGATGGGGGTCGGCGTGGAAGACGCCGTCGACGATGATCATCTGGAGGTAGGCCCGCTGGAGTGTCGTCGCCAGCGTGGTTCGGTCCAGTCCCTTCGCTTCGAGTTCGTCGAGATCGTTGATCTTCGTGCCGCCGATGTACTCCATCGTGAGCACGCGCGGCGCACACACCTCGTCGACGGGTTCGGGAATGACGATATCGTCGCTGTCGGCGAAGTTGCCGCGGATCTCTTCGAGGATGTCCCGCTCGCGGGTGTAGTTCATCTCCTGTCGGATCGTCTTGGCGAACTCGTCGGCGAGACTGTCCAGCGAGAACGCCCGCCCCTCGTCGATCACCCGAACGAGCAACGGAATCGACCACCGCAACACCTTCAGATCGGCCTCGACGAGCGACTCGATGTTCGGGCGGCGAACCTTGACCGCGACCTGCTCGCCGTCGTACTCGGCGAGATAGACCTGTCCGAGGCTCGCGCCGCTGATCGGGTCGGTATCGAACTCGTCGAACACCTCGTCGACCGGCCCGAGTTCGTCCTCGATGACCTGCTTTGATTCGTCCCACGGCGCGGGCGGCACGTCGTCCTGCAGACTCGACAGCACCTCGATGTAGGCCTTCGGCAGGATGTCGGGCCGCGTCGAGAGCAACTGCCCGAGCTTGATGAACGTCGGCCCGAGCGTCAGCAGCGTGTCGAGTAGGACTGCCGCTCGCTCGCGTTGCATCGCGCGGCTGACCCGTCGCCGACGGCCGAAGAGGAGAAACCGGCGTTTGTCCCGGAGGAAGGCGACGATCAGCGGCAGAAACCGGTAGGCGACGACGACGAACCGCCAGTAGGCACGCAGGGAGACCAGAGTGATCACCTACGCCGCGGCGTCGTCGATCGGAATCGGTTTGCCGTCGCTGTCGTCAGATTTCGGGAGTTCGATCTCCAGCACGCCGTTGTCGATCTCGGCCGTGGCGGCCTCGCCGTCGGCGTCCGGCGGCAGCGGGAGTTCCGCGTCGAGGAATAGCGCCCGATCCTCGCGGCGGTACTGAAACGCCGCGGGGACGGATTTTCCGCGTCTGGCTTCGATCACCAGCCGGCGGCCGTCAGAGCGAATGTCGGCGGTGTCAGCGGTGACACCCGGCACGTCGAGGACGAGTCGATAGGCGTCGTCGGCCTCCAGCAGGTCCGCAAACACCGCATCCGGCAGCTCCCGAAGCGCGTCACGCAGTGATGGCATACCTGATATAGCAGCGGGAGGTCGAAAAACCCCGCGGTCGGGGCTGCGTAGACGAGGGGGCGGCTTATGAGGCCGGCCCTGCAAGCGACCCCATGTCTACAGAGAATCGACGCGAGTCGGGGTTCAAACACCGGACCCGCCTGTCGGCCGCCCGCGAGCAGTTGCTGTCGGCGATCACGCCACACGACCGAACGGAACGCCTGCCGCTCTCCCTGGCCGACGGCCGCGTCGTGGCGACCGAGCTCACGGCCCCGAACCCGGTACCAAACTACGAGCGGGCGGCGATGGACGGTTACGCCGTGCGCGCGACCGATACCGTCGGGGCCGCCGATACCAGCCCGGTCGTCCTCGACGCTCTCGACCGCGGGGCCGACTGTCGGCCCGGCGCGGCCGTCCCCGTCCACACCGGTAGTGTCGTCCCCGACGGCGCCGACGCCGTTGTAAAAATCGAGGAGACTAACGACCGCGATGCCGAGATCGAGATCTTTGCGACCGTCCCCGAGGGTGGTAACGTCGGTCCCGTCGGCGAGGACGTGGCCACGGGACAGACGCTTTACGAGCCGGGCGACCGACTCCGGCCCTCCGATCTTGGCCTGCTGAAGTCGGTCGGCTGCCACGATGTGCCGGTCCACCAGCAGCCGACCGTCGGCGTCGTTCCGACCGGCGAGGAACTCGTCGAGGGCGACCCCGATCCGGGCGAGATCGTCGAGACGAACGGCCAGACGGTCGCCCAGTTAGTCGACCGCTGGGGCGGCCAGCCAACCTACCGCAACACCGTCACCGACGACACCTCTGCGCTCCGGGCGGCTCTCCAGCGCGATCTCACCAAGGATATCGTCGTCACCACGGGCGGCTCGTCGGTCGGCGAGCGCGACCTGCTGCCCGAGGTCGTCGACGACCTTGGCGAGGTGCTCGTCCACGGGGTGGCGATCAAACCCGGCTACCCGGTTGCTCTCGCCGTCGTTCAGGAGACGCCGGTGCTGATGCTACCCGGGAATCCGGTCGCCTGTATCGTCACCGCGGTCCAGTTCCTCCGACCCGCACTCAAGCGGATGGGCCACATCCCGGTTGAGCCGCTGCCGACGCGGTCGGCGACGCTGGACCGCAAACTGCCGAGCGAACCCGGGACTCGAACGTTCGCGCGCGTCGAGACGAGCACAAACGATGCTGCAGCGGGTTCGAATACCAGCGACGGTGACGAAGCCGATGCACTCTCGTTCGCCGCAACGCCGGTCCGGACTGGCGGTGCGGGCATCCTGTCAAGCGTCGCGCTGGCCGACGGCTGGGTCGTCGTTCCCGAGGATCGGGAGGGCTACAGCGCGGGCGACACGGTCACTGTCGAGAACTGGGAGGCACAGCCATGACGAAAAAGGAGTTCAGAACGCTCGCTGATCCCGAGACCATCCGCGAGACCATCGCCGACCTCGATCTCGGCGGCGGCACCGACCACGTCGACCTCCGGGACGCCCGCGGTCGCGTGCTGGCCGAGCGGATCGACGCCGGGATCGACGTGCCGGGGTTCGACCGCGCGGCGATGGACGGTTATGCCGTGCAGGCCCGCGATACGGTCGGCGCCGACGAGGCCGAGCCCGCGGTCCTCGATCTCGCTGGCACCGTCCACGCAGGCGAAGAACCCGACGTGACCGTCGAGTCCGGCACCTGCGCCGAGGTCTCGACCGGCGCGGTCATGCCGCCCGGTGCCGACGCGGTTGTCATCGTCGAGCGAACGAGCGAGATCGAGGGCGACGACAGCGACGCGACACCGAAATCGAATGCCGCACGGCGGTCGCGCCGGGTGAGAACGTGATGGTCGCCGGCGCGGATATCGCCGCCGGCTCGCGGGCACTCGGCCCCGGTACCCGGCTGACACCGCGGGAGATCGGCCTGCTCTCGGCGCTCGGCGTCGACCGCGGTTCCGGTCCGCTCGCGGCCCCGTGTCGGCATCGTCTCGACGGGCGACGAACTCGTTCCGCCCGGCGATGCCCTCGACAGCGACCGCGGGGAGATCTACGATGTCAACACCACCACCATCGCCGCGGGTGTCGAGGCCGCCGGTGGCGAGCCGGTCGTCTACCCGCACGTCGGCGACGACTTCGACGCGATGGAGCGAACCCTCCGACAGGCTGCCGACGAGTGTGATCTCGTTCTCTCCTCGGGGTCGACCTCGGCGAGTGCGGTCGACGTGATCTATCGGGTGATCGAGGACCGCGGCGAACTGCTGTTGCACGGCGCAGCGGTCAAACCCGGGAAACCGATGCTCGTCGGTCGGCTCGATCAGCCCGATGGCGATGCTGACGCTGACGCACCTGCCAGCGACGCCGCCGACACCGCAGCACAGTCGGCCTACATCGGCCTGCCGGGCTACCCGGTGTCGGCGATGACGATATTCCGGGTCTTCGTTGCGCCGGCGATCCGGGCGGCGGCGGGCCGCTCCGAGCCTGCGACCGCGACCGTCGAGGGCCGGATGGCGACCCAGCAGCGACACGACGAGGGGCGACTCCGGCTGCTCTCGGTCGGCCTCGTGGCGGACGGCGACGGCGACACGCTGGTCTACCCGGTCGACAAGGGCTCGGGCGCGACGACGAGCCTCGCCGAGGCCGACGGCGTCGTCGCTATCGACGCCGACACCGACTATCTCGACGCGGGCGACCCGGTCACGGTCAAACTGTTCTCGCCGGATGTCGAGCCGCCCGAGCTGCTCGGCATCGGCGAGGCCGACCCCGCGCTCTCCGAACTGCTTGACTCGCTGACTGCGCCGCGATATCTCCCGCTGGGCAGCCGCGAGGGCCTGCGCCGGCTCCGCAACGGTGTTCCCGATATCGCGGTCGTCGCCGGCCCGACCGACGAGCCGGACGACGCCGTCGCTCTCGGTGACTGGTCACGTGAGTGGGGGCTGGTCGTGCCGGCGGGCAACCCCGACGATGTGACCGGCGTCGCCGACCTCGTCGACCGGGACCTCCGGTTCGTTAACCGCGAGACGACCTCGGGCCTCCGGACCAGTCTCTCGAATCGCGTCGCTGCCCTCGCCGACGAGCGCGGCGTCGACCGCCACGACCTCGTTGGGGCTATCGATGGCTTCGAGCGGACGGTCAAGGGCGTCGAGAGCCCGGCCCGCCGCGTCGCCGACGGCCGCTGTGCTGTCGGCCTCGGCCTCCGCGCGACGGCCGACCGGCTCGATCTCGACTTCGTTTCGCTTGGAACACAGCCAGTAACGATCTACGCCGCAGCCGACCGAACGGCAAAAGAAAGCGTGAATCAGCTTCGATCTGCACTCGAAACACTACCCGGTAGATGTGACTCGCTGTCGGGCTACACGTTCGAGTCGGCGTGACACCCGCTACAGCGTGAGGACGATGACGGCACCGATAACGATGAACGCCGGAATCGCACGCAGGACGTCGGTCGCACCGATGGTGCCGCTGATCCCGAGCCGAGCACCAGCAGCACGGCGAGGGCGACAAGTGCCGCGCCCTTCCGCGCGAGCGAGCCGCCAGCGAGCTGAGAGGTTTCCATATACCGAGTTCCGGGTGTGCGTGACGGATAACTGTGTCTATCTCGCCCGCGTCACTCGTCGCTGCCGCCGTCGGCTGTGCTGTCGCCGCCCTCGTCGCTATCGTTGCGTGTCGTCGCCCTCGGTTGCGTCGGTCATCGCCTTGACCGACAGGTCGTCCAGCTGCCCGGCGATGGCGGCCGCGTCGGCGGCGACGGCCTCGGGATCAGCGCCGGCTTCCGCGGCGACCGAGCGGATGTGTGTCGCCAGCAGCGACAGCGCCTGCAGGCGCTCGTCACCCTCGCCCGTGCGACTGACGACCGTATCGACCGTCTCGTCCTCATGCACAACGCCGAGGTGGAGGGCGGTGAGGTCGTCGTCGGCCAGTAGCTCGCGGGCGTGTCTGCGGTCGGTGTCGAACTCGCTTGCGTCGCTCATGCCAGATATCGACGGCGTGGCGAAAAAAGCGACAGGGTCGAACCGTTGATGAACGGCGTGGCTTACTCTGCCGGCCGCGGGAGCGCCGTGTAGATCGCGTCCACGATGGAGTAGGGATCGTACACCGACTGGTGGCACTGACAGTAGATCTTGTTTTCGGCATCGTACTTCGCCGAACCGCTGTTGGTCTTGAACCCCGGCACACAGCAGAAGTGGCTACACTTGTTGAGGTAGGCCATCACGCCGCGGTCAGTCGAGGCGGCCAGCCAGTCGTTGTCCTGTGCGGCTTCCTCGATGAGATCCGACCGGATGACGTTAACCGGGATCGGGTTCTCCGAGTCGCCGGACCGCCACGTCGCCATCGCCGGCTTTCCGATACCGGATTTTCCGACACCGTTACCCCACTCCTCGTAGCCCTCGAAGTCGCTGATATTGAGTTTGTCGCCGCCGGAGAGCTCCTCTCGTTGCCACGCGTATTTTGTTCCGCCGTCCGACAGCAGGTAGTTATCCGACTCGTAGGTCGGTTTCAGCCCGTTGTTGGCCTGCAGGCCACAGTACTGGAACCACTCCTGTGTGTAGGTGACGCCGCTTCCCTTGTAATCCTCCGTTTCGGCGATCTTGATGGTGATGCCCTGTACATCCTTGTCTTTGACCTCGGGCCAGACACCCTTGATATTCCCCTCGTCGTCGATCTCGATCGGAATCTGTGGCATTCCCCGCGGGGCCGGTCCAGCGACGTTCTCGACGACCTTTGCCGTGACCGTCCCGCCGCCTGCTCCCGAGGCGGTCGTGAGACTGTTGACCGAGATCGCACCGGTCGCGCCAACGCCGGCCAGTGCCCCGCCGCCAACGACGCCCTTGACGAACCGCCGGCGGCCGGATTCTGCAGGGTACTTGTCGTCGTCGCTCATAGCTGACGGTTGGCCGCGCCGGTAAAAAGCATGACGAATACCGCGCCCCGGCGCCGACGCCGCGGTCACGACCGATGTTGTCGCCACGCACTGCTGGCCCCTCACGATTGTCGACTCGGATAGCCGATGTGGTGAGACTTTTAGGAGTGGGTCATCCTACCATACGCCATGTCATTGCACAACCGGGGTGTGCGGCAGGATGTCCGCGAACTCGGTGCGCTACTCGGTGACGTACTGAAAGAACAGACATCGACCGACGCCTTCGAGACCGTCGAATCGCTCAGAACGGACGCGATCGACTACCGGGACGGCGATCTCGACTCCCGCGACGACCTGCGTGAGACGATCGATCAGCTCTCGCCCGAGGAGGAGGGCAGCGTCGCCCGCGCCTTTGCCACCTACTTCGAACTCATCAATCTGGCCGAGGAGCGCGAGCGCGTCCGGGCGGTTCGCAAGGGGTCACAGGAGGGCACCCTCGACGACAGCCTCGACAAGACGGTCAAAGCACTCTCCGAGGGTGGTGCCGACAGCGAAACCGTCGAGGAAATTCTCGACGACGTGCTGATCGAGCCCACCTTCACCGCCCACCCGACCGAGGCCCGCCGCGGCACGGTCAAGGCCAAACTCCGCTCCATCTCCGACCATCTGAAGACGCTGGACGAACACAACCTCACCGACCGCGAGAAAGAGGACGTCTGGGAGAAGATCGAGGCCGAGGTGACGAGCCTCTGGCAGACCCGGCAGGTCCGGCAACGCCAGCCCGAGCCGGGCGACGAGGTTCGGAACATCCAGTGGTATCTCGAAAACACGCTGTTCGATGTCGTCGGCGAGGTCTACAGCGAGTTCGAGGATGTCGTCACCCGAGAGTACCCCGATATCGACCTGCCGAAGCTCTTCGAGTTCCGCTCGTGGGCCGGCAGCGACCGCGATGGCAACCCCTACGTCACCGTCGACGTGACTGACGAAACCCTGCAGTCACAGCGTGATATCGTCGTCGAGCGCTACCGCACCCAGCTCAAACGGCTCTCGGCCGTGCTGAGTCAGGACGGCGACCGCTACCCGACGACCGCCGCGTTTCAGGCCTCGCTTGAGGCCGACATCGAGCAGTTCCCCGCGGTCGCCGAGGAGGCCAGAGAGCGCTACCCCGACGAACCGTACCGCCAGAAGTTCCGCCTGATGCGGGAGCGACTCAACCGCGTCGGCGATATCCGCCCCGGCGGCTACGAGGACGACGACGAACTGCTGGAGGATCTCGAAACCGTCGAGGCCAGCCTCCGCAGCTACGGCGGTGTCGACATCGCCGACGCCTACGTCGAGCCGCTGATGCGACAGGTCAGCACGTTCGGCTTCTCGCTGGCAAGTCTCGACCTCCGCGATCACCAGCAACAGCACACCGAGGCCCTCGAAGAGGCCCTCGCCAACGAGGGGATCGACTACGGCAGCCTCGACGAGGACGAACGCGTCGAACTCCTCACCGACGCGATCCTGCAGGACGAACCGCTAATCGACGTGGAATCGCCGGGTGAGGTCTCCGAGATCGCCGAGAAGGTCCTCGAACGCTTCGCCGCGCTCGGCGACTGGCAGCGCGAGTACGGCATGGAGGCTATCGACACCTACGCCATCTCGATGGCCGAGGAGCCGAGCCACGTTCTCGAAGTCCTGTTCCTCGCCGATCAGGTCGGCGTCGTCTCGCTGCCCGATCACGTCGGGCTCGATATCGTCCCGCTGCTGGAGACCGAGTACGCGCTCAACGGGGCCGACCGGATCATGGGCACGCTGTTCGAAAACGAGGCCTACGGACAGGCACTCGAAACCCGTGGCAACACCCAGGAGATCCTGCTGGGCTACTCCGACTCCAACAAGGAGAACGGCTTCATGGCGGCCAACTGGGCCCTCTACAAGAACCAGAAACGCCTCGCCGAGATCACCGAGGAGTACGGCGTGACGATGCGGCTGTTCCACGGCCGCGGCGGCTCGATCTCTCGCGGTGGCGGGCCGATGAACCGCGCGATGCTCGCGCTGCCGAACGAGACCGTCACCGGCCAGGTCAAATTCACCGAACAGGGCGAGGTCATTGCCGAGAAGTACGGCCAGCCACGGATCGCCGAGCGCAATCTCGAACAGATGCTCGACGCCCAGATTCGCGCCCGGCACAACGCGATAGAGGAACCGGTCGAGGAGGTTCCCGATGAGTGGACCGAGGCGATGAACACGATGGCCGCGGCCGCCCGCGAGGAGTACCGCGACCTGCTGGAAACCGACGGCTTCGTCTCGTACTTCGAACAGGCAACGCCGATCACGGTGATCGAGAATCTCAACCTCGGCTCGCGGCCGGCCTCTCGCTCGGAGGACCGCTCTGTCGAGGACCTCCGCGCCATCCCGTGGGTGTTCTCGTGGACGCAGTCGCGGTGCATCCTGCCGGGCTGGTTCTCGATTGCTTCCGGGATCGACGCCTATCTCGACGACGGCGGCGAGCTTGACACGCTGGCAGAGATGTACGAGGAGTGGCCGTTCTTCCGGACCACCTTCGACCGCGCGACCATCGCGCTGGCCCAGACGGATCTCGAAATCGCCGACGAGTACGCGTCGCTGGCCGACAGCGAACTCCGCGAGGAGTTCCAGCCGCGACTCGAAGCCGAGTACGAACAGGCCGTCGAGTACATGCTGGAGATCACCGACCGTGACGAACTGAATCGCCGCGAGTGGTTCAAGGAGAGCCTCGAACGGCGTAACCCGTACGTCGATCCGCTGAACCTGCTGCAGACGCACCTGATGAGCCAGACGCACCTCACCGAGACCGAGGAACGAACGCTGCGACTGACGGTCAACGGGATCGCCGCCGGCATGAAAAACACCGGATAACGCGTCGCCGTACGCTGTCTTGCCGCGTTACGATTTCCAAACCAATCCACTACGTTTCTGCATCGCTGGCATCGCCAGATTGGCCGCTGCTGCCCGCAGCTCCCTGTCCGTTACCTTGCCCGCTACCACGATCCGCGCTGCCCGCGCTGTCGGGTGCGTTTCCGTTCTCGCCACCGTTGTTGCCCGCATCCGCTGGCCCGTCGCCAGCGTTCGCTGGCGCGTTGCCAGCATCGGCGCGCGCGTTACCGGGGCTTTCCGGTGCATTACCCGGACCTGCCTCCTCACTGGGACCGCCTGCCCGGTCCGGCGGGCCAGAGCCGTTGCCAGCCGCCTCCGGCGCGTTGCCGGCACCGTTGCCGTTGCC
>KI543218.1:113551-115301 GCA_000496215.1 uncultured archaeon A07HN63
AACAACTTGTCAATCAACTGTGGAATGAGCTAATCGTACAACAATAATATGTCTCGAGTTGTCTTGGAATCCATTACGAAACAATACCCTGGTGGAGTTGAAGCGGTAAGTGATGTATCACTAGTGGTTGATGATGGCGAGTTTGTTACGCTTGTTGGACCGAGTGGGTGCGGCAAAACAACAACATTGCGCACAATCGCTGGTTTTGAACAACCTACAAATGGTTTCGTCGGCATCAACGAAAATCGTGTGAATACTGTCCCTCCGGATAAGCGGGATATCGGAATGGTGTTTCAGGATTTTGCCCTCTTCCCGCATAAGACAGTAGCTGAAAACATTGCGTATGGATTAAAAGTTCGTGGCTACGAAAGCGATCACATCGATAATCGGGTCGATGAGATGCTAAAACTGGTAGAGTTGCCGGAAACAAGAGAGCGAATGCCAGACCAATTATCAGGAGGGCAACAGCAACGGATAGCATTGGCCCGCGCGGTGGCTCCTGAACCGGATGTTCTCCTGCTTGATGAGCCATTAGCGAGCTTAGATAAGAAGCTCCGCGAGACCATGCAGGTAGAGCTGCGGCGGATTCAGCGAACACTTGATATTACGACAATCCTGGTCACGCACAATCAAAAAGAGGCACTGACCATGTCGGATAGGATCGTCGTAATGAATGATGGAAACTTCGAGCAGGTCGGTGCGCCAAAAACTGTGTACTCAAACCCAGAAACACCATTTGTAGCTGATTTTGTGGGCACAGCAAATATTTTCACCGGGTCCGTCTCGGCCGTAGATGGTGACACCGCGACCATTGATTGTGGCCACACGACTATACACTCAACAGATACAGATGACGTGGCGATTGGTGACTCGGTTTCAGCCGTTTTCCGTCCCGAACATCTGTCAATCGCTGATCCACAAACGGCGACCGATGGTGCTGGCGATCAGAGGACAGTCTTCGATGGAACAGTGTCTGTGAGCCGGTACACCGGTGATCAAATCGAATATCACGTACACACCGAGACGGATGAACAAATCGTCGCTGTCCAGCGGGTCGCAGAAACTAATATCGTTGAGGGAAGCGATGTGAGCCTCGAGCTTTCCGCTGAAAATTGCCTGTTATTAGACCAATGAGTACAGAAAAATCCACACTCGGTGAGAGAATCGCTGAGACTGACTTTCTGCCGCGTGGCAAATATTTGATCGTCTCATACCCAGCAATCACGCTCGGATTGTTGTTTATCGTACCATTACTAATGCTTGTGTTGGTGAGCACATTTCAAAATGTTGAGGGTGGATTCTTTGAGGTCGCATTTACATTGGAGAACTACATCCGATTCTTTGGTAGTGACCTCTTCCAAGGTCGGATGATATATACACTGCAGGTTGCGAGCATCACAACCGTACTTTCATTGGCAATTGGGTACCCACTCGCATACTATATCGCCACGCTAAACAGCGAGCTGTGGAGACGGGTTTATCTCTCTGTAATCGTCTCCTCACTGTTCCTGACCTTCATCATCCGAGGGTTCGCATGGCAAGTGTTGTTATCAAGCAAAAGTGTGGTTCCCACGGTCGCAACTGCGATTGGAATTCTTGACGAGCCAGTTGCACTGGTCCCCGGATACTTTGCATTGGTAGTTGGTATGGTCTATGTTTTCCTACCGTTCATGGTATTAACACTGTACACCAGCATCCGAGATGTCAATGATAGCCTGAAAGAGGCCTCGCGAAGCCTCGGAGCGAGGCC
>KI543218.1:115321-128198 GCA_000496215.1 uncultured archaeon A07HN63
GGCGAGCAGTACGGCACGGCGGAGTTGAACGACCGCGGTCGGCTGACGATTCCGAAACCGCTTCGAGAGGATCTGCAGCTTGACGGCGGCGTTAAGTTCACCGTGATCCGGGAGGGCGGGGATATCCGTCTCGTCCGTGAGTTACCCGAGTTGGAAACGGTTACCCGCGGCGAGGAGTGGGGCGAAGAAGCGTTCCGCGATGCCGGGGAGGCGACGTTCGGTGGCCGATAGCGTCCTCGCCGACCTGAACGCGCTGACGATCCAGTTGGTTGACGACCACCCGGGCCATCCGTACGTCGCCGACGAGTTGGTGCCCGCGCTCAACGGCAGCGAGACACTGTTGGTGTTTGGCTACCTCCCGCTTCGCGTCCAGTGGTTGCTGGAGGATCTCGGTTTCGAGACAGTCGCGGCCAGAAACGCGGTCAACTCTCTCCTCGCCTATCCCATCGAGTTCGTCGACAGCGACGAGGAAACCGTCCGTGACGCCTACGAGATCAGCGCGGCGAAGAATCACGATGTCTACGACTGCTTTTACCTCGCACTCGCACGGCAGGCCGACGCGGACCGACTCGTCACCACCGACCGTGATTTCGAAGCCCTCTGTGCGGACGAACCGTTCGAGTATGTTAATCCGGTCCCGGAATCAGTGGTTGAGGAGTTCCACACCGTGAGTTAGTCCGCAGCCAACTCCTCGGCGACGACGCTCACGTCCAGCAACGCGGGATCGACCGCGAGGTCGGTCTGTCCGGCCGCGAAATCGGGCAGCGACTCGGGACTGTAGACGACGGCGCGCACGTCCGGGTTCAGCTCCTTGGCGACTGAGATCCCTGTCGCCTCGTCCATATTTGTGAGGACGAACAGGCTGGCGTCGTCGATTCCGGCGGTCTCGAGCGCCGTCGCCGACACCACGCCGTCGATCCGGGCGATACTGAATCCCTCGCTTGCGAGGGCGTCGCCCAGCCCGTCTGGGTCGGGGCCGGCAACGATTGCGGTCTCGCTCATTACTCGTACTCGATTGTCGCCGGCGGTTTGTGCGTCACGTCGTAGACGACGCGGGCGACGTTGTCATTCTCGCCGGTGATGCGGCTCTGGATGCGCTGGAGGGTCTCCCAGTCGATCTCCTGTGCGCGGGCGGTCATCCCGTCGCGGCTCTCGACCGACCGGACGGCGACGACCCAGCCGTGAACCCGGTTGTCACCCTTGACGCCCGTCGCCTTGCCGATGACGGCGGCGAAGGCCTGCCACGGTTCGTACTCCTCCAATTCCTCTTCGACCACATGGCAGGATTCGCGGGCGACTTCGACCTTTTCGGGCGTCACTTCGCCGATGATCCGCACCGCGAGGCCGGGCCCGGGGAACGGCATGCGCTCGGAGATGATCTCCTCCAGATCGAGTTCGCGGGCGACATCGCGAACCTCGTCCTTGTAGAGGTCGCGTACTGGTTCGACGATCCCCTCGAAGTCGACGACCTCGGGCAGCCCGCCGACGTTGTGGTGGGATTTGATGTTGCCCTCGCTCTCGATGCGGTCGGGATAGATCGTCCCCTGGACCAGCTGTTTGGCGTTCGTCTCCTTCGCCTCGCGTTCGAACTCGCGGATGAACTGCTCGCCGATGGCCTTGCGCTTCTCCTCGGGATCGGTCACGCCCTCCAGTGCGTCGAGAAATCGGTCGCGGGCGTCGACGATCTGGAGACTATCCATGAACGAGAAGGTCTCGCGGATCTGGTCTGTCTCGCCCTTTCGCATCAGTCCGGTGTCGACGTAGACCGGCGTGAGCTGCTCACCAACGGCCTCGTAGGCGACTGTCGCCGCCACGGAGGAGTCGACACCGCCCGACAGCGCGATAATCGCGTTGTCGTCGCCGATCTGCTCGCTGATCGATTCGACTGCGTCGTCGATAAACTCGGTTGCGTTTACCATCTAAACTGTCGCCTCGGTTTCGGTGTCGTCGTCGGTTGCGTCGTCGGGGTCGGTGCTGGTCGGTGTCTCGCTGTCGCCGTCGCTGTGCTCCATGACCGCATCGAGGAAGCTCACGAACGGCGGGCTGGCCCGATCCGGCCGCGAGCGGAACTCGGGGTGGAACTGCGTCCCGAGGAAGAACGGGTGGTTCTCCAGTTCAAGCAGCTCCATGCGTCGGCCCGAGGTGCCGGAGAACACCATGTTCTCGGACTGCAGTTCGTCGATATACTCGGGATTCACCTCGTAGCGATGGCGGTGGCGTTCGGTACAGGCCTCGGCCTCGTAGATCTCGGCGGCCAGCGTGTCGGCTTCGATCTGGGTTTCGTGTGCGCCGAGGCGCATCGTTCCGCCCATATCGTCGATCTCCTTCTGTTCGGGGAGAATGTCGATGACCGGGTGGGGTGTGTCCTCGTCGATCTCGGCGGAGTGTGCCCCATCGAGGCCGAGCACGTTGCGGGCCTGCTCGATGACCGCCATCTGGAAGCCGAGACAGAGCCCGAGGAACGGGATATCGTTCTCGCGGGCGTGGCGCACGGCGTCGATCTTCCCCTCCGCGCCGCGAGCGCCGAACCCGCCGGGGACGATGATCCCGTCGGCGGCCGCCATCCGCTCGGCGTGTTCGTCGGCCATCTCGTCGGCGTTGACCCACAGCACCTCGACATCAGTTCGGCGCTCGATGCCGGCGTGTTTTAGCGCCTCGTGGATCGACATGTAGGCGTCTTCCAGCCCGTACTTGCCGACGAGTGCGATCTCGACGCTGCCGTTGCGCTCGCGGGTGACCCGTTCGCGCCAGCGCTGAGAGCGGTCGGCCTTCGGGACGGCGTCGGCGGCGATATCGAGGCGGTCCATCACGTACTCGTCGAGCCCCTCGTCTTCGACCATCAGCGGGACCTTGTAGATGTCGTCGACGTCGGGATTCGAGAAGACGGCCTCGGTTGGCACGTCGCAGAAGCGGGCGATCTTCGTCTTCGTTTTCTCGTTGAGTCGCTCCTCGTTGCGGCCGACCAGCACGTCTGGCTGGAGACCAATCGACCGGAGTTCCTTGACGCTGTGCTGGGTCGGCTTCGTCTTCTGCTCGCCGTTCATCGAGTTGGGGACGAGCGTGACGTGCATGAACAGCAGGTCGTCGTCGCTCTCCTCGTTGGCGAACTGCCGGAGTGATTCGAGAAACGGCATCGACTCGATGTCGCCGACGGTGCCGCCGATCTCGACGATACACACGTCGGTCCCCTCGGCGGCCTCCCGGATTCGCCGTTTGATGTCGTTGGTGACGTGTGGGATGATCTGGACCGTCTTGCCGAGGTAGTCGCCGGCGCGCTCGGCCTCGATCACACTCTGGTAGGTCTTGCCCGTGGTGACGTTGTGATCGGAGGTCATATCGATACCGAGGAAGCGTTCGTAGTTCCCCAGATCGAGGTCGACCTCGCCGCCGTCCTTGAGGACGTAGACCTCGCCGTGCTCGTAGGGGTTCATCGTCCCGGCGTCGACGTTGAGATAGGGGTCGACCTTGACCGCGGTCACGTCGAAGCCGGCGTTGGCCAGCAGGCGGCCGGTGCTCGCGGCGGTGATTCCCTTCCCGAGCCCGGACATCACGCCGCCCGTGACGAAAATAAACTTCTTCCCCAGCGTGGGGTCGTATTCGGTTGTCAGTTCGGTCGGCATACTGACTGTGTGGCAGGTTTCATCAAAACCGTTTCGATGGGGCTGACGGAGTGTCGGATCGTTGGATTTTCCGTGTGAGCTAGCACCACGGATCGAGCCGTTCCCGACCGCCGAACCGGTCTCGGCTCCCGTAGGCGTCGATCATCCCCAGCAGTCCGGCGGCGACGCTGTAGGCAGCCATCGTGTCGTCGTACAACAACACGACGCCTGCGTGGGCGTCCGAGTTGAGCGCGCCGAAATCGCTCACGTCGCTGGTGACGACGATCCGGTCGGTCTCACGGGCGTAGGGTAGAATATCGGCCTCGTCGTCGGCACCCTCGCCGAGCGTGTCGCGGACGTGCTCGACATCGACACCCTCCTTTCGCAGGTAGGTGGCTGTCTTCGGGTCGATGTTCTCGTCGAGAAGAAACCGCCACTCAGGCATCGTCGGTTACGTCCGGCTCGACGCCGTCGGGTCGCTCGATCTCGTCGTCGATAGCTTTGATTGCGTCCGTCCGCTCGCGCTCGACGGCCTGCATCTCGCCCGGATGGTCGTGGTAGTAGGCCAGCGCGTGATACACGTCGGCCACGTCGAGGTCGAACCGGTCGGCGACAGTCTCGGGCTCCGTGTCTCGCTCTTCGACGAGGGCGGCGACCTGCCTGACGCTTACTCGTCGCCCGCGGATGTGTGGCTCGCCGAGGAGGTCGTGAGCGACACGCTGGACGCCGCTGTCGGCCATACCTCCCGGTTCGTGTCCGGTCGGCAAAAGCGTACTGCCGATACGCCGCTGTCGCGGCCAGACGCGGGTGTTTTCTACGCTCGCAACATTGCTCGGATATGCGGAGTCTCCGGAAGCGAGTTGCCTACTTCCTGCTGTTCACCGGCGCGCTCATCGTCAGCGTCTCGCTGCTCTACGACTTCGGGATGCGGGTCTTCGAACCGGACCCGTACCCATTCTCGCTGTTGCACTCGATGCAGGTTGTCGTCGAAACGATCACGGCCACCGGCTACGGCTCGGACGCGCCGTGGAAGAGCCCCCAGATGAACGTGCTGATCATCCTGCTGGATCTCACCGGTGTCGGGCTGTTCTTCCTCGCGCTGCCGGCGGTCTTGCTCCCGGTGTTCCGGGATGCCCTTTCGCCGTCGGTTCCGTCGTCGGTCGACGACGAGTGCCGCGATCACGTCGTCCTCTGTACGTACACCGACCGCGTTGACGCGCTGGTCGACGAACTCGCCTCGAACGACATCGATTACGTGTTGCTTGAACCTGACAACGACCGACTCCTCAAGCTCTACGACGACGGCTACAACGTTATCGACGCCGATCCACAGTCCATCGAGGGACTCGCCGCCGCCAATGTCTCCGAGGCACGGGCGCTCGTCGCGGATGTCTCTGACCGCGTTGACGCCAGTATCGTTCTTGCCGCCAGAGAGGCTGCCGACGATGTGCCCATCGTCAGCGTCGTCGAGAATTCAGACCGCATCAGCTACCACGAACTCGCCGGTGCCGACCACGTCGTGACCCCACGCCGCCTGCTCGGGGAGGGCTTGCTCGCAAGGTGACGACCGAGGTCGAGACCGATCTCGGCGACTCGCTGCAACTGGGTAACGCCTTCGAGATCGCCGAGATATCGATTCGTGCCGAGAGCGAACTCGCGGGCCAGACGCTCGGCGAGAGCGACATCCGCAATCGCTACGGCGTCAACGTCGTCGGCGCGTGGGTCGGCGGCGAGTTCGAGACGCCGCCGCCGCTGTCGACGCCGCTGGAACGGAGGACGACGCTGCTGGTCACCGGTGAGTCGGCCACCCTACGGCGACTTCGGCGAGCGACGGGCTCGCGCATCCGGCAGTTCGGCCGCGGCGAGACCATCATCGCCGGCTACGGGCAGGTCGGCCAGACGGTCGATGCCCTCCTCGCTGATGCGGCATCTCGCGGACGGTCGTCGATATCGATCCCGGCGAGGACATCGATGTCGTCGGCGACGTGACGGTGGCGGAAACGCTCCGGGAGGCCGGCATCGAGGATGCCCAGTCGGTCGTGCTCGCGCTACCCGAGGAGGCCGACGTGGAGTTCGCCACGCTCGTTGTCAGGGATATCGACCCCACGACGGAGGTCATCGCCCGCGCCGAGACCAACGAGGCGGTATCGAAGATCTACCGCGCGGGTGCCGACTACACGCTCTCGCTGGCGACGATCAGTGGCCGTTCAATCGCCTCGCTGGTCACCGACGACGAGGAGATCCTCGGCATCGAGACCAACGTCGAGATCATCAAGACGACCGCACCGGGGCTGGCCGGTGAGACGCTCCAGAGCGCTCACATCCGGGAGCGAACCGGCTGTACCGTTGTTGCCGTCGAGCGCGACGAGACAACTGTGACCGAGTTGTCGGCCGACTTCCAGCTGGCGGCCGACGACCGGCTGGTGATCGCCGGCAGCGACAGCGGTGTCAACGCGTTCCTCGAACAGTTCTGCTGAGTCGCTGTCGCCCTCGATCTGCCGTCTGTCGGTGCCCCCAGCGCGCTACCCCCGGTCGCTGCCGCTGCCGAAACCCGAATACCGCCGGCTGCCGAAGAAATGGTATGACGCAGGTCGCCGTTGGCGCACGGCTCCACTTCGGCTTCGGCAACCTTTCGCTGTCTCACAGTCGGCTCTACGGTGCCCTCGGTGTCGCCCTCGACGCGCCGCGGGTGTCGCTGTCGGCGACGCCAGCGGATTCGGTCGACGCGCCACCAGCTATCGACTCGCTCACCGCGTCTGTCTGTGCCTGTCTCGGCGTCGATGGCGTCTCGCTCACGCTCGAATCCGCACTGCCCTCACACGTCGGGCTGGGCAGCGGCACCCAGCAGGCACTCGCCGTCGCCACGGCGGTCGCCCGCGCTCACGACAAGGGGATCGCCGTCCGCGACATCGCGCCCGCCCTCGGCCGCGGCGGGCGGTCCGGAATCGGTGTCGCCACCTTCGAGGCCGGCGGGTTCGTTCTCGACGGCGGCCACCCGACCGCGCGGTTCACGACCGACCGGCCGCGCGACGGCGACTGGACCGTCCCGCCGGTCGCCGCCCGTCACCCGATCCCCGACGACTGGCGATTCCTGCTCGTCGTTCCCGACAGCGAGCCGGGCCGCAGCGGCGACCTCGAAGACGAGAGCATCCGGACGGCCGTCGAGCGTGCCGACCCCGAGATCGCCGACCGGGTCTCGGGGCTGATCACGCGGCGCGTGTTGCCCGCTATCGCTGCCGGCGACGCCGACCGATTCGGGGCGGCCGTCGCCGAGATCGGCCGGCTCAACGGCGCGTGGTACACCGACGAACAGGGCGGCGTCTACCGGCCGCCGGTTGGCGAACTCGTCGACTCGCTGTCTGGTGCGCCGGCGGTCTACGGCGCGGGCCAGTCCTCGTGGGGGCCGACCGTCTACGGCGTCACCGACGCCGCCCATGCCGACGCGGCCCGCGAGGCCGGCCGGGCCGCGCTCGACGCAGCCGGCATCGACGGCGACGTGCGACTCGTTTCGGGCCGGAACCACGGCGCACGCGTCGATGGCGAGGTACTCGACGTAACGGCTAACCGCGCGTAGCCGAATCACCCTGTATGGTCGACATGCCGCTCGGGGTCTACCGGCTCGACTCGATGCTCGACGGCGGGGTACCGACGGGCAGCGTGATCGTCCTCGCCACCGACCCGGGCGCCGGCGGCCGAAAGTTCGCCCGTACCAGCGCGACGATGAACGCTCTCGCGACCGCGGACAACGAGCTCTACGAGCGGTACTACCGCCGTGATTTCGACGCCGACAGCGTCGTCGCGCCGGGAACAGTCAACTACGTCTCGCTGTCGGCGACCGCCGAGTCGCTGGAGGCGACACTCGCCGAAACCGTCGCCGACGATGCCGCCGCCAGCGCGGCCAGCGCGATCACCTACCGGGATTTCTCGCCAACCTACTTCGCCGAGAGTCCCGTGCCTGAGGCGTGGTACCGCGGCGGCGACACGCCGTCGGCACTGCCCGCCGAGGATGCCGATGCTGGAGCCGCTGCCGGTAGCGACACGGCGAGCGATACTGACCCCGACGCGGCGAGCGACACCGGCGTTGAACAGGTCGCCGAGTTCGACGGCGTCCGCCCGCCATCCGACACCGACGACGCGGCCACAGAGAGCGAAACTGACGCCGCTGACGGCGATCCATTCGAGTACGGCGAGGACGACACGGCCGACGACGCCACGCCCGCCGAACGGGCCGGCCTGCCCGGCGCGGACTCCGAGCCGACCGACGACGATGCCGCTGCCGAGACGGCTGGCGAGAACCCAGACCCGGATGTCGGCGATGCCGATGGAGCCGAGAATGGCGATGACGGTGACGATGACGACGCTGGTGGGTACAACCCCACAACCGACGGTGGCACCCCCGGTGGACCGGCCGGCGACGGCAATACGAACGCGAGCCCGGGCGCACAGCCGATTCTGCCCGCGCTTCAGTCGTTTCTGACGGAGCATGCGCCGGGGTCGCTCACCGTGATCGACGCGATCACCGACCTCCGGCCGCTGCCAGACGCGGAGGCTGCGTGGCCGGAGGTGACCCGCCTGCTGCGCGGACTCACGCGGGCGATCTCCTCGTGGGGCGGCGTCGTCCTCGTCGTCGCCGACCGGGAGGCCGTGACCGACACCGAAGTAGGTGCGCTCTCGGCGGGTGCAACCGGCACCCTCGAATTCGCGTGGGAGACCGGCGGCTCGCAGCGCGCCCGCGTGATGAACATCCGGGAGCTTCGCGGCGCGCTCGACCGGCTGGACCGCGACGAGATCGTCCAGTTCGAGGCCGAGATGCACGACCGCGGCTACGACCTGAGCAACGTCCGGAAGATCAGATAAGCAATCTAGCAGTTCTCAATCATTAACTTCTCCGGGTGTGTTACATTCACACATGACTACCCACGATAGCGACAGTGACCCCGATCAGGCTGCTGACGCCGACGGCGAATCCGGGGCTGACAGTGGCACCGGGACTGACAGCGACGCCGGTGGCGATGTCCCGTGGACCGACATCACCGATGCGGACGATGCCGGCGACGAGCAGGGCGGACCGGAGGCAGCGCAGGTGATCGCCGGGGCGACAGCGGTCATCGATCCGACCGCCTACTGTCAGCAGTGCCCGCATTTCGAGACCGAGGGCGGCCCTAACTGTACCCACGAGGGGACGCGGATTCTCGAAGTGCTCCACGACGGGCGGTGTCACGTCATCGATTGCCCGGTCGTGACCGCCGCCGGGCCCGACTTTACCCGCGTGCGACGAGACTAAACCGTCCGACCCAGTAGCCGGGGGTATGCAGTTTTGCGACGAGTGTGGTACCATGATGGTCTCCGAAAACGGGGAGATGGTCTGTACGAACGACGACTGTAGTGGGACCGCCGACCGCGACGACGAGCTGGCCGACGAGTTCGTCTCGACGGCCGAGCAGAGCGACGACGAACTCATCGAAACCGAGGAAAACGACCAGTTCGAGGGGAAACCGACCGCCGACGACGTGACCTGCGAGGAGTGCGGTCACGGCGAAGCGTGGTATACGATCAAACAGACCGGCGCGGCCGACGAACCGCCGACGCGATTTTTCAAATGCAAGGACTGTGGCTATCGCTGGCGGGACTATAACTAAAAACCGATTATATCGTCCAATACCTCAGATAACAGCATATTATGGATTTGAGACGCTGCTTAGTTGTTACGAGGATTGTATTGAAATATACTATTGAAACAACGGTTTGAGTGGGATTCATTCCACCTGTATCGGCCACTCAGCTATATATCAACCACTGTATAGATTGAGGTGCCGGTGATGAATAGAACCCGCGAGTCTTTCAGTCGAACCTCGTTGAAAACCGCCGGTGATGATTCTCGTTCGTGTCTATTGCTCTCCTGAAATCATCATCGAACTCACTCCGCAAATGCTATACTGACTCTTTATCTTGGTGCGAGCAATGGTTGCTCTCTTTGGTCCAATTGGTCCCGAACTCCCCATAGTGATTATCGCCCTCGGTCTCAATATACTGGTTCTTGTCGGGGTCCTAGGCGGCCTCGGCTACTTTCTCCTCCGGATTCGTTCGGGAGGGAGTGTCAGTGACCGCCTGAACCGAATCGAGCGGAAAATCGGCAGTTAGAGGCGCAGGTCGAACAGCTTCAGGACGACGAGCCGGAGTAAGTGGCGATACGGAGTTATTCTCAAATCACCATGCCCGGTACGAGCTGTTTGCTAACGGACATCACTGTGTAGCTACCTACTAAATACAGTCTTTCTGCTTCGCACGACACATCCTAACAGACGTTAGACAGGCACTTTGAGCATCTCTGAGAAATGTCTTCGATAACCGTTCAGCCCATATCCGACTCTGGGTTGTTCGCTCGTCGGTAGGAGCCAACCATCTCCCAGAGCGTGTCGGTAACGTCCGTGTCGCGGGATTCGGCTTCGAGTTGTCGGTACAGGTCGTCGGAGACAGTAATCTCGGGCATCACCAGCACATTGCAGGTGGATGCTAATAAATTTACTGAGAGTACAAATCGAGTTAATTTTCGTACGTGACGCCGAATTCGAAAACGCCACACGCGCCGTGGGGACATCGCTCCCGGCAGCGACTCGAACGCCGTTCCATCCCAACTGCAGGCATCGAACGGGCGTCTCTGTTCGTTGCCGGCTCGCACCGTTCTCGCCGCGTCAGGTGTCGATGCCGGTGATCTCGAAGCGTGCGCCGCCCGACTCGGAGTCGGTAACGGTCACATCCCAGCCGTGGGCGTCGGCGACGGTCTGGACGATCCGCAGTCCCAGTCCGGTGCCGTCGTCGTGGCTGGTGTACCCCGCCTCGAACACCGACTCGCGCTCCCCGGGCGGAATCCCGGGGCCGTCGTCGGCGATGTAGAAGCCGTCGGCGAGCGTCCCAACCCGGATTGTGACGGGATCGTGGCTGTGCTCCACGGCGTTGCGAAAGAGGTTTTCGAGGAGTTGCCGGAGCCGCGAGGGATCGGCGACGAACTTGCAGTTGACTCCGCTCTCGAAGGTTGCATCGCCCGTTTCGACCGACTGCCACGCGCGGCTGGCGGCCCCCTCGAGCCGAACCGTCTCCATGTCACTGGCCTCGATATCCTGCCCGCCGCGTGCCAGCGAGAGCAGGTCCTCGATCAGGCTCTCCATCCGGCTGTGGGCGCGCTCGATGCGCTCGAGGCTCTCGCTGCCGCCACTCTCGCTCTTGGCGACCTCGACCCCGGCCCTCGCCACCGACAGCGGGTTGCGCAGATCGTGGGAGACGATATTGGTGAACTCCTCGAGCCGCTCGTTCTGCCGGCGGAGCTGCCGTTCGCGGTCGAGCTGGTCGAGGGCACTTTCGACGCTGGCCGCGAGAATCTTCGCCAGCGAGACGGCCCGCTCGTCGAAGGCATCGGGTTGGGGCGAGCCGGCGATGAAGACGCCATGCTCACCCAGCGGGACAATGAGTTCGCTCCGCACCTCGGTTTCGGGGTTGTAGCGCGCCTCGACCACCTGAAGATCGTCGTATTTCTGCGGTTCGCCGGTCTCGAAGACCTCCCACGCGATCCCTTCGCCGGGCTCGAACGTCGGTGCCTCGCCGAACAGGTCGTGGGCGGCCTCGGTGATGGCGGTGGGGACGAGCGCACCGTCGTCGTCGAGGTGGATGCCGCTGATCGACAGCCCGAGCACGTTGCGGGCGGCCTCGACGGCGACGCCCGCGACCGCCTCGGCCGACTCCGCTTCGAGCAGCTCGCGGTTCGTCCCGAAGAGGCGGCTCAGCCGTTCTTTGTGTTCTTTCTCGCCTGTAATGTCCTCGATGGCGCCGCGAACCAGAACGACCGAGCCGTCGGCCCGCTTCGGCTCGCCGTAGACTCGCACCCACCGCTGCTCGCGGTCCGCCGGGCGGAGCCGCCACTCGCCCTCGAAAGGTTCGCCGCTCTCGATGGCGTCGTCGACGGCGGCGCCGACCGCCGGCCGGTCGGCGGGGTGGAAGCACTCGATGATCGTCGCCAGCGTGATCCTCTCCTCCGGCTCCCGACCGTAGATCCGGCTGATCTCGTCGGTGTACTCGAAGGTTTCCGTCCGGAGGTCGTACGCCCAGCCGCCGACCGATGCGAGCTGCTGGGCGGCCTCGAACAGCGCGGTCTCGCGGCTGCCCTCCTGTGATGTGCTCATGTTGTCGGTTGTCTCACCGCCGGTGTGGTCGCCGCACGATTCTGTTGGCTGAGTGCTAGGTGTGGTTGCTTGATAATTAGGTGTTTGGTTCGGTTCCTGATTCGACATCCGTCCACATCCATCGTAGTAGTACGCACCATGAGAATAGGGACTCGCGTCGCTACCTGTCTCATAGTTACAGGAAAACCGATGCAGTACGGCGATTCGTTCCGTTACCGATACCGGTGGATCGCGACGACTCCCACGACGACCAGCAGGGCGAACAGCCCGCCGAGCGCGACGAGGACGCCCGGCGTCAGCAGCCGCCGATCTCCGCGACCGGCAGCAGCGACGGATCAGCCGCACCCTTCGGTGGCCGCGGTCGTCTCCGCCATCATCTCGGTCCCATCGGCCGCCCGTGTCGCCGCCGTTTTCGTGAACTCCGGGACTGCGACGAGGCGGTCGACGACGAGCGCACCGACGGCGAGGGTACCGACCGCGCCCGCAAGCTGGCTGACCGTTTCCCGGACGGTGCGCTGGGTGGGCTGGACTGTTCGCAACCACGTCGTCCCGCCGCCCGATCCCGCGTGCGACGGCGACGACCGCCGAGACCCCCGCCAGTCCGCATCTCAGGATTTAAGCACCGCGTGGCCCAACGGGACGTATGGGAATCCTCTCGCGCACCTCCTACGTCATCCGCTCGAAGGTGAACGCCCTCCTCAACCGGTCGGAAGACCCCACCGAGACGCTGGATTACTCCTACGAGAAGATGCAGGACGAACTCCAGGACGTGAAACAGGGGATCGCCGATCTGACGACCCAGAAGAAACGCCTCGAAATGCAGAAGCAACGTCTCGAGGACGAGGTCGAGAAACACAACGAGCAGGCCCGCGAGGCCGTCCGGCAGGACCGCGACGACCTCGCGCGGCAGGCCCTCGAAAAGAAGCAATCGAAGATGAACCAGATCGAGGACCTCGACACCCAGGTCGCCGACCTCCAGTCCACACAGGACGACCTCGTCGACAAGAAGAACGAACTCGAGGGCCGCATCGAGGAGTTCCGCACGAAAAAGGAGACGATGAAGGCGAAATACGAGGCCGCGGAGGCCTCGACGCAGGTCTCGGA
>KI543218.1:128248-130203 GCA_000496215.1 uncultured archaeon A07HN63
CGGGGAAGGGAGCCAGCCTCTGTACCATGGGTGCGTTCAATTTCGAGAGCCTCGCCGAGAACGGCGTCCCAACCCACTACGAGGGCGTCGTCGACAGCGACGGCGCGGTCGTCGAGCTGGCCGACTGCGACGAGCCGCCGACCGAGATGGCGATCCAGCTCACGCAGGTCCCCGACCTGCCGTATCGTGGCGACGATGTCGACGGTACCGCCAGCGATACCGGCGACGACACCGACGCCTACGATTACGACGCCTATCACGACGCGGCCGGCGAGAATTTCTTGATCCCGCTCGAAGTCGTCTTCCGCAACACGGTGCCGGTCGGCTCCAGCCTCCGCAAGCGCGGCGAGCCAGCCGACTACGGGCTCGACAGTGACGAGTGGCCAGAGGAAAAGGTCGCCCTCTCCGAGCCGGTCGTCGAGTTCTCGACGAAATACGAGGAACAGGACCGATACCTCACGCGTGACGAGGCCGACCGGATCGCCGGCGTCGCCGCCATCGACGACCTCGAATCGGTCGCGCGCTCGGTCAACGAACTTCTGAACGAGCAGGCCGCCGCGGCCGGTTTTACTCACGAGGACGGTAAGATCGAGTGTTTCTACCACAACGGCGAGATCCGCGTCGCCGATGTGGTCGGCACGTTCGACGAAAATCGGTTTTCGGTCGATGGCCACCAGCTCTCGAAGGAGGTGATCCGGCAGTACTACAAACGCGAACAGCCGGAGTGGGTCGATGCTGTCTCCGAGGCAAAAGCTAACGTTGCGGTTACCGACGGTGCCGACTGGCGACCGCTCTGTGAGATCGACCCGATCTCGCTCCCCGACGAGGTACTCACAGCCGTTGCCGACATGTACTCCGCTGGAGCAAACGCCTACACCGGCACCGGGTGGTTCGACGCACCGTCGCTTTCGGAGGCGGTAGCGGCAATCGCCGAGTTGGAATAAAAACGGAGACGGGTATCGACACCGCGATACAGGCGACGGTTGTTCAGTCGTCAGCTGCCTGCGGCGACTCGCTCGGTCCGAGCGGCTCTTTCGGCTTGATCGGGGAGCCTTCTTCCAGTCCCTGCTCGGCGAGAGCCATGCTTCCCATCACTTCAATGATGAGGCGGTTAGCGAGGCCGCTGGTGACCCCGCCGTTGTAGGAGTTGCTGTCGCTGGTATCGTAGGCTGGCGACACCTCGACCACGTCGAAGCCGAAGTCGTCGGGATCGAGTGCTTTGACGACTTCACGGATCATGTAGATCGCCTCGCGTGGGATGAGACCACCCGGTTCCGGTTCGCCGGTCCCCGGCGCATAGGCGGGTTCCATCACGTCCACGTCGAAGGAGACCCAGACCGCGTCGGTACCGTCGGTCGCTCGCTGGACGGCATCGGCGACGATATCATCGAGATCCATGTTGCCGACCTCCATCGAGGTGTACCACTTCATGCCGGCCTCTCGCATACCTTCGTAGGTATCTGGCCCGGGCCAGAAGCCACGCGGGCCGATCAGTGTGTAGTTCTCACCGTCCATGATCCCCTCATCGAAGACTCGTTTTACCCACGCGCCGTGGTCGTACTCAAAGCCAGTTAAGCCATCCTCACCGGTGTCGGCGTGGCAGTCGAAATGGATGAGCCCGATATCATCGTAGTCGTTGGCCTCGGCCCAGCCTTTGATATCCGGGTGGGAGATCGAGTGGTCACCGCCGATGACGATTGGCGTTGCCTGTTCGCTGATCTCGGCGACGGCGTCCTCAATGTTCAGTTGACTCTGGCGGGTATCGCCAGGTGTGACCGCTGCGTCTCCGGTGTCGGCGACGCTAAACGTGTCGAAGGGGTCAACTCCAGTTTCGATATTGAAATGTTCGTATGGTGGGGACGGAACCGTTGAGGCTGCTCGTACCGCACGCGGCCCATAGCGGGTGCCGGGACGGATCGTCGTCGCCGTATCCAGCGGCGCGCCGATGATGCCGA
>KI543218.1:130253-133499 GCA_000496215.1 uncultured archaeon A07HN63
AACCACTCGCGGTCAAGCCGGAAGCTCTCGGCCCACTCCGTGAACGCATCCGGCATGATCGGCGGTCGCAGCCCGACGGAACGAGGCCGGCGTCATCGGTGTAATATATCGTCGGGGCCGCCCCGCGAACGACCTGCGCACAGTCGCCGGCTGCTGTCGTCACCGCGTCGGGCAGCCCCGCGTCGGCGTCGGTGACTGCCGCGCTGAGCGCCCCCTCCGGTCCCGTCGTCACGGATTCGAGCCGCGAGAGGACGGCGTCAAGACGGTCGCCACGGAGTGACTCGGTTCGCCGTGGATCACGGTCGACTTCGGTGGTGGCGTCCTGCTGGTCAACGCGGTCTTCGAGTTCGGTGATGCGGTCTTCGAGCCGGTTGACGCGCTCCTCGGCGGCCTGTTTGTCGCTGACGGCGTCGGATCGGCGCTCGGATTCGGCCTCAAGCTGTCGCTGGAGGTGATGTTTGTCGTCCTCCAGTTCCTCGATCCGCTCTTTGAGTTCGGCGCGGCCGAGCAACTCGTCGAGCATACCGAACGGCCGTGGCGGGCGGACTTGAAACGTTGGGTCGGTCGTCGGTCGAAAACTGCCGGAGCGGCTACGTCCCGGTGGCGGGTTCCCAGCCCGAATACCGGAGCAACTCCATCGCGCGATCACTGTCTGCCAGAAAGACCTCGCGTGTGCTGGCGCGCTCCTCGTCGAGCAACGACCGCGGGACGGCCAGCGTGCCGGAGGGAACCTCCTCGTCACCCGTGACGGGGAAGTGGGCCGTGTCGAGCTTCATCACCAGCGGCGCGTCAAGCCGTTCGACGCCCTCGTCGCTGGCATACAGCTGTTCGTTCATCGCCTCGTGATCGGCCTGCTGGATCACAGCCCGGTCGCTGTCGCGCGGTTCGACGTAGAGTTCGCCAAGGTAGTAGCCGTCAGAAAACTGTTGAAACATGCTACACATGTTATGGTATGTCTTATCACGACATAAAGCTTTGCGGGGGCTTTTATACTGAACCGCAATTCGATTACGACAATCTAGGTTGAATCACACTGACAACACACGAGTCTAGAGACAATGCGCCAAATAACTGGAAAGAAAGGCAAAACTGGTGTGTCAGCAGACCGGCGGAAACCCGCTGCTCAGTGCCACTCAACGTCGACCGATTCGAGCACGACATCCTCACGGGGTTTGTCATTGCGATCCGTCGGCACCGAGCCGATCTCCTCAACGACATCCATTCCGTCGGTGACCTCGCCGAAGACGGAGTGTTTGTCGTCGAGATGTGGCGTCGCATCCAGCGTAATGAAGAACTGCGAGCCGTTGGTGTTCGGCCCGGAGTTCGCCATCGAGAGCGTGCCCGCGCTGTCGTGGCGTAGCTCATCGTGGAACTCGTCGTCGAACTCGTAGCCCGGGCCGCCGCGGCCGGTGCCGGTCGGGTCGCCACCCTGAATCATGAAGTCCTCGATGATCCGGTGGAAGAGCACGTCGTCGTACAGCGGTTCGTTCTCGACTGTGTCGCCGGTTTCGGGGTCGGTCCACTCCTTCGAGCCGGTGGCCAGCCCGATGAAGTTGCCGACGGTGTTGGGTGCGCGCTCCTCGAAGAGTTCGACCGTGATCTCGCCATGATTCGTGTGGAGTGTCGCAGTCGGGTTCGCCATACCTCCGCTCGGGCCGGCGGCGGGAAAACTGTGCTGACTCCGGCCGTCGCGCCGTGTGCTTACAAACCCGGGGTGCGTTTGGCCCGGTAATGCATACCGCCGACCGGGTCACGCTCGCGCGGTTGCCCTCCGGTGTCCCCGTCGAGACGACCGTCCACCGCTACGGCGGCGGCGAGCCGACGGTCTACGTGCAGGCCGCCCAGCACGGCCGCGAGATCAACGGCACCGAGTGCTGCCGGCGGCTCCACGACTGGCTGACCGATCCAGCCGCCAACGGGTCCGACGCCGCTGACCGCGACGGTCCGCTGGCGGACCATCTCGACGGCACGCTCATCGTTGTGCCCGTCGCCGACCCGCTCACCTTCGACCGCGTGAGCTACACCACGCCCGAACCCGTCGACTCCGCGAATCCAAACCTGAATCGCTGCTGGCCCGGCGACAGCGACGGCACGCTCCACCAGCGCGTGGCGGCGACGCTGTGGGAGTACGCCGGCGACGCCGACGCTATCGTCGACCTCCATACCGGCAGCCCCGAGATGCTGACCCACACGGTCTACCTTCGCGGCGATGACGACTCTCGTCGGCTCGCCGAGGCCTTCGGGACCGATATCCTGCTGGCCGAGGCCGCCGGTGACGACGCCGATACCGAGTGGCACGAGCGGAACTTCGGCGGGAAGCTCCGGGTCGCCGCCACCCGCGAGGGCATTCCGTCGATCACGCCGGAACTCGGCTCGAACAAACAGCTTGACCACGCGGCGATTCAGACCGGTCTCGACGGGCTGTTCGGGGTCTGTCGACAACTCGGCCTGCTCGACGGCGATCCAGATCCGTGGGACGGCGTTCGCGCGCGCAACCACCTTGGCCGGGTTCGAGCGGCCGACTCCGGGCTGTTCGTCCCCGCCGACGGCGTCGAACTTGGCGGCGAGGTCGCATCCGGTGATACGTTCGGAACGGTCTACGATCCGGCGACCTACGAGCCACGCCAGACTGTTACCGCTGACCGCGCTGGCATCCTCTACTCGGTCGCCCGCGAGGCGACCGTCACCGCAGGCCAGACACTCGTCGGTATCGCCGAACGACTCGACGAGTAGGGACCGACGAGCACGGGCGGTCGACAGCGGACCCAGCGGGACGGTCGACAACAGAATGCTTAGGTAGCCGATAGCAACTCATTAGAGTATGGATATCGCCGACCGACACGTTCTCGTCACGGGTGGAGCCGGCTTCGTCGGCTCGCATCTCGTCGACCGTCTGCTCGACGACGGCGCAACCGTCACCGTCGTCGACAACCTTTCATCGGGCTCGCGGGACCGCGTCGCCGACGACGCCACGCTCGTCGAGGCCGACCTCACCGACCCCGACGCCCTCGACGGCGTCCTCGACGGCGTCGACCTCGTCTTCCACCTCGCGGCGTCGAAACTCGTCGACACCGACCGGCCGCACGGCCAGTTCGACGACAACACGCAGATGACCCGCACTCTGCTGGAAGCGATGGCCGACGCTGACGTGACCGAGATCGCCTACACCTCGTCGTCGACGGTCTACGGCGAGGCCCCGCGGCCGACGCCGGAGGATTTCGCCCCGCTTGAACCGATCAGCGCCTA
>KI543218.1:133519-134867 GCA_000496215.1 uncultured archaeon A07HN63
GTATGGGAATCCTCTCGCGCACCTCCTACGTCATCCGCTCGAAGGTGAACGCTCTCCTCAATCGGTCGGAAGACCCCACCGAGACGCTGGACTACTCCTACGAGAAGATGCAGGACGAACTCCAGGACGTGAAACAGGGAATCGCCGATCTGACGACCCAGAAGAAACGCCTCGAAATGCAGAAGCAACGCCTCGAGGACGAGGTCGAGAAACACAACGAGCAGGCCCGCGAGGCCGTCCGACAGGACCGCGACGAGCTCGCGCGGCAGGCCCTCGAAAAGAAGCAATCGAAGATGAACCAGATCGAGGACCTCGACACCCAGATCGCCGACCTCCAGTCCACACAGGACGACCTCGTCGACAAGAAGGACGAACTCGAGGGCCGCATCGAGGAGTTCCGCACGAAAAAGGAGACGATGAAGGCGAAATACGAGGCCGCGGAGGCCTCGACGCAGGTCTCGGAGGCCCTCAGCGGCGTCGGCGACGAGATGGGCGATGTCTCCCGCTCGATCGAGCGCGCCGAGGAGGAGACACAGGAGATGGAGGCCCGCGCCGAGGCGATGAACGAACTGGAGGAGACGGGCACCTTCGACGACGCGATGTCGGACGGCGACGAGATCGACCGCGAACTCGAATCGCTGTCGACCGACAGCGAGGTTGATGCCGAACTCGACACGCTGAAATCCGAGGTCGGCGACGGCGACAGCGGGTCGACAACCGAGGAGACAGCCAGCGCCGACACCGCCGACACCGCCGAGGCGACGGGCGACGCCGGCAACGGAGCCGATGCCGACACGGCGGACGCCGATGTCGAGACCGAGGTGAACGACGCCGAGATCGAATCCGAGCTGGACGACCTCAAGAACGAGGAATCCTGATCGCCACCGGCGACGATCTCGCGGTATATAGCCCTTCCCGTCGGACAAATCGCGGATTACGCCCACCGAAGACACTTTTTGTGACGGCCCAACTCGACAGATAGACTCACCATGTCTCACCGCTCACGCCGTCGCCTGTTACAGGGCATTGGGACGGCCGGTTTGCTTGCGGTCGCGGGCTGTCTCGACGCGCCGCCCGATTCGGCCGATGGCAACACCTCGACCGATTCGCCCAGCCCGTCCGCGGTGCGTGACGCCCCGGATGGCACGGCTGTCCTCCAGCTCGGCCCGTCGTTCACCGACCCGGCGTGGAGCACAGCACCCACCGAGGATGTCGGCTACGTCGCCCGTTACGACACCCGGGCTGCCATCGAATCGCTGCTCAACAGATCCGGAGACACGCCCGACCCTGTCACCGACTTCGTCGAGGCGACCGATTTCGATGCGGCGACGATGCTCTACCTGCAGTC
>KI543218.1:134887-136015 GCA_000496215.1 uncultured archaeon A07HN63
TCACCAGCGGGTACGGGACGATCGCCGACGGTCGCTGCTGACGCGCCACTGGTTGACCCAGACACACTAACCGGTGGCGTCGAACCCGATGGCAACCCGCCGTCGGTCCCGGCCGCTCTCGACTGCGAGGCTGCGGGGTTCGAACGCCATCCCGCGTACGTCGACGACGACACGATCCAGTACGGCACGCTCACCGACGACGAGACTCCGACGTTCGCGCTCCGCGCTCGGAACCCAGACGGCGATGCTATTGACGACCTCACCTTCGCGCGCGGCGATGAGATCGAGTTCCGGCTCGTCAACGTCTCCAGCGAGGAGCTTTTTACCGGCAGTGAACACAAGTACACCCTCCAGCTCAAGACCGAAGCCGGCTGGACGGAGATACGCGGAACGACCAACGAGGATGTTCGCATCGGCTACGAGGACATCGCGTTCGAACAGCCGCCTGGCGAGGGGCTGACGTGGTCGTTCGAACTCACCGAGCGCGGACTGCTCGCGGGTAACCCCAACGCGGAGCGACTCACGATCTGTCCCGATCTCCAGCCCGGTCGCTACCGGTTTGCATACTGGGGCGTCCCCAACGGCGTCGTCGCCGTGCAGTTCGATTACACCGACTGACGGGGAATACCGACCCGCAGCGACGCGTTAGCCGTGGTACTTTAGCCCTACCGCGAATAGGTTCGGGTATGGCTCGTCAACTGCTTGTCCCGCTCGACGGCTCGCCGCAGTCTACCGAGGCACTGGATTACGCGCTTGAGACGTTTCCCGAGGCTGATCTATTGTTCGTCCACGTGCTGACCCCGGCCGACAGCAGCGTCGGTGCCGATGGCCTGCTCACTGATCCATCCGGTGTCGTCGCCGAGCAGCGCGACCGCGCCGAGACGCTGTTCGAGGAGGCCGAAGCAACCGCTGGCGACGACCGCACGATCGACCGCGAGGTGCTGGCTGGCCGGCCAGCAACCGAGATCGTCCACTATGCCGAGGATAACGATATCGACGGATCGTCATGGGCAGCCACGGCCGCGACGGAGCCGCCCAGCTGCTGCTCGGCAGCGTCTCCGAAACAGTCGTTCGACGGTCGCCAGTTCCAGTAACTGTCGTGCGATAATCCGCCCTTTCGTCATCCAA
>KI543218.1:138079-143275 GCA_000496215.1 uncultured archaeon A07HN63
GTCGTCGCCAACGCCGACGACGCGATGAATACCTATAACCTCGGGACACGGACGACCACCTCCGTCGACCGGATCGCCGCCATCGTCGCCGACGAGATGGACCTCGATCCGGCCCACGAGTACACCGGCGGCGACCGCGGCTGGACCGGCGACGTGCCGAAGATGCGACTCTCCATCGAGAAGCTCTCGGCGCTCGGCTGGGAGCCATCGCTACCGAGCGACCGGGCGGTCCGACAGTCGACGCGGGAACTCCTCGACGAACTCGTCTGAGGCGCTGTTTCCGCGGTAGCAGTCTCAGCGGGCGACCATCGCTCTGTTTTAGGTGGGCTTAAATATCTCCCGTCGGACCAACCTGTATGTCCACTGCCGGCGACGCAATCGACCGCTGGGGCCTGCTCACGCGCCGCCGGCTCTCGCTCCTCGGGACGGTCCTCGTCGTCGCCGGGCTGGTGGTCGCGCTCCGCGGGATCGAGTTTGACCGGGTCGTCGCTGAGATGCTGGCGGCCGACCCCCAGCTACTTCTTGCCGCGGCCGTCGTTTACGCCGCGTCGTGGCCGCTTCGCGGGCGACGCTACGGTGACGTGCTGGCGACGACCGGCTACCCGCTCGGGACGATGTTCCTCACGCTGACGGTGTTCCTGAGTCAGACGGCAAACCTCGTCGTCCCGGCCCGCGGCGGCGATGCGGTGCGGGCCTACGTCCTGCAGGCGCGCCGCGAGGTCCCCTATCCGGCGGGGTTCGCGTCGCTGGCGGTCGAACGCGGCTTCGATCTGGCCGCGATTGTGGCCCTTGGCACCGTGGCGACCGGCTGGCTCGTCGCCGCCGATCCGACCGCGCTGTCGACGGTGATCGGCGGCGAGGCTCGCCCCGCACTGCTCGCAGCCAGCGGCGTTGCCGCCGCGACGCTGCTGGCCGGCGGGCTCACGCTTCTCGTCGCCAACACAGACCGCTCGCTCGGTGGTCGCCTGCGGGCGGCCGTCGACGACTACCCCCGACTCCAGCGAGCGACCGGTGCTGTTCTCGACGGTGCGGGTGATATCGCCGTCGTCGCCCGTGATCCACGAGCCCTGCTCACCATCGGCGGTGGGAGTCTCGTGATCTGGGCGCTCGATGTTGCGACGGCGGTGCTCGTGCTGGCGGCCCTCCACAGCGGGCTGGCGGCCGGGCCATTGTTGGCGGTCGGCACCCTTGCCGTGAGCGTCGGCAATCTCGCCAAGATCCTCCCACTCTCGCAGGGTGGCGTCGGCCTCTATGAGGCCGCCTTTACCGGGATCGTCGTCGCCCTCTCGCCGACGACGGCGGGGATCGCGCTTGCGGCCGCGGTCGTCGATCACGCGCTCAAGAACGTGATCACGCTCGTCGGTGGCGGTGTCGCCGTCGCGGTCCTCGGTATCTCGCCGTCGACGGCAGCGCGCCGTGGTGCTGACTCGGACACGGCGGCAACGACCGCCGTCGCAACAGCAGAAGACCCAGCCACCGAGCGTGGTTCAGCGGTTGATATTGAGCTTGATGGCGGCAGCGACGAGCCCCGCGGCACCGACGACTGAATCGGACTTCGACAATTCTTTTAGGATTACCTAAAGAGTCGGGGATACCGAAATGAGTCGAGACATCTGCGTTATCGTGCCGACGATCCGGGAGTACGAGTGCATGCGGTCGTACTTCGACAACGCCCGCCAGCACGGGTTCGATCTCTCGCGGCTGGAGGTCGTTCTCGTCACCGAGGACTTCTGTGACACCGACGAGATGGAAGCGATGCTGGAGGAAGAAGCGGACGTTGTCGGCGAGGTTTTCGATGGCACCCGCCGCGAGGAGTGGTACGAGGCTCACGGCGTGAGCGAGTACAGCCATATCGTCCCCGCTGCCAGCCACGCCGAGACGAGTTTCGGCCTGCTGTACATGTGGGCCGGCGACTACGATTACGGCTTCTTCATCGACGACGACACCCTCCCGCACGACGAGTGGGACTTCTTCGGCACCCACCTCGACAATCTCGCCTTCGAGGGCGAGATCGAGACCGTCTCCTCGGACGAGCAGTGGGTGAACGTCCTCTATCAGAACGCCGACGAACACGACCTCTACCCGCGTGGCTACCCCTACTCGGCGATGCACGAGAGCGTCGAGACCGAGCAGGCCCACGCCGACACCATCGTCGCCTCCCAGGGCCTCTGGACGAACGTGCCCGATCTCGATGCCGTCCGGATTCTGATGGATGGCGACCTGCAGGGGCAGGCCCAGACCCGCACGACGAAAGACGACTACACGGGTGATTTCGTTGCTGCGGCGGACAACTATCTCACCGTTTGCTCGATGAACCTCGCCTTCCGCCGTGAGGTGATCCCGGCGTTCTACCAGCTCCCGATGGACGAAAACGAGTGGGACGTGGGCCGGTTCGACGACATCTGGTCGGGCGTCTTCCTCAAACGCGCCTGCGACATTCTCGACACGCAGATCTACAACGGCGATCCGCTCTGTGAGCACAACAAGGCCGCCCGCAGCACCTTCGACGACCTCAACAACGAGGTGCCGGGGCTGGAACTCAACGAACACCTCTGGGAGATCATCGACGACGTTGGCGCGGAGGCTGCTGCAGCCGTCGACCAGTCCGGCGACGCGTTCGGTGCCGATCCGACCGCCTACGCCGCCGTGTTCGAGGCGATGGCCGACGAACTCGAAGCCGGTGACTGGTCCGATTACAACAACGGCGCGTTCTTCAACTACGTCGGCGAGTTCATGGGTGACTGGCTGGACTGTCTCGACGAGATCGACGCCGTCACGCCGGCTGCGACCTGATAGACAGCTCTCAGCCCTGATACCGGGTGCGATGTGTTTTTATTTGTCGGGTAGAAACAGACGGCTCAACGATGACTGGTGCCTACGGCGATCTTGATTACCCAACACTGACGAAACGTGCGTTCGCGCTCGGCGTCGCCCTCTTTCTGATCGGGGCGCTCGGCGAACTCACTGTGAGCACGGGCGGACTCTCCGTCCCACAGTGGGGGCAAACACTGCTGTTCGATCTGGAACTCATTGGCATCGCTGTCGCGCTGATATCACCGTTCGTCTTCGGGATTCTGTTGCCGCTTACCGAGTGAGTCGGCTGTCACAGCGCAGTAGCCACGTTCGGTTTTGCAGCAGTTGAGGCGTGGGTTTTTCTCTGTACCGCGTTTTATTACGTGTATGTCGTCGCCTGCGTCGCGGTTTCGTCAGATTCTCGCTCGGCTTGTGGGCCTTTTCGGGCGGGAGTGGCAGGCGTTTCGCCGCTGGCTTGAGAACACCCGCAACTTCATTCATTTCTCGCTGTTGCTGGTGGTACCGTTACTGATCGGACTGGTCACGTTTCTCGCCAACGCGATTGAGTTGCTTCCATTCCTGCTGTTTCCACCGCTCGTCTCGGGGGCGTTTGTCCTGTTCCGTGAGCCAGAATCGAAGTACGCCTCGCCGAAACGGTTTGTCGGCGGGATGACGATGGGCGCGATCTGTGGCTGGGCGGCGCTTGAAATCAGCGCGCGGTACTTCTACCAAGTTGCCCCGGAGACGTTTCGGATCAATCCTGGGGCGGCCGCATTCGGCGTGTTACTGACCGGCGTTGTGACGTGGGCCCTCGATCTGGAGGAATCACAGGCGTTCTCGACGGCGTTGCTCGTCCTCGTCTCCGGTGTTACCGGGTTTGTCTACGTCGCCAGCGTGTTCGTCTCCTCGCTCATCGTCGTCGGGGTGTTTGTCGTCTGGCGGCGAGAGATATACGAAAAGCGAGCCGACTATCTCTACCAGACGACCCACGCCGACGATCAGGTGCTCGTCCCGATGCGGGGCGAGACCGCCGACACCGTCGCGGCGTTTGGCGCGCGACTCGCGGCCGCCCACGACACCGGAACCCTCGTGTTGTTCAGTGCTGTCGACGAGACGGCGGCCCAGACTGATGGTTCCGCTGTCGATACCGACGGTGGAACGACTATCGACCACAGCACCGGCGAGCCCGATGCAGCCGATGACCTCACCGACCCGGCTCGTGAGACTGTCGAGCGGCTTGAAGCCGCGGCCGACCGAATCCGTGATCGGTTCGATATCCCCTGTGAGGTCGTTGTATCCGCCGGTAACGCTGATGATGCCCAACTCGCTGTTCGTACCGCCGAGGAGATGAACTGCGACCTGATCGTCACCCCCTATCTGACGAGCGGTGACGAACTCTCGATGTTCGTGCGGCGACTGTTCGACTCACCGCTCGATGTTGTCGCGTTGCGAACCGACGGGGAGCAGACCCACTGGCGGCGGATCATGCTGCCGATCAAGTATCAGGGCGAGGTCGCCCACGCGATGCTGGATTTCGCCGAACGGCTCGCCGGCGACACGAGCTATATCTCTGTCTGTCACTGTATCGACGGCGAGGACGAACGCCGGGCCGCCGAATCGATGGTTGCCGATCTGGTCGAAACCTTCGAGCGGGCGATTGAGACACGGGTGACGACCGGTTCGCTGGATAGCTTCCTCTCGGCGAATGCTGACAACTACGACCTCACGGTCATCGGGTCAAGCACCGACCGCACCGTCGTCTCGCGGATCATCGACGCGCCCACCTTTGAGCAACTGGACGCAATCGAAACTGACGTGGCTGTCGTCCACCGCGGCTGAGCCACGTTACCGCACCGCTGTCGACGGTTTCGTCACCGCATCCGTTCTTCGAGTCCGACCTTGACGATGGACTTGGCAATCTCCGCGCCGCCCTGAATCGGGTCGAGTTTCGTCTCGCCGGCGCGCTCGGCGTAGCTGATCGGTGCCTCACGAACCTCGTAGCCGCGCATCAGCGGCCGAATGAGGAGTTCCGCCGAGAGCCCGGTGTTTTCGGTCCACTCGATCGACTCGATGACCTCCTTGCGGTAGGCGCGCATCCCAGTGGTCGTGTCGTGGACGCGCTCGCCCATCAGGACGCTGGCGACCGCGGCGAAGGCGTGGTTGCCGAAGCGGTTGAACCCCGGCATCGCCGCCGCGCCGTGGTAGAGCCGGTCGCCGCTGACGACATCCGCGCCGTCGTTGATCTCGGCGAGGAATTCGGGGAGCTGTTCCATCGGATAGGTGTCGTCGCAGTCGGTCGTGACGACGACCGGCCGGTCGGCCGCCCGCAACGCCGCGCTGACCGCGACGCCGTACCCCTGTGGTTCCTGTTCGATGACACGCGCGCCGTGCTCGCGCGCGATT
>KI543218.1:147081-148815 GCA_000496215.1 uncultured archaeon A07HN63
ACACTCGCTTGGCGATGAAGATAGTCGTAAGCTGCGGTTAGGTGATCTTGAAGTTCTTCCCCGGGACGTAACGTTTGTCACTGTCTCACTACTATTTGTCGTAGTGGTAGCTGTATTTCTGTAGATTGCTTCATTTCACTGCTATGCATCAAATATCTCAGGCCGACATATTGTAGAGGTTTTTTCCTTCAAGTTTCGGAACCACACTGCTCTCGTTGAACTGCAGATCATACTGAACCAGATCGTTCAATCGGTGGTCTTCCTGCTGGTCGTACTTTGGTGCTTTCCCGTAGTACGCGATGTTTCGGTAGACGCGTCGCTCGTTGTGTGACGGTGGCTCGCCGTTGATGTATTGCCCGATGACGGCTGCACCGACTGTGTCCTCGGGTGAGGGCTTCCCCTTCGAGCCTGCTGCCACGAGATAGGTCGGCTCAGGGGTCTCTGCGACGTGTGCCGACACCGCCGCGGCGTTGCGAAGCCCACCGACAAGAACGGTGACATCCTCACCGCCACGGCGTCGCAACTCCGTGACGGCCGCGCCGCCGTTGGTGGAGGTCATCGCTGTCGGACGACCGTCGACATCTACCGACTGGACGTAGCTTGGCGAATTGAAGAAATCATACCCTTCCGCTGGCTCGTATGCTGGCGTTTTGCCGCCGCCGATCTTTGCGTCCGGATGTGCCTGCTTGAAGCGATGCTCGTCGCCACGCTGTTCAGTGATGTGGATGTACTCTGCACCGCGCTCGAACAGTTCGACAACCGTCGTCGAGAAGTGAGCCACGTCAACGACGATGTATGTGCCCGCTGGCGGCGATTCGGGAAGCTGTACTCTCGATGCGTAAACCTGCTCGACAGGTGTGTCTGCCGTTCCGGCTGTCAGTTCGGCCTGAGCATTCATCGTTGTTTTTGTGTCTATAGTTCGACAGTAAGATTGTAACTATGATCGGTATAGAGATAACAGACAACTATGTAGTGATACAGATGCAGATTCGACGCGAGCTAGCGGCTGTTCGTATCGAACTATCGATTTGATACATCCCATTTTACACAGTCTATATAGCAGTATGGCTGTGGGCTGTTCTCACAGTTCGTATAAAACAGAAAACACTTACTGCGGGTATCGAGTTGTCTATATGGCTGGTCATCGCAGACGGCCAGTTCCACCACCTCCACGGACGCACAGCCAACTGCCTGGTTACGACCCATCCGTGCTGGCGCGGGTTTCCGCCCTTCCGCCTCTTTTGCCAACCTCACGATCATACTGCGGCCACCTACTCCCGTCATTTGCGATTCTCCGTACTTCGGTCAGTCTGGAAGACGCCGCCATCCTGCTGTCATCGTCGAACGGGATCGGGATTTCGTATCATCGCTCGCTGTCCGTGGAGAGTTCCCCGATGCCGACGGCCTGTCGCATCGTGTTGATCCTGATTACGCCGTCCGGCGTGCGCCACCGCTGTCGTCTGCCTGCCTCCACCCCGTCTCGACGATTCCGACGCACTCGAAGCTCTGGTGTGGACCGATGAAAAGAACGAAACTGTAAACCCGCGGTATAGACGCTTACTCGCTCTGGATGCGCGGCGCGAGCATGTAGGTGACCTGTCCGAGCCCCTCGGCGAACTCGTAGTGGAGTTTGACGGGGAACTCCTCGCCGAGTTCCGCGGTGACCTCCGTCGCGTTCGGGATCGCCTTGTTCATATCCTTGAGATAGTCCAGCGAGAACAGCGAGTCGGCCGC
>KI543218.1:148835-150569 GCA_000496215.1 uncultured archaeon A07HN63
AACAGGTTCTCGTCGAGATAGCCGCGGCCGGGTGTCGTGATGGCGATCCGGTCGGCGTCGCCGTCGTTGGCGATCCCGAGGTCGGCGTCGTGTTCTGCGACGGCCTCGGCCAGCGGTTCGAGATTTTCCGGGCTGGGTTCGGGTTCGCCGCCGCCGAAATCGGGGTCCTGCGTACAGCGGCGGGTGATGACCTCCGCGCCCGCCGATTCGAGCAGGGCGTCGGTGACGCCGCGGCCGCTGCCGTGGAGGGCGTCGTAGACGATGGTCAGATCGGAGAGGTCCGCGCCGACGAGATCGGTCGCGTGGTCGGCGTGATCAGCGACGGGGTCGATCTCGGTGATCTCGCCGTGTTCCTCCTCGGGCAGGAGGTCGGGTTCGGCGAGGTTGTCGACGATCTTCTCGGTGCGTTCGGGCAGCGCGGGCGCGCCGTCCTCGGGGATGAACTTGACGCCGTTGTACTCCGGCGGGTTGTGCGAGGCGGTGACCATCAGCGCGCACGACAGCCCGCGGTTGACGATGGCGTAGGCGACCGTGGGCGTCGGGCAGTCCCGCTCGGGCAGCAACACGTCGTAGCCGTGGCCTGCGAGAATCTCGGCGAGGCTTTCGGCAAATCCGGGCGACGTTTCGCGGGCGTCGTAGCCGACGATCACCGGGTCGGTGTACCCCTCGTCGTCGAGATACTGGGCGACTGCTTCGCCGACGATCCGCACGCGGCGGTCGGTGAAGGTGTCCAGCGTTGCACGCCAGCCGTCAGTGCCGAAGGCAATCTGATCCATACGCTATCTGCTATCGCGGCTGGTAAAAATATGTGAGGTCGCGTGGATTGTTCTCACACAACGACCGGCCGGCGTGACGGCTCAGCCGTGGCTCCCCGCGGCGCCCGACCGCCCGCTGCCGGCGGTCGGCGGCTGCCGCCGACTCAGGAGCGCGATGCCGTAGACGACGAGTGCGACGCTCGGCAAAGCACCGCCGATGATGCCGACCGGTTCGGGGAGTCCGATGATGGCCGTCGCGGCGAGCCCAACCGCCAGCGGCAGCGGGACCGCTGCGAGCAACAGATCGAATCTGGAAAGCGATACGCTCAGTCTGTCCAGAGTTGCGTTGTTACTCACCATACATCGATACACCCCATCGATAGTAGGCGATTCTCGCACTTAGAAATTACTGCGAGCCGTGCCACCGCGCCCTGAGCAGTTGCCATCCTGGCCCGACGACGAGCAGCGAGATGTATGGCAGTTCGTCGGTCTGGCCTCTGAGCTGGTCGGCCATGTAGAGGACGGTACCGGCGGCGATCATGGCGATGATGATCAGCGCGAGCAGGATCAGGAGTCCGCCGATGCCGGTGCTTCCGCGCTCGGGTGTGTCGTACATGTGGCCTCCGCGACTGGGTGACAGCCGATGGCGTAACCACGGGCGGTACCGGTGTAAGCGTTGCTCCGGTCGTACACGACGAGTATAAGAGTCACACCCGCCAACTAGTAAATATGGAAGACGAACTGTTCAACTACATCGACTCGATGCTCGAAAGCGTGCAGGAGGACGTTGACGACGACGATCTCGCGTTCAAACTCCGGACCGCACGCCAGTCGCTTATCGGGCTGGAAGAACAGTACCGCGAGGGACAGGCCGCGCTGGAACAGCTGGATGTCGACGACGAGACGCTCGACTCGCTGCGCGAACTCGGCTATCTCGACTGATAGCGATTACTACGAGTCTTCACCGCTGTAGCTATCC
>KI543219.1:0-4067 GCA_000496215.1 uncultured archaeon A07HN63
TGTACCGGCTCTGTCGAGCGAATCTTGATCGCTCCAACTTCGCCGGTGCGACTGACGTGGGTGCCGCCGCAGGCCTGGGTGTCGTCGCCGATGTGGATCAGCCGGATGTTGGTTCCCGGCGGAATCCCACCTTGATACAGATCAAAGCCGTACTCCGCTTCGGCGTCGTTGCGGTGAGGCCACTCTTGGCTAACTGAGTGGTTCTCGCGAACCAACTCGTTGGCAACGCGCTCGATCTCTCTGATCTCCTCGCGGCTCAGCCGATTGTAGTGTCGCACATCGAGGCGGGCGGAATCGGTGCGCTTCTGTGCACCGGCCTGCCGGATGTGGTCACCAACGACCTGCCGGGTGCGTGACCGATGATATGAGTCGCGGTGTGATGTGCCATGAGCTGTCGGCGGCGGTCGGCGTCCGATCTGGCCACGAACGAACTCGCCTTTTCCCGGGTCGCTGTCGGTGCGATGCAACACTACGTCGTCGACGAGCTGAACATCGGTAACTTCTGCGACCGTCTCATCGCTCGACAGCGTGCCGTGGTCGGCGGGCTGGCCACCGCCCTCGGGGTAGAACATGGTCTGATCAAGGACAACATCGTACCCGTTGTCGGCCTCAAACACGTCGATAACGACGGCCTCAAACTCGGTTCGATCCTGGTTGTCGTAGTAGAGTTTCTCCGTCTCGGGGAGGTCGGCAAACCGCTCATCGCGGTCGGCCTCGCTGCCGCCGTCATTGCCGGCGTCGTCGTGGCGGGCGGCCACAAGCGAGTAGAAGTCGTCAGGTACCTCAACGGTCGCGTCGGTGTCGGCAGCGATCTCGGCGACCATATCCGGCTGAATCCCGTGGGAATCGTACAGTTCAAGCAGCTGCTCGGTCGGGATCGGCTCGTCGCTGTCGGCGTACTCGGCGGCAAGCTGTTCGACCTTGCGACCGCCGCGCTCCAATGTCTCGCGGTATTTGGCCTCCTCGGTGCGGACAATCTCACGAATCGTATCCCGATTTTCGTAACCCAGCCGCTCGGCCTGCATGTCGACCAGTTCGTCGAGCGGGGCATCGATCCCAACGTTGTCGACGAGGCGTTTGGTGCGTCGCAACACCATCCGCGCAAGGTAGCCGGTACCGACATTCGAGGGGACGATCTCGTCGCCGAACATGTACGCGAGGGCGCGGCAATGGTCGGCGATCGCGTAGATATCCTCCAGTGGCTCCATCAGCGCGGTGAGCCGATCAACATCGACATCGAGTCGGTCGGCGATCTCTCGGCGGGCGGTTGCCATATCCTCAGCTTCGTCGATATCCATCCGGCCGGCGAGTCTGGCGGTACGGCCGATCAGTTCGTTTTCCTCGTCGGTGTGGTCGATCCCGGCGTGCTCCTTGAGCTCCGCGATCATCTCGGGGTAGACCGCCTCGTAGACGGTTGGCGTTCCCTGACTCATCCACGTCCAGCGTTCGAGCCCGTAGCCGGTGTCGACGACGTAGGTGTCCATGAACGAGTAGGTGTTGCCGTCCTTCATCTCGTAGTCGCCGTTGGGATCTTGCTCCATACACATGAAGACGAGCGTCGCCAACTCCGCACCCTTGTAGATGACCTCGATCGCGGGGCCGGCGTTGCCGCCGCCGACCCATGGATCTTCGATGTAGGTAATCTCGTCGAGATCCGCACCGAGGGACTCAAACAGGCCGTCACAGAACTCGACGGTTTCGTCTTCCAGTAGACTTCCCCCTCGTAGGCGTACTCCTCCTCGGCGTCTTCGCGGACGTTGAACGCGTGGTGGCCCATCATCTCGAAGGCCATCGTGTGCCGGCCCGTCTTGCCGACGTTGTCGATATCCTGCATCCGGATACAGGGTTGGCTGATGCAGAGCGGGTTGGCGGGCGGCGGCGTCTGCCCGCTGGTGACAAGCGGCTGGAAGTCGTAGATCGACGCCTGTGTCAACAACACGTCGTCCCGCCAGCGGTTGGCGGCGACCGGGTAGGGTGCGATACGTTCGTGGTCGTTGTCCTCGAAATATGAGAGGAAGGCCTCTCGCATCTCTTCGAGGCTGTGTGGCTCCGCGAAGCTTTCCTCGCCGAGAAACCGGTAGTCCTCACACGGTGGCTCCCCACAGAGCTCTCGATCGTGGTCGCGTGTCCAGAAGTGCGCTCCACAGGAGGGACACTCCTTTCTGGCGAAATCTTCGGCCGCAAAATAATCGAGACGGTACTCCGCTTCGAGATCACTCATTACGCCTGTGTTGGCCTACGATTCGCTAAAAGCATTCCGACGACGGCTGACAACGAGCGGGCGACCGGTTAGCTATCTAGTAGGTCTACAACTCGACCTGTCGTCTCGGCTTCCCTGTCTGTGCGTTTCCCCGACAGCAGCTACAAACTGGCGGGTAGAATCAGTCGTCGATATGTAGACAATCTCACCATACCGGCAGCACATATATGATGAATTCACAGACGGATTTTATTTTCCTACTGACGCGACAAACTCATTAAAAACGGCGAATTCGTCGGAGAGTGATGGGAGGGTATATCGCATGAATTTCATTGCGAGAGACACGCAGCATGTATTAATACCTGATCGATTGCAATTCACACTGATGTCCTCTATACTTGGACAACCGGTAGTCCGCTACGGCATTGCACTTACACAGGCAGCGATGGTCGCGGTGGTCGGGGTCACCTTCTTTACTGGAATCGCGCGTCTGTTCGCACTCGGCCTTGCCGTCATGGCACTCGTTATGACTCCGCAAATGCTGAAACGCGCAGCGTAGCCTAACCTCCCGGTCGGTACTATGAGGGCTCTCACGGCTCGTGTATGCGTCCCTATCACTATGTGTCAAGAGTGATACTACTCTTTCTATGGAGTTTCTTAGTGCATTTGTGTGTGCTGTATAGATCCTCTACGCTCTGTACTCAGAACCCAACTCATATCAGTGTATTTGGATTTTAACGGAGACTACAGTACTGATTCTTGTGTATCCGCCGCTCACGTTGTCGCTATCGACTCGTTAACCCATATCGTTGCCGTCGACTCACTGACCGATGACGCTTTTCCACCCGGCGACCCACATCTCTGTATGGACCCACGCATCCGCGAGCACGCCGCCACCATCGTTGACCACGCGGTCGACCTGCAGGCCGGCGACCGTGTTGTCATCCAACTCCCATCTGAGGCCGAGGATCTCGCTGTCGCCCTCTACGAGCAGTGTGGTGATATCGGTGCGATCCCCGTCTGGCTCACCCACTCCGATCGCGCCTCTCGTGCCTACCTCCGAGCGGCCGGCGAGGAGTACGAAACCCCCGACCACCAGTTAGCGTTCTACGAGGAGACGGACGCATTTATTATCGCCCGCGGCGGCGCGAACGTCACCGAGACCAGCGACGTGCCGCCCGCAAACAACGCGGCGTTCAAACGCGCCTACAAGCCAGTTCAGGAGGAACGCCTTGCGAAGCGCTGGTGTCTCACGCAGTACCCGACCAGCGGTCACGCCCAACTCGCCGGGATGAGCACCGAGGCCTACCAGGATTTTGTCTGGGATGCTGTGGGCCTCGACTGGGACGGCCAACGCGAGTTTCAGGCCCAGATGGCCGACCGTCTTGAGGACGCCAACGAGGTTCGCATTGTCGCCGGCGATGAGACCGACCTGACGCTCTCGGTCGCGGGCAACCACGCGCTCAACGATTACGGCGAAAAGAACCTTCCCGGCGGCGAGGTCTTCACCGCCCCCGTCGTCGACAGCGTTAACGGCGAGATCCACTTTGATATGCCGCTGTACCGACAGGGCCGGGAGATCCGCGATGTGCGACTCACGTTTGAGGCCGGCGAGGTTGTCGCCCACAGCGCGGGTCGCAACGAGGAGCTACTGACCGAAATTCTCACCACCGACGACGGTGCGAACCGGCTCGGCGAACTCGGTATCGGGATGAACCGCGCGATCGATCAGTTCACCTATAATATGCTGTTCGACGAGAAGATGGGCGAGACGGTGCATCTCGCTGTCGGCGCGGCCTACCCCGAGACTGTTGGCGACGACAACACAGTCAACGAGTCGGCGAACACGTCGATATGATCGTCGATA
>KI543219.1:10047-13635 GCA_000496215.1 uncultured archaeon A07HN63
ACGGCATCGTCGACAACCATGACCTGATGGATGATGGTCGGAAGCTCCCCTATCTGGTCGAAGACGCGGTTATCGCCGCCGGCGCGAACTGGGACGCAGAGCTTGATGCCGACACCAGCGTCACCGTTGACGGCGACCTGATCACCGCTCGGGGGCCGGGCTCCTCTGGGGCGGCCGCCGAGACGCTCTTGACTGAACTCGGGATCGAAGCAACAGCCTGAGCGGCGGCACCGGCGTCCACCGATCGCGTTCCGTTACTCTGCGTCGATCTTGAAGACCGCTTCCTCGATATTTTCGCTGCGACACTCCGGACACCGTGAGGGATAGTTGATCGGGTCGTCGTAGCCGCTGAACCCACAGTTGATACACTCCGGTGGTGCGACGAGGAACTCAGTGTCGTCCGCATACTGCGTCGATCGAGCGACATGCTGAATGTCGGTGTAGATCGTCGAGACCGGTGTTGCAAGCTCGTCAGCGAGTTCGCTGGCGGTTGCCTGCGTTTCGATGAGTCGGTCGGTAACTCGCTCTCGGCGCGTCGAATCGCTCATATCAGCTGTGGGTGCTGTGATGACAAAAACGCATCTGTCAGCGCAGTCTGGCGTCAGTTACCTGCACCCGACCGCTGTCACCGTGCCACTCGGTATCGTAGTCGAGCTCTATGGGGTGATCCATATGCGGGCCGTTTGTAACAAATGTCTCGAACTCGCCGCCCTCGCCGAGCAGGTGAACGCCGTACTCGTCGTTAAGTGCGCGCAACTCGTCGATAGCGTCGGCGTCGAGCGTCCGGCCGAGCCACGACTCATCCAGCCCGTAGGCCGCGACTTGGAGGATCGTGATCTCGAAGCCGGCCTCCAGCATCTCGGCGGCCAGTTGCTCCGGATCGCGCTGCCACAGTGGCGCAAAGAGGTCAATGCCGAGGCGATCACACATCTCCTCGATCCGGTTGGTTTGGAACTCGCTTTCGATGGCTCCGGCGGTGACGCCCGTAAGATCGATCTCGTCGGCGAGGTCGGTCAGGGCTTCTTCCAGCGGTTCGAGTTCGGCATCACCCTGTGTGGCCGAGTCAGTCGCCTCGCTGGCGTCGAGATCCCCGGGGTCAACCTCAATCAGTTCGATCCCGATGCTCTCGGCGGCAACCTTGGCAAGTTGTGTCTCGGGGACGTGGTACATATAGGAGTCCTCGGAAGGATGGACCGTCAGCAGTCGGCTCACGTTGTGGCCGGCGTTGAGCGCCTGATAGAGTGCCCATGAGGAATCCTTGCCGCCAGAAAAGAGGCTCACCCAGTTGTCTGTCATACCACACCACAAAAGCGGGAGCGTAATACCGGCTTTGGTCGGCTACAGGATAATCGATTTCTTGCGGAGCATCTGCTCGATGGTGGCGTGAATCCCCTCGCGGTTGATTCCGGAGCCGTCGTTGCCGCCGAAGGGAATGTCACCGAGGCCATGGGAGGGCGCGCCGTTAATCCGCACCCCACCGGCGTCGACGGCCTCGGCGACCCGCATCGCCCGGTCGTGGTCGGTGGTAAACACCGAGGCATCCAGCGCGAGATTCCCGGCGTTGGCGAGTTCGATCGCCTCGGTTTCGTCCGCGAAGCTGGTGACCGCGGCGACAGGGCCGAACTGCTCCTCGTGGATGATCCGGGCATCGTGGGGCACGTTCGCCAGCAACGTCGGCTCGTAGAACGCGCCGTCGCGGTCACCGCCGGCGATCAGCTCCGCACCGGCATCGACCGCGTCGTCAACGAGCTCCTCGACTATTTTTGCTTGGTCAACGTCGATGAGTGGTCCGAAGTCGGTATCTTCCTCGAAGAGGTCGCCAACGACCCACGAATCCATCGTCGTCCGTAGCTGTTCGATCATCTCGTCGTGGATCGACTCGTGGGCCAACACTCGGGAGACCGCAGAACACCGCTGGCCGCCGAACTTGAACGAACCGGCCGCACAGGAGCCCGCGGCATCGGCGAGGGTCGCATCCGGGAACACGATCGCCGGGGCGTTGCCGCCGAGTTCCATCACGAGATTGACCATGCCGGACTCACGAGCGACGTGTTGGCCAGCACCTGAGGAGCCGGTCATCGCGATGGTATCGACGCGATCGTCACCGGCCAGCGTGTCGCCGATCTCGCGGCTACGGCCGGGCACGAAGTTGAGCGCGCCATCGGGCAACGCAACTGTCGAGGCGATCACATCGGTCAGTATCGCCGCGGTCAACGGGGTCTTTGAGGAGGGTTTGAGGATTACGCTGTTGCCCGCCGCAAGGGCCGGGGCAACCTGCAGGACAGTCGTCTGGAGCGGATAGTTGTACGGGGAGATACATAGCACCGTCCCCATCGGCTCGGGTTTGACGATGGCTGTCCACTCCTCGTGGCCGGCGGTCGCCCCCTCCCGGTACTCGCCGTAGTTTGTCGCCAAATCGCGGGCCTCGGCGGCCGCCAACCGAAACCGTTCGGCGGCGGCCGTTGGCGCGCCGCGAGCCGACGAGATCGGCTTGCCGGCCTCTCGAACGATCGTGTCGGTGAACTCCTCGGCCCGGGCCTCGACAGCGTCGGCGATCGCCTCAAGCCATTGTGCGCGTTCGACAGCGGTCGTCTCTGCCATCATCGGCTGGGCTTCGGCGGCCGCCGCGAGCGCGTCGTCGGCCTGTTGTTGTGAGGCCGCCGCGATCCGGCCGGCTGTGCCATCGGTTGCGAGATCCGAGACAACAATCGTATCATTTCCCTCCTCCCATGTCCCATCAATATAGAGTTTGTCAGTCTGTGTCGACTCGGAATCAACCATTTTATTATAATCGCCGAGCCGAGAAAAAAGGATTGTGCTGCTGACCAGTTTGACCGCTACCGCGCCTGCAACGACCGTTTACATGTAGCCGAGATCGCGCAGTCGCTCCATCAGGTCTTCCTTGTCTTGGGCGCGACCGGCGCGCTCGGTCGTGTTGTCGAGATCCTGCAGCCACGCGGGCTCGTCGGTCGTTTTCTCGGTACTGACCTCGCTACCGAGACTGCGGAACCCGGCGAAGTACTTTGGTGAGATCGGCACGTCGTCCTGCTCGACGCCGTCGGGAAGATCCTCGGCCGAATCCGGCACGTAACCGTCCTCAGGGAAGGCCTCGACGGTGTCCGGCACAACGTAGTTCCAAAACACGTCCCAGACGTCGCCCTCGTCGAACTGGAGGATCGGCTGGACGCGGTCGTGCGGCGGGTAGATGTCAGGGTCGTGTCGCTCGCTGAAGAACGTCTCGTCGGCCCGAGCCTCCTGTTCGTCCCAGCGAACGCCGGAGATGACGCCGTCGATATCGTGTGCTTCCAGCGCGTCGTTGAGCGCGACCGTCTTCAGCAGGTGGTTGCCGACGTAGGTGTCCAGTAGGAACGGGAACGTATCCTCTTCGTATTCGAGGATCTCACGGATGTGGTGCTGGTTGTGCTTGGAAAGTTCCGACACTGGGATATCGTCGCCGGGTTCGAGACCGTTCTCGTCGACGTAACTGCCCACGTCCTCGTTGCGGGCGTACACGAGGTTGATACCCCGACTCCTCGGCCCAACGCTCGGTGAATCAGTGATCTCGTCGAAGTGTTGGTAGTGGTCGAT
>KI543219.1:17190-51341 GCA_000496215.1 uncultured archaeon A07HN63
CGCCAACTGGTTTGCGGCCTACACCTACTGGCAGTTCAAATACTACGGCCACGACGACGTGAAACTGCTGGACGGCGGCCGCGAGTACTGGATCGAAAACGACTACACGACGACCGACGAGGAACCCTCGTTTTCCGCGGTTGACTACACCGCCTCCGGCCCGCGGGAGTCCATCCGCGCCTACCGGGACGATGTCGAGAACGCCATCGACCGCGATCTGCCGCTCGTCGACGTGCGCTCCCCAGAGGAGTTCACCGGCGAGATCCTCGCGCCGACCGGCCTGCAGGAGACCGCCCAGCGCGGCGGCCACATCCCCGGTGCCCAGAACATCTCGTGGGCAGCCGTCACCAACGACGACGGGACGTTCAAAGACGCCGACGAGATCGAGGAGCTCTACGCCGAGAAGGGCATCGACGGCGATGGCACCACCGTCGCCTACTGCCGCATCGGCGAGCGGTCGTCGGTCGCCTGGTTCGCGCTGCACGAACTGCTCGGCTACGAGGACACCATCAACTACGATGGTTCCTGGACCGAGTGGGGCAACCTCGTGGGCGCACCGATCGAGACGGGCGAGGCTGACGACTGACGCGAGACTCGAACTAACGAGAGGAGTCTCGGACTGTGCGAGCGGGCATCGCCCGCGAGCAAGCGAAGCGGGGAGGCGCAGCCGATCCGCAAAAACAGGCGACCCGGACGACTGACCGTAGCACTCGAATTTTTATTTTTCAACCGTCGTCAGCGACAGCAATCTGATGAACAGGTCGACCGCCGACCGACAGGACTCAAGACCCCTCGTTGTCTACAGCAAGCCATGACAGCCAGCGACTTCGTCGACAGCGTCAGTGAGGCCAACCAGACCGCCCTCTCGCGGCTTGGCTCCTCGAAACTACTGTATGCAGAAACCGAGGGTAATCTCGACCCCGAGCACGTCCTGCGAGCCGCGGCCGTCGCCGAGGACGCGGCCAGCCAGACGTTCGAGGCGTGGAGCGACGACGAGGCCGACGACGATGCGGCTGATCTTTTCGCCACTGTCGCCGACGAGGAGGCCGCCCACTTCGAGACGGTCGCCGACGAGCTCGACGACCCGCCCCGGGCAGCCGACAGCGACGTGCCAGCCATCCAGTCGGTGCTGCGTGAGTTCGAGGAGACGGTCGAACGGGCCGGTGGGCTCGTCGGTCGGTCTCTCGTCGCCAAGAAGTCAAAGGAGCAGTACACCGGCTACTTCACCGGCGAGGCCGACCCACAGACGGCCAGCGTGTTCCGCGGACTCGGCGACGATGTCGATACACAGATCGACGCGGCGGTCAACCTTGTCAACGCTGTCTGTGCAACCGACGACGACCGCGACCGCGCCCACGAGGCCGCAAGCGAGGCGATTCAGGCCGCCTACGAGGAGTACACCGAATCCTTGGAGGCGATGGGCGTCAACCCGAAACCGGTCTGCTAGCGTCTACCGGGGGTGTTGTTTGGAGGAACTTACGCCTCGTCATCACCTGTGTCTGCTGGGCTGGCATACTGGAAATACCCAAAGAGCGCAATCGCCAGTGCAACGTAATAAATCAGCTGTGGCCACGCGGCCGGTGCATACTGTTCCCAGACGACTGAGATACCGACAAACAATAGTAACGAGACCGCAAGATCCTCCAGCAAATCTGTCTCGTTGCGATAGATACCGTCGATGAGTGCCTGTAACCGACTCACGGTCTGGCTGAAGACGAGGATGGGCTTAAGCTTACTCACCGGGGTAGTCGCCGGCCGCGTTTGCGGCCGGAGCGTCCGCCTCCGTGCGGTATAGCACCGTCAAGAGGGCGAGCAGCGCGAGTTCGAGAAGCTTCGAGATCGCCGCGAGCGGGTTGTTTGCGAGATGGGCGACAACGACCCGCCACGCCGCTTCATCGTGAGTGATCGGCTCTGGTCCCCACGGCCAGAAGGCGCCGTGCGCCAGCCCGGTATGCCACAGCGGGTATCCGATGAGGTACGCGAGCATCAGCGCGATCCCGGCGAGATAGACCGGGGTGGGGTCGTGGTCGTCAAGCACGCGAGCGATACCGAAAAAGATCGCCATCCCCGAGCCGACGAAGAGAAACGGTCTGGGGTCGGGAAACTGCCCCACCTGTGCGTAGAGGACCAGCTTTCGAAACCCGACATCGCTTCCGATATGAATCGCGGCGATGGCCACCGCCAGCGCGCCGGCCAGATACCGGAGGCCAGTTCGGTCCATACGCGATCTAGCGGTGAGCCCCGCCTGAGCGTTTCGATGTAGACTCGCCGGCAGGTGTCGATACCACGACCCGGAGTGAGAAGAGCTATCACCACTGTGGCACCCAGTATGTGTATGACCACATTCGCCGACCGCGTCGAGCGAATCTCGATCAGTGGCATCCGCGAGGTCTTCGAGGCAGCGGGCGAGGACGCGATCAATCTCGGCCTCGGCCAGCCGGATTTCCCGACACCCGAACACGCACGTCAGGCAGCCGTCGACGCCATCGAGGCGGGCGAGGCCGACGGCTACACCGAAAACAAGGGTCGAATCGAGCTCCGGGAAGCCATCACCGCAAAATACCAGCGCGATCAGGGCCTCGATATCGATCCCGGCGACGTGATCGCCACCTCCGGCGGCAGCGAGGCCCTCCATCTCGCACTCGCGGCCCACGTCGACGCAGGCCAGGAGGTCATCATCCCCGATCCCGGCTTCGTCTCCTACGAGGCGATCACCAAACTCGTCGACGGTGAACCCGTCCCGGTTGGCCTGCGCGACGACCTCACCCTCGATCCCGCCGCTGTCGAGGATGCCATCACCGACGACACCGCGGCATTCGTTATCAACTCGCCGGCGAACCCGACCGGCGCGGTCGCCAGCGAGGAGGATATCCGCGAGTTTGCCCGGATCGCCGACGAGCACGACGTGGTCTGTGTGTCCGACGAGGTCTACGAGTACACCATCTTCGAGGGCGAGCACCACTCGCCAGCGGAGTACGCCGAGAGCGACAACATCGTCGTCGTCAACTCCGCCTCGAAGCTGTTCTCGATGACGGGCTGGCGACTCGGCTGGGTGACAGCGAGCACCAACCGAATCGAGCGCATGTTGCGGGTCCACCAGTACACGCAGGCCTGTGCGAGCGCGCCCGCACAGTTCGCCGCCGAAGCCGCTCTCGATGGGCCACAGGACGTGGTCGACGAGATGACCGAGTCGTTCCAGCGTCGCCGCGACATCCTGCTCGACGGGCTCACCGAGCACGGCATCGAGTGTCCGACACCACGCGGCGCGTTCTACGCCATGCCGCGCGTCCCAGCGGGTTTCGTCGACGAGTGTCTCGACCGCGGTGTGATCGTCGTCCCCGGCGAGGCCTTCGGCGAGGCGGGCGACGGGCTCGCCCGCATCTCGTATGCGACCGACGAGGAGACGCTGCGCGAGGCCATCGAGATCATGGGCGAGGCCGCGGCCGCAGTCCGGTAACGAGCCTGGCACCCGAAACGGTTTGCAGGCGGCGGCCGAGCCATCGGTATGCACGATATCGAACGGTATCTCAACATCCGCACCGCAGTCGGCGCGAGCTTCGGCCCCGATGGCGACCGCCTCTGTTTTCGGTTCAACGCCACGGGCACGCCACAGCTGTGGAGCCTCACGAAACCGGGCGCGTGGCCGACCCAGCACACGTTCTACGACGAACGGGTGATCAGTGCCTCGATGTCGCCCGAACGCGACGAACTGATTTTCGGCAAGGATGTCGGCGGCAACGAACGCGTTCAACTGCACCGTCTCGATTTCGACGACGGCACGATCACCGACCTCACCCAGCATCCTGAGGCAAAGCACCGCTGGGGTGGCTGGAGCCACGACGGCGACCGCTTCGCCTTCACGTCGAATCGCCGCGACGAGAGTGTGTTCGACGTGTACACCCAGTCACGCACCGCCACCGGCGACGACGCCGAACTCGTCGCCGAGGGCGACGGCTGGCTCAGCCTCGGCGGGTGGAGTCCCGATGACGACCGGCTGCTCGTCGTCCGCTCGTACTCTGGTTTCGATCAGGATCTTTCGGTGCTGGATATCGACACCGGCGAGCGAACCCACCTGACACCACACGATGGCGACGTGCGCTATCGGAGTGCGAGCTGGGGTCCCGATGGTGAGAGTATCTATCTGGTGACCGACCGCGAGACCGACACGCTCCGGCTCGAACGGCTCCACGTCGACACCGGCGAGTTCACCGTCGTCGAAACCGAAGACAGAGACCACCACACTGACGACGACTGGAACGTCAGCGGGCTCACGCTGGATGTGGACAGCCGCCGACTCGTCTATCGCCGCAACGTCGACGGCTACACCGAGTTGACGGCGGGCGAACTCGTCGGGCCGGACCGGATCGACCCCTTCCCCGAGCCCGACCTCCCGGACGGCGTCGCCGGCGGAATCGACTTCGGACCTGACGGCGAGCGGATCGCGCTCACGGTCACCAGCCGAACGCGCAATAGCAATATCCACGTTATCGATCTGCGGAGCGGCGAGAGCGAACAGTGGACCTGCGCGGGCACCGCCGGCATCCCGCGAGAGAGCTTTGTCGCGCCTGAATCAATCTCGTATCCAACCTTCGACGACCGTTCGATTCCGGCGTTTTTCTCGGTGCCCGACGACAGCGCAGCCGGCGAGACGCCCGTCATCGTCGACATCCACGGCGGCCCCGAATCCCAGCGACGGCCCTCCTTTAGCGGCGTCAAGCAGTATCTGCTGGCCAACGGCTACGCCGTCTTCGAGCCGAACGTCCGCGGTTCGGCGGGCTACGGGAAGGCGTACGCCAGCCTCGACGATGTCGAAAAACGGATGGATTCCGTCGCCGATATCGAGGCGGCCGTCGACTGGCTGGCCGATCACCCCGCTGTCGACACCGACCGAATCGTCGCCATGGGCGGCTCCTACGGCGGGTTCATGGTGCTGGCAGCAATGACGGAGTATCCCGATCTGTGGGCGGCCGGGATCGATATCGTCGGCATCGCGGATTTCGTCACGTTCCTCGAAAACACCGGCGAGTGGCGGCGCGAACTCCGTGAGGCCGAGTACGGTTCGCTCGAAGAGGACCGGGAGCTACTGGAGTCGATCTCGCCGATCAACCGGATCGACGCCATCGACGCGCCGCTGTTCGTGCTGCACGGCGAGAACGACCCGCGAGTGCCCGTTGGCGAGGCCGAACAGATCGTGGAGGCCGCAAGTGCGCAGGGGGTGCCGGTACGAAAACTGATCTTCGAGGACGAGGGCCACGGCTTCAGCAAGCTAGAGAATCGGATCAAAGCCTACCAGGCAGTTGTCGACTTCCTAGACGAACACGTCTGATTAGGCGAGGTAGTCGCGGGCTGCGTCGAGAGCGGTCGCACACACCTCATCGGTAACGGTCCCGACGCCCTGCTCGATAGCTGTGTGTTTCAGCGTCGTCAGGAACCATGGAGACACGTAGCTCGTTTCCGGGAGCCCGCCGACTGCCCACGACTCAGCGGTGAGTTCGATTGCTTGCTCGCGCTCGGTCGTCGTGATCCCGGCGACGAGGTAGTCCTCGCCGTGAAACGGGTGGTCGTCGTTGCTGAGCACGAACCACGGCCGGGCACTCGTCTTGAACAGGCCATCGTGCCAGACGATATCGCCGCGGGTGAACGCCTCGTCGGTTCGATCAGCCATCGTCGCCCTCGCTATCGATGGTTCGAGGGTCGACAGCTGTCTCCTGCCAGTCGCCGAACTCCTCCTCACCGAACCGGTCTTCAGCAGCGGCGAGGCCGTTGACCATCGCGCCGTAGCTGGCGAGGCGGTCGTCGTCGCCAATCGCCCAGTAGGGCTCCTTGTGTCGGACGAGCCCGCGGTCGTGAAGCCGACTAAGCGTTGTGCCGACGCTGCCCCGGGGAACGTCGGTTGTCTCGCTGATCTCTTTCGGCGTGAATCCCTGTTCCGGATGGTCGGCGAGGAATTCGAGAATCGTGTGTGCATTCGATCCGTCGGTAAGCTGGAGTGATCGGTCATCGTCGGGATCGTATGTTTTGAAATCGACTGGCATACAATATAGTTTGTAATTGATTGTAATAGCAGTTGTGGCCGGTAAAGTCAAACCGTTCTCGCCCGAATTGCCAGCCATGAGCGCGGACTCGACACAGCGGGCGATCCGGTGTCTGATCGCCAAGGTCGGCCTCGACGGCCACGACCGCGGCGCGCAGGTCATCGCCCGTGCGTTCCGGGACGCGGGTTTCGAGGTTGTCTACTCCGGACTCCATCGCGCGCCCGAGGAGATCGTGCAGGCGGCTGTTCAGGAGGATGTCGACGTGATCGGTATCTCGATTCTGTCGGGAGCCCACAACACGCTGATCCCGAAGATCATCGACGGGCTGGAATCCTACGGCGCGCTCGACGACACGCTGATTCTCGTCGGCGGGATCATCCCCGAGGAGGACGAATCACACCTCAAGGAGCTCGGCGTCGCCGAGATCTTCGGGCCGGGCACACCGATGGCGGAGACCGTCGATTTCGTCCGAGAGCATGCGGGCACGGAGGCGGAATGACCGACGACACCGGGCGCGACGAGGGCGAGGAAGCGATCCCTCACGAGATATTGGCGACGCGATCCGAGGACCCAGAGGCCGCGCTGTCGGCGGCGGACGAGACGCTGCTCTCGGAGGTACTCGACGGCGACCAGCGCGCGCTGGCCCGCGTGCTGACGAAGATCGAAAACCGCGCCGACGGCGCCCGCGACCTGCTGGCCGCACTGCACGACCACACCGGCACGACACCCGTACTTGGGGTCACCGGGAGCCCGGGCGCAGGGAAATCGACACTCGTCGACGAGCTTACCGATCACTATCGAGAGCAAGGTGAGCGGCTCGGTATTCTCGCGGTCGACCCCTCCTCGCCGTACACCGGCGGCTCCGTACTGGGCGACCGGATCAGGATGGGATCGACCGCTGGCGACGAGGGCGTCTTCATCCGGTCGATGAGCGCACGCGGTCGGCTCGGCGGGCTCTCGATGGCAACGAGCGACGCGGTCACCGCGCTGGACGCGTTCGGCATGGATCGAATCATCATCGAGACCGTCGGCGCGGGACAGAACGAGGTCGATATCGTCGAGACCGCCGACACCGTCGTCGTCGTCGTCCAGCCCGGATCGGGCGACGACGTGCAACTACTGAAAGCCGGGATCCTCGAGATCGGCGATATCTTCGTCGTCAACAAGGCCGATATGGACGGCGCGGCCCAGACCGCCGCGGATCTGGAGGCGATGGTCCACGGCCAGCAACCGACCGGCGGCGTCGCCGGCCACCACACGCCCGACGCGAGCAACCCATCAACGGAAACCGATGGCGACGCGGGCCGGGACCGAGCCAGCGAACGCCAGGGGGATGCGGGCACCACCGACGGCGCGAGCGAGGGCGACGACGCGGAGTGGACACCGCCGGTCGTGGAGACAGTCGCCACGACCGGTGACGGGATCGACGAGTTCACCGCAGCAATCGCCGATCACGACCGGTATCTCGACCGGTCGGGCGATGGCGAGGCCCGACAGCAGCAACGTGCCGCGGCCACACTCCAGCGGTTACTCCAGCAGGACCTCGGTGCGATCAGCGAGCAGTTGCTGGCGGCCAACGGCGGACTCGATGCGCTGGCCGCTGCTGTCGCCGACCGGCAGACCGATCCCTACACCCTCGTCCAGCGGCTCACCGATCCGGTGGCCTCGGCCATCGAGCAGATTGACGGCCACGAATAGACGGCCCGTTCAGATCACCAGTTTTGGATCAAAGATTCTTGAAGATATGAGTTAATTATCCCAGAATTGGCCGAAAAACAGACGGTTCTACCCGTGTAGACGCAATGTTAGCAGAGGTATTAAGAGAGGGCAGTAACAATCGTACTTACTGAACAACACGTTCGTTCGCTAGTCAGTCTCACCAATATCAATGAGTAATAATGCGCAGTCCAGCGAGACCGATTTTCTCTACACCCTCGCCAGCAACGGGCGATTCGATCGGATCGCGGATTACGTGGCGAGCAACGAGGCACTCGCGGTTCGGTACGGTGCGGCCGGCATCCTCACTGAGTTCGCCAGTGATCTCAAGACAGCGGCCACAACCGAATTGCGGAAAAAGCTGATCAACGCCGTCCTCGAGGAGCCCGATGACAGGGTCCGGGCACGGGTCGTCGAGGCTCTGCTCTACATCGACGAATCGATTCTCGATACGCTCGTCACCAAGATCGCCGCCGACAGAGAGCCGACGCCGACAGATTCCCCACATCCACTTCTCTTGGTCGAGTGGCTGGGAAGCGACTCCGTGGAACTACGCCTCCTGGCGGTCGCGGGGCTCGGCGATGTCGGGACACCGTCGATGATCCCGAAGCTCTCGTCGGCGTGTTCCGATACGGACAGACGCGTCCGCGAACGCGCACTAAAAGAGCTCGGTCGGATCGGCAACCCCCGGTGTGTCGAGGAGGTCGCGGACTGTCTCGATAGCGACATCGCATCGATCCGCCACGAGGCAGCCAAAACGCTGGGCGAAATCAACACACGGGGCGCCATCGATCGCCTCAGACCAGCCGGTAGACGCGATGAAGACGACGAACTCCGGCGGATCGCCCTCGACCAGCTCGGGACGTTCCCCTCCAGTGACGTGATCAATACCCTCACCGACGGGGTCACCGACGAGGATCCCGAGATCCGGCAGGCAGCGGCCTCGTCGCTGATGGAGCTGATCTCGTCGGCGTCCTTCGAGGAGAGCCACACGATCCGTGAGGAGGTTGCCGAGGAAATCGAAGCACTCAATGAGGACGTGGTGCCCGCGTTTGTCACGCTGTTCACCGACACGCACAGGACAACGATCCGTCGAAACACCGCCTGGCTACTGGGTCGGATCGGCGATAACCGGGAGGAGGTCGTCGACCACCTGCTGGATGCGCTGTCGGACGACGACTTCACGACGTCCCAGATCGCCGCCTCCAGTCTCGCCCGGATCGGCGGCCGGGATATCGAAGACCGGCTCGAAGAGTTCATCGAGGATCACCCCGAAGGGTCGGGGACACGGACACGTGCTGAGTTCGTCCTGACCCAGATAACCGAGGGTGAGGGAGGTCTGGTCCTGGAACGAACCGTGGAGTACATCCACGTTAGCGAGCCGGATGACTACACCCGACAGAAACGGGCGGAGACGGAACCGGCGATCGACAAGATAGGGTCAGAGGATACGACAGGAGAGGCAGCAGCCGAGGAAACGGAGTCAGCCACCACCGAGACGGAGTCCGGATAGTTACTTCCTGAGAAACAGTTTGCCGTCGGCCTTGATCTGCATGTTAAAGACGGGATCAAGGACATTCATACTTGATGTCATCCGCTCTTGGTCGACGAAATAGTGCGAGAGGACGTTCGCTTTCTTCAGTCGGCCGTTGAGCAGGTGGAGGAACTTGAAGACCCGCTGGAGTTGCCCCTTGGTGATCAACTCGGTCAACACGTCGAACTCGAAGGTGATCTTTCCACCCTTGGGTTCCTGTTCTTGAATAACCCGCGAAACGGTTTCGGTCAGGTTGCCAAGCCCCATCTTCTTGTCAAGTTCGACCACCTCGACAGGAATATTCATCAGCTCAATCCCGCTGAGCCCGCTCAACGGATCGGATTTCGTCGTCATAACCACGGTCCACTCGGGCCACTCGTTGAATTTGTTTTTCAGAAGTTGAATCCGGTCGGCCGGATGTGTGGTGACGATGATGACTATATTGCCCGGCGAAAGGAAGTGGATACGAGCGTTGTCAGCACCCTGACTCTGGACCTTCGACATGACGGCAACAGAGCCGGTGCCATCGATGTCATCGGCAACGTGGACGCCAGATTCCAGCAGCGGTTTTTTGTGCGAAAACAGATGATCTTTGAAATCCTCAAATCCCTTCGTTTTATCATGACTCTGACTGGCTACTTCACAGTACGGACAGGACCACTGAAGTCGAACGCCGGATTCGACAAGCTGGTCGCGGTTCTGTTTGGCGACGTGTGTCTTCGCCCTTTCGACGGTTTCGGACCGGCTGGCTGACCACACGGTAAAGTTGGATTTCCGGGCTCGCCAGCGGTAAACCATCGCTATGTGTGAGGGTGTGCCGTAGAATACTTAAATTCAACCATCCCATTAAAATAGGTGTACACAGGCCAGAATAAACCGGACACCTCGTGGGAGTGCCGTCGGCCACAGACACCGAGGTCAGGCTTCTAGCGTCAGCCCGGCCGCACTCAGCGCGTCCTCTGGATCGTGGTCGTCGTGGACGACAGCCGAGACGGCACGGGTGATCGCCTCGGGGTCGTCGTGCTGGAAGATCGACCGGCCCATCGAGACGCCCGCCGCGCCGGCGTCCATCGCGCCACGGACCATCTCGACAGTTTCGCGGTCGGTGCCCTTCGAGCCGCCGGCGATAACGACCGGGAGGCTGGTCGACTCACAGACGTGTTCGAAACTGTCGCTATCGCCGCTGTACCCCGTTTTGACGAGATCGGCACCCAGCTCCTCGGCGAGCCGGACGGCATGGCCGAGCGCTTCCGGGTCGTCGCCATCGACGCCGGGGCCGCGGGCGTACGCCATCGCCAGCACAGGCAGGCCGAACCGTGTGGCCTCGCCGGTCAGCTCGGCGAGCTCCTCGATCTGGTCAGGTTCGTGATCCGAGCCGACGTTGATGTGGAAGGAGACGGCGTCAGCACCGGCGCAGATCGCCTCCTCGACGCTGCAGGTGAGGCGTTTGTCGTTCTCGTCGGGGCCGATAGTCGTCGAGCCGTTGGCGTGGACGATGTAGCCGCTGCCGTTGGTATTGCCGTGGACGCGGTCGGCGACACCTTTCTGGGTGAGCACGGCGTCGGCGCCGCCGTGTGTCACGCCGTCGACGGTGGCCTCCAGATCCTTGAGCCCGCTGACGGCGCCCATCGTGATCCCGTGGTCCATCGGGACGATGAGATACCGGCCGTCCGTCGAGATGCGGTCGAGTCGTGCGCTGAGTCCTGCGGACATGGTCGTTGTGTGAATCTCTGTCAGTAAGAGGGTATGTAGCTTGCGACTCCGGACCTGTTCGGTGTCGCCGGCCGCCGACGCCTACCGGCCGCGAGTCGCGCCCTTGGCCAGCTCCTCGGCCTTCGATTCCAGTTTCGCCGCGGTCTCCTCGGTCGACCAGTCGTTGTCGACGCCGTCGGCGACGATGTCAACAAGTGCGGAGCCGACAATGATGCCGTCCGCACCGCTGGCGACGATGCGTTCGGCCTGGTCGCCCGACGAGATGCCGAAGCCCACAGCTTTCGGCACGTCCCACTCCGAGAGTCGCTGGAGGCTACGGTCGGTCTGGTCCGACACGTCGCTTTTTGTGCCGGTGGTCCCGAGACGAGCCTGCACGTAAACGTACCCCGAGACGCGTTCCATCATCGACTGTAGGCGCTCGCCCTCGGTCGTCGGCGCGACGATGAACACGAGATCGAGTCCGTGCTCGTCACAGGCCGCTCGCAGTGGGTCGGCTTCCTCCGCCGGAAGATCAGGCACGACGAGGCCCGATATGCCGGCTTCAGCCGCGCGAGCAACGAATGCAGCCGGCCCCGTGCTCGCGGCTCCGCCGCTCGCATCCGAGGCGCGTTGCGCCTCGCTGTCCCCGTCGTAGCTATACTGATAGATCAGATTGTAGTAGGTCATACAGACCAGGGGCACGTCGACCGCAAGGTCCTCGACGAATTCGAAGTAGCGGTTGGGCGTCATGCCGGCCTCAAGCGCGCGGACAATCGCGCCCTGAATCGTCGGTCCCTCGGCGATCGGCTCCGAGAACGGCAGGCCGAGTTCGATGATGTCCGCGCCGCCGCGGGCAAGCGCTTCGACGTACTCCTTCGAGGCCTCGTAGCTCGGGTCGCCGACCGCGAGATACGGGATGAACGCGGGCCCATCGTTGAATGCGGCAGCGATCTCGCTGTTGGCCGCCGCGCCGTCGCTGCGGCGGGTCTCGGCTGGCTCGGGCGCCTCGGCCGACCCGGTGCTGTCGGCCATTCAGATGCCTCCCGAGAACATCGACATATCCGGTGCGTTCGGCACATCGCGGGCCTCGGTCTCCTCGATGGCTGCCTGCAGATCCTTGTCGCCGCGGCCGGAGACGTTGACGACGACGGTCCCAGAGAGGTCGTCCTGATACTCTTCGAGGTAGCCGAAGGCGTGAGCGGTTTCCAGCGCCGGGATGATCCCCTCGGTGTTTGAGAGCCGGTGGAAGCCTTCGAGCGCCGCGTCGTCGTCGACGGCGACCGGCGTCACGCGACCCTCGTCGACGAGGTGGGCGAGTTCTGGGCCGACGCCGGCGTAATCCAGCCCCGAGGAGATGGAGTGTGACTCCATGATCTGGCCGGAACTGTCCTGCAGGAGTTTGGTTCGCGCGCCGTGGAGCACGCCCTCGTCGCCGGTCGACAGCGATGCGGAGTTGGGTGCGACACCCTCCTCCTCGTCGACCGACAGCGAGGAGCCACCGGCCTCGACAGCGACGAGATCGACGTCCTCGTCGTCAACGAAATGAGCGAAGGCCCCCATCGTGTTCGAGCCGCCACCAGCACAGGCGACGACCGCATCCGGCAACGCACCGATCTGGTCGCGGCTCTGTGAGCGGATCTCCTCGGAGATCACAGCGTGGAAATCCCGGACCATCACCGGGAACGGATGCGGGCCGACGATACTGCCGATCACGTAATGGGTCGTCTCGACGCTGGCAGCCCAGTCCCGCATCGTCTCGGAGATGGCCTCCTTCAGCGTGCCACGGCCCGCTGTAACTGGTTTCACGTCCGAGCCGTTGAGCTTCATGCGGAAGACGTTGGGTCGCTGCCGGTTGATGTCGCGTTCGCCCATGTAGATCGTACAGGGCATATCGAGGTGGGCGGCCGCCATCGCGGTCGCGGTGCCGTGCTGGCCCGCCCCAGTTTCGGCGATGATCCGGTCTTTGCCCATGTACTTCGCCAGCAAGACCTGCCCCAGCGCGTTGTTCAGCTTGTGTGCGCCGCCGTGCAGCAGGTCCTCGCGTTTGAGGTAGACATCACAGTCGTATCGCTCTGAAAGCCGGTCGGCCCGCTGGAGCGGCGTCGGCCGACCGCCGAAATCCGCCAGTCGCCGACGGAACTCGTCCATGAAGCCGTCCTCGTTGTTGACGACGTATCGCTCGTATGCGTCGCGTAGCTCCTGAATCGCCGGCATCAGGGCTTCCGGCACGTACTGGCCGCCGTAGTCGCCGAACTTTCCGTCGCCGCCTGCCCCGGTGGCTGTCTCCTCTGTCTCTGTTGCGTGGTCCGTACTCATTGTATGCACCTATCGTGTACCATGGTCATGTAACCCTCGCTTCGCTGTGTCGGTGTGCCGTCTCGCATAGGTTATTCAACTCCGGTCAGCCGCTCGGTGTTCGTTTGTGGATCGCCGTCCATGATCGCACTCCCGATCAACAGGCCGTCAGCACCGGCCTCGCGCATCCGACGCACGTCCTCGGTCGTCGATAGCCCGCTTTCGGCGATCAGGGTCACGTCATCAGGCACCGTCGGAGCTAGCCGCTCGAAGGTCGCCAGATCGACTTCCAGCTGAGCAAGGTCGCGGTTGTTGATGCCGAGGAGGTCGGCGCCGGCGTCGATAGCGGCGTCGAGTTCCGCCTCGGTGTGAACCTCGACGAGTGCCTCAAAGCCCCGGTCGCGGGCAGCTTTCAGCATCGGTTCGAGATCGTCGCCGAGGAACCGCGCGATCAGCAAGATTACGTCGCTTGCGACGGTGTCGAGCTGGGCCTCACGCAACAGGAAATCCTTTCGCAACACCGGCACGTCGACCGCCCTGCGGATGCGTTGCAGGTTCTCGGTCGAACCGCCGAAATGCTCCGGCTCGGTCAGCACCGACAGCGCGGCCGCGCCGCCGTCGACCATCGCGGTCGCCAGCTCGACGGGATCGGTCGTGTGTTCGCCGTCGGTCGTCGGACTCGTCGGTTTGACCTCCGCGATCACCGGAACGCGCCCGTCGCGTTCGGCCGCATCGAAGGCCGCCGGCAACGACCGCGGCGTGACCGACACCTGTTCGTCGCCACCGGCGCGGTCGGCCGCCGCATCGAGAATCGACCGGACCGGCGGCGCCAGCTCGCCTGTTGTCTCGTTCATCTATGTACATCAATGTACGTATCTGTACATAAGACTTGCGTCGTGAGGCGGAACCGTTGAATGGCGTCGGCGGCTTTGCTCCGACCAATGACGCCCGGAATCTACGCCCGTCGGTTCGACGCACTCGACACCGTGATCCAGCTCGGTATCGCCAGCGGGCAGGTGATCGATGTCTCGTTTCCGGAATCAGTCCCTGACGACGCCGAGACCGACCACGAGGTCTTCGAGTCGATTGAGAACTATCTCGACGGCGACCGGCTGGCACTGACCGAGGTCGAGATCGCCCTGACCGTGCCGACCGAGCAGCGGCAGGTGCTGGACGCCCTCCAGAACGTCTCCGCGGGCAACACGGTCACCGTCGACCGACTCACGAAACTGGCCGGACTCGATCAGGACAGCGAGGCAGACCGCGAGACGGTGCGAACGGCACTCCGCGAGAACCCGATTCCGCTGATAATCCCCGACCACCGCGTGCGGGACGCCGAGGGCGCGACGCCGGAACGGGTTGCCGCCGCGCTCCGCCAACAGGAAGCATAGCTACGGAAGAACCGCCGAGCGGACGCCGACAGCGCCAAACAGGAACAGCGCCGCCCCGAGCGGCCCGTCGAAATCGAAGAGGATCGTGATATCGAAGCCGACGAACACGCTTCCGAGAACCATCGCTATCGTGGAAAAAATCACCCGGCCGTCGATAACCTCGATCTCCTGCAGTGTCAGCCAGAGAAACGCGGCCGTCCCACCGACCATCAGCGCCCCGGCGATCAGCCCCTCCGCGTCGGCGACCATCACGAGCAGGCTGCCGACGCCGATCGCGGCCGTCGCCGCCAGCAACGGGGCATCCTCGCGGTCGAAGGAGACTATGCCGGCAACATCCATACAGACAGGTTGGAAAACAGCCTCTTGAAACTCCCGGTGAGCCTACTGCGGGCTCGGATTCGACGGGCTGCTCGGAGCGGCACTGCCGTCCTGCAGCGCCGAGCCGGTGATGCTCTTGAGCCGGGAGACGAGGGAATCCTTCTCGGCCTCGCCCTCGAGGGCGATATCGAGTACCTCGCTGATGTGGCTGACCGGGATGATCTCGATCATCTCCTTGTACTCGTCTTCGATCATCACGTCCTGTTCGTTGGCCTTCGGGATGATAACGCGGTTGCAGCCCGCCTTGGCGGCGGCCTCGATCTTGTGTGTAACGCCGCCGACCGGGAGCACGTCGCCCCGGACCGACAGCGAGCCGGTCATCGCCAGATCCTGACTGACGCCGACGTTTTCGAGCGCGGAGATGACCGCGGTCGCGACCGTGATCGACGCCGAGTCACCGTCAACACCCTGCTGGCCGGTCTGGACGAACTGGATGTGGATATCCTTCTCGGAGATATCCTCGTCGGAGAACTTCTTGATAATGGCCGACACGTTGTCGACAGCCTCCTCGGCCATATCCTGTAGCTGGCCGGTGGCGATCACTTGGCCGCCACCCTGCGTCGGTGTGATCTCGGCCATGACCGGCAGCATGATGCCCGAGTCCTCGCCCATCACGGCGAGCCCGTTGACGCGGCCAACCTCGTAGCCGTCGGAGACCTGCAGCTCGTAGTCCTTCCGCTTCTCGATGAACTCGTCGGCGAGCTGCTGCTCGATCGAGCGGGAGCGCTCCTTGGCCTGCAGGACGTGGTCACGCGTCGTGTACTCGGCGTCCTCGGCGCGAGCGATGTCGCCGGCGACGCGGACGAGCCCACCGAGGTCACGGAACAGCAGCGTGAGCTGGCCCTTGCGACCGGCGCGGCGTCGAGCCTCGAGGATGACCTCCTCGATGGCGTCGGTCCGGAAGTGTGGTAGCCGGCCGTCGTTGACGACCTCTTGGGCCACGAACCGGACGTATTTCCGGCGCATTTCGAGGGTGTCGTCGATGGTGTCGTCCATGTAGACCTCGTACCCGTACCCCTTGATCCGGGATCGGAGCGCGGGGTGCATGTTCTCCATGGCATCAAGGTTGCCGGCGGCGATCATGATGAAGTCCGTCGGCACGGGCTCGGTCTGGACCATCGCCCCCGAGGAACGCTCGCTCTGGCCGGTGATCGAGAACTCGCCCTCCTGAATCGCCGTCATCAGGTGCTGCTGGCTGCGCACGTTGAGGGTGTTGATCTCGTCGATGAACAGCACGCCCTTGTTGGCCGTGTGGATCGCGCCGGCCTCGACGCGGTCGTGGCTCGGCGTCTCCATCCCGCCGGACTGGAATGGGTCGTGCCGCACGTCGCCCAGCAGCGCGCCGGCGTGGCTACCGGTGGCGTCCTCGAACGGTGCGCTCGTCGTGTCACCGTTGTTGACCAGCAGGTTCGGAATCATCGCGTCGCCGCCACGCGAGGCGTAGCGGAAGGCGAGGTAGACGACGCCAGCCGCCAGAATCCCCAGCAGGATCTGGCCGGCGATGATGAGCGCGTAGCCGAGCACGACGGCGATGATGATCCACATGAGGAACGTCCGCATCTGGTCGCGCTTGCGGGCCTCCTCCTTGTGGGCGTCGACGATCTGGTCGCCCTTGCCCGCAGGAACGGTCCGCACTTTCGGCTTGTTGCCGTCGTCGGGGTTGTGGTAGACGAGGACATCCTGTAACTCCTCCTTCGGGAGGAGTTCGGTCATCGCCTTCGCCAGCATCGATTTCCCGGTTCCCGGCGAGCCGATCATCATGACGTGCCGTCGCTGTTTGGCGGCCTTGATGATCACGTCGCGGGCGTGTTCCTGCCCGATAACCTGATCGACGAGTTTGTCTGGAATCGAGACATCCTCGGTGCTATCGATCTGGAGACCGCCGAGAAGGTCATCCTCGTCTGGATCGTCGGCGACCGGCGCGTCGATATCGACATCGCTGCCGAGTTCGTCGATAGATAGCTCTTCGTCGGTGGCCTCGGCCGGCTCGTTGCCGCGGGATCGCCCCGGTGTGCCGCCGGGGGCCCCGAAGCTATCGTCTTCGTCTGCCGGCGACTCTTGATCGACGTCGTCGATATCCCAGTCGCTGGGCTCGTCTTCGGTCGGCTCGTCGGCCCCGTTGGTGGCGTGATCGTTGGCATGCTCCGTCTCGCCGTCGCCGTCGGCTGCCGTTTCATCGCCCTGCTGCCCGGCTGCCGACGCCGAATCTTCCGCCTCCTCGGTCGGCGGATCGTCGTCAGTGTCGGTATGGTCGCTCATAGAACTGGATTTCTATTACGATAGAGGCCCCGGCGACTGATATACTTTCTCCCCCTTCCCACCAGTAGCAGAATACCGAAACCAGTGGTTATAGCCCCTCTATCGGTGTTTTGTGTCTCCATCGAAAACTCGCCGCGTTTATAAATCCCGTCGTGGTAGGAGGGTATATGCGGGGGTTCTACATCGGCCGCTTCCAGCCCTATCACGACGGCCACCACCACATGGTCGAGGAGATCGCCGACCAGGTCGACGAACTCGTGTTGGGCATCGGGTCGGCCGGCGACTCACACACCAAGCGGAACCCCTTCACGGCCGGCGAGCGGGTGCTGATGGTCTCCAACTCGGTCGCCGAGTTCGACCTCCAGACCTACGTCGTCCCCATCGAGGACCTCGAACGCAACTCGGTGTGGGTCAGCCACGTCCAGAGCATGTCACCGCCGTTCGACGTGGCCTTCTCGAACAACCCGCTGGTGATCAGACTCTTCGAGGAGGCCGGCGTCGAGGTGCGACAGTCGCCGATGTTCCACCGCGAGGTCCTAGAGGGGTCGGAACTCCGCGAGCGCATGATCGACGGCGAGGAGTGGCGGTCGCTGGTGCCGGAGCCAGCCGTCGCGGTTATCGAGGAGTGCAACGGTGTCGCCCGCATTCAGCAGGTCAGCGACTCCGACGGCGTGAACGGCGGCGAGTAACGGCGACACGACTGCCAGCTATGATCACACTGACCTCCGATTTCGGCTCGCCGTACCCCGCAGCGATGAAGGGCGTGATGCTTCGGCGAACTGATGCACAGCTCGTGGATATCGCCCACGATCTCCCGCGACAGGACCCCCGGGCGGCGGCCTTCTGGCTGCGAGAGACGATTCCGTATTTTCCGCCGGCGGTCCACCTCGCTGTCGTCGATCCCGGCGTTGGCACCGACCGCCGGGCGATCACGATTCGCGTCGGCGACCACGCGCTCGTCGGCCCCGACAACGGCCTGCTGCGGCCGGTCGTCCGGCGACTCCGCGAATCGGTCCCGGAGATCGAACCGACGGTTGTGGCCTACGAAATCGTCGTTGATGACCCCGAATCAGCGACGTTTCACGGCCGGGATGTGTTCGCGCCGGCGGCCGCCGAGGTTCATGCGGCCGGCGTCGATAGCATCGAGACGGTCGATACCCTCACGTCGCTCTCACTGACTGACTGTGTCGATCTCACGTTGCCGACAGCGACGCGGGACGGCGAGACGATCCGCGGCGAGGTGCTCGTCGTCGACGACTTCGGCAACGCGATCACCAATATCCCGGGAGAGTGGCTCGACGATTTCGAGGCGGCGGTGATCGACGGCGACCGCGTCCCGGTCGTCGACACCTTCGCGTCGGTCGATCCCGGCGAGCGGCTTCTCACCACCGGCAGTCACGGCTACGTCGAATGCGACGTGAATCAGGGCCGCGGCGACGACGCGTTCGGCCTGTCAGCCGGGGCGAGCGTCACGATCACGCCGACCGAAGCGGACTAGGCATCCGGCGCGTCACTCATGTCGTCTGCGGTATCGCTGTCTCCTCCGGCATCGCTGGCAACATCCCCGGTATCGCTGTCTGTCGCACCCCCACTGGCATCGCCATCGGGATCGTCGGCATCTTCCTCAACTGGTGTACCGTCGGTCGATGTCGTGTCGACTGTTTCCGCTTGCTCGACGGCCGCTGTGCTGGCCCGCGGCAGGGTCAACACGACCTGCGTGCCGGAGTCGTTGTCCTCGATCTCAACCTCACCACCGAGCAGGGAGACCGTCCAGTGGACCAGCCAGAGTCCGAGCCCGGTGCCGTGTTCGAGCGGTGTCTCCTGACCGGCACGGATCGCCTCCCACTCGTAGGCCGGAATGCCCGACCCGTTGTCGCTGACGGTGATCTCGACCCAATCAGCTGCCCGAGTCCCGTCGGCCGGGGTCGCGGTGATCGTGATCGCTGGGGTCGGCGTATCGTTGTGCGGCATGATGCTGTCGATAAGTTCGATCACGCCGACCCTGAGTCGCCGGTCGGCCTTGACCGCGATATCACCGGCATCGGTGGTGAGGGTGGCATCCGGATACCGGTCGGCGAAGATGTCGGCCACATCGGCACAGAACTCCTCGGCCGGGTAGACCGCGCCCTCGGGTTTCTCCTGCTCGAACAGCGACCGCACCGTCGCCGCGCGCTCGCTAACGCGCTCTAACTCGTCGATCCGTGACTGCACCGAGTCGACGAACGCGCCGACGGAGTCGTCGTCGATTGCCTCCTCGATCAGTGTGAGGTTACCGTCGATGACGTTCATCCCGTTGCGGAGGTTGTGCCGCAGTACCCGGTTGAGGACGTCGAGTTGCTGTTCGCGGAGCCGGCGCTCGGTCACGTCGGACTCGACGGCGACAAAGTGGGTTATCTCGTCGTCGTCGTTCGTGATCGAGGTGATCTGCTGGTGGACCTGATAGAGTTCGCCGGACTGTCGCTGGTTCATGAGGTCTGCCTCCCATTTCTCGCCGTCGAGGATCGTGTCCCACAGCTCCTCGTAGAACTCCGGGCTCTGCTGACCGGATTTGATGACGTGTGGGGTGAGACCCTCCAGTTCGTCGGCCGTATACCCGGTCTGGGCCTCGAAGGCGGGGTTGACGTACTCGATGCTGCCCTCGCGGTCGGTGATCAGGACGGCATTGGCCGAGTTGTCGACGGCCTTCCGGAACAGCTGTAACCGCTGTTCACGCTGCTTGCGCTCGGTGATATCCTCCTGAAACCCGATGAAGTTCGTGACCTCGCCGTCGTCGTTTCGAACCGGGGCGATATTCAGGCGGTTCCAGAACATCGACCCGTCTTTCCGGTAGTTGCGGAGTTCAACCACGACATCCCGCTCGGCGTCGATGGCCTCGCGGATCTCGGCGACGCGGTCCTCCCGGGTCGCCTCGCCCTGCAGGAATCGACAGTTCCGGCCCGTCGCCTCCGCTTTTGTGTACCCGGTGATCTCCTCGTATCCCTCGTTGACGTACACCAGCGGGTTGTCTGGCTGTGTCGGGTCGCTGATGCTGATTCCGATGGGTGCATCCTCGATGGCCTCGCGGGTAAGCTCCAGTTCCTCCTGGTAGGCTTTCCGATCGGAGATATCGCGCGCGGAGACGATGAGCAGCGGTGCATCGGTCGAATCAATCGTCGCCGCCGAAAGCTCCACGTACCGCGTCTCGCCGGCTTTCGTCCGGCAGGTGAGGTCCTCGGTAAACCCCGCGCCAGTCTCGTTGACCTCGTCGAAAAACGCGGTGAGCGCAGCGGGATCGTCGGCCGACAGCGTCGCCGTTGGCCGCATCGCCTGCAGTACCTCGCGCTCGTAGCCCACCAGCTCACAGGCCGCCGGATTGCAGTCGGTGATCGTTTCGGCGTCGGTGTTGATCACAAAGATAGCGTCGTTAGTGGCCTCGAATAGCCGCTGAAAGCGGTGCTGGATGTCCGCGTACTGGTCGGCAAGCTCGGCTGACTGGTCGCGGCGAACAAGAAGGTTCCCAAGCCGGCGATAGAGCGTATTCCGGTCGATTGGCGCGGTAACCACCTCGTCGACGAGTGGTAGCTCACTTCCGTCCGCCGCTGGCAGCCACTGCTGGCCGCTATCCTCTGACCGCTGCAGTAACAACACCGGCAGAAACGTTGGGTCAGTTTCCGATTTTAATTCGGCAATGGTGTCTTCGTATCGTGGCAATGCGCTGTCGCTAATCAGATAGCAGTCGACCGGCTGCAACGTGTCGTCGACCACGACATCATACCGCGGACTGAGCAGCTCGGACAGTGCCTCCCGATCACCGTCACTATCCACAACGAGTTGGAGCGTCGGAGCGGTATCTGCGACGGAGTGGGTCGGTCATATTCAATTATCCATCTGGAGGCGACTGATTCCCCGGCTGGGCGGACCGTTCGAATGCTGTCCCCTCCATGATCCCATGAACTTGATCGAATGGTCCCGCAATGTCAAGCCCGTGTCCGTCCGCAATCCTGAAGCGGTGGAACCGGTTGTCGAACTCGCCGAGCCGTTTTTTCAGCACGCCAATGGCGCGGGCCAGCTCCCCATCGAGCTCGACGTAGGTGAGATAGATGATTGTGTCGGCAATGTAGCTCGTGTTCGTGGATGTTGCCTTTGGAACGCCGGTAATGTCTTCGGCTTGATCCGTGATGAGCGTCGCGACGCCGCGGTTCTTGAGCACGCGTGTAAGGCCGTGGAGGCGGTGGACGAGGCGGTCGGCGTCGCCCTGAATCGCGGTCCGGTAGCCCGCAAGTCCGTCGATCAACACCGCCTCGGGATCGTTCGTCTCGACATCGGACACAACCTGATGCCCGAACTCCTCGCCAGACTGCACGAGCGGTTCGACCTCGGCAAGCTGAAGATGGCCCTGATCCCGTAGTTCGGTGATCGGAATCCCGAGACTTTCACAGCGGTGGGTGAACTGATCGACCGATTCCTCGAAGAGATACGCGAGGATGCGACCGCCCTGCTCGGCGATTCCGTCGAGGATCGCCGCCCCAACAGTCGACTTCCCGACGCCGGTCGGCCCACTGAGGAACGTGACAGTATTACCGGAAATACCGCCGCCAAGTAACGAATCAAACGCGTCATCACCGGTCGACAGGAGTGAGGGATCGAACTCGCGGTCGGTGTGCGTCGGCAGCACCTGTGGATAGATTTCGAGGCCGTCCTGCCGGATTTCAAGCCCGTGGGTTCCGTCGATCTGACCGATCCCACGGTGTTTTGGGACCGAGATGCGACGCTCGCTCTCATCGAGTATGAGCTTCACCACACCGTCGCTGAGCGATTCGAAGTCGTCGTAGACGGTTTCATTTCCGGAGGCTGAGGTGACCGTTCTGGTCGCAACGGTGGTTACCTGATAGTCCCGCAAAAAGCGGATCAGGGACTGGAGTCGCTTGCGATACTGATACTCGTCGCGTTCGACGTACTGCAGTTGCGTGATCGGGTCAATCAACACCCGCTCGGGATTGACATTCTCGATGACCTCTTTGATGTCCTGGGTAAATCGCTCGTTCTCGACGTCGGCGGTATCGACGAGGTCGTAAGAGATATCCTCAGCGAAGAAATCAGAGCCGGGACCGATATCCAGAAACTCGGTCTCGCTGATATCGATCCCGATCTGCCGAGCGTTGGTCAGGATGTCCGCCTTGGACTCCTCGCCATGAATATAGACAGCTGTCTCATCATTCCTTACGCCAGCTTCGAGAAAGTGCTGGCCCAGCATTGACTTGCCGGTTCCAGAGACACCCTGCACGAGGTAGGTCCGCCCACGGACGAGCCCACCGTGAAGCAATGTATCAAGCTCGGCGATCCCGGAGCTAACCTGTTCAATGTCCGCCCCCTCAGACATCGTTCGCCCCGTTTCGGCCAATGGAGCCCGTCGCAAGCGATGAACAGTCTCCGTCGCAGAGTGCCCAGACAGGATGTTCCCAAGGTGCCATGGCTTGATATGTCATGGTCCAGAATGATAAAACATTATGCTCCTTATACTGTCACCTCTGTATTAATTACAAAATTTCCGTTCATACAAGCTCCCGAAGAATAGAGTCTGATACGTGGTAGATCAAAAAATTGTGAATCCGTACCGCGTGAGAGACCAACCCTGCAGGGTACGCCTCAGTCGCCGGATTCGATCACGTCGTCGATGCGGAGGATCATCGTCGCCGCCTCGGTGGCCGAATCGATGGCCTCGCGTTTGACGGCCGTCGGATCGAGGATACCCTCCTCGGCGGAATCTCCGACCTTGCCGGACTGCTCGACGGAGATGAGTCCTGCCCGACCCTGCGCGTCATGGCGGGCACGAAGGTCGACCAGCGCGTCGATGGGATCCATGCCGGTGTTCTCGGCCAGCGTGCGCGGCACGGCATCGACCGCGGTGGCGAACGCCTCGATGGCGAGCTGTTTGCGGCCCTCGACACCGGCGGCGTGGCTCCGGACGTGGTCGGCAACTGCGATCTCAGTGGCACCAGCGCCGCCGACGACGCCGTCCTCGTCGAGTGCCGCGATGACGACATCGATAGCGTCGTTGAGCGCGCGGTCGAGTTCGTCGACGACGTGGTCGGTGCTGCCGCGGACGAAGAGCGTCACGTGGTCGGTGTCACCACCCTCGACGAAGGCGAGATCTTCGTCGTCGCCGTAGGTCTCGATGCTGAGTTCGGCGGTCGTCCCGAGGTCGTCGGCCTCGATGTCTTCGAGCGTGCCAAGCTGGCGCGCGCCGGTCGCCTGCGCGATGGAGTCCGCATCCGAGGAGCTGACATCCTCGAAGGCGACGATCCCCTCGTTGTCGAGGTGGCCGGCAACGCGGTCGTCGATATCGTCGGTGGTGAACAGGAGTTCAACACCGGCGTCGGCAAGCTTGTCAGCGTACTCCCGAAGCTCGCTTTCCTCGGCCTCGATAGCCTGATTCAGCTGATCGACCTCGGTGATGTTGTACTCGGCGTCGGCCTCGCCCGTGTCGAATTCGAGTGCCGTGTCGACGATAGCCGTCGTCGCATCCGAGAGCTGTCGCGGCGCAGTGTCGCTGACCGGCGTCTCGTCGGTGATGACGCCCTCGACGAGTTCCGTCGCGCTGGAGGCCGCGCCGGTCTGGGTGTGAATGTAGATATCCTCGCGGTCGATACCATCGTCGGTGGCGACCTGTCGCACCGCGCTGACGACGCGCTGGGCCAGCAGTTCGGCCGCCACATCGCCGGTGCCCTTGCCGGTCATGCTGGATTCGGCAACTGACTGGAGCGTGTCGTCGTCGAGATCAATGTCGAGGACCTGTTCGTCGATAGCCTCCTGAGCAAGTTCAGCTGCCTCGTTGTACCCCTCAGTGATGACGGTGGGGTGCAGATCCTGATCGAGCAGTTCCTCGGCCTCGCCGAGGAGTTCACCGGCGAGGACGGCCGCCGTCGTCGTTCCGTCGCCGACCTCGATCTCCTGTGTTTCGGCGACTTCGACGAGCATCTGAGCCGCGGGATGCTCGATATCCATCTCGTTGAGGATGGTCGCGCCGTCGTTGGTGATCGTTACGTCACCCGACGAGCCGACGAGCATCTTGTCCATCCCCTTCGGACCGAGCGTCGTCCGTACCGAGTTGGCAACGGCCTTGCCGGCCCGGATATTCGAATCCTGTGCGTCCTCGCCCTGCGTCCGTTCGTTGTCCTCCGAGAGAATAACCATCGGTTGCTGTCGTTGTGCCATGATAAGTTCGCCTCACCGAATGATGGTTTGCAGTTCTATATAAATCCTTTGACTCTCAGAGACGCGAATCGCCCGCCTGCACTGTGGTGTCAAATCACATGCAACATCGTCTGGACGGCGACAGTCACGAAAATTCCCGGCTACCGATGGGCGACACCACCGGCACCACCGGCACCACCGACGCCACCAGCACCACCGACACCAGTGGCACCACCGACACCACCGGCACCACCGGTACCGTGGTCGTCGCCCACGGATGTCTGCAACAATTATGTATGTTGCCCGCAACCTCCCGATGATGCTGGAGTTGGAGCATCGGTTCCGAATTGTCGACCTGCACGGGCATCTCGATCACGACGAGGTGTCGGTCAGCACCCATGGCCGGGATATCGGCCCCGACCGGCTCGAACGCGAATGCCTGCAGGCTGGCGTCGTCCAGACGGCCGTCTCGCCGACCCGTCGTCCGGACGATATCGGCTATCTGCGGGCGAACAACGCGGTCGCCCGACTCAGCGTCGACCGGCCGTTTCTGGCCTTCGCCCGCCTCAACGGCTCACTGGCCGCCGCCGACAATCCGATCTCGAAGCTCCGCAACCTCTATGCGCCCCGGGACACCCACCACACGCGACCGGGCGACGTGGAGCAGTACGCCTACGACGACCGCTTCCACGGGTTCGTGCTCGACCCGGCCGTCGACGGGCTGCCGGACCGCGAGGTGCGGGACGAGCTCATCGACGTTGACCTGCCGGTGATCGTTTACTGTCGGCCCTCGTTTCCGCCGGCGGCCGTCACCGATACGCTACTCAACGACGGGTATCCGATCGTGCTGGCGGGGTTCGGCGGTTATCCCCTAGATAATTCTCGGATGAAAAACGTGCTCGCGTTGCTGGATCAGTACGACCACCTGTATCTCGACACGTGGGCGGTCCGTGATCGAGAGATTCTGGAGCGCGGGCTGCTGGAACATCCCGACCGAATTCTCTTCGGCAGCGGCACGCCAGCTGTCCATCAGAACGTCGCCGTAATGGAGATTCTGACGCTGGATATCTCCGAGGACGCGATGAGCCGTGTTTTCAACAAGAATCCGACGCGCCTGATTCCGGGACTGTCGGTCGAATCGGAGTTCTAGTCGTCGCTGTCGGTCGCCGCCGCGGGGTCGCGTGGCTCGTCAGCACCGTACTCGTATCGGGCGACAGCCCGGTCGCCGCGCTTCGAGAGGCCGTGTGGGTTGCGCGCCTTACTCCGGTCGCGGGCGCGGGCGACCAGTCCATCCGAGCCGCCGGTCAGGATGCCGGAGACGACGGCTCGGCCGTTGCCAACCCAGCTTGTCGGCTGGGCGTCGCCGGTAACCACGTCTTTCGCCGCCGCCACCGCATCGCGGGCGGCATGCGAGAGCGTCCGGCGGGCGATTGTCGGCCGGAGCCCGTAGTTTTTGACCAGCCGGTAGGCCAGCGCACGGTAGGTCCACCCCCAGTCGGGGCGGGTCTGGCCGCCGTCGGCCTCGTACTCACACCGGACGCTCATCCCCGAACGCCACGCAACGTCGTGGTCGGTCGCCGCCAGCCGGTGGGCGAGATCCCACGCGCCGCCGGTTTCGAGATACTCGTCGAACCCGTCGAGGGCGTCGACGACCGACCGACGGACGGCGACGTTGGTACCGGATATAGCGGTCACGGTGCGACCGGCGATCCGTTCTTCACGCTGTGATTCTGTCGTCACGCCGCCGCGAAGGCTGCGGTGGATCGGGCCGGTGACGACCGGTGCGTCGGTGAGGCCGTCGACCACAGCCTCGAGCCAGCCGGATTCGACCCGGAGGTCGTCACCGACCAGCGCGACCACGTCACCGGTGGCCGCGTCGATACCGGCGTTGCGGGCGACGTTACGCGTCCGAGAAGCGATCTCGACGAGTACGTCCACATCGTCGCGGTCGTCGATCATCCCTGTCGTGCCGTCGGTCGAGGGGCCATTGACCACGATCACCTCGGCGTCGGGGGCCCGTTCGGCGATGGCGTCGAGGCAGGCGGCGAGCTGGTCCCGACCGTCGAGCGTCGGGACGACGACCGATAGCTGCATGCGTGATACTGCATGACTGAACACATAAAAGAGTGGATTCCTCTGCAGATCGGGTGGTAGAGAGGGTCACTCGTGACAGCGCCACCGCTCTCGGTGTAAGCGACAGCTCAGGTGTTTCTGTAGTACACCTGTTTGCGAGCGTCGGTGAAGCTGTAGCGCGAGCCAACCAGTTCGGACTCCTCGAGGCGGTTGAGTGCGTACCGGACGGTCCGATCAGGGAGCAACGACTCCTCGGCCAACTCGCCCTGAGACAGCGGTTCGTCGGTCTCAAGCACCTTCGCGACGAGCTTGGCGCTCGGTGGAAGCTCCCGAAGCCGGTCGCGGAACTCTGTTTCTGACAGTCGGACAGGCTCTTCGACATCGGCTGGACTAGTGCTCATACAAATCCAAAATATGGGGTTGATACTAAAGGTTATCTCCATATTAGTCTAAGAAATTGATACAATATAAGGTCCTAATATTTTAGACGCTTCTCGTGGCCTGCAGGTGGCGACGGGCCGACGATGTGTGGAAGCAGGTCGGCCCATGCCAGCCCGTATCCAGTACGGTTTTACAACTCGGGTGTGGACGCTCACACAGCGTGAAGGGCAAAGAGTGGTATCAGGCCGACGAGATCGCCGAGGCCTACGACGACAAGCGATTTTCTGGCGGCGGGCAGTTTATCGACCGACGGGAGAAGGCGGCTGTGCTGAATGCGCTCGGGCCGGTCGAGGAGAAATCGATTCTCGAGGTCGCCTGTGGGACCGGACGGTTTACCGTCATGCTGGCTCGTGAGGGCGCGGATGTCGTCGGGCTGGATGTCTCGGGGCCGATGTTGCAGCAGGGCAAGCGAAAGGCCGCCGCGACCGGCGTCGACGAGGCCGTCGAGTTCATGCGCGGCGATGCGGCCCGGTTGCCGTTCCCGGACGATCATTTCGATGCCGTCTTTGCGATGCGGTTTTTCCATCTCGCCGACCGGCCGGTGACGTTTCTCAGAGAGATCAAGCGCGTCTCGAAGGGGCCGGTGCTGTTCGACACGTTCAACAGCCAGAGCGCACGTGTTGTCTACAACTGGCTGTTGCCGATGGGGTCGCGGCTCTACTCGCGGAGCGATGTCGATGCCCTGCTGGCCGATGCGGGCCTCGAACTCGTCGATGAAAAACACGATTTCGTGCTCCCCTACGGCTTTTATCGCGGTCTCCCGGAGTCCATCGCCAGCCCGTTTCGACAGGTCGACGAGGGACTCGGGTCGACAGGGCTGGGCGATGCGCTCGCCTCGGTCTCCTACTGGCAGACAACCGACGCCGAAGAATAGCGGCCCGACGCCTCAGAAGTCCTCTTCGATGATCTCGCCGACGGCAAAGTTGGATTTGACCTCCGACACCTCGATCTTGACCCGGTCGTCGATCTCCGCGCCGGGGACGATAATGACGTAGCCGCGCTCGACGCGGGCGATCCCGTCGCCCTGTTTGCCGATATCCTCTATCTCGACGTACCGTATCTCGCCCGCCTCCACCGGTGGCTGTGGCTCACCGGCGGCCGCGCCGGCCGTCGAGGAGTCGTCGATACTCGCCGTCCCGCCGGAACTGGACGGGGAGATAAGCGCCACGCGGTACGTCTCGTCGGGCTCGATAGAGCCGGTGTCGACCTCGCGTTTCGGAACCTCGATCCTGTAACCATCCTCGGCGTCGGTAACCTCAGCACTGAACAGACAGATGAGTTGCTGCGAGATTTCCATACGATATCTCTACGGAAACTCGTGAATGAAACATTATAGAACTACCGCTCATCCGCGACAGAGCCACAGAAACAGTCGGTCGTGGCGGACGGCTGCGCAGGGTCACCCAGTTGTGAAACGGAAATCGGCTGAAACGCATCGCCGATACCCGCGAAGAACGTAGGGACGATGACCAGTCGAATCGCGTCGCCGATCAGTCGTCGGCCGGGGTCGCGTCGATCAGATCATGGCTGTTGATATCGACCTGCCCGGTGAGCTCCGTGTAGGGGTACGGCATGCCGATCCCTTCGTCGTCGAAGCGGTGTTTGACAGTCTCGGCGAGTTGGTGTTTGATTCCGCCGGCACCTGTCTCGGCGGGATCGATCCAGACACGCGCGTTAAGCACGACCGCCGAGTCGCCAAGCCCGGTCACCGGTGCGGTCGGGGCTGGATCGGTCAGGATACCATCGATCTTGCTGGCCTCGTCGAGAATCGCTGTTCTGGCGTCCGAAATGCTGGCGCCGTACTCGATACCGAAGTCGAAGGTGACCCGTCGGGTGTCGTTGGCGACGGGGTTGGTGACAACCGCGTTTGCGAGATCGCTGTTCGGGACGGTGAGCTCTTCGTTATCGAAGCTATCGAGCTTTGTTACCCGGAGTCTGATCTCGCGGACGATCCCGCTGTTGCCGTCCCACTCGATGTAATCGCCGTTGCTGAACGGTTTGTCCTTGAGGATGAAGATGCCCGCGACGAAGTTCTCGATGATGTCGCCGGCCGCAAAGGAGACACCCAACGCGAGGGCACCGGCCAGCGTCGCAAACGCGCCGAGGATCGCCGGGAAGCCGGCAACCGTCGCGGCGATGGCGACTGCCCCGACCACCGCGAGGGTGGCGGCAACGCTTGAGCCGAGACCGACCACAGCCGAGGAGAACTCCCGAGCGTTGAGTGCTCTCTTCGTCGCACGGACCAGCACCGATTTGCCGATCCGATACAGCAGCAAGAACGTCACGACGAACGTGACGACGGTGATGCCGAAGTCGATTACAACGCTGCTGTACTGTGTGAGGAATCCATCCAAGGTACCCGGAATTTGTAGTATTAGCGGTTGACACCCAAACATATATGACCTGATAGCGTATAAACAAGAGGTTTGTAACCAACCAGCCGAGAGATGGGTTTTTGTCGTCGGAGTCCCCGGATCAGGTATGCGCGCAGCTACCTTTCACGGCCCCGGCGACATCCGCGTGGAATCGGTCGCCGAACCGCAGCTTGAGTCTCCAACCGGCGCGATCATCCGCGTCACACACACCGCTGTCTGTGGCTCCGACCTCTGGTTCTATCGCGGTGAGAGCGACCGCGAGGTTCCCTCCCGGGTCGGCCACGAACCGATGGGCATCGTTGAGGACGTTGGTGACGACGTTGTCTCGGTCGAGCCGGGCGACCGTGTGCTGGCACCGTTTTTCATCAGCTGTGGCCGCTGTGAGTTCTGTCGCAAGGGCCTCCAGACCTCCTGTGTCAATCAGGATAGCTGGAGCGGCGACAACGGCGGCGCGCAGGGCGAGTACGTCCGCTGTCCGGAGGCCGACGGCACGCTCGTTCGCGTCCCCGACCGCCACGCCGACGACGAGGACACCCTGCGGTCGCTGCTCCCGCTGACCGACGTGATGGGCACCGGCCACCACGCCGCCGTTAACGCGGGTGTCGAAACCGGCGCGACCTGTGCGGTCATCGGCGACGGCGCGGTCGGCCTCTGTGGTGTCCTCGCCGCGAAACGCCTCGGCGCACAGCGGATCATCGCTATGGGCCACCACGAGGACCGCCTCGAAATCGCCGCGGAGTTTGGCGCGACCGATCTCGTCAGCGAGCGCGGCGAGCAAGCGGTCGAGCGCGTCACCGAGATGACCAACGGTGGCGTCAACCACGTCCTCGAATGCGTCGGCGCGACCTCGTCGATGGAGACCGCCATCGGCGTTGCGCGCCCGGGCGGCACCGTCGGCTACGTCGGTGTGCCGAACGGGCTGGGCGACGGCCTCGACCTATCGCCGTTCTTCCGGGCGAACGTCACGCTGCAGGGCGGCGTCGCGCCGGTTCGCGCCTACGCCGAGGAACTGATGGCCGACGTGCTACAGGGCACGCTCGATCCGTCGCCGGTGTTTACGAAAACAGTCGATCTGGACGGCGTGCCGGACGGCTACGAGGCGATGGATAACCGCGAGGCGGTGAAGGTGCTTGTAAAGCCCTGAGCGGGGGCTGGCGGCCCGGTCGACACTACGATCACAGCCGGTGGAACGACTTTTTGTCGGTCTGTCACCTAACCGCGGTATGACAGAGTCGAACACGTTTCTCACGGCCGCAACGCTGCTGGCACTGGCTGGCTGTCTCGGTGCGGCAGTGTCACCGGTGATCGCGGGAGCGTCGGCTGCGTATACCGGGAGTATCACGACGAGCGGCGTGCTTGGCGTCGTGTTTGCCGGCCGGAGTGTCCAGCTGTTTCGCGAGACCGGAGCGGTGAGTCTGCCGGGTGCCGTGCTGACGACAATCTTCGGCGGCTGGTTCATGGCCGCCCCACTGCTGTACGACGCCGGGTTTCTGGCGACCGCTGGCACGCAACTGGCGGGGACGCTCGTTGCTACGTTCGGCCTCTACGCTGTTGTTGCCGGGGTCACTGATTCACCAGCCTGATCGACTCATATCTGGGTGTGACATCCCATCTCAGCCGGGTTGACCAGTAGCTGTTTGCTAACTCCCTTGACGCTGGTTGCTCCTATCTTTTGCAGAGTCGTTGTCGAACCAGTTGCATCGGAACCGGAATCTTCATAATAGAACGAACGTTCGTTCGATACGCGGTGAAACGATCATGATAGATACAGCGACACTGAGACGAGACGGGTTCGACGTGCACAGACAGCGGGAAAAACAGTTACCGACGGTGACAACAGATGGTCGCTGAGTCGGTAACGCTCCTGCAGGCGTTCGGTGGCTCACTCGCTGACGTGACAGCCGTGCTTGGCGATGCCGCGATCTGGATTGGCGCGTTCGCCGGTGGGGCCTTTGGCGCGGCCATCGGCGCGCTGCCAGCGTTCATTCTGACAGGGCTGCTGGTCGTCGCCGGCGCGGCGGCCAACGTCGTCGGCGTCGCCCCCGACGGGGCAGTCGGCCTCGTTGGAATCGGCTTCGGCCACGTGTTCGGCCCACACATCTCCTTTGCCGGTGGAGCAGCAGCCGCGGCCTATGCCGCCAAACAGGGGTACATGGAGTCTGGCTTCGACTACCACAATGCGAAGGACATCGGCTTCGCCCTCGGGACGAAACCGGACGTGCTCGCGGTCGGCGGGGCATTTGGATTGCTTGGCATTGCAGTTGAGCAACTTTCGAGAACCCTGCTGATCCCGGTCGATCCGATTCCGGTCAGCATCGTCATCAGCGCGTTCGTCCATCGCGCAGTTTTCGGCTACGCACTCCTCGGCAAACCGCAGGGAAGCGGCCTGCTCGATATGGGTCCCTTCGAACGAGGGGAAACACTCGATGACACCAGCGCCGGCAACGGGACTGAAAACGGTGGCGAGTCCGCCGGTGAGTGGCTTGCCACCGAGCCGTGGCTTCCCCAGCAGTACAAGTGGGCTGGCGTCGCCGCAGTCGGGCTCGTTGCTGGGCTGGCCTCGGGCTATCTCGCCTTCCGAACTGGAAGCCCGTTCCTCGGATTCGGCCTGAGTGCCGCCTCGCTCCTGTTCCTCAATCTTGGCGTCGAGAAGTTCCCCGTTACCCATCATATCACGCTGGCAGGCTCCACGGTCTTCCTTGCGGTGACAGCCAGCGGTGATGCCGCACTGGCCGGATTATCACCGGCTACCGGGCTGCTGCTGGCTGGCATCGTCGGCCTCGTGGCCGGCCTGCTGGGTGAGATCACCCAGCGGATCTTCTACGCCCATGGTCGCACCCACATCGATCCGCCGGCGATGGCAATCATCATCTGGTCGTTCGGGATCGGACTCCTGTACGTCGCTGGCGTCCTCCCCACCGGCGTCTGGATTCCCGGGACTGTCTGACTACCCGGGACGCAGACGGCCGTTCGGCGGCCGGGGGACCGGCTGCCACCGCACTCCTTGCGCTTACAGAGCAACCACAGTGAGGAGATTGACGCCAGCGACGACAGTGGTACCAAGCTATTTTCCACCTGGTCGCAAAGTGGCGATCATGAGCGATGAGGTACCGCTTGATGGCGAGCCAGCCGACACCCACGAGGCTATTATGATGGCGACGTTCTCGGCACTCCGGAAACACGGGTATCCCGGTATCTCGATTCAGCGCATTGCCGACGAGTCTGAGCTCACCAAGTCGACATTCTACCATCACTTCGACGGCAAAGACGACATCCTGCTCTCGTTCGTCCGGTATATGCGGGAGTACTTCGAGCGAGGGTACCGGATTGAGTCAACCGGGGACCCGGTTGGCGATCTCAGGGCCTTCGTCACCGTGTCGCTCGGTGAGTATCCGGGCCCGGACGGAACCCCGAACCCCGAGGCGCGGCTCTCGACGTATCTGGAACTGCGTGCGCAGGCCATTCAGAATCCCGCATTCCGGTCCGAATTCACGGAACTGTCGGCCGCGCTCGTCAGAAATCTCACCGACATCATCGAAACCGGTGTCGGACAGGGCGTCTTTACCGTGAACGACCCAGCGGCGACCGCGGAGTATCTGGTAGCGACTATCGAGGGGATCAATCTCCAGCAGACGACCCGGACTGACGGCCCGCGGACGATGCTTCAGGAGTCGCTTGAGCGGTATATCAGAACCGAGGTGCTGGCCGAAGACGTGTCGTTCTGAGACCGAAGAACGAATGCACGCGCTGCCATAGATTTCTGTATGCGAGTGAGTGTTATTGGCGGGAGTAGCGTCGATTCGGCAACGGCCGCGACGGCTGAAGCACTCGGTGACGTGCTTGCCAGCCGCGGCCACACAGTTATCTGTGGCGGGCTTAGCGGCGTGATGACGGCCGTCTGTCGGGGAGCCAAAAGCGAGGGCGGTCACACCATCGGGGTCCTGCCGGGCGACGACCCCGGCGCGGCCAACGAGTTCGTCGACACACCGATTGCAACTGATCTCAACCACGCTCGGAACCCGCTGGTCGTGATGAACGGTGACGCCGTGATCGCCGTCAACGGCAGTTCTGGCACGCTGTCGGAGCTCGGCCACGCGCTCACCCTCGACAAGCCGGTCGCCGGGCTGGATACTCACCACATCGACGGCATCGACGGGATCGAACACGTCGAGACACCGGTGGCGGCCGTCGAGTACGTCGAAGCCAGCGGTTGATAGAGATACGAGCGCATACCCCCGCCTTCCCGTGAGTGACGAGTGTTCCGACACCCTGTCGGAACCGAGGAGCGAACAGGCGGGGGTCGAGCGGACAACATAGTGTGACAACCCACCGTTCGATTGCATTGCCGGATTTCCCACCGTTTTCGCAAGATATTTGCCATGATATGACCATAGTGTGTAACACGGATGAAGACCACACGGCACGCAACCTACAACCTCAACTACCACATAGTGTGGCTCCCAAAGTACCGCAACGCGGTACTGGCGGGAGAGGTTGCCGACCGTGTGGAATCCATCCTCCACGAAATTGCCGACGAGAAGGGCTTGGACATTCAAAACCTGACTGTCCAGCCCGACCACGTTCACCTGTTCGTCGGTAGCCCACCCAAACACAGCCCATCACTGCTCGCCAACTGGTTCAAGGGTATTTCCTCACGGAAATACAACCACCGCCACGCCGACCACGACGGCGAAAAAATCCGGTGGGCACGCGGCTACTATGCTGGCACAGCCGGGCACGTCTCCAGTGAAACCGTCGAGAACTACATTGACCGGCACAAGGAGGCAGA
>KI543219.1:51361-54417 GCA_000496215.1 uncultured archaeon A07HN63
CGACGGTGTACGCCGGCGCACGCGATACGGCCGATATCACCGACAACGACCGCGAGGGGATCGAACTCGACGTGACCGTCGACGATCAACGCGTCGCCGCCATCGACCGCATTGGCGACGAGGCCGGTCAGCTCGACATTCTCGTCAACAACGCCGGCGTGATGGACAGCCGCGGGTCGCTCGACGAGATGTCGACCGACACCATCGAGACGACGCTGGCGACGAACCTCCACGGGCCGATCCATCTCACGAAACACGCACTCGATCTACTGTTGCCACAGCCGGGCCCCCGCGTCGTCAACGTCTCCTCGGGACTGGGCGCGATCACCGAACCACAGTCCGGTGGGATGCCGGCCTACCGAGTGTCGAAAACTGGGCTCAACGGCCTCACGCGGTATCTCGACGGCGAGTACAGCGGACAGGGACTGCTCGCCAACTCGGTCTGTCCGGGCTACGTGCAGACGGATATGACCAGCGGGAGCGCGCCGCGAACGCCGGAGAAGGGCGCGGAAACACCGATCTGGCTCGCGCGGTTCAAACCCGACGCGCCGAGCGGCGGGTTCTGGCGCGACAAACAGGAGAAACGGTGGTAGCTCTGAGCGGGGGTGTCAGCGTCGATCAGTAGATCAGCTCGTCGTTGTTGTCGATCATGTAGAGTGCGCGGGCGGCAATGTTGACGGTATGATCGCCGACCCGTTCGAGATCACGAACCGTGAGCAGAAGCCGCGAGACATCCTCCATGAAGCCCTCAATCTCGTCGTCGTCGATCTGCTTTTCGCCCTCGATCAACTCGCGGACGACGGTGTCGCTGGCGATCTCACACTCCCTGTCGAGCTCGTCGTCGCGGTCGTTGACCGCGTAACATAGCTCCCGGTCCTCGTCGGCGTAGGCCGCCATCGAGTCCGCCAGCATGTCGAGGGTGATCTCGCCGAGCCCCTGAATGTCGATCCCGGGAAACAGCTCCTCGTCGGCAGCCAGTGCGTACTCGCCGAGATTGGTTGCGAGGTCGGCGATCCGTTCGAGATCGGTGATGATCTTGAACGACGCGGCGATAAACCGGAGGTCGCTGGCGACGGGCTGCTGGAGGGCGATCAGATCCGTACACTGCTTTTCGAGATCGAGATAGAGTTGGTTGATCTCGTCGTCACCGTCGATGACCTCCTGGGCGAGGGCTTCGTTGTTGGTTTCGAGGGCGGTCAGCCCCTGCTCCAGTCGGTTGGCGACGGTCTCGCTCATACCGACCACGTCCTCGCGGAGGTCGCTGAGTTCGGCCTGATACTCGTTTCTGGGCATATATAGATTCGAATAACCTAATTTAAAAAGGGTTTCCCACGACGAGATCAGTAGAGCAGTTCCTCGTCGTTGTCGATCATGTACAGCGTCCGGGCGGCGATGTTGACAGCGTGGTCGCCGACGCGCTCGATATCCCGGACGGTGAGCAGCCCCTGGGTCGTTTTGTCGACCGCCACCAGGGAGTCTGCTCCCTCCTCTACGCTGTCGGCGGCCGACTCTCTGGCGTCGCTGGCCGCCCGCTGGGTGATGAGATCCCGTATGATCGCTTCCGTCGTCGCCTCACAGTTGCTGTCGAGGGCGTCGTCGTCGGTCGCCACGGCCCGGCAGGCGTCGGCATCCTCGGTCTCGTAGGCCTCGACGGCGGTTTCGACCATCTCGGCGGCCGTCATCCCCAGCGATCGGATATCGACAGCGGGATGAATGCCAACATCGTACTCGGTTCGACCGGCGAGATTGGTTGCGAGGTCGCCGATCCGTTCGAGATCGGTGATGATCTTGAACGACGCCGTGATCAGCCTCAGATCGCCTGCGACCGGCTGGTGGCGGGCGATGAGATCGATACACTCGCCCTCGAGTTCGAGATACCAGCGATTGATCTCGTCGTCCTGTCGAACGATCTGGTCGGCCTGCCGGAGATCGCCGGCCTCGGCGGCCTCGACCGCCGCCTCGTAGCGTTCGAGCACCAGCTCGGCCAGCAGAACGACCTCGGTTCGAAGCTCGGACAGGCGGTCCTGGTACTGTTCTCGGGACATGGTGCCCCTACCCGAATTTGCCGGTGATGTAGTCCTCGACGCGCTGGCTTTCGGGGTTCTCGAATATCTTCTCGGTGTCGTCGTACTCGATGAGTTCACCGCCGGTGAGGAAGACCGCGGTCTGATCGGAGATGCGGGCGGCCTGCTGCATATTGTGGGTGACGATGACGACGGTGTACTCTTTGGCGAGTTCCTCGACGAGATCCTCGATCTTCGAGGTGGCAATCGGGTCAAGCGCCGAAGCCGGCTCGTCCATCAGGATCACGTCTGGGTCGACCGCGAGACAGCGGGCGATACAGAGCCGCTGTTGCTGCCCACCGGAGAGCCCGAGCGCGTTGTCATCGAGGCGGTCGTTGACCTCGTCCCACAGCGCGGCCTGTTTGAGCGCGCGCTCGACGAGTTCGGCTTCGGCCTCGGTGTCGTCGCGGCCGAACAGTCGGGCGAGAAGGCCCTTGTTGATATCGCCGTGTTTGCGGGGGCCGTAGGAGATATTTTCGCGGATCGATTTGGGGAAGGGGTTCGGCGACTGGAACACCATCCCGATCCGTTTCCGGAGTTCGACGAGATTGGCGTTCGGATCGTAGACCTCGGTTCCGTCGAGTTCGACCGAGCCCTCGACGCGTGCGGTCTTAATACGGTCATTCATGCGGTTGAGACACCGGAGGAACGTCGATTTCCCACACCCGGAGGGGCCGATGAGCGCAGTGACCGATTCCGCCGGAATATCCATCGACACGTCCTTGAGCGCGTGATCGTCGCCATACCAGACATTGAGGTCGTCGACAGACAGTTTCGTCTGGCCGGCTGCCCGATACTCGGTCCACGCCTCTCGAACCCGCTCGTCGCTCTCGCCGGCCGTTGTTGTCGTTGCTGTGCTCCCGGTTTCCGGGGTTACGTCTGTTTCACTCATAGTTCAGTTTCCTCCTGAAGTACGTTCTCGCGGTGATACCGAGCCCATAGAACGTGAGCACGACCGACAGCAGGATCGCTGCTGTCGCCCAGCCCATCTGT
>KI543219.1:54437-62524 GCA_000496215.1 uncultured archaeon A07HN63
CCTTGAGCGCGTGATCATCGCCGTACCACACGTTGACATCTTCAACGGAGAGTTTGGTTTCACCGGGGGCACGGTAATCTGTCCACGAGTCGAGTGCCCGTTCGTCGCTCTCACCGGTTGTCGTCGTCGTTGCTGTGCTCCCGGTTTCGGGGGTGACATCTGTTTCACTCATAGTTTAGTTTTCGTCTGAAGTAGGTTCGCGCGGTAATGCCGATTGCATAGAACGTGAGAACAACTGAGAGGAGGATGGCTGCGGAGGCCCAGCCCATTTCCGGCGAGCCAGACACGCCAGCCGCGATCACTGCCCACACCTGCGTCGGCAGCGATGCCGACGCGGCCAGCAGCTGATCGTTTATAATAAACGGTGGCTCGGCCACGAACTGGAATCCCTGAATGACCTTCACCGATTCTGTCGCATTCAGTGTCGAACCCAACACGAGAATCAGCGGTGCGGTTTCGCCGGCAATCCGACCGATACCGAGGATACCACCGGTAATGACGCCCGGCATTGCCGCAGGCAGCACGACGCTTTTGATTGTTTCCCATTGGGAGACACCGAGGGCCGCACTCGCATCGCGGTACTCATCGGGCACGGCCAGGATTGATTCTCGGCTGGTGATCAACACTAACGGCAGTAACATAAATCCTAAGACTAGCATCCCGGCCATCAGCGACTCGTTCCCGCCAAGCCGCGGGATAATGAATGCCGCGCCGAAGAGACCGAACACGATACTGGGTGTACTCCAGAGCGCGTTCGTGGCGACCTCCACAACTGCAGTGAATCGCCCCTGTTCGGCGTATTCGGTCAGGAAGACGGCTGCGCCGACGCCCAGCGGGACCGCGAACAGCGATGCACCGATCACGAGCCAGACAGTACCGACGACAGCTGGCATGATACCACCGGGCTCGGCCCCAAGTGGGATATACGCCTGTAGAATCATCGGCCACGACAGCGTGCCCTCGGTCGTAATCGAAACCCCAAGCACGGAGAACCCTGAGCCGGTGACCAGAACATGCACCCCGAGCAGTGTCAGAAAGCCGGCCGCGCCGGTCAGCCCAAGTGTTGTTTCCTCACCGAGCAGTCGATCCTGTAGCGACTCTGTCGTGTTGCGGCGGCCATAGGCCGCGACGCCAGCGGCAAGTCCGCTACAAAGCGTTGCGAGCATGGCCATCATGGCCACGATGTCAACCCCAGCGATACTTGGCGTACTGCCGGCCACTGGCTGCAGGAGCGTGACCACAGCCAACACACCGAGCCCGCCAAAGACACCAAGCGTATACAGCGGCGCAGTTGCCTGTGTTCGGTCGGCGATTCGCCCGTCACTGGTTAGTATATTACCGAGTGGGAGGGCGATCAACCCAACAGCAGTGAGTGCGCCGACGACAACGACCAGCGAACCAACCGTTGTGCCCAGCGGGAGCCCAGCCGGCGATGGACCGAGCAAGAGGAACACGCCGATCAACACAAGGGTGCCTGCAATGGCTGGCGGAATTGCCTGTCGAACGGTCTCCACACGTTGGAACGAGTCGCCGACATCCCTGAGCGAGCCATAATTCCGGAAGAGCGCGACACTCATCAGTGCCCCGACAAGCAGGAGGATCACCGCTCCTACCTCAGCTTCGGAGGTGACAGTAATCGCCGTATCCATCGGCCGCAGATTTCTGTTTTCAAGGATTCGATAGGTAAAGGGGTACTCCAGCGTCTGTCCGATTGCGAGCACAGTCGTCAGAACGGCCGCAACAGCCCCACCAACGGTGAGTGGTGCAAGCCGGAACAGGGCTCGTGCCCCACGGTTCCACTCGCTGGTGCCAGCCGGGCTGCGGGCGATCTCTGTTGCGATAGCTAACACAGGAGTCAGAATCACAAGGAGGGTCAGCGCGCTTGCCGTGAGTCCACGGGTCGCATACGTCGCACCACGAGTGAGCACGAACAACACGATTGCGGCCATTGTGACGACCATCAGCAGCGCGTTGAGATTGATGATCAGAAACGCCCCGTACTCTCGTCCCGGTGCCCCGAACCCGGCCCGGCATTTGGCTGCTGCCCACGCAGCTAGTAGCGATCCAAAGGCAGCGAAAAGCGGGATAACGACGCCACCGGTGAACCCGCCGTCGAGCGTTTCTGGATTCCACTGCCAGCCGACACCGATGGCGGCCGTGGCGACCACAATGCCGAGTGTCCCCACGACAATGGCAACCGGGATTGTTGAGCCGATATCCTCTCGGGGAAGAATCGCGATGGCTGCCAGTCCAGCACCGATGACGGCCGGAAAGCCGAGCCACGCGATGGAATCAAATCCAACGAGCGTGCCACCCAGCGCGCCGCCGACGACAGCACCGATGGACAGCGAAAGCACCGCCAGCAAGAAGCCCAGCACTCGAATCGGGTTCGGTATCGATGATCTCAAATCGGGAACTGATACCTGCAGCCCCAACAATGAGGGCTTGGGCGATAAGCATGAAGCCGAGCAGCGTTGCGAGCGTCAACCCGGTGGTGTAGGCGGTGGCTGTCAGAATCGCGGTTGTCGCCATCAGCCCAACTGCGACGCCCTGGATGCGCTGTGAGGTTACCGCAACGATGTTTGCCCACGACGCGCCAGCTGTCAGCCCGACGCCACCGGTTATCGCAGCAAAGAGAGTAAGGAAGTACCCACCGAGTGCCCCACCTGAGGCACCCAGCGGAACGAGTTCAACAAGCGATATTAACGTGGTTACGAAGGCAATGATGCTGAGTGCGATTGCCCCATCAACGAACCGGTCGTAGCTCGTTGATCCTTTGCTGATAAGTGCCGCATCGTGTGCATATGCTTCACTCATGATTGGCCCTTCAGTTTCTGCTTCATCTGCCGTTCAATGTACTGGGAGACGATGCTCATGCCGGCGACAATAACGAACAGCATGACGCCCGCAACGAAGAGGACATCGAGTGTACTCTCTGAGGCACTCCCGTAATTAACTGCGATCAGACTGGTGAGCGTCGCGCTCGCATCAAAGATGTCGAATAGCGGATTGGCGAACCCCACGCCAGCGGCCATGATTGCCGCCACTGCCATCGTTTCGCCAATAGCCCGGCCCAGTCCAAGAATCACCGCAGCGGAGATGCCCGAGAAGGCGGCCGGAATCGAGATGCTCTTCATCTTTTGCCATTCGGTCGCGCCCATGGCGACCGCGCCATCACCCATCGCATCGGGGACCGATGAGAGCGCGTCTTCGCCAACCGAGACAATTGTTGGTAACGCCATGATGCCGACGACGATCCCGGCGATCAGGAAGCTTGCCCCGTCGTCGAGAAATGAGTCTTGAATGAAGCTGTTGAGTACCGCAAATCCAATGAACCCGTACACAATCGATGGGATGCCAGCCAGTACTTCGACGCCGGGTTTGATGATTTCACGAAGCCGGTCGCCGGCTACCTCGGCGATAAACAACGCACCGAACAGTCCCAGCGGGATGGCGACCGCACCGGCGATGAAGGTGACAATAACCGTTGCCCAGATCGCCGGAATAAGTGAGTACGCCCCGCTAAGAGGGTTCCAGAACGTTTCGCCTGTTGGGAGGACCGTTTCTAGCCAGAAGAACCAACGGGGATCACCGTTCTCAACGGGTACTAACAGCAAGCCACTTCCGTGTTCGCTGAACGCTGGTAACGCGCTAATGAACAGGAAGACGGTAATGAGGAACACGGTGAGGACGGTCAGCACAGTCGCAAACAGCGTCAACAAGCGGGCAATCGCGCCGTGATACGTGACCCAGCCGATTGCGGTGATTACGATGAAGCCGACCAGCACCGGAAGCGCGGCAGCGGGCATGAACAGGAACGCGGCGATTGTGGCCAGCAACATCCCTGCTGATGCGCCAACCGCAAGCCGTGATCCATCGGCCTCATCAGTTCCAAACAGTGTGTGTTGTACGTCAACCCAGACTTGGTGTAACATGCGGTTGGTAGGGGAATAAACGGGTGGAGGGTGATTTTTTTGTTTCGGTTGTTGCAGATGAACCTAATAGAAGACTGCTATATAGTTAGACCGGAGTCTGATCGGGGAGTTTGTTTTTTTCCTCCTCTCGTCGGGCCTCACTCAGTACGAAGTAATCGTTCGGGCTAACGAAGAGTTCCTGCCCGAAGTCTGTGAGGATGAAATTGATCACTGCTGCTTCTTTCTTTGATGTGCCGTCCCATGTGTACATGTGGAGATCACGCGAAAGCGGGTAATCTGTCGCATCCAGTCCGTTTTCATCTGCTTGGTACTCATAGGTCGTACCCTCCCATGTAAGCGAAATCGGAGACAGTCCATCAGTATTCAAGAACGCCAGTGCGAGATAACTTACCGCGTTGTCCGCTTCGGCGACTGCAGAGGCTAGTCGTTGATTCTGGCCGTAGCGGTTGGCAACACTCGTGTCCTCCTCTGGGTCGTTAAACACATTATCGACGAACGAGGTTCGAGTGCCCGATCCTTTGACGCGACCGAGCACCTGAATCTCTTTGTCTGGAAGCGAGCTGTCGATCTCAGTCCAGTTGCTGATCCGACCCTTGTACAGATCCTTGAGTTGATCTCCGGTGATCCCATCAAGTCCTGCGTCGGCGATTTCCTGTGAGACAACGAGCGGCTGGCCGTCAACGCCGACCACGTGATCGACGAACTTTTCGTATGAGTCACGATCCGGAAGCTCGGCTTCGACGTTTCCGGACGAGTTCCCGATGTCGTGTTTACCGTCTCGAACCTTCTCAACACCGGTCCCGGAGTGAGACAGACCGACAGTAAATTGGAAGGGTGCGTCGCCGCCTTCACCCGGTTCAAAGCCGTAGAGGCCGGCGAAGTAGTCGGCAAGAGCTTTGTCAGTGTCCGTAGCCGTACTCCTCCTGTGGCCAGTACTCTTCATCCGACGCTGGACGGTTAGCGTTCCAGTACTTCGCAGCATCTTCCGCAATCGGGTACACGGTTGAGGAACCGCCGGATTCCAGCGGGCCGGTTCCTGAAGAGCCGGCCGAATCTTCACTGCCCTCGCTCGAAGAACCGTCACTGCTCCCACTGCCGCCATTGCTGGAACAGCCAGCGATAGCGATTGTTCCGGTACCAGCGATACCTGCGAGGGTTGCTCTGCGTGTGATACGCCGTTCATCTCCCGTCTGGTTAGATGCCATCATATATCCGTGGGGTGACGAATAATAAAAAGGGTGCTAATAGAACTACCCATCACTACCTTTTAGTATGTATACTATCTACTAAAATATATTCTATATAGATAAATAGACAATCTGGACCCAGTGTCTGATTATACAACACAAATACATGTGTAAAAATCTCAAATAAGCCGAAATATGCGAGTTCGGTACAGATAGTACACCATCTTCGCTGTCGACAGTCATCAAACACCCGCCTGTATTACAATTTATATATCTATACTTAAATTATATATGTTAGTGTTTACCACTTACACATAGATAGCACTGTACAAACTATATCGGTTTTAGCGGGCTTCTCAGGCGATATTTTTCAACTACAGTATTGATGGTAGGTATAAATATATGAATGGATTTAAGACGATCCTCTATCGATATGCCAGTGAGTATGGAGACCCGGAAAGTGCAGGTGACCGGCGGCTCGACGTACACCGTCTCGATCCCGAAGTCCTGGGCGAACGACAACAGCGTGAGTGCGGGCAGCACCGTCGAGTTCTATCCCGAGGGTGACTCGCTGTTTATGACTCCCACGGGCGGGGACGACCGAACCGAGGGGAGTCTGGACATCACGAACCTCGACGGGTCGGAGTTGATTCGCGCCGTCATGACGATGTACGTCGGCGGGTTCGATATCATCGTCCTCGAGAGCGGGCGGATCACCAACGAGCAACGCGGGACGATCCGCGAGGCCACACAGAGCCTCGTCGGCCTCGAAGTCTTGGAGGAGACCAAAGACGAGATCGTTATCCGCGACCTGCTGGACTCCTCTGAGCTCTCGATCCACAACGCAGTCACGCGGATGCGGCTGATCGCCGCCTCGATGCTGGAGGACGCCCTGCTGGCGCTCCGTGACCTCGACGATGACCTCGCCCACGACATCATCCAGCGCGACGACGATGTCGACCGGCTGTGGATGGTCGTCTCCCGCATCTTCCGGGCGACGCTCCGCACCCCGAAGGCGACCGAGGAACTCGGGCTGCCCAGAGAGGTCTGTTTCGACTACCATTCGAGCGCGCGCCAGCTGGAGCGGATCGGCGATCACGCGACCAAGATCGCCCACCTGACACTCGACATCGAACAGGAGGTCCCCGAGGAGGTACTCGACGCGCTCGATGACCTCCACAATGAGGTCGTGGGTGTCATCGACGGCAGCATGGACGCGCTGTTTACCGATGAGAGCGATGAGGCAACGCAACTGGCGAACGATGTTCGCGAACAGGTTCGCGAGGTCGACGCCTCGGCCCGCGAGATCGACGAACTGCTGCGTGATCTCGATCCTGCCCGCGCCCAGAGTCTCGGCCTGATCGTCGACTCGGTCTCCCGGAGTGCCGACTACGGCGGCAACATCGCCGAAACCGCCCTCCAGAAGGCCGCCCCGTCGCCGTAAGGCGAGTGCGGCCGACCACCTGCGGTCTATTGTGTAATATATAGGCGTCATACCAATACTCAAGCGATGCAGCCGCGTCGGATTAGATATGTCCGACGACCAAACCCAGTTCGGGTTCGTCTGTGTCCAGAATGCAGGACGGAGCCAGATGTCGACAGCCTTCGCCGAGCAGGAACGCGAGCACCGAGAGCTCGAAGACGAGGTGGCAATCGTCACAGGCGGGACCGACCCGGCCGAGCACGTACACGATGAGGTCGTGAGGGTGATGGACGAGATCGGGATCGATGTGTCGAACCGAACGCCGCAGACGGTCTCGACGGAGACGCTGGAGCGCTGTGATGTCGTCGCCACGATGGGCTGTTCGACGCTCGAGCTCGATGCCGACAGCGTCGAGGTGCGCGACTGGGCACTCGACGACCCCGACGGCGAGGACCTCGATGCGGTGCGCGCGATCCGCGACGATATCGAGGGCCGCGTGAGCGATCTGTTCGACGAGTTCGCCGACGAAGCGTAGGTACAACATGTCCGTGCTACTGTTAGCTGGTGTATCTGAAGGAAAGTGAACCGCCACCCGATGAGGCTCCCACGTGTCGCGGGCACCTCTAAAGTAATGCGACGCTCAGGCTCTCATCTGCTTTTTGCTGTTGAAAACACACACGATCGTGGAACCCACTATCCACGGCCGAGACGGATAGTAATCGTGGCTGTCGGAAAAGATCGGTTCGGCTGCTGTGAGCACGGTGCAGAGGCTGTGACTCCCGAACCGGCGGTGAAGCCTTCATCCCTGTCGCGGGATAACTGGTGGTACCGACAGTGACCGATAACTCGGCCGAGTCGAGCCGCATCGTGTCGCCGCGTCACGGACTCTTAGTTGTTGCACTCGGCGTGGTATTCGCTGGCGGTCTGGTGCTGGCAGGGAGCACCGACACCGCTCGAAACCCGTGGGAGGAGTCGACAATCACTGTCACCATCAACAACACGGTCGATCAGAACGACTACCGGCCATTGACGAGAGCAGCCATCAAGTACTGGAACGATCGGTTCACCAGACTTGGCTACGAGGGTGGGTTCGAGTTCGAACCAAACACGACCGACTCGGCGGATGTCATCGTGCGCGTCGTGGACGATGTCGGCGGCGGCGCCAACGGGCGAGCGCCGGTCACCGACGGCGTTGGAACGGCGCCCACGCCAACGGTGATCCGCGTCGAGTGGGACGGCGAGCGGTCGACACAGAAGACACTCACCCATGAGTTCGGCCATACACTCGGGCTGACACACGCGGATCACCCGCGCTGGGCGGTGATGCAGACGTTCAACACCAGCGCGATCGACTGGCGGTATGGAAACCCGTGGGAGCGACAGAATCTATCTGTATACTACAGTCACTCGGCCGCAGCCGGCGAGTTTACCGACGCCGAAACCGACGCCATGCAGTCGGCAATCGCGTTCTACAACGACGACGCCGGTGGCGTCTCAATCAGACGGTAACACTCCGACCGACGGCCAATCGAAGCCGTGCCG
>KI543219.1:62544-63708 GCA_000496215.1 uncultured archaeon A07HN63
CAGCGATGCGAACATCACGATTCCGGGGACCACTGTGTCACCAAACAGTGTGGCGTTGTATCCGGTAAGTGCCTGTTCCCAACCAGGGCCGACGACGCCGCTAATCAGTACTAACCCAGAAAGTGTTGCGAGGGCGCCCGCAGGAACTGTCGAACCGATATCTTCTCGTGGAAACGCAGTCACACCGAACGCGATGCCGCCGAAGACTGCACCAGCAGCAATTTGAAGCCCTATTCCGGGGGCTGCCACGCCGGAGAGAATCATCCCCACCACGAACCAGATGCCTGTGAAGGCGGCCGCTGCAACGAATCCCGCGCTCGGCTGTGCACCGTTCTCTACATACTCCAGTCGTGAGGTAACCCCGAAGCCTACTACGGATATACCGATGAGCAGCAACAGTGCTCCAAACGCCACTGACAGTTCAACGCCAGCGACGAGGGTTTCAATCGCTGTAATGTCCAGCAACGCCAGCAAACCGACGGCAAACACAACTCCGGACAGGCCGACTGCGCCAGCGGCAGCCGCCTCATACATGCTACTGTTACCGCGGACGAGTGCAGTTTTGGTAGCGCGGCTCATTCGACACCCCCGAGACGGCGACGCATTCGCGCCTCGATATACTGTGACAGAATACTCAGACACAAAACGGTCACGAAGAGGACGACGCCAGCGGCGAACAGCGCGCTCTGATGAATGCCATGTGCACTTCCGTACCCGTTAGCGATGAGTGAGGTGAGAGTTTCGTATCCATAGAACACGTTCGTAAGTGGCTCACTGATCCCCGGAACTCCGGCCAGCATCACCGTGGCGGCCATGGTCTCACCGATGGCCCGACCGATACCCAGGAGGACAGCGGCAGAGACACCTGAAAAGGCCGCAGGAAGTGTAATCGAGGTCATCGACTGCCAGTCTGTTGCTCCGAGCGCAAGCGAACCGCTCTTCATCACGTCTGGCACACTCGTGAGCGCGTCTTCGGCCACCGAGACAACAGTCGGCAGTGCCATCAGCCCAACAACCATTCCCACGAACAGATACGTCGATCCACCGTTGAGCGCGAACTCTTTGCTTGCCCACGGATTGATTACAGTGAAGCCAATAAAGCCGTACACAATCGATGGAATGCCTGCCAGTACCTCGACACCGGGTTTGACGAGTTCACGTACC
>KI543219.1:63758-66116 GCA_000496215.1 uncultured archaeon A07HN63
CCATCGTCTCACCGATTGCCCGACCTAATCCGAGAATGACCGCAGCGGAGATACCCGAAAAGGCGGCGGGAATCGAGATGCTCTTCATCGTCTGCCACTCGGTCGCGCCCATGGCAATCGCGCCGTCGCCCATCGCGTCCGGAACCGAAGAGAGGGCATCCTCGCCAACGGAGACGATCGTCGGGAGGGCCATGATGCCGACGACGATGCCGGCGATCATGAAACTCGCGCCGTCGTCGAGAAACGACTCCTGGATGAAGCCGTTGAGTACCTGAAAGCCGATGAAGCCGTAGACGATAGAGGGGATGCCGGCCAGCACCTCAACGCCGGGTTTGATTATCTCGCGGAGGCCGTCACTGGCGACCTCGGCGATAAACAGTGCGCCAAATAGCCCGAGCGGGATGGCGACGGCTCCGGCGACGAGCGTCACGATGATCGTGGCCCAGATCGCCGGAACGAGCGAGTAGGCCCCGCCCGATGGGTTCCAGAAGGTTTCGCTCGTCGGGAGCACCGATTCCAGCCAGAAAAACCAGCGTGGATCGCCGTTTTTGACCGGAACCAGAAGCAGCCCGAGCCCGTGTTCGGTGAACGCCGGTATCGCACGCACGAACAGGAACACGGTGATCAGCAGCACCGTCAGCACGGTCAGAATCGTTGCGATGAGGGTGAGTAGCCGTGCGATTTCGCCCTGGTACGTCACCCAGCCAACGGCGGTAACGATAACGAACCCGGCCAGAACCGGAAACGAGAGTCCCGGCATGAACAGGAACGCAAAGACTGTCGCCAGCAGCGTCGCGGCCGAGGCACCGACCGCAAGCTTGGAACCGTCGGTCCCGTCACTGCCGAATAATGTCTGTTGAGCGTCAGCCCAGACTTGCTGTAACATGCGGAGGTTTGTATTGGTAAGAACGTCTGGTAGGTGGTTTTGTCCTTTCGGTTTCGATCACCGATCCGAATAGGCACCGACGGAGAGGCGGAAGCCCCCGATCAGACCGGGTTCTGATCAGGGAGTTTGTTGCGCTGTTCCTCGCGCCGACGCTCACCGAGCGTGAAGTAGTTGTTCGGCTCGACGAACAGATCCTGTCCGAAATCAGTGAGCATCATGTTGATGAGCGCAGCTTCTTTCATCGATGTTCCATCCCAGGTATACATGTGAAGGTCACGTGACAAGGGATACTCTTTGGAGTCAAGCCCGTTTTGCGGATCCTTGTACGCGTACGTGGTCCCCTCCCAGTTGAGTGCGACCGGCGCGAGGCCTGACGTGTTGATGAACGCGAGAGCGAGGTAGCTGATCGCATTATCCGCGTCGGCAACCGCCTGTGCAAGGCGCTGGTTTTGACCGAATCGGTTGGCGACGGAGGTATCAGCTTTCGGGTCGTCGAACACGTTGCTGACGAAGGATGTGCGGGTACCGGACCCTTTCACGCGGCCGAGGACCTGAATATCTTTATCGGGGAGGCTACTGTCGATATCCTGCCAGTTGGTGATGCGACCCTTGTAGAGATCTTTCAGCTGCTGGCCGGTGATCGATTCGAGTCCGGCTTCGGCGATCTCCTGAGAGACGACGAGCGGCTGGCCGTCGACGGCGACGACGTGATCCGTGAATTTCTCGTAGGAGTCTCGGTCCGGCAGTTCGGCCTCGACGTTACCCGACGAGTTGCCGATATCGAGTTTGCCGTCGCGGACCTTCTCGACGCCGGTCCCCGAGTGCGAGAGGGCGACCGAGAAATTGAACGGCGGATCGCCGCCCTCGCCAGGTTCGAATCCGTACAGTCCGGCGAAGTAATCGGCGAGGTTCTTCTCCGTCTCGATGCCGTACTCGCTGTGCGGCCAGTACTCGGTGTCGGATGCCGGACGGTTCCCGTTCCAGTACTTCGCACCGTCCTCTGATACTGGGTAAACCGTTGAGGAGCCACCGGCCTCAAGGGTGGTCGGCCCTGCGGAGCCGCTACTGCCGGACTCTGAACTTTCACCATTGCTGGAATCGGAACTCTCGCCGTTGCCGCTGCCACCACTGGAACAGCCAGCGATTGCGACGGTCCCGGCCCCGGCGAGACTCGCGAGGGTTGCTCGGCGTGTGATGCTCCGTCCGTCTCCCGTCTGGTTAGATGCCATCACATATCCGTGGGGTAAGCGATAGTAAAAAGGGTGCTAATAGCATTATGCAGTCCTATGTTCTATTATATATACTATATATTTGTTTGTATTATCCATAGTCTTACTCGCTTTGATCGGCTGAAATAGAAAATATCCGCCCAAATTTGATTTGAAAATAACTTTAATCATACTCAAAACTATCTTTCGAGATCGAGAGTCAGTTGTCTGTATCGCCTATGCTGACCAATCAGCCGATATAGA
>KI543219.1:66166-81260 GCA_000496215.1 uncultured archaeon A07HN63
CGGCGTGTCGGTGGCGACGACCTGATAGGTCTCGCCGTTGGTCGACCGAAGCGTCATGGCACCGTACCGATTGAGTTCGACGGTCACGATGCAGGTTTCTCGGCGCTCCGGACAGGTCGCAGACATAGCTTGTCGTTTCTCGTCGTTCCTCCTAAAACCGACTATGAGAGCTATTGCGGCGTGGGTAGAATATATACACAGCGGGTGACTGCCGAATTCGTCGCTGGCAACTGCCGGGTTGGCCGTTGGAATCCGCTCACTCGCAACGACTACTCTGTCTCCGGGGGTCGCGCCGGACTGGTTTCGGTCTCGCTGACGTTCGACCAGCAGTACGAACAGACGGTGTCAGGCGCCTCGCCATCGAACAGCGGACCGGCGATATCGTGACTGTCGGCAAACTCAGAAAACGGGACGCGGCTGTCGTGTTTGCGCCGGTCGCCGCGCGAGCAGAGCTTCGTTCCCGGCAGCCGCGGGCGAACTGACCACCGGGTGCCGGCGTCGGCGGTCGTCGGCCGCATGTCGATGATATGGCCGACACGCCCCGGGCCGTGTTCGATCATGAACCGCTCGGTGTCGGTCTCTGTCGTCCCGTCCTGTGTCGCTGTTCGGTAGGCCTGCTCCATCAGTAGCGACTGGGTGTCACGGATCTGTTCGTCGTCGGCCGGCTCCACCTGCTCGTAGCTGCCGTCAGCTTGCAGGAGCCACCGCCGACGATTATCGGAGAGGATCGTCTCGAGAATGAACTGCAACTCGCCGCGAAGGTGTTCGTCGGTAACTGGGGCGACCGCCTCGACACGGTTGTCAAGATTGCGTGTCATCCAGTCGGCGCTTCCGATATACCACTCCGGCTCGCCGCTGTTGCCGAAGTAGTAGATCCGGGAGTGTTCGAGAAACCGGCCGACAACCGAGTGGACCGTGATGGTGTCGCTCAGCCCCTCGATGCCGGGACGAAGCCGGCAGATATCCCGGACGATCAGGTCGATCTCGACGCCAGCCATGCCGGCCCGGTAGAGTTCGGCGACGATATCCGGATCTTCCAGTCCGTTTAGCTTGGCGATGATGCGGCCATCACCCCCGTCCTCGGCGATCTCAGCTTCGCGTCTGATCAGGTCGGTGAACCGCTCGCGCATCGTCACCGGTGCGACCAGCAGTTTGCGGAACTCCTCGTCGAGTGTCGGGCCGGTGAAGAAGTTGAACAGTTTGACCAGATCCTGCCCGATATCGCGGTCGACGGTCAGCATCCCCAGATCCTCGTACCCCTTCGCCGTCTCTGAGTTGTAGTTCCCGGTGCCGACGTGGGAATAGGTACGCACGCCGTCGGCCTCCTCTCGGACGACAAGCGCGGTCTTGGTGTGGGTTTTTAGCCCGAGACTGCCGTACGCGACGTGGATTCCCTCCTGTTCGAGGCGGCGAACCCACTCCAGATTGTTCTGTTCGTCGAATCGGGCTTTCAACTCGACCATCACCGCGACCTCTTTGCCGTTTTCGGCAGCCTCGATCAGGCTCTGGATCACCTTCGAGTCGCTGGCCGTCCGGTAGATGGCGACCTTGATCGCTAGCACGTCCGGATCGCTGGCAGCCGTTTCGAGAAATCGCTGGACCGTATCCTCGAAGGAGTGGTACGGATGGTGGACGAGAATATCGTCGTCTTTGATCTCCTCGAAGATGGCTGTCGACTGATCGGCGGTGCTCATCGGCTCGTCGGTCCCGAGTCGAGGATGGGGCTGTGGTGACCACGCCGGCAGTTTCAGATCGGGACGGTCGATATCGACGAGGTCAAAGAAGTCTTCGTAATCGATGGGCCCGCTCCGGTGATAGATCTCCGCTGGCCCGATATCGAGTTGCTCGGTGAGGATATCGAGGCTTCGCGCAGGCATGTCGTCGGCGACTTCGAGGCGAACGACCTTCGCGAACCGCCGCTTTTCCACCACGTCTTCGATAACATCGATCAGATCCTCGGCGACCTCCTCGTTGCGACCGACCTCGGCGTTTCGCGTCAGTCGGAACTTCGAGACATCGATAATATCGACGTTAGGCAAGAGGAGATCGAGATTCGCCTCGATAACATCTTCTAGCAACACGTACTCGTCAGTATCGTCCGCGCTGTCGAGTTCGATCAGGCGGGCATGTTTCTCCGGCACCTTGATCCGGGTGAACTGTGGCTCTGACTCGTTGTCTCGCCGGGTCAACACCGCCAGCGACAGCGAGAGATTCGAGATGAAGGGAAACGGATGGGCCGGATCGAACGTCAGCGGCGTCAGGGTCGGCAGGACCGTCTCGCGGAACTCCGCCCGGAGGGAATCCTGTTTCTCGGGTGGCAACACATCGTAGGCCCGAATGTGGACGCCAGCCTCGGCAAGGGCCGGTTCGATTTCGGTTTCCCACGTCTCTGTCTGACGGGTAAACAGCGGTCGCGCCGTTTCGAGCACTTCTGCCCACTGTTCTTCGGGTGTTCGGCCGTCGACAGTCGGTTCGGTAAGGCCGGCTTCGATCTGTTGTTTCAGTCCGCCCACGCGTTTCATGAAGAACTCGTCGAGGTTCTTCGTGACATAGGCGAGAAAGCGAAGTCGTTCCAGCGGCGGGTTGCGGTCGTCTTCTGCCTCGTGTAGCACCCGTTCCTGAAACGCGAGTTCTGAAAGTTCGCGGTTAAGATAGTACTGATGAGCGGTGAGATCAACGTCAGCAGGCTGTTCCTCGCCCGCGTCAGTGACCTCGTCGGCAGCCTCGGCGACCGGTGCGTCGTCACCGGTTGCTGTCAGCTCGGCACTGGTGGCTTCACCGTTGGTCTGTGGTGGCTCGTCAGTCACTGCCCGGGTCCTCCTGTGGCAGACGGCCGTTCGACACCTGCACAGCCCGATGCTGAGACACCGATGCTGACAGGCGGTCGGTGTCGCAGCTGCCCGGAGAGGGTGTCCAACGAACCTCGATTACGGTTCATGCTCAAAATTAGAATTTTCGAGTGTTAACCTTTTGGACAGCAGATTTGCCCAGTTTTGCTACATAGTATCTCATAGTCCTATTAATTATATATAGACTACACCGCATCTATTCAACTGGAGATGCATACCACCCTGCCGGCTCGGTTGGTTGCTACATTAGTGGACGACACAGGGCTGGGCGCGCCTGGACGGCGAAAGTGATTCCAGCATCAGTCTATATAGTTCTATATAGCCCAGTAGAGCACTCTTACCAGTGTTTACATGTGGGTGCAGCCTCTCTTTTTTCACGAATGGCCCGTTCAGTGGCGTTTAACGTTCAGCATACACACATTGACCCGGGCAACTGGGACGACATCTACATCGTTGGCGACCCCCACGGCTGCCGTGCGGCCGTTGAGCGGCTCTGTGATCGACTCGGGGTAACGGACGCTGACCTCCTCGTTTTCGTCGGCGATCTGGTTCGCAAAGGCCCGGATATCAAGGGCGTTGTTGACCTGGTCCGGTCGGCCCCGAACATGGTTACCGTTCGTGGCAACAACGAGGAAAAGCTGCTCCGCGGAACCAAGTCTGTCCCGGAGCTAACCGACGCTGATCTCGACTGGATCGCCAACCGCCCGCTGGTCATCTCACTGCCGGAGACGCTCGTGGTTCACGCTGGAGTCGATCCCCGAAAGCCGCGCGCCGACCACACGGTTGATGATCTTCAGAATGTGCGGTCGATGATCCCCGATGCGAGCTACCAGCCGCCATTCTGGTTCGACCGCTACGACGGCCCAGAGCGCGTGTTTTTCGGGCATACAGTGCTTGAGGCACCGATTGTTCGCAAGCACGCTGTCGGGCTTGACACCGGCTGTGTCTACGGCAACGAGCTGACAGCCTACGACTGGCGTACCGACGAGGTTGTGAGCATCGAACCCACGGAAACATTCGTCGAACGGCCAGCCGAGAAGTTCATCAGTCCACCTGTCGGTCACTCTATCTAACCGAGCTGTAATCGGTCGATCAGTAGTGGGTCGATCTGAGATCTGGCTCTCGTGTGACTCGTGTTTGGTGACGTACAAGGACATATATGTCAGCTGCAGGTGTTCATAGAATACTGTGGCGTTAATCGAAATTGGTAAACCCAGTCACCAGCTATAGAATTTGTTCAGTATATACTACTCCATATAGTAACAGACACTCTATAGTATGACCCTCAATATTCACCCCTCCACGAGTACCCGCGAACCGCCGACACTGACCACGTTAGAACAGACTGACGACACGTGGCGGCTTGATCTCACGCCGTATCGCACCTTTATCGCTGATGTCACCGGCGTTGAGCTGACAGATAGCCCGTCACATCGTGACCTCAAAACCGTGCAGAGTCGGCTAGAGGGCTGTGTCGAATCGTACGCCCGTGATGGTAACTGCAAGTGCCGCGACCTTGGGCAGTACGAGCAGATTGAGTCATATACGACCGTCCGCGAACTCGCTCAGTTCTTCAGGGTTGCCGTCGAAGCCGAGCGACCGGTCGAGGAGCCAGCCACCTAGGCGTCCGAGTGGTCTGAGTCCGCATCGGTCGTCGCGGCCGCGTGCTCGTAGACAAACCTGCGGAGTAGCTTCGCGGCCAGTGCGGCTGTCTGGCCGTCGTCGCGGTCGTTGACCTCCACGATATCGAACCCAGCGGCGTCAGGGGCAACGGTACTGACGACACGGCGAGCCGTCGCTGGCGTGACGCCACCGGGTTCCATGGTGCCGGTCGCCGGCGCGAATCCCGGGTCAACACCGTCGATATCGACGCTCAGATACACTGAGTCGTCATCAAAATCGGGCGAATCAGTCAACCAGTCGTCGACGCCAGCAGGTTTGATAACGGTCACGTCGGCCCTGCTCGCACGCTCCCACTCGGCTTCCGATCCGGTGCGTGCGCCGAGGATGATCGCCTCGTCAGCCGTCTTGAGTGCGTGATTCGTCACACAGGCGTGACTCCACGCGTTGCCGTCGTATTCTTCCCGCAGGTCGAGATGGGCGTCGAGACAGACGAAGACATCGGGGTCGACAGCCTCGACAGCCGGAACGGTGACTGTGTGCTCTCCACCGAGCACGAGCGGGACAGCGTCGTCCCAGACGATATCTCGCAGGTGACCGCCGAGGTGGTCGGTGTACTCGTCCGCGTCGTGCCAGGCCCGAATGTCGCCCATATCGTGGACGCCAAGCTGGGTAAAGTGCTGGGCTGTCCGATGATCGTAATCGTCGAAGGAACGAGCAAACTTGCGGATTCGGTCGGGACCGAACCGGGTCCCGGGCTGGAACGTGGTCGTGGCGTCTAACGGCGCGCCGACGACCACGAAGGAAGCAGTGTCGCGGTCGGCGATCGCGCCAGGAAACATCACACGACCTTTCGCTGGCCTTCGTACTCGAGGTATTCGATATCCTGGTCGCTCTCGAAGGACTCGTCCTCGGGAACCCGCATGGTGAACGTCTCGTAGGTATCGAGATCCATCACCTGCGCGTCGTCGCCGGTCACCGAGACGACCTGGCCCTGTTTGCGCTCGATGATCGGCACCCAGACCTTCGCGTCGACGGGCTGGCTGAGGCTGCGCTTCTGGTCGTCGAAGACGCCCTTGCCCTCGATGCGGGCCTTCGCACTGCCGTGTTTGCCCGGCTTGGCCGTGCTGTAGCCGTTGATCTCACACGGCGTATCGTCCATCATCACGTAGCTGCCTTCCTGGAGATCGCGAACCTGCTTCTGCTCTCGTGGCATGTTCGGACGTTTTCGAGGAGCCAGTATAAACCGTTTGGAACGCGTCGCCAGCCCCGATCAGCACGCTTTTTCGCCCAGCCGCCCGAGCCGGCGGTATGTCGCCCGACGACGACTCCGGGCCAGCGGAGGCCAGCGAGACAAGCGGCGAGCGTGCGTCGACCGACATTGCTCCCGTCGTCGACGATGCCATTGCGGCTGCTGCCGACGCGATCCAGCAGGGCGCAGCCGTCGTCTACCCGACCAAGACGGTCTACGGACTGGGTGCTGACGCCACGGATGCCGACGCGATCAACCGGGTTTACGAGATCAAAGGCCGGCCGCGATCCAACCCGCTGTCGGTCGCGTTCACCGACCGCGGGATGGCCGAGCAGTACGTCACGCCAACCGACCGCGAGCGGGCGTTCATGAAGCGATTTCTACCCGGCCCGGTAACGGTCCTTGTCGACCGCGAGGAGGCGTTTCCGGACGTGCTCACAGCAGACCGCGACACGGTTGGTGTCAGAGTGCCCGACAGCGCTGTCGCCCGCGAACTGGTGCGGCGAGCCGGTCCGATCACCGCGACCAGCGCGAACGAGAGCGGCTCACCGAGCGTTCGCCGCGTTGAATCACTCGCCGCTGGCGTCCGCGAGGCGGTCGGGAGCGTGATCGATACCGGCGAGACGCCCGGCACCGAGAGCACGGTCGTCGATATCGAATCTGGTGATATCCACCGCCGTGGCGCGCTGGCCGACGAAATCGAGACGTGGCTGGCCGAGCACTGATTCGCCGGCGAGCGTCAGCGAACCGACCGCCACTCAGTCGAGGGTGACGCTATCGGTCGCGGCGTTACGCAACGCGTCCGACCGGCCGTGACTGCCGGGCGCAATCGCCAGCGTCTGCAGGCCAAAACTGTTAGCGACCTCGAGTACCGGCTTGAAATCCGTATCGCGGGAGGCGATAGCGAGCGTGTCGGCGCGCTGCTGGGCGGCGAACTTGGTGGCGTCGACCGCGAGTTTCACGTCGACATCGCCGCTGGTGACGATCACCTCGAAGCCACGGGCCTCGGCGGCCTGAATCAGCCCCGGCGTGGCGTGTTCGTCGACGTAGAGCCGGGTCGTCGCCAGCCGGTCGGTCGCCGCCGCCTCCCGGATGTCGTCGAGGTCGACGTCGAACTCGTCGCGGAGCACGTTGGGGCCGTCGACGAACAGCGCGACCCCGTCGGCGCTATCGTCGCCCCCGAACAGATCCATACACGCAGTGGACTGCGGGTCGGTTTCAACGTACCGTTTATCGGGGATGTCGACCTGTCTGGGAGACTGTCTGCTACGTACTGCCACCCGGTCTGTTAATCATGAGACACGTTACCAAAGCTATTTCATCATGAAAGATAGTGATTAATATATGGACACGCTTACTATCCGGGTAGCAACGTGTGACATCGAGTCATCGATGACCCACGGAGCGCTGACGCTACCCGAGACCGACGGCAGTAAGACCTTCCACGTCGTCGAGTACGCGTCGGCCGAGATTCGGCAGACGCTAAGTGATCTTGAGGAAGGAACGAGTGTCCGGGTTGGACTGACGCGGGTCGGCTCCCGGGGAGATACGTGGAAGATAGTGGAGATCAGAGACGAGACACCGAATGACAGCACCGGCGAGGAATTCCTCACCCTTGACTCCTGACTGGGTCAATCGACACAGTTGCAGTGGTTCTGTGTCTTGTATCCGCGCCGGTCTGGTCCGTGAGGTCGTCAGGCGACACCTGTTCGACGGTCCAGCTGGTGTGGTACACACTCCCACAACTACTTTATACATAGATAATCATTACATTTGGTATGGGTGTGTACACCGTCCAGCTGGCGACCTGTGGCGTCGGGCGGCCGATGAACAGCCACGGAGCACTGACCCTGTCATTGACAGAGGGAAGCCAGACGTTCCAAGTCGTCGACTACGCGTCAGCCGACATCCGGGAGACGCTGACTTGCCTCGATAAGGGCGAGACAGTTCGCGTCGGGCTCACACGGATCAGCTCACGAGGCGATGCGTGGAAGGTGGTCGAAGTCAAGGAGACGCCGCCGCGGGCGAGCACTGACGAGGCACTGCTCCGGATCGAGGGCTGAGCGGCGGCGTCTACGGGAGCGGGGACCCCCGGGCAAAGACCAGCGCGTGCACCAATTTTTCGGCGGACGATCAGTCGTCGGCCGCCGCATCGGGTGTCGTTTCGGTATCATCGGACAGTTGCTCTTCCTCGGTGGCCGTCTCGTCGGTGAGATCGCCGTCTCGCCACGTGCCGCGCTCGAACCAGACCGCGGCAACGACGGCCGCGATCACGCCCGAGACAGCGAAAGAGAGCCAGATGCCCTCCGGCGTTTTCGCCCCGAAAATCCAGATGTCGAGCGGGATCACGTCCTGTGAGGCGACGTAGGCGATCGGCAGCCGGATGAAGCCGAACAGTACGACCGCAATCGTCGCGGCCGTCAGCGTCTTGCCGGCCCCGCGGAACCCGCCGCTGTAGGCGCGCAGAATGCCGACAAAGCCGAACGTCGGCGCGATCCAGCGCAGGAAGGTTGCTCCCTCGGCGACAACCGCCGGCGACTCGTCGAACAGGCGGATGATCTCCGGCGCGAAGACAAACGTGACGACACCGAGCGCCGACAGCAGGAGGAACGATACCCCGGCGGCCCAGCGATTGATCGTCGAGACACGGTCGAGGTTGCCGGCCCCGATGTTCTGGCCGCTCATCGCCTCCACGCCACGGTCGATAGCGATAGCTGGCATGAACACCATCGAGAACACACGGAGGCCAACGCCGAAGGCGGCGACGACCGGCGTCGAGAACAGAGTGACGATGACCAAGACGAGGTTGACCGAGATTGCCCGGCCGGTGTTTTCGAGGGAGGCCGGCCCACCGATCCGCAGCAGTTTCTTGCTGTAGTCGAGATCCGGCCACATATCCTCGAGATTGATCTGGATACCGTGTCGGCCGCGAAGCATGAGCCAGAGCCCGGCGACCATCGCCGAGCCACGCGAAAAGACCGTGGCGACCGCCGCGCCCTCGACGCCGAGTTCGGGCAGTGGCCCCCAGCCGAAGATCAAAATCGGGTCGATAGCGACGTTGAGGACGACGGTGCCGAACATGACGAGCATCGGGGTAACGGTGTCGCCGGCGCCTCGCATGAGCGCGATAAAGACGGTGAAGCCAAAGAGGAACGGCAGCCCGAGGCTGATGATCTCCATATAGGCTGTCGCCAGTTCCAGCACGTCAGGGGCGGCGTCAAACACGGCCAGCAGTTCGGCGACAAAACTGAATCCGAGCCCGCCGAGTACCAGCCCAGCCAGCAGCGTAAACACCACCGTCTGGGAGGCGGCGTACTCGGCTTCAGCGAGCTGGTCCGCGCCGGTGTGCTGGGCGACCAGCACGCTGCCGGCGACGGTCAGCCCAAGCCCCAGCGAGATGAAGAGATAGACCAGTGGAAAGCCGAGACTGATCGCGGCCAGTGCGTCGGTGCTGTACTGGCCAAGCCAGAACGTGTCGGCGAGATTGTAGCCGACCTGTAGCAGATTGGTGATGACGATTGGCACCGAGAGAAAAAACAGCGATCCGAGGATCGGCCCATCGGTGAGATCAAGCTCTGACTGGCTCTTGAACAGCCAGCCGAGTCGGTCACTGAGACTCATAGGCGCTCCTCACCGACTTCGACACCCCATCCAGCAACGGCGGCGACAGGGCTGGCTCTCTCGTCTCGTGTCACACCGACCGAATACACACTCACGTATAGGGGGCTGCAACGGATAAATCGTCCTATAACGCGCTGTCCGTTTCTCGCCGTTGGTTCGCCAGCCGTCAAGACCGTGGGGACCACAACAGATCGAATCGGAGGCACGCCAGCCGCCACGTCGGCAAGCGGACGAGGAAACAAAAGCTAATTAATGGCCGGGTCGGTACTCACCGGCAGAGATCACGAGAATCTATGCCAAACTCAGAACCTATCGCGCTCTCGGGTGACGGGATCACCGTCCACAAATCAGTCCGGGAGTCTGTATATCCCTCGCCGTCTGTTGTTATCGCGGTCGAGCACTGGGGCGACGAGCCGCGAACCGTCACGATTACCGAGTCACTGCCGGCGGATGTCGATGCGACGCTCGTCGAGTTCGACGCCGACACCGACAGCCGCTGGACGGCCCGCACCGACGAACTCGGCTTCACCGCGAGCGTGGCGGACGCCGACCACATCGAGACGGCCTACTCGTATGCCGGCGGCTTCGACGACCAGCAGGCGTGGTTGTCGCCGCCACGCGTCACCGTCACGACGGAGGACGGCGAGGAAACCGTCCTGTCGGTCGACGACCCCAGTCCAGGCTCGGGGGTCGACGGTAGCTCGCCGCCGACAGTCACGGCTGTCGCCGACGGCGGCGAGCACAGCGAGAACGAAACTGCCAGCAGTGACGCCGACGAGCGCGATACCGGCGAGGGACAACCGACGAGGGAGCACGATGCCGACGAATCGGGGGTGCCACTGACCGAGGAGAACATCCACGACTACGACAGCGGGTTCGCCAATATCAGTGTCTCTCCGCGGTGGAGCGTTGGACTGGCACACGAACCCGACGACCCCGAGGCGGTCGAATCCGGCGATGTCTATGGCCAGGGAGAGGCGAACCCATCCACTGACGCCGTGGATGAAGACCCCGAGACACTGTACGGCGAGGTCGAACCACGGTGGTCGTCCGAAGACAAAAATTCAGTGAGTAGCTACGGCGAGCAGGACGCCTACGAGCCAGATGACGACGCCGAGGAGAGCTACGGATACGGCGACAGCGGGGTCGTCGAAAACGATGACGAGGAGTAGTCCGGGTCAGAACACAGAGATATTGGTTTGTCGCTCACGAACCGTGTACTCTTGCGCGTCGAGTGCCGCATCTCGATACCGGTTTGCGACCAGCCACTGCGGCAGTCGCCGAAGACCGAACCGGCGGTCGGCCTCGACATCGATATCGACAACGGTTCGCCCGTTGGGGGTGCTCTCCGGGTCGTCGTGAATACTGATATAATAGCGAGCCCACGGTGAACCGTTGGCAGTGACAACCAGTTCGAGGTCGGTATCCTCGGCGTCCGGTGTCGCGTGACACTCGGTGGACATCGTGACCGAGCGGAGCCCAAACAGATAGGAGATCTCGTACTGGCCGCCGCTGTCGGTTGCCTCGACGGCGTCGGTCAGCCCCCACTGAAACGTGAGCACGGGCGGGAACGGGCCGGTGAACTCCTCGCGAACCGTCGCAGGCATCTTCGTGGTTTCGAGCTGGACCGTGCCCGAAGTGGTGAACACCGGTAGGCGGACAGCGGTTACCACGACCAGTGTGATGCCCACCCACTGCAGGAACGGTAATAACCCGATTCCGACAACAACAATCCCGACAACAGTTAGCGCAAAAAGGTACGTCAGCGGTCGGGAGCGACGGTAGTACTGCTGTGCGACAGCAATCGCATCGGCTGGGCGGTCGTTAGCTGTGGTGGAGGGCATTGTCAAGGGGTACGGCGGTAGCTGTTTGCGAGCTGTGCGGCGGCGGGGTCTCAGGCGGTCGCGGTGTCGATCTCACCGATCTGCACGAAGGCGTAGTCGCACTCCTCGCAGGACCACTTCGTTTTCTCGCCGAGGTGGAGGGTCGTACTCGCCGTGCGCCAGAACGTCCGCTCGGCCCCACACTCGGGGCAGGTACGGGTCTGTTCGAGGCTCATACGTGGTTGCTGGGACCGCCGCCGTGTTAAGATATCGATCCGCCGCAGTTTTGCGGCCGGCCGCGGCGCAGGGGTTGTGTCGCAAACAGCGTACGGCCCGCCGGAGGGCTAACCCCTAAGTGGTGGTGGGGAAACTGAACGCATATGACGCCACATGTCCTCACACTGGGCTGGGGGTTTCCACCGAACGTCACCGGCGGGCTCGACACCTACGTCGCCGAGGTGTTCCACGCCTTCGAGGAGAAGGGGATCGATCAGGATCTGTTGCTCCCCGCGGAGTACGCGCCGGACGACTACGACAACATCCACAGCGTGCCGACCGGCGACGGCGACATTATCTCGCGTGTCGGTGAGATGGGTGACAGGTTCGTCGAACTCGCTGAGGAGGCCGATGTCGCCCACACGAACGACTGGTTCGGCTACGGGCCAGGGCTGCGCGTCAAGCGTGAAACCGACGCGACATGGGTCTCGTCGTTTCACTCGCTGTCATCGGATCGCAACATCAACCCGCCGGAGCGTGAGGTCGAAACCGAACAGCGTGTCGCCAATCAGTCCGACGTATTGATCTCCGTCAGTGACATCGTCCGGCAGGACGTGCTGGACCTCTACGGCGCGGACTCTCACGTCGTTCACAACGGCTTCACCTCGATCGAACCCAGCGGAAAGGATATCAAGAGCGAACTCGGGATCGACGGCCCAATGCTGTTTTTCGTCGGTCGCCACACCGACCAGAAGGGAATCACTCATCTACTGTATGCGATGCGAAAGCTCGACGACACCGAGGCGACGCTGGTTCTCGGCGGCTCGGGCCACCAGACCGAGCATCTCAAGATGTTTGCCGAACTGCTCGGGATCAGTGACCGCGTACAGTTCCCGGGATATATCGCCGAGGAGGAGCTCGGCGACTACTACGAGGCCGCCGACGTGTTCGTCTCGCCGTCTCGCGCCGAGCCGTTCGGGCTGACGATCACCGAGGCGCTCGCGGCCGGCGCACAGGTCGTCGCCACCCCCAGCGGCGTCCGCGAGACGGTCCCCGACGACTGTCTTGTCGAGGTGACGACGCATTCCGACTCCATCGCCGACGGGATCAGAGAGGCGCTCGCTCGCGAGGGCGAACCGGAGTACGAGCCCCGGACATGGGACGAAGTTGCCGATGACCTGCTGGACGTGTATACGCAAGCACTCGAATAGGTTCGATTAACCGTTCGATGCGACTGTTTGGATCTTGGCTCATGTGGTGTAACACAGTATTTCACACTCAGCAACGATGCTGTCAGATTTATATGTAGATATATGCTTGCTACAAACATGCCTGAAGAACGAGTCGGACATCGCAGCCAATTGATCACACCAGACACGAAGGTCACAGTCCCATGTGCCCTCCTCGCCGTTCTTTTGTGGGCAGGCTCCACCTTCGTGACCGACGTGTTTGCGGTACAGGCCGCGATCCTGCTGATCGTCGGCGTCATCACTCCTATCACCATCACCGAATTCCGACGCCGGTGAATTGAGCGATGAGCACTCTCGGGTGATTATACGACAGACTGGATACCCGAATACAGAATCTTTCTCGGGTATAGTGCGCTGTTTTGATTGGCCGCAACTCCGCTGCGGACGTATTCGCTAGCACTAGTCTGCTCCCGAGGCATGGAAGCTTTGGATCGATCAACTGGGTCAATGATTGTTATTTACGGCGCGTTTGACCCAAGTAATAGGGATTAACGCGACTGTCTCTTGGGATATCAGCTCAGTGGCTCGCCAGTTCTGATTGTGAATCTTTGTGGTGAATAATTCATATTACAGCCTGTTATAGAAAGCTTGCCACGGGAAACCTATCTAAATAGCGTCAGGAGTCGCGTGCAAGATACTGAGCGTGAATTCAGCAATCAGCCCACCGATCGGTATCACACTGATCCAGACGAATCAGACGGGCAGCAAAACTCCGAATTAGTGACGCTACCACCCCGTGCTGTGTTGATCCAAGTGCTACGAACAGACTATGAGAGATTTGTCTGCTTCGCTGAATGTCGGAAAATAGGATGGATTTTCACAGCCAGCAACACTACACTCTGTCTTATACAGAGCGGCTTCCGAGAATGAATGTGACAAACGCTGACCGATCCACCCAGACTGGGAGTGAAAACGCCGGGAGTTTTTCCGAGCGTGACAAATGTCATCCAATATGGGTTCTAACCCGGCATGTCTGAGAAACTTGAATCTGAGGGGGCCCAACAGCTCATCTCAACCCGACGGGCAGCACTCAAATTGGCTGCTGGCACAGTGACTGCCCTGACCCTTGCCGATCCTGTAACAGCTCAACCAGAGAGACAACAGTGGGCCTTCGAAACCGGTGATAGAGTTGAGTCGTCGCCGACAGTAGTAGATGGAACGGTCTACGTTGGGAGTCACGACAGCAATCTGTACGCGGTAGATGCGACGACGGGTGAACAACGGTGGGTTTTCGAAACCGGCGGTGCGGATTCGCCACACTCGTCCGGTGCAGTTTTTACGCCGCCGTCGTCCGGTTCGGTTTTCAACCCACCGTCGTCCAGTTCGGTTGTCTCGTCGCCGACGGTAATTAATGACACAGTCTTTGTCGCAAGTGACGATGGCAACCTGTACGCGATAGATGCAGCAACGGGCACCCAGCAGTGGGCCTTCGAAATCGGATCGGCCCTTATTCGATCGTCGCCGACAGTAGTGAATGGGACAGCCTTTGTCGGGTCAAGGAATTCCAAGCTGTACGCGGTGGATGCAGCAACGGGCACCCAGCAGTGGAAATTCAAAACCAGAGAAAAAGTTCCTTCGTCGCCGACAGTGGTCAATGGAACAGTCTTTGTCGGAAGTTATGATACCAGTCTGTACGCGATAGATGCGGCAACGGGCGAACAGCAGTGGGCATTTGAAAGCGGAGATCCGGTTTACTCGTCGCCAACGGTGGTAGATGGTACAGTCTTTGTCGGGAGTTTGGACGGCAATCTGTACGCAGTAGATACGGCAACGGGCAAACAACAGTGGAATTTCGTAACCGGAAGTTTTGTTGTTTCGTCGCCGACGGTGGTAGATGGCACAGTCTTTGTCGGGAGTTTGGACAACAATCTCTACGCAGTAGATACGACAACGGGCAAGCAACAGTGGGCCTTCGAAACCGGCAACTCGGTTGTCTCGTCGCCGACAGTCGCTGATAACACTGTTTTTGTTGGGAGTAACGACACCAATTTATACGCGGTAGATGCAGCATCGGGCAAGCAACAATGGGCCTTCAAAACCAGAGATAAAGTTCAATCTCCGCCGACGGTGGTTGATGGCACAGTATTTGTCGGAAGTGACGACGGCAATCTGTACGCTATAGATACAGACGTTGAAGCGTCAAGCGAAGGGTCTCGTGTCCTCCTTGGGACGTTAGGCCACCATGGCGAAGTTGGTGGCGAAATACCTGCAAAAACTGCTGATGGTGCACCCGGGTTCGGTGTCCTAACAGCAATTACTGGACTCACTGGGGCTGGATACGTATTAAGATTATCTGAAAACCAGTCTGACAGTGAGTGACCAATCCGACAGGTGCAAGCTTTTGCGTAATAGGGTTACTGCATACGCGCATTGGTCTTGCATACCAGCACGAATATTATTCCGATCTGGTGGGTATCCCACTACTCGATGTACACGTCAATAAAAGATCAATAGCTCCGCTGC
>KI543219.1:81280-107885 GCA_000496215.1 uncultured archaeon A07HN63
AAAATCAATTAATCACGTCTATGACACCCTTCATCTCTTCGTGTGACTCGGAATGATATCGTGTCACACCAGAGTTCTGGAATTTGTGCGTAAACGTCGTCCCCTGTTCGGTATGATACGTACTTGCGAAGGACCCATCCTGAGCAACGACATTATACCGGCCGCCATCGCCGGTCCAGACCCATTCGACGGTCGTTCCGGGAGAGATCTCTATCGCCGGCGGAAGGAATGCATTTTCAATCGGAACTGAAGCCCCACTTGTTCCAATCCGATTACTTAATTCACCTCTGTCAGTGGGGCTGCCGACTTCTATTTGCACCCGGTCGGTATCGGTGCGTCTGACGACACCGTACCGTCTGTCGCCGTCGGCGGAAAACCCGTCGTATCCATTGGCATCTGAGAGATACCCATTATAATCCGGGTCTGCACCAATGTCGGAATCGACACTTACGTCGACGCAGCCAGCGATCCCACTGAGAGTTCCTGTACCAACAACCGCGAGGAATTTTCGCCTGTTAATTCCAAAAGATCCTGAATCGCTCATACGGAAAACGAAAATACGAAGCTGTTTATATCCACTATCAGTGTTTCACTATTAGATACACGCAGTAGTTCTTTCAGCGTGTCATAGAAAGTTTTCCACGGGAATCTATCTGAGTATCGTCAAGAGTCGCGTGCAGGATACAGAGGTTGCATGCTCCGGACGCAGTTAGCCGAGGTGGGAAATGGGCCCTACAGATCAAACACGTATCAGTGGTATTGGTCTCCGAGGGAAAATACACTATACCACCATGTTTCAGTTCGAGAAACCCTGCTTGCGAACTTATGTCCATACTGTGCTAGTTGAGTCCATGGAGCGACGTACACTGTTATCAAGCTTGCTTACTGCGGGAACGGTCGCAATCGCTGGTTGTTCTGGGAACCAGACACAATCCGATGAACAGGAAACAAACTTCTCAACGGAGGGTAATGACTCCAAACTGATTCAATCGCCGGTAAAAGATTTTACATTAACAACAGAGGATTTGCCTGGCAGCGGGTGGCAACAGGACAATTCAGTTGCTAATGATGGATTCGCAAGACAAGTGTTTTCCAGATCTACTTCACAGAATAATATAGAAGGGATAACATTTGATCTTCGAAAAGAAAGCGATGTATCGGCTGCTAAAGAAAGATACACACAGAGCAGTCCCGAAACCTTCTTCGGGCAAGCAGTGGATTCCGAAGACACCCAGGAATTAGATATTGGCATCGAAAGTGTCGCTTACTCATGGTATGATGAGAATGCACAGATGCCGCTGAATATGATGAAAATCCGAGACGCAAACGTCTTTTCTCGCTTAGTGTGGACTGTTGTCGGGTCAGAAGATAATTCCGTTTCGGAAGATCCCGTTACCTTAGAACAAATCGGAAAGTTAGGAGTTACAATCCATGAAAAGTGGCGATAAAACAGGATCTGTTCTTACAGCTGATCCACCGCTGCATTCGCGCGTTAGGTCATGCATACCAGAAGGAATACCAATCCAATCTGGTGGTTGTGTAAGTTCTCAATCTATACATCTACTTTCGGTTGTGAACGATTCTATGACACGCTCTACTATGAAATAGTAGGTCAGCATATCTTTTTAGCCGTCAGTTCCCGTGTAGCAAGGGCGTGAGGATGGTTCTGCCAAACGTCACTGTCGCGTGCGCTAAAACGACAAGTGGTAATGGCACTGCAGTGGCTACCACCACCGCCCAAATCAGGTTCGGGACTGATCCAGCTATTACACTCGCGAGCATGACCGATACGAGTCCAGCGAGCAATCCGACGGCTGCCACCGTTTCGACGATTCGGGTGCCACCGTAGACCACCGAGTTGAGATCCAACTCCGCACTGGCTGGAAATCCGTGCTGTCGGATATCACTGTAGGTATGGCCCACTATCGTTACTGCCAAACCCACTACCGAAAGCAGACTTCCGGCGATGAAGGCAACTCCGATGGCGAGTATCGCTGTCTCTCCCTCTAAGGCGACAAATATTCCAAACGACAGGAACGGGATTGCGACGATAGTGAGCCCGATTGCCGCTGCCGCAACCGCGGCTTCGATATGAAGCGGGTGGCCAGACAGCCATGCGGATAAGCGACCAATTCGTGACTCTGGGGAGGTCTGGCCACCGTCCGGAGACTCATCAGCAATAGTGGATGGCATCTATGATTGCACTACATCAGAGACTGTGAGTGTAGCATATAACTGGCTACCACGTGTTTCACGCATCGAGATAGTGGGTGACATCCCACTAGTTACAATCGTGGAGGATGCACGCTATCCGAGCATCATGTGTTCGGTTAGCCAAGCGTATAGCTACGGAGGAAGCGTAATTTCAACAGCGGTTCCAGTCGGTTGGCGATCACGAATTGAGAAGTCCCCACCAAGATACAGGACTCCCCAGCGAACCATCCACAGACCAAAGTGACTGGCGTGGCCTAACTCGCTTTCAGTACCGTCTAATACGGCCTCTCGTTCTTGCTGCGGGATTCCCGGGCCGTCATCGGTAATTTCGATGGATACCGAATCGCCACCCTCGACTCGAATCCACACGGTCGCCCCATCGCCGGTGTGCTGGACGGCATTATCTAGGAGTTCGTTGATAACGAGGTGGAGCACATCTTGATCCGATCGTATAGAACACTCGGTCGGGAGAGCGGTATTGATGTTGGTTGACTCCGCCGCAGATCGTTTGGTTGCGGCACAGTCTAAGAGCAGTGACGTGAGGGCAACCGACTCCTGAGGTGACTCCCCGTCAGCAGCAAGCAACTGTTCGACTGTCCGCGCTTTTTCAGCTGTGCTGAGGAGCGTATCGACACTATCGATAATCTGAGTTGAAACCTCTGCACTGCTAATCTGCGCTGTGTTTTCGACGGGTATCTGCTCGGCATGCGCCCGAACAACATCTAATTCGGTTCGAACATTGTGCCGCAGAACACGGTTGAGAACCTGTAATCGCTCCTGTCGTCGCTCCCGTGCGGTCACGTCGCGGAGCGTGAGCACGTGCCCGTCGTTCTCACCAAGGTCATCAGGATCAATCGGCGTAACCTGTGCTTCAAGAATCTGTCCGCGGTCAAACCGGAAACGATGTTGGCCACTCGCCGGTAGCTCTTCGATCTCCAGGATAGACGTGAGTGATTGATTTGTCAGCGGGCCATCGTCAATCAGTTCGTGGGCAGCAGTGTTTGCTTCGATGATGACGCCCCGGCTGTCGACGACGAGAAACCCCTCGGAGAGTCGCTCAATCGCTATATCCTCACCTTGTGCTGCAACACCCGGCCCGGTCTCCAGGAGATCCGCCCCGAAGATAGCGTACCCATACCCGATGGCTGCAATCCAGATAGTTGCTGGTGTAATGTTCGTGGCTCCGATTTCGAATACCCCTGACACGGTGAGCGCGATCCCGGCAATCGGCGTCAACCCACCGACAAGCAATCCAACTGTCTGGTCGGCATAGAGATCGGGATCGGTGAGCGCGGTCCACGCGATGAGTCCGGTTCCGGCGGTGACAAGCGAGAGGATGTATACAGCTCCCAGGTTCGACAGCGGTGCCAGTTGGTAGCTGAGAACCGTTGCAGTCGGTCTGACGGTCACAGTGACGTCGCTGATCGAGAGTGAATGGAACGGAGCAGTGGCAAACCCGATAAATGAGACCACCATCGGCAGTGTCAGCAATACCAGCCGGCGGCGCGTGAGTACGTCCTTGCGTCCGATGTAGACCAGCGAGAAAATGAACCACGCGAGAGCAGAGACGTTGCTTGCTGCGACCGACGAAACTTGGCCGGCAAATGCAACGCTTGCCACACCTGCCTCGAGTGGAATAATACTGAGGAGGGCCCAGGCAGCATCCGTGGTGATAACCACAAGAAACCAATCGGTGACGTCTGTTCGCGTGGGATGTCGCCAAGCTAATCCAGCGACGGTCAGCGACAACACAGCAGAGATGAAGAAAACGATGCTAAGCTGCGATACTGGAGGTTGGAATAGCATGCGTATGGTGGGGACTTAGCCTGTATGTAGGATGTTGCTTGCATGGTTTGTCGATTTTGGTTGATGCGTGCGAGATTCGGATTGATCGGTACAGACTGTGAATTAATTATTAATTGGACAGCCATTGGAGTGTGGGCTGATGGATTTCAGTCACGTCTCGTCCAGTCTGGCTGCCCAACGACGAGAGTTGTTCGCGGTCGTGGTAGTGAATATACTACCGTTGGTCGGTGTTGGAGTGCTCGGCTGGAATATCAGCGCGCTTGTCGTATTATACTGGTTTGAACTCGCGGTGATCTTTCTGTTTGCAGTCCTTCGGGCGCTTTTCGCTGGGCGTCGGTCTGAACTCGACACGGCAGGGCTGATAGTCGGTGTCCTGTCGAACCGGCGAGCAGCCCTGACACTCCCACGAACAGATATCGCTATCCGCCTGTCGTCGATTCCGGTGGTGCTGATTGCCATCCCGCTGTTGACGGCCGTCTGGTTCGCTGTGGGAGCGGTCACAATTGGTGTTGTCGGGGTTGACAGGCTCGGTGATGCCTCTTACGAGATGATCACACTGGCCTTGTTCGTGATGGTGTTCAAGGAGACCGGTCAGTTGGCGGTTAGCTATCTGTATCGGGGCGCATACAAGGAGCATTCAGCCCAAACAGCGATTCGTGGGCCATTCATTCGTGGTGGCTTGCTCTTTATCGGTGGGTTGGTCATCGTTATGACGGCCGCGGTCGGAAGCGATTCAATTGCCAGCGACGTCCCCCTCTCGGAACTCGATCCGACATTGGTAGGCTCACCGGTATTGGTCGGTATCGTGTTCGTAAAGTTCGGATTCGATCTTGCTGGCGTTTTTCGTGACCAACTCACCGAATTCGATGAATCGACTGCAACGACGTTTGGCTGGGCATACGAGCCACCAACTGTCGAATCGGTCAATACGTCACTAACTGAAGCGGTAACATGCATTCGGCCTGATTGGCGTGGCCGACTGTTCGGCGGCGTGACAAATATTGCGCGACACTCGGAGGTACTCAAACTCGGCGTCATCATTTGGCTTGTGGCTGCACTGTTTGCGACGGGGCAGGTGTGGCATATCGTTGCGACTCTCGCCGTTGCTGGTGTCGTAGTTCCACTGTTGTTGGTCTCAGTTGACTACTGGCTCCGGTTTGGGGCCCTCGAGTACCGAACCGATGGTGATGCGATCGTGGCCTACGACCGGCTGTTCGGCCATGCGCTGTGGCGAATCGAGCCCTGGGACGAGATAGACCTCAGGGTCGAACGCGATATACTGGACACCTCGATCGGCACAAACACAATCGTGGTAAGGCTGCAAGACGATTCGATCGTTCGAATCCCGCGTGTATCTGATCCAGAGCCACTGCTGGAGGTTTTTGATCGACAACCCGACGGCGTTTCGACCACCGATGAGGAGTTGTAGGATTCGAATTTAACTCTCTGTCAGGTCCAGATAGCCGAGTGACCGATACAGAGCACATGTCTCGTGAAAGTGATATTTGCGTATTATAGGCCTGAGACTATCATGAATAGGCACAGAAGTGTGATATCTGGTCAATGCACAGCTTGCTGTCTATGATCGGCGGGCCAAGACGACTGCATACAGTATCAGGCCCATTCCGATAGCCTCTGCAGCCATGCTCAATGGTGCAACAAAAGAAACACTGAGAAAAATACTGCTGACAGCAGTTGTCACCGTACTCACCAAGGTCATCATGGCGATACCAATTCCAAGGAAAAGCATTGGTTGACTGGCGTTACGTCGGTATCCATACACTGCGAGGGTTACAATCACGAGGCCCAGAAGCAGTTGCAGCACTGTGAGAAACTCTGTAATTTGAAGTGTCGTGGGAGTGGCCATTCAGAGTCCCTCCCAGAGATCAGTGAATGCGTCCGCAAACTCCTGAGTTCGTGTGGTAGTCTGCAGGTTCAGTTCGAATTCACCTTCCTCAAGACGCACAACCAACTCGTCAAGTTGTGCTTCGTACCGTTTTCTTTGGTTGCCATCAGGGTCTGGTACGTGAACAGCCCTGACAAGACCACACTCTTCGAGTTTGTTTAATCGACGATACACAGTCGATTTGGACATCTCACATTGGGTGCTGAGTTCGGGTGCAGTCATAGGTTCGTGGCTTGTAGCCAACAGCAATGAGCGTGCGTACTCATCATCAAGTAAAGCGAACACCTCATCTGGAGGGCAATCGTCAGCCACAGTTCCTGCTATAGGGAGCGAGTAAATAAATCGATGCGCGAGTTCGCTGACTCAGCGACTGCCCTGTCTGTGTAGCGTCGCCGGGGGAGATGTGATCAAGAGTATGTATCGAGTGTTATATTCTCGCCTTCGATTTTGAACATCAATTGCCAGATGATTTGATGTAGGATGAATTCGAAAATCGGAGGGCGAACCAATGAGGAGATCAATCCCGTCGATGGAGAGCATACATGATACATATCAGGCCGGTAAACTGGATGAAATGAGTTACAATCCAGAGTACGTCTTGTTTCGGGAGCGATATCAATCGTAATTGAATGAGAATTGAGCCAACAAAGCTGAGCGAATACGTAACGGACGTAATCAAAATCAGTCCAATTGACAAGTATCGCATAGACGGATCTTCATGTCGATAGTAACTCCTGAGTGCCAGATAGCCGATATAGAGACCCACAGCAGCGGAGCCAGCAGCAAATACTCCGGCGATGAGCGCAACTATTCGGTAGCCGTACAGTGTCGATTCAAGCACCATCACAAATCCCCCCAGAGCTGATTCAGCCGGTCAACTGCGTCGGTATCTGTATGTGTGACCTCTGCTTCGAACGATCCAGACTCTAAACTAATGGTAATCTCGGACAGGGTAGCAGCGTAGGCTGTTGCATCGGTCCCGCCCGGCTCGGGACGGATTTGGCTCTCAACCAGATCCAGTTCTGAAAGCGTCTGTATGCGACGATATACCGTTGTTCGGGACGCATCAAGCTGTGTCGTTAATTCTGGTATTGTCATTGGTTCACGACTTATCTCTTCTAGAAGTGGTTTTGTATACTCGTCAGCTAAGAGATCGGCAATCGTGGTCAGTTGATCCGCAGAGAGACTACTATCACTCATCGTATCGGAATAAAAGGTGGCATATGGCGTTTCGTCATCCGTGTATGCATCCTGTTGTGAGAGTTGCTTGATCAGATGGTTGGACCAGTTGACGGCTGTCGTTTGCATAGCTCAATCTGTTACTCTACTTGGTGGTACATAGCTAATCTCGGTCCAACCGGCCACGCTTTCCTTTGCTTCTGCGGCAATGTTAATCTGCCAGTTCTCGGTGGTGTTGACCTCGACCTGTCTGGTGTCACCTGGTTGCACTACCTCGTATGTATCGGCAAACTGTTCTGGGGCTTCAGTATACCGCTCTTCGCATCTTTCGCTGTCGTATCCACGATATACAGCGTGAGTCTCGACGCGCTGATGCTATCCCCGGCTTCATGTTTGACAGTGACGACATCATTCTCCGCATCATGACTGAATCCCCAGGTAATGAACTCTTGGCGATACACGTTCCCGGACTGCCCAATCGCCATGTGATTGAATGGGTTGTCGCTCGCGATGGTTCTGAATTCTTCGGGCCGTATCTTTGCGAGTAGCGAGACCAGTTGTCCAGTTTGTTCGATATCGATTCGTGTCGGATCCAACGCAGAGGCAGATTGCGCGATATGGTTTTCAATCTCACTGCGGGTAATATTGACATCGTCCGGAAAGAGCAAGAGCCAGCGTGGATACACATGTGAATCGTCTGTATTGATCGTGAGCCCCTCTAAATCCGCCTGTTGCCCGTTTATTTCGGTTCGTGTCCCGCCGACGTGTGTAACCGGCGCAGCACCGGCAGCGTCGATGATTTGTGCCAGATCGTCATTGGCCTCGTGCCACCGCTGTACTCTCCCGGCGCCAACGTCAATGAACCGCTTGATTTCGTCAATAGGGTCGGATCCAAACCCTGAATAGATGATCCGTTCGGCCCCGATCCCGACAGTCCGTCTCATATCATCTCGTTTGTAGATATCATATCCACTATATTCATCAAACTGCTCGTAGCTTGTTTTCGAAATTGTCTGGCTGACTTTGTCAGCATCCACATCGACACTACCGACAGTGTGTCCGTTTGCACAGAGCAACCAGTCGAATTCATCGAAATCCATCCCGATGTAATCGATGTTTCGTTTCGTGTAATGGCCACCATACGGGGCCCCAAACAGTGACTGTCCCCGGTTGGATGGTTCGACGTACTCGATACGAGTAACCGACAATGGGTATCCCTGCGGCTCCGGAAGCCACTCCCGATAGAATGGATCACTCTGTGAGGGCTGGTCGACCGTACCGTATCTAATTCGCTGACCGAAAGCCGGTAACGTTGAGCAGCCTGATAACAGCCCGATAGCTCCAAGGCCTACGCCGGTAAGTGCCTGTCTTCGACCAATACCGTTTTGCGATGTTTGATCGTCTCGCATGAGCAGTTCTTCAGTGTACAGTATAAAGACACCACAAGGTGAGTCACAGTTTCAGGGTTTGGTAGAAAGGTTTTAATATTATAAAATCCCGTAGCCAGGGTATCTATCTATATTACCAACAGAGGAAACGCAGATAAGCAAGATATCCGATCTCAGATCCGGGATCCGATATAAATCGCACAGACGATGCCGAACCGACTCATAAGATACAGAATCGCAAATATAACGCCGGTCACCGGATGATAAATAAAGAGGAGACTGTAGGTGCCAAGCAGAATTAGCTGACCGATTAGTCTGGTCGCCCACGAGTAGTCTGGTTGGTCGAGCCAGTCTCGATACTGTACGAGATACGGTGGGGTGGCCCCAAGTATAATCCCGGGGATAGCTCCCAGAAAGACCGCCAGTGCTTTCGACGACGGCTCTGGCTGAAGCGTGGCGAGACGCGTTGCGGCCAGCAGCCAAAATATAATGCCAAACTGAATAGTCTTCAAACCGAGGCCAAGCAAACTGAGCAGGGCAGTTCTCGTTTCGGCGTAATTAATCGATTCACCATGGAGCCGCTCGGCCAGTGAGGCGGTTTGGTCGGTCATGCTAGATGTGTATCAATTATCGGAACCACGAGATTACCGAGCCAGCCAGGAGGAACAGACCGACAGTAATCAACGCCCCACCAGTCCACAGCGACTCGTCGAGCATGAGCACGCCAGCTGCTGTCGCCACGGCCCCGATAACGAATGCAAGAATCTTCCATACGCTGTTTGGAATGAATTCTACGACGACATCCAGAAGCAACTCAAGTATCTCATCGATCATGGTCCGGCGGTGTATGACGGATGAGTATATGTCTGGTTAAGAAGCAAGGCAGTGTTTCAGAATGAGCAAACCGGGGCCACGGTTGGGTGCTGGTAGACTGAATTCACTCATCGCTCACGGGAAGGGCGGCTATCGTCCGTCGAATCAAGATAGCTACGCCTCTATCTGATCCTGAAACACCCATTATGGATATAAGTCAATTCGAATTTTCGTCTCGCTATGAGCGATACAGGATTAACAGGGACGACCAGACGGCAATTCCTCGCGGTTGCTGGTACAGGCGTTCTCAGTTGGTGTGCTGGCTGCGTCAATGTGAGTGTTGATTCTGATATCGGTGAAGACGCAAGTTACGATGGCTATCTCTCGGATGCCAACGGGTACGATGGATTTCAGGCCGACGGCGACAAACGATACGGTGTCGTCAGACGGATAGACACCGACCGGGTGCAGATCAAGGTCGGCAGCCCGACTGACAGTGGTCTTTTGAGTAATCGGATTGGAACAGGTGGACCGTCTGGTCCGATTGAGAACGCATTTCTCCCAGCAGCCATCGAAATTTCTCCCGGGACCACCGTTGAGTGGGTCTGGACCGGCGATGGCGGCCGGTATAACGTTGTTGCCAAGGATGGGTCGTTTGCAAGCGGGTACCATACTGAACAGGGTGTAACGTTCACACACACGTTCGAGGACAGCGGCGTGACACGGTATCATTCCGAGTCACATGAGCAGATGAAAGGCGTCGTGGACGTGATCAACTGACCATGGAACCATTCGAAACGCTGTCCCTTCCACACATCTCGTTGCCTGACGCAAAGTCAGTTTCAGTGGTGGTGGCCAATGCGATACCTGTTATCGGGCTGCTCGCGTTCGATATGTCGGCAGCAGCGCTACTGACGTTTTACTGGCTCGAACTCGGCGTGCTTTCGATCTGGGCTATCGTGCGAGCCCTGTTTGCCGGCAAGCGACCCACTAAACAGACCGAACGCGAAGCCTTCAGCGGTTCTCAGTGGGCAACGTTCCGGGTTATTGCATCGAGTAGCGTATTCGATCGGTGGCGGGATTCGTTTTCCATCGACCACAGCTGGAAGGACATCCGTGTCACCATTCCACGAACCGATGTTGGTATCTATCTCGGAACGATTCCCGCGCTTGTGTTCGTGATCTTCTTTCTTGCTGTGGTGTGGGTTGGCTTTGGCGGTGTTGTCGCCGGTCCGGTCCTTGCCGCGACCAATGCCACCGATCTACCGGTGTGGGTACTCACCGGTACCGGAGTCGTTTTTCTGAGTGAGGGAGGTCAAACAGCCCGAGACTATTTTTACGGAGGCCGCTACCGCGAGACATCCGTCTCGATGGCTTTCAAACAGGTATTTTACCAGGGGTTGATCATGGTTGCTGCCGGATTGGTGGTCTTACTGATCGCATATGAATTTGCGGAAGGTAGAGCAGTCAGTGTCGAGGGAGCAGCCAGTGGCCCACTCATCTTCCTTGCTGTCGCTGGCAAGTTCTTCATCGAACTCACGATGCACTATCTCGACAGGCTCGATGAACCACTTCGAGAGAAAATTTGAGACGGTAAATATGCACTTCAGCCCGGTTGCTGATCGATATACATAGACACCATATCGATGCTATCTTACTCTCACCGGCTGCAGATTGCGATATGCGTCCCGCCCTCCGATATGCGGTTTCGATAGCTGTTGGACTGGCTGTAACGATTCTCGTCGGGGAATTGGCTTCGGGAGACTGGTTTATTACAATCTCGCTGATACCGCTCTATGCAGCTGCAACATCGATGGGTATCGCGCATCGCGAGCGGTGGATGCAATCCAGCGATAATTCCCCATCAAGGGCGGGGGCCGCTGTTGGCGGGTTTGGCGCACTCACCGGGGGCGCACTGATACGGACATCGATACCAGCCGCTGCTGCAGGATTCGGATTACTGATCCTCGGCATGGCAGCAGCTATTGCTATGATTGATGAACTGTGATCAATGCTATTGAGCAGAATCACATTCACGAATAATCAGAGCACTGTGTGAGATATGTGCTGTCCATCTTGTACGGCACGTTCTAACGGAATCCGGATGAGAATACCCCGCTAGCGATGAGAAAATTACCCCGGTTTATTACCCCTGACGAATTTGGCAGTGTGCTCCGGATAAAAATAGTCTCAGATCGGTTGCGCGACTATCTCAGGCGTCGATATCGGCTTCGTTTTTTCTGAGCACCGTGATTTCGGCCGCCGGTTCGGGATGGGTGATCTTGAACCCGGTCCGGGTTTCGGTGACGCCGCGGGTGCTGACCTCGTCTTCCTCCTCGTTTGGCTGATAGGGGCTGTCGGCATCGGACGGCTGATACGGGCTATCGGCCTCGTAGGGGCTGTCGCCGCTTGGCTGATACGGGCTGTCGTCGTCGGGGTCCGGTTTCTCCTCGCTCATCTCCTCCGGCGGGAAGTAGACGCGTTCGCCGCTCTCGGACTGGATGACGACAGCGACCTCGGTGTCACCGGTCACGTCGATCTCGGTTTCGCCGTCCTCGATACGCGTCGTGTACTCGACGGCCGGGGCCGTCACTGCTGCCTCGCTCATACTCGCCTCTGTGACGGGCAGCCACTTAGGGATTCCCCGCGGGACCGGTGGGCAGGAGCCACCGCCGTTGTGCTCGGTGTCGCCGCGGCAACAGTTTTGATGCTCGGGGGCGAAGCGCGGTGTGATGGACGTAGACAAGCATGCCGAGGAGCTTGCCTCCACTCTCGGCGTTGACAAACAGGAGGCCAAAGAGGATCTCGAATCGTTGCTCCAGTACAGCGTGCCGCTGGAGGAAGCCAAACAGAGCGTGCGCCGGAAACACAGTGACGGCGACGGCTCCGAAACCGACGCCCAGCCAGAATCGCTCCCACTCGATGAGATCACGACCGGTCTGAACAACGTCACCGTCACGGTGCGTGTGCTCACCGTCGGCACCCGTCGAATCCAGTATCAGGGCGACGAACAGACCATCCGCGAGGGCCGGCTCGGCGACGGCACTGGGACCATCTCCTACACCGCCTGGCAGGATTTCGGCTTCGAGGCCGGCGACTCGCTGGTCGTTGGCAACGCCGGCGTCCGCGAGTGGGAGGGCGAGCCGGAACTCAATCTCGGTGCCTCGACGTCGGTCGCCATGGCCGACGAACCCGTCGATACTGACGCCACGGTCGGCGGCGACAGCGACCTCATCGACCTCTCACCCGGTGATCGCGGGCGCAACATCGAGGTCACCGTCGAGGAGGTCGAACGCCGGACCATCGACGGCCGCGACGGCGAGACGGAGATTCTCTCTGGGGTTCTCGCCGACGACACCGCGCGGCTTCCGTTCACCGACTGGGACCCCCACGACGCCGTCGAGACCGGCAGCAGTTGCCGGATTGAGGACGTGTACATCCGGGAGTACCGCGGCTCGCCGTCGATCAACGTCTCCGAGTTCTCGACGGTGACGCCGCTGTCGGAGCCGGTCGAGGCGACCGATTCGGCCCCGGAGCTCTCGCTTGCGGCGGCCGTCGACAGCGGCGGGCTGTTCGACGTCGAGGTCGTCGCCAACGTGCTCGAAGTGCGCGATGGCTCGGGACTCATTGAACGCTGCCCGGAGTGTGGGCGAGTTATCCAGAACGACCAGTGTCGGTCGCATGGCGCGGTCGACGGCGAGGACGACCTCCGGATCAAGGCGATTCTCGACGACGGCACCGAGACGGTCACCGCGATCATCGGCACAGAGCTGACCGAGGAAATCTACGGTGGCGGCGTCGAGGCCGCCAAGGAGGCCGCCCGCGACGCGATGGACAAGGCGGTCGTCGCCGACGCGATCCGGGAGGAGCTCGTCGGCGACAGCTATCGCGTTCGTGGGAGTCTCTCTATCGACGAGTACGGCGCGAATCTCACGGTCGAGGCCTTCGAGCCGGCCGATGATGATCCAGCGGCGCGGGCAACAGCCGTACTCGCGGGGGTGCGCCAATGAGCGCAGATGGCGGCGACACGAATGGCGATACCGATACGGCCGACGGCGACAGCACCAGCAACGAGAGCACCGATTCCGGACCCGGCAGCCGCGAGGTGGCCTACCGGCCGCTGGCCACCGAGTTCGACGACGCCGACTTCTCGTATGCCGAGAGCGACGAGGAACGCGCGCCGAACTACGTCGTCACGCCGACGGGACTGCGCGTCAATCGCCTGTTCGCCGTCGGCGTGCTGACCGAGGTCGAGCGGCTCAACAGCGACACCCTGCGCGGCCGGATTGTCGACCCGACGGGGGCGTTTGTCACCTACGCCGGCCAGTACCAGCCAGAGGCACAGGCGTCTCTCGACGGTGCTGATACCCCATCGTTCGTGGCGCTCACCGGCAAAGCCCGCACCTTCGAGCCGGACGATGCCGACCGAATCTTCACCTCGGTTCGCCCCGAGAGTGTGAGCGAGGTCACCGCCGACACTCGCGACCGCTGGACCGTCTCGGCCGCAGAAGCGACGCTCGACCGCTCGCTATCTTCGCCGAGGCACTGGCTGCCGATCACCGAGGCGACGAACTCAGGGGCGCATTGATCGACGCTGGTGTCGACGAGTCGCTGGCGGCCGGGATTCCGCGCGCTTGCGACCACTATGGGACGACGACGGCCTATCTCGAAGCGATGCGGCAGTGTGCGGTCGACGCCCTCGAAGTCGTCGCTGACGAGCGCGACGAAGTCCGACCGGTCGAGGTCGCTCCCGACGAGGGTGGCGCGGCGACACTCGGCTCGCTACCAGACATCGATATCGATCTTTCGAGCGGCGAGGCAGATGAGACGACCCCCGACGCGGATGCGTCGCCGGCGACAGCCGACGCAGAGGCGACGACAGCGTCGACAGAGTCGTCCACAGCCGACGCGGGGTCCCAGTCGACAGCACCAACAGACGAGGGTCCTGATACCGGCGCGACGGCCGAGACGACGACCCCGAACGAACCTGCCGACGAAGCATCGACCGCCGATGTGGGTGTCGAGGAACCGGACAGCACGCCGGCAAGCGCCGACAACGAGGAGACAGCCGGCGAGCCAGCAGCCGGCGAGCCAGCGGAGGCAACGGCTGATGCGGAGGCACCGACGGCCGGCGAGATGACCGAATCACCGGCGCCCGACGATACGGGCGATGAGACCGAGACAGTCGACGCCGAGGAGCCAGATATGTACCAGCTCGACGAGGACGAACGCGAGGAGCTGGAGTCCGAGTACGGCGCCGACTTCTCCAGCGGTAATGAAGTCGATCCGGCCGGCGAGGCCGACATCGACGTGCCCGATGCCGACGAACTCGCGGCGGAAGCCGAGAGCGAGGGTGAGGCGACGGCCACCACCGAAGCGACGAGCGCCGAACCGGAGACGACCGATTCGACCGCCGACCCCGCTACAACCGAGTCAGCGACGACCGAATCGACAGACAACACAGGAACGCTTGGCTCCTTCGAGGACACGGTCGAGAGCGATGGCAGCGAATCGACGGCCGACGACGACGCCAAATCGACAGCTGACACCACGACCACCGACGAGACCGGTAGCGAGGCCACCGCCGGAGACGATGAGAGCGATGCCGCGGAGGCCGACGATATCGACCTCGAAGACGCGGCGGTCGAGTTGATGGGCGATCTTGACGATGGCGACGGAGCCGACCGCGAGGATATCGTGGCGGCGCTCGTCGACGACCATGGTGTCGAGAGCGACGCTGTCGAGGACGCCATCGACGACGCACTGATGAGCGGTCGGTGTTACGAGCCGGACGACGGCACGCTCAAACCGATCTGATGACGCGGCCACCCCGCCCGGTCGAACCGGTGGCTGGCGAACCGGCGGCGACGGCCGAGATCGGCGACGAGCGCGCCCTGCTCATCGCCGACTATCACGCCGGCATCGAGGAGGGACTCCGCTACGAGCGCGGCGTCGAGTTGCCGAGCAACGCCGATCAGCGTCGGCAGCGGCTACTGGCGTTGCTCGCCGACACCGACGCCGACCGCCTGATCGTGCTTGGCGACCTTGGTCATCAGATCGGTGAGACCGAGGGCGTCGAAGGCGACGAACTCGACGCGCTATACGAGGCAGTCGTCGGGGAGCGAGGCGTCGAACTGACGATCGCACCCGGCAACCACGACGGCGACCTCGATTCGCTGTTCGGCGACCGCGACGGCGTGACGATTCTGCCCGCCAGCGGCGGCGTACTCGGCGAGCCGCCAGCGACGCTGGGCGTCGCTCACGGGCATACGTGGCCCGATCCCGAGTTGCTCTCGGCGGCGACGATCTGTATAGGCCACGAACACCCGCAGGTAAAGCTCGAAGACAGCGTCGGTGGCCATCGCGTCGAATCGGCGTGGCTCCGCGGCCGTGTCGATCCGGCAGCGATGCTGGAGAGCAGAGCGGACGAACCGGCCGAGTTGCCGTCCGACGCTGCCGATCCGCCCGAACTGGTCGTCTGTCCGGCGTTCAACGACCGCTCTGGCGGTACGTGGATCAACGTCGAGGGACAGGACTTCCTCGCGCCGTTTCTCCCTGCGGCGATCCCGGACGCCGAGTGCTACCTGCTCGATGGAACACGGCTGGGGCCGTATCGTGAGGTCTGAGTTGGTTGCGGCGGGCCGCATCGAGACCGCCAAGCGGTGGCCTTAATCTCGTCGCACCACTGAATCCGTCAATGAGTTCTTCGGGGTCGCAGACGGGTGCGGACGCCTTTCGCCACCTCGGCGACGCCGTGCGGTCGGCCCTCTCAGATCGCGGCTTCTCTCAGCCGACCGAGCCACAGCGACGGGCAATCCCCCCGCTGGCTGCCGGCGACAACGCGCTCGTCCTCGCGCCGACCGGCACCGGGAAAACCGAGACGGCGATGCTGCCGGTGTTTGATTCGCTCGTCCAGCATCGAGAGCAACACGGCCCGACCGAGGGGTTTGCGGCGCTCTACATCACGCCGTTGCGGGCGCTGAACCGCGACATGCGGGAGCGACTCGACTGGTGGGGCGAAACTCTGGATCTCGACATCGACGTGCGGCACGGCGATACGACCGACTACCAGCGACAGCAGCAGGCCGACGACCCGCCGGACGTGCTGGTGACGACACCCGAAACGCTGCAGGCGATGCTGACAGGATCGAAACTGCGAAACGCCCTGACCGACGTTCGCCACGTCGTCGTCGACGAGGTTCACGAACTCGCGGCGTCGAAACGCGGCGCGCAACTGACACTCGGCCTCGAACGCCTGCAGTTACTGTCGGGTGACTTCCAGCGGATCGGGCTCTCGGCAACGGTTGGTGATCCCGCGGCTGTCGGTCGGTTTCTCACGGGCAAGCGCGACAGGGGTGACGACAGCGACGCCTCACCGGCCACCAAAACGAGCCTCGACAGCCAGCCGCCGTCGAGTATCGACCGCGAGTTCGAGATTGTCAGCGTCGATGTCGGCAGCCGGGTCGAGTTCACCGTTACGCGGCCGGAAATCACGCCCGAAGACGAGCAACTGGCCGGCGAGCTGGCCACGACCGAGGAGATGGCGAGTCACGTTCGGGCAATCCGCGACCGCGTCACCGACAACGAGTCGACGCTCGTCTTCGTCAACACGCGGCAGACGGCCGAGGCCATCGGCTCGCGGCTGAAGAAACTCGACGTGCCCATCGAGGTCCACCACGGCTCGCTGGCCCGCGACGTGCGGATCGATGTCGAGGACCGGTTCAAGACGGGTGATCTTGCGGGACTGGTCTGCACGTCTTCGATGGAGCTCGGGATCGACGTGGGCCGGGTCGATCACGTCGTCCAGTACGGCAGCCCCCGCGAGGTCGCCCGCCTGCTCCAGCGGGTCGGTCGCGCCGGCCACCGTCACGATCAGGTGTCGCAGGGCACGGTCATCACCAGCGATCCCGACGACACCTTGGAATCGCTCGTCATCGCCCGCCGGGCAAGCGAGGGGCTGGTCGAGTCGACCGGCATCCACCACGGCAGTCTGGACGTGCTTGCCAACCAGCTCGTCGGGTTGCTGATGGATTTCGACGACGTGAGCGCGCGAGCGGCCTACGAGATCTGCCGGCGCGCCGAGCCGTTTCACGAACTCGACGAGGAGCGATTCCGGGCCGTCGTCCGCGAACTCCACAGCAACCGACTCTGCTGGCTTGATGAGGATGCTGACCGGCTGGAAACCGCCGGCGGGACGTGGCAGTATTTCTATCAGAATCTCTCGATGATTCCCGACGAGGAGAGCTACGAGGTCTACGATATGTCCTCGCGGACCCAGATCGGTACCCTCGACGAGCGGTTCGTCGTCAACTTCGCCGCACCGGGCGAGACGTTTATCCAGCGCGGCGAGATGTGGCGGATCAACGATATCGACGAAGAGGAGGCAGCGGTGAACGTCGCGCCCATCGCCGATCCCGGGGGTGAGGTCCCCTCGTGGGTAGGACAGGAGATTCCAGTCCCGGCCGCTGTCGCCGGCGAGAGTGGCGAGATTCGCGGGATCGCCGGCGATCAGTTCCGTCGCGGGGCCGGGAGGGAGGCCGTCAGCCGCGATCTCGCACCGCGGTATCCGGCCGCCGACGAGACCATCGAGAGCGCGCTTGGTCCGATCGACCGACACGTCGAGAGCGAGCATCCGATCCCGACGGACTCGCGGCTCGTCCTCGAAGCACAGGCCAGCACGGTCCGGCTCAACAGCCCCTGTGGCCACGAGATCAACGAGACGCTGGGGCGACTGCTCGCCGCGCTGGTCGGCCAGCGCACCGGCTCGTCGGTCGGGATGAGCGTCGATCCCTACCGGATCGAGTTCGAAATTCCATCCGGCGTCGGGCTCTCTGCGTTCCGCGAGGTGTTGCTGTCGACAGATCCCGACCGACTGAAAAGCTATCTCGAACTCGCGCTGAAGGGGTCTGAGGCGCTGAAGTTTACGCTCACGCAGGTCGCGGCGAAGTTCGGCTCGCTAAAACGGTATCAGGGCCGCGGCCGCTTCGGCGGTGATCGCCTGCTGGAGGTACTGGAGGACACGCCGGTCTACGAGGAAGCGTTGCGAGAGGTCTTTCATCGTGATCTCGACATCGAGGGAGCAGCCGACGTGTTGTCGGGACTACAGGCGGGCGAGATCGATCTCGAAATGGTCGGCGAGGCGACGCCGCTCGGGAGTTCGGGGACGACCCACGGCCAGGAGTTACTGGTGCCAGAAAACGCCGACGCAAGCGTCATCGAGACCCTGAAAAAGCGGCTGCGGAACGACGAAATCCTGCTGTGTTGCTGTCACTGCAAGGCGTGGGAGCACACGACGAAGGTGCGACGCGTCCGCGAGCAACCCGAGTGTCCCGACTGTGGCTCGACGCGGATCGCTGCGCTCAATCCGTGGGCAGAGGAAGTCGTCGCGGCGGTGCGAGCCGACGAGAAGGACAGCGAACAGGAGAGACAGACTGAGCGGGCCTACCGGGCGGCCAACCTCGTCCAGAGCCACGGCAAGCAGGCGGTCATTGCCCTCGCTGCTCGTGGCGTCGGTCCAGACACGGCAGCCCGGATCATCAACAACTTTCGGGAAGACGAGGCAGATTTCTACCGGGATATTCTCGCCGAGGAACGACAGTACGCCCGGACGCAATCGTTCTGGGACTAGCGGTGCAGTCCGACCACCGCACAGTCAGCACAAGTGCCACTAACGATTCCAACGTCAACACTCGATCACCGTCCGATGACAAAGAAAACTACTTGCGAGGCATCCTCGCAGTCGGTGGGACAGCACTCCTCGGCGGGCTGGCCGGCTGTAACACGTCGGTATCGACATCGCCGGCGCCGGCCAGTGCGACCGAATCCGGCGAGGAGACAACTGTCCCATTCGAGCTGGAGAAACGGCCGCTGTAATCATCTCTGGAGCACCGCGCACACTCGCCTTGGTAGCTACCCAAAGGCGGGGTTGCTCAATCCGAGTGCGTTTCGGGAACGTCTCGCGGTGTGCTGTCCGTGTCAGCCGATGAATCGACACGGGCGGTCGTCACGTAGATCGATGGACGGTCGAAGACGTACTCGTCGAAGAACGACACGATGTAGACAGCACTCTGGAAGGCAAGATACACCCAGAGCGTGAAGGGAGCGATGTACTCCACGATGTCATGCGTTTCGCCGCTTCGGTAATCCTGCAGGTAGACGGTAAACGCTGCCAGTGCCGGCGAGATGGCGAGCAGCGTCCACAGCGTATTGCTGTACGGAATGTAGGTACTCGTGTCGAAGCCGACGTATCCGAGTAGGAGAAGCGGGAAGGTGAAGGCAACGTAGACAGGGGCAAGAGCATAGGCGAAGGTGAACAACGAATCGATCCGTGTCGGAAGCGAAAGCGATCGGTTGGTCGGCAGACGAACGAGGTACTTCTGGGCACACTGCATCCAGCCGCGGGCCCACCGTTTTCGCTGGCTCCACCACGACTGCAGCGTGCTGGGGTTCTCCTCGTAGGTGATGATAGAGGGATCGACACGCAGTTTCTTGCCGTGTTCGTGGATTTTCGAGGACATGTCGATATCTTCGACGAGAATCTCCTCATCGAACTCGCCAAGTTCGTCGAAGACAGCCGCTCTGAAGAACGCCTGTCCGCCACCGAAGATCGTGAAGCCATCCCAGACATCCCGGGCGAATAGATCCGCCCGTTCGGCGATGTGACGCTCGACGGTTGCATGCAGCGCAAACAGCGAGTCTCGGGGGTTGTGACCGAAGCACCGGCCCTTCACACACCACACATTCTCGTCGTCCTGGAACCAGGCCACGGCTTTTTTGATCGCGTCGGGTTTGAACTGGTGGTCGGCGTCAATGCTGGCGATGAGATCGCCCGTTGCGTATTCTAGCGCGTAGTTCGTCGCTTTCGCCTTGCCGCCACCCGGTTCATCACGTTCGACAGCGACGAATCTGTCGTCGTCGGCTGCGGCGTCCTCACAGAGCTCTGCTGTCGCGTCTACCGAATCCGCCTCGTAGCAGAGAATGACCTCTAGTTTCTCCGCTGGATACTCGACCGCCCTGCAGGCACTAATCGTCTCAGGCAACACGGCCGCCTCATTGTACGCCGGAATCACGACGCTGACCGAGGGGAGACCCTTTGTCGGTGCCAGCTCCGGAGTGTCCGGATCAGCAAACGAAAATATCGCCGAGACGACGGCCCGACCGGTTAGTCCGACGAGCACAACGAGGAGAATACTTGTCAATACCCGCACGTACGACGGGTACCAGATCGCCGGAGCGTAAACCAGTCCCATCACAAACACGGTGCCAAAGAGATATCGGAGAACGGCCTGCCAGTCAAACTGCTGCTCCTCCGCCGTCTCAACTTGCATATCTTGACTGACGGGTTGATGAATATATACGTGATGATATTGTATTGATTGCTATATTGCATATATATTTCTGCTGTGAGCCGTTCATCCGGATAGCCACTACAACTCATATCAGAAGCGTTAATCGGACACCGCGCCGTTGCCAGTATATCCCTTCGAGGAGTTCGACATGACATGGCACCTCGATTGGCAGGCAAGCGGGAGCCTCATCGGGACGATTCTCAAATACCTGTCGGGGACGATGCTCATCCCGCTCGTTGTCGCCGTGATCTACGGCGAGGCGATCTGGGTCTTCGTCGCCTCGATTCTGCTGACCTTGCTACTCGGTGTTAGTCTCGAACAACTCGATTCTGACCCGGATATCGGGCCGACGGAGGCGCTGTTGCTCGTCTCGCTGGCGTGGCTCGCGGCCGCGGTCGTCGGTGCGATTCCGTACGTGCTGGCCGGGTACGGCACCACCTCGACGCTCGCCCACCCGATCAACGCGCTGTTCGAGTCGATGAGTGGGTTCACGACGACCGGGGCGACGGTTCTCGGCAGTATCAGCGTCGACAGTCACTCGCATGCGATCATGCTGTGGCGACAGCTCACCCAGTGGCTCGGCGGAATGGGGATCATCGTCCTGATGATCGCGATTCTGCCGGAGGTCGCGGTCAACGGCGCGGAGTTGATGAAATCGGAGGCCCCCGGCCCCGAGCTACAGAAGCTGACACCGAAGATCGCCGAGACCGCCCGGGCGCTGTGGCTGATCTACCTGGGGTTCACGCTACTGTTGATACTGCTGCTCTATGGGGCGCATTTGCTTGGCTACGCCCCAGATATGACCCTGTTCAACGCGATTTCACACGGATTTACAACCCTCCCGACCGGCGGATTCTCGCCGAAGGCAGACAGCATCGGAGCCTTCAGCGCGGTCGCACAGTGGCTCATCATCCCGTTTATGACGGTCGCCGGCGTCAACTTCGCGCTGTTCTGGCACGTCCTCAAAGGCGAGTTCCGGGCACTGACAGATAATCCGGAGTTCCGCGTCTATACGGGGGCGATTGCGGCGCTGACGGCCGTTCTATCGGCGATTCTGATCTTCGGTGGCGCACCGACAATCGAACTCGGTGGCAACACGAGCGGGCTGACCGAAAACACGATCCGGCAGGCGACGTTCCAGATTGTCTCCTTGCTCAACTCAACGGGGTACGCCACCGCCGACTTCGCGCAGTGGGACGAACACGCCCAGATCGTCCTGCTGTTCGCCATGTTCGTCGGCGGCTCGGCCGGTTCGACCGGCGGCGGCGTCAAGGTCGTCCGCTGGATCGTCGTCCTCAAATCGGTGCGGCGGGAGCTCTACACGACGATCCGCCCGGATACGATCCAACCGGTTCGGCTCGGTGGCAGGGTCGTCGACGAGGACGCAATCCGGGGAATCATGGCGTTTACCGTGCTCTACATCCTGCTGTTCGGGATCGCCGCGGTGTTACTCAGTCTCGATTCGGCCCGGATCGGCTACCAGCTATCGACGCTTGAGGCAGTAAGTGCGTCGCTGGCGACACTCGGGAACATCGGTCCCGGGTTCGGCTCGGTCGGCCCGTTCGGCAACTACTTGAAGTTCTCACCGTTTTCGAAGCTGCTCATGGTGTTTTTGATGTGGATCGGGCGGCTGGAAATCGTGCCCGTTCTCGCGCTATTCGTCGGCGGACTTGAAGACTGACAGCCGCGAATGCCACGTGTTCATAGGCGGGATACGGTTATATGAGTTGGCTGCGTATGATAACGTATGTACCGCCGACTGCCAAGCATCCGACAGCCGAAAGCGTTCTACGACGTGTTCGGCATCGCCGTCATCGGCACCCTCATCGTCACGAGTATCCTGACGATGTGGCACGGGACGTTCGTTCGGATCGAAATGGCCGTCTTTAGCGGGCTGCTCTTTGTGTGGGCAGGATGGGCGATCTACCGGATACTGTCGGAGTACTCCGGGAAAACGAGGCTGTCCCAGGCGCCGTGACGGACGCGAACAGCCTCACATACCGTCTTGTCGTCACTGCAGCCCGTTGCGGAGCGTGTTGGCGACAAGGGCTCCGAGATAGCCTGCCGCGATAGCGGTTGTGATGGGCGAACGCCCCAACAGGACAATCAACGCGATTACCACCGGCCCAATCAGCAGGAGGGCCTGAAACACCTGGTCGTCGGTACCGGCGTTGCGAACCGAACTGAGAAGCGGCCACTCGGTCGGCGTCATCAGTACAGCCCCCCGCGCTTGAACCCGGCCCGGAGCAACACGAGCACGGGAATGATTTCGAGCCGGCCGATCCACATGTTGAACAGGAACAGTACCTTTCCGAGCGTCGGCAGCGACTCGGGGCCGGTAATCCCAGCCGAGAGACCGACGTTCCCCTGCGCGCTGGCGACTTCGAAAAGGATGTTTTCCAGCGTGTACGCGCCGGGTGGTAATATCGCCAGCAGTCCGGCGACACCAGCGATCAGAAACAGCAGCCACAGGAGCGCGATGATCGCCGCCTCGGTGAACTCCTGACTCGTTTCGCTCTCCGTCAGTCGGCGGTTGTTAATCCGGAGCCGACGAACCGCCGTCTTCGGGGTAAAACACGTCGACGATCCGGAATCGGATTCCCTTGAGGAGCGTCCCGAGGCGAATCAATTTGATCCCGCCGGCGGTCGACCCCGCGGCCCCACCGAGAACCATCCCGAAGGCCACGGTGAGCTGTGCGCCCATCGGCCACCGCCCGAGGGCGACGTTCGTCGCGGAGACGGCGGTCTGGAACCCGGTGCAGGACATCGCCGAGACGAACTGGAAGAGGCCGTACCGAACAGCGGTAAACAGCGATTCGTAGGTGCCGCGCAGATAGACGATGCCCGTCAGCAGGGCCGATCCGAGCCCGAAGAAGCCGAACAGCCACCGCGTCTGGAGATCGGTGTAGACATTGTCGAGGTCGCCGCTGAGCATCAGGTAGTGGATCGGGAACGCGATACTCCCAAGAGTCATCACGGGAATGAGAGCGAAGTCGATCAGCGCGCTGTCGTAGGTTGCAATCGAGTTGTCGGTGATCGAGAAGCCGCCGGTCGCCAGCCCGGTCATGGCGTGGTTGATCGCTCCCCAGATCGGCATCCCGGCCAGCCAGAGGCCGAGAATCGACGCGAAGGTGAACAGGATGAAGATCCACCAGATCGTCCGCACCGTCGAGACGATACTCGGGTGAATCTTCTCCGAACGAGCCTCGCTCTCGTAGAGCGTCAGCGAACCGCTGCCGGGGCGGGCGAGGATCGCCGTCGTGAGCACGATGACGCCGACGCCGCCGACCCACTCGATGATCGTCCGCCACCACTGCAGCGTTCGCGGCAGGGCGGCCTCGTTGTCGGTCATCGTCAGCCCGGTCCCGGTAAACCCGCTCATCGACTCGAACAGCGCGTTCAGCGGGTTCTGGAATGCTGCCACTGTCGAGGCTGCACGGCCGGTGAGATTCGGCGCGCCGAGGCCGGCCGGGTCGATGGCAATCGTCCACGCAATGAGGATGAACGGGAGCGAGCCGAAGACGCCGACCGCCAGCCAGCCCGTCGCCGCGACCATCATGCCGTGGAGTTTGCCGGGCGGGGCGGCGTCGCTGAACCGCCGTCGCAGCGCGATCCCGATGCCGAGCGGGACGACACCGGCGACCACCATCGCGGGCACCGCGTAGAACTCCCCCCAGACGAGAGTGATGAGGATTGAGGCGAGGACAACGCCACCGAGTGCCTCCAAAATCCGACCAACGTCTCGACTGATGGTGGCTGTCGCGCCGCTCATCTCTGAGCCTCCAGTGGGGAGCGACGAGGGATGCCGGAGCCATCGGTCGGTGCTATCATTCTGCGTGGTCTTCGTCGTGACCGAAGATGTCTGTTATCTCGGGCGTTGCACCGACTGCCGAGTAGACAGTCAGCAGATCGTTTGCGTGGAGTTCGGTGTTCCCGCGCGGCGTAATCGGTTCGTCGGTCGATTCGCGTTCGATGGCGACGACGAGCATGTCTTCCGTGATCAGCCCTTCATTGGCCGCTTCGGTGAGTGTTTTTCCCGCGACGGGCGCGTTGGCTGTCACCACGATCTCGAATACCTCGGCCACATCACCGATGCGGAGGTAGTCGACAATCGCTGGCCGCGAGACCGACCGATAGAGGTGTTCAGCGATGAGTTCCTGTGGGTTCTCCATCGTATTGACGCCGATCTGCCGGAAGAGATTCATGTGTTCTGGATTGTGAACGACGGAGAGAATCGACGGGATATCGAACTCCTTGGCGAGCAGACAGACCATCACGTTCGTCGCGTCCTGCTCGGTCGTCGAGATGATCCCGTCAGCGCGGTCGGCACCGGCATCCGAAAGCGTCTCTTTGACTGTCGCGTCGGCGTTAATAACGAGACAGTCGTGTTCGCTGGCGATCATATCGGCTCGGGCCTCATCTCGTTCGACGACGACAACCTCGTTGCCGGCGGCGATTGCGATATCGATCAGTTGGCCGCCGATATCGCCCGCGCCAACGATGATGAGATACATATACCCGAGGTATCCCGCTTCTCTGTGAAAAGTTGTGCTTTTTTCTCGGTGCGCCGGGGTATTACGTGCCGAAAAGCCGTTCGAGCAGCGAGCGTGTCCGCGGCCGTTCGGCCAGCAGTACCGTGCAATCAACATCGTTGAGTACCTCAAACGCCAGCGAGCCACGAACCAGCCGTGAGAGCAGGCCCTCACGGGTCGCGCCGATGATGACCATCGAGCGATCAGCAGCGTGGCGAGCGATTGCGTCCTCAACGTCGCCGGTGGTATCGACGATACGGTCGGCCTCACTGAGTCCGCGGTCTCCAGCCCATTCGCTGAGGAACGCTTCGCCGTCCGGTTGTTCGGATTCGTCGTCGACCACATTGAGCAGTGATACGTCGTTGCCGTTGTCCAGCAGCACCTCGGCGATGTCCGCGCTGAGATCCGAACTGTAGCCACCGGCGGTCGGCAGCAACACGTCCGATGGATCGAAGCCGCGATCCTTCATCACGAGGAAATCACAGGGTAGGTTGCCCGTGAGTTCGTCCAGTGGACGCTCAACACGACCCGCAGAGAGCGGTGTGTTGCCGCCCCAACCCATGACGACGAGATCTGCGTTGTTCGTCTTGGCAGCATCAAAGACCTCCTCGAAGGAGCGATGAGAGACGATGGTTTTCGTTTCCACGTCAGCCCCGAACGTTTCGGCGTCGTCGCGAGCGGCCTGGAGTAACGTCTCGGATTCGGCGTCGATCCGCGTGAGTTGCTCGCTGTCGGCATACAGCGGGGTCTGGTCGGGTACCTGCACGATGTGGGTGGCGATGACGGTGCCGTCATTGGCTTTGGCGAGCAGGCTGGCGAGTTCAATCAGATCCTGCTCGGTCCGGGGGTTCGACAGCGGCACCATCACGCGATACTCACCACCATCGGGTTTGACCGAGCTTGCCGCCGACACCGCTGCATCGGGCATCTCCTCGGAGCGCGAGAGGATGTACTCCGAGAGAACGCCCTCTCTGGTCGTCCGTGAGCGAGCATAGAGCATGTACCACGCCAGTGCGAGGGCGACGAACAGGCCACACAGCGCGATGACGAACGGTTCGATAAACGCGATCAAGGCGAAGGAGAGCACCGCCCCGAGGATTGGTGTGAATGGGTACAGCGGGACGGTAAACTCAGGATCGTAGTCGGCTGGATCGCCCTCACGGAAGACGATCAACGCGAGGTTGAGCAGGCCGTAAACCACCAGATGCAGGACGCTACCCGCCGTCGCCAGCAGTTCGAGATTACCGACGACGATGAACAGCAGATCAGCCCGCCGTGAGCGCGATGGATTGTACGCGTCCCGAACCGCTCGTGACCTCGTTGAGCGACGCGAGACGATCTTGTCGCGTCCCATGGCGAGTTGATCCGAGAGGAGGCAGGATAGAAGCATCGCCGATGACGCCGTCGCCAGCAGCCCGC
>KI543219.1:107905-125596 GCA_000496215.1 uncultured archaeon A07HN63
CGGCAGCTGTATACGTCACTGCATCCCGACGCGGTCAGACCGGTTCGACTCGGCGGCCGCGTTATCGACGAGGACGCCATCCGCGGGATCACCGTCTTCACGCTGCTGTACATCCTGCTGTTCTTCGTCGCAGCCGTCTTCCTCGCGCTTGACTCCGCTCGCATCGGCTACCAGCTGTCGGTGCTGGAGGCGGTGAGCGCGTCGCTGGCGACGCTCGGCAACATCGGCCCGGGGTTCGGCTCGGTCGGACCGTTCGGCAGCTACCTCCAGTTCTCGCCGGTCTCGAAGCTGGTGATGATCTTCCTGATGTGGATCGGCCGGCTAGAGATCGTGCCCGTGCTCGCGCTGTTCGTCGGCGGGCTCGAAGACCGCTAACCCCTACCGGCCGAAGATGCGTTCGACCAGCGACCGCTGCTGTGGCCGTTCGGCCAGCAGGACCGTACAGTCGACATCGTTGAGCACCTCGAAGGCCAGCGAGCCACGCACCAGACGGGAGAGGAGCCCCTCGCGGGTCGCCCCCATCATGACCATCGATCGGTCGGCGGCGTGACGAGCAATGGAATCCTCGACATCGTCCGACGTATCGACGATCCGGTTCGCGTCGTCGAGCCCGCGCTCGTCGGCCCACTCGCCGAGGAACGCCTCGCCCGCCTCGCGTTCGGACTCGTCGTCGACGGCGTGGAGCAGCGAGACGTCCGACCCCTGCTCCAGCAGGATCGAGGCAACCTCCGCGCTGAGGTCGGAGCTGTAGCCACCGGCGGTCGGCACTAACACGTTCGAGGGGTCGAAGCCGCGGTCGTTCATCACGAGAAAGTCACACGGCAGATTGCCCGTCAGCTCGTCGAGCGGGCTCTCGACGCGACCGGCCGTCATCGGCGTGTTCCCGCCCCAGCCCATCACGACCAGGTCGGCCTTGTCGGTGCGGGCGGCGTCGAAGACCTCCTCGAAGGAGCGATGCGAGACGATGGTCTTGGTCTCCACGTCGGCGCCGAAGGTTTCGGCGTCATCGCGGGCCGTCCGGAGCAGCTTCTCGGATTCGGCGTCGATCCGGTTGAGCTGCTCGCTGTCGGCCGACAGCGGTGTCTGGTCGGGGACCTGAATGATGTGGGTGGCGACGACGGTGCCGTCGTTGGCCTTCGCCAGCAGGCTGGCGAGTTCGATCAGGTCCTGTTCGGTGCGGGGGTTCGACAGCGGCACCATCACGCGGTACTCGCCGCCGTCGGGCGCGACTGAGGTGGCCGCCGAGACCGCCGCGTCGGGCATCTCCTCGGACCGCGAAAGGATGTACTCCGATAGGACGCCCTCCCGGGTCGTCCGCGAGCGAGCGTAGAGCATGTACCACGCCAGCGCGAGCGCGACGAACAAGCCACACAGCGCGATGACAAACGTCTCGATGAACGCGATCAAGGCGAAGGAGAGCACCGCCCCAAGGATCGGTGTGAATGGGTACAGCGGCACGGTGAACTCGGGATCGTAGTCGGCTGGATCGCCCTCACGGAAGACGATCAACGCGAGGTTGAGCAGGCCGTAAACCACCAGATGCAGGACGCTACCCGCCGTCGCCAGCAGTTCGAGATTACCGACGACGATGAACAGCAGGATCAGCCCGCCGGTGAGCGCGATGGATTTGTACGGCGTCCCGAACCGCTCGTGGACCTCGTTGAGCGACGGCGAGACGATCTTGTCGCGGCCCATGGCGAAGTTGATCCGCGAGGAGGCCAGGATTGAAGCATTCGCCGATGACGCCGTCGCCAGCAGCCCGCCGAACAGCAAGGCTGCGGCCCCAATCGGGCCAATGAGGATGCGCGCGACTTCGACAACTGCGGTGTCGTTGCCGGCCACAACCTCATTCGGGACGGCCGCCAGCACCGCCAGCAGGACGAGGGCGTAGATCACGGTGACGATGACGACGCTCCCGATGATCGCAATCGGGAGGTTGCGACCCGGGTTTTTGATCTCCTCGGCAACGGAGGTAATCTGGACGAAGCCGAGATAGGAGACAAAGATGATGCCCGTCAGCGGGAGCAGCGGGGTGATCCCCTCGGGCGCAAACGGTCGGAGTGTCTGAAGATCAGCGTTCAGAATCCCAAACAGGGTTAAAGACGGTGAGAATGCCGAGCAAAATAAATACAATCGCATTCTGAAGCTTGCCGGTTTCCTTCGCACCGACGTAGTTGACCGTCACAAAGAACGCGCCGCCGAGTAGTGCGACGATCTTCGCGCCTGACAACGCTAGGGGGCCGAGTGTGAGTCCGGGGACGCTGACAAAAGCGTTGACGTACTCGCCAAGACCGAACATGTAGAACGCCGAGGCGAAGGTGAGCCGATCCAGTCCCCAGCCGGCGACGGAGCCGAACAGCGGCCCCAATCCGCGGTTGACGTAGAAGTACGCGCCGCCGGACCGCGGCATCGCCGTCCCAAGTTCGCTGGCCGATAGCGCGGTGAAGATTGCGATGGTGCCGCCGAGGATGAACGCCCCGGCCGACAGCGGCCCCGCCATCTGACCGCTGTGCCCGGCAGGACGAAGATACCCGCGCCGATCATCGTGCCGATGCCGATGGTCAACGCCGAAGTAAGCGTCAGATCCTTTGCGAGTTCGTCGTCAGCCATTAGCTACCCCCTTCCGGGAGTTGCAAGTAGTGGTTGCATGATGGTTCGCTACTGGCCCGGGGATGGAGACTGAAACACGACATTGGAGTGTGAATGGATGTTAGTGACAGGAACCGTTGGTGGCTATCGGTGCTACTCTGGAACCGAACTTAATCTGTTCGACACCGGATTACTTGTTCAAACGCCGACGCACAACCCTTATTTTGGGGGTTTCTGTCTGTACTGTATGGTCGATACAGCTGAGACACCCCAAAATATCCTCTCGCACGTCCTCCTGCCCGTCGCTTCTGTTGATGATGCCACGGCGACAGCGAGTGCTCTTGCATCCTATGATCCTACGCGGGTAACGACGCTCCATGTCATCGAAAAAGGCGAAGGGCGTCCCCGACAAGACGCCGGTCGAACAATCCGAGGGCATCGCCGAGGATGCCGCCGCGGCTGTCAGAGCCGAGTTTCCCGAAGCCGGACTTGAGAAAGCCTACAGCAGAGATGTCGTCAACGCGATCTTCGACGTGGCCGAGGAGATCGATGCAAGCGCAATCGCCTACCGCTCCCGCGGCGGCAACCGACTGGCCCAGTTTCTCTCGGGCGACCTATCGCTCAAACTCGTCACGCAGGCCGACCGCCCGGTCATCGCGCTGCCGCGAAGCGACACGGAGTGACCCGGTAGGCCGTGGCCAGACGGGGTAACCCGGCGCGACAACGGCGTCGCTACGCCGGGGCACCGTCGAGAATCGCGAGCCCGCTTGAGGCCCCGATTCGCTCTGCACCGGCCTCGATCATCGCCATCGCCGTCTCGTAGTCACCGATCCCGCCGCTGGCCTTGACCGGGAGAGACTCCGCCATCAGTTCGACATCAGCGACCGTCGCGCCCGCTGGCTCGGCATCGGCGAACCCGGTCGACGTTTTCACCATGGCGGCGTCGGCGTCGACAGCGGCCTCGCAGGCGCGGTGTTTCTCGTCGTCGGTCAGGAGTCCGGTCTCGATGATCACCTTGACCGGAGCCGCCACACTGTCGACGATGGCCGCGAGTTCGTCGGTAACGGCCGCCTGCTCGCCGGCCTTGAGCCGGGCGATATTGCAGACGACATCGAGTTCGTCCGCGCCCGCCGCCACAGCGGTTGTCGCGGCCTCACGCTTGGTCGCCGGAGCCGCCTGTCCGTGCGGAAACCCGATCACGGTCGCCACTGTGAGCGAGTCCGGCGCGTCGTCGGTGACGGTTCCAACGTAGCAGGGTGGAATACAGACGTTCATCCCGGCCTCGGTAGCTTCGTCGACCACGCGGTCGACAGCGGTTTGTGTCGTCGTGGGGCCGAGGACGGTGTGGTCGATCAGCGGCGCGAGAGCGGCACGATCCATACCGCGGCAAGCGGGCGGCAACGCAAAAATCCCCGCGCAAGCGTCGTTGGCGGGTTGTCGCAGTGGCGGTCCCGATAGCGGCATCGTAACGTTTTCCCGAGTTTCAGCGAAACTCCGCCTATGGCATTGTTGCCGGCCGGGTTTACCGTCCCGCCGTGGCCGTATCTGGTTGTCCTCGCCCTCGCTGTCGGTGGTGTCGGGTACGGACTCGCCAGCCGACGGCCGGCCGTGACGGCCCGCCACGTGCTCGGGCTTGCGCCGTGGATCGTCGTCGGATCGGCGCTCCACGTCCTCTACGTCGTCGAGAGCCTGCCACCCGTGATCGCGCCGCTGGCCGGCACGGGCGCGGTCTACGTGACAGTCGCCGCGATTGCCGGTGGCGGCTGGCTGCTCGCCGACGCCGTTCGCCCGCGGACGGTCCCCGCGTTGCTCGCCGCGAGCGGGCTGGCGGTAGCGGTCCCGCTGGTCGGAACGACGATCATCGTCGGATTCACACAGAACACGCTTGCGCCGGTGTGGCCCGCCGCCGGAGCGGGGATGGCAGTACTGCTAACCGCCGCTGGCTGGGCGACGCTCCGGCGACGCCGACCGACGGCGACGACAGCGACGGGGTGGGTCGGACTGCTCGCGGTGTTCGGGCACACACTCGATGCGGTGTCGACGACCGTCGGCGTCGACGTGCTTGGATTCGGCGAGCGAACGCCGCTCTCGCGGGTGATTCTTGACGCGGCAGCGGCGCTGCCGACGGCCGACATCATCGGCACCGGCTGGCTCTTCATTCTCGTGAAGGTCGGCGTCGTGAGTGCCGTCGTCGTGCTCTTTGCGGAGTACGTCGCCGAGGAGCCAAGCGAGGGGTATCCGCTACTGGGCGTGATCGCGGCCGTCGGCCTCGGCCCGGGGACCTACAACCTGCTGCTGTTTGCGATTACGGCAGGGTGATCGCGTGGATCGAGCAGTGACACGTCTACCGTGAGCGATACCGGGAGTTCGACACGTCGCGTCTCTTCGTGGCGATTGTTCCGCTTGCCTCGGGGGTGACCACCAAACCTTTGGACCACGCCTCGTGGCTGGCCCACTTGTCGTCAGTACTCGATACCCAGCCGGCCGGCACCCAGCCTGTGGCAATCATGAACATTTATGACAGTCGGGATGCTACTTGTAGCACGATGAGTCTCAAAAATAATCCATCACGCGAACCCGAAAGTAACGTGTCTCAGGGTGGGATCGTTTCGCGTGTCTTCGACACGCTGAATCGGCACGTCAGAACGTGGTCGAGACGGTACGTCAGTATGCGGCTTGACGCGCGGCGCTCTGGGCGCTCTTAGTCGGTCGCTGTGTCAGCGCTGGTTCCGACCGTTAGCACTGGTACCGGGGATTTTCGCACGACGCGTTCGGCAATACTCCCGATCAGATAGTGATCGACCCCCGTTCGGCCGTGGGTCCCCATCACGATCAGATCTATCTCCGCGTCGGTCGCGTAGCTGATAATCTCCGCGGAGGGAACCCCCGACTGGATCTGACGGGTGTGTTCCACGCCGTCGGGAAGTTCCTCGACAGCCCTCGTCATCGCTTCCTCCGCCTGTTCCTGCTGTGCCTCGTTCCAGACCGCCGAGCCGACACCGGCGTTCGGGCCGTCGAATCGGTTGCGGCTGTCGGCGACCGACAGCACGTGAACGGTCGCGTCGTACTCTGCGGCGAGCTCACCGACGTGGTCGGCAACGATACTCGTTACCGGTCCGCCATCGGTCGGAAAGAGGATGTTCGTGTACATTGGTGAGCTGTGTGATCGGCTGTGGTCGATAGCTTGCCGCTGCTACCCACCGCCGCTGGCCATCAGGAACAGGGCGACCGAGATGATCGTAAAGAGGACGCCTACTCCCTTCTGGATGACGGCCGTGTCCAGTGCGTTCGAGACGTACGGCGCGACCTGCCCGCCGGTAACGGTTGCGGGAACGGTGAAGACGACCATGTTCCACGGCGTCGATGCGAGGCTCAGCGAGTGAATCCCCGGGATCACGTTGCCGGCGAACACGTGAACAATCGACGCGAGCACCGCCGTGCAGGCGACGACGATGTGGTTGGTCCCGATGGCGACACGGGTCGGCACGTCCGTTCGAAGCTGCGAGATGATACCGAGTTCGCCGATTCCAAACCCGGCCAGTCCCTGAAACATGCCGCCGATGCTGTAGTTGGCGAACCGTTCGAGATAGCCCGACCAGGAGTACTCGTAGGTGTCACCCTGTCGGTCGACACGGGTGACCCGGCCTCCGTCGTCCTTGCCGACGCCCGCTGGGCCGAGTTTGCCCCCATCGTCGGGTAACTCGGCGGTGCCACCGTTGGCAACCGTGTCGGCGGCCGCTGCTGGCTCGGCGTCGTCGGCCGACTGATCGTCATCTGCTGGCTCGTCGTGTGCGAGGTCGGCCTTGAACATGAGGTAGGCGGCCGTCATGAGAGCCAGACCGAGGGCGGCGTGGAAGAGTGGCTCCGGGATGAAAAACGACAGCAGCGCGCCGCCGATCACGAACGGGATGCTGCCGCCGACGAGGGTGAGCGCGAGTCGACGGTCGACCAGCCCGTGCTTGATGAATGCGATAGCCGAGCTGGAGAGCCCGAAGGACTCGCTGATCAGCCCGACCTTCACGAGCGTCTCCGGCCCGATGGGATAGGCCAGCAGCGGGAAGATGAAGATGAAGAAGGGAACGAACAGCGCCGAGCCGCTGATCCCGACGGTGTTGACGATAGTCGCCCCGAGGAGGAAGAACGGGAACAGCCACCAGTATTCGAGCCAATAACCGGTTCCGGTGTCAGCCGGGGTCGGGGCCACCAGCAGCACCGAGAGAATAAACAGGATCGGTGCCGCGAAGACGAAGAAGTGCTGATACTTCAGAAACGACTTCTGGAGCTGTTGGGACGTGCTAATGCTCATCGGTGATCACCCCAACACAGCGGCCACAGAGAACTGATCAAACGGTAATCGGCCGCTGTCGGACTTACCCCGACAGCGCCGAAGCTGGAAGCCTATAGGTGAGCCAGTCGGCGACGCCGACATTCAGGTAACTCCCCCCAGCCACGGCGAGAAGTTGGTGGACTCGTCGACGGCGGCACCGGTGAACTGAATCATTATTGGGGCGTGGGAGTACGGGAATAAAACACTTGTGTGGCCGACTTCCTCCGATTACCAAACGTTTATTGTGTGTCTCTTAGAAAACCAGTGATTTTTCCGCCGCCTGCGCGCTCGGCGGTGAGGGGGTTCAACATGGCTCCGTGTGCTCAGCTGGTGGGTGCCGACTGGGAGAGCAACCCGGAGTCGTGTCCGCCTGTGCTGCTGTCGACACCGCAGGCGCCGCTGGGCTGATCGGTGGGGCCACAGCCGATGGCCGAACCGTAGTTTCAAGCCAACGCGCTCATACGTTCGCGTATGAGCGACGAGGAACCCATGAGCGAGCAGCCGCTGACCGAGACCCGGGCCGACCAGCTCAAAACTGCCTGCCGGAGTGCGGTCGGCGACAACTGTCGGTCGGTGACCTACTTCGATGCGACCAACTTCATGCAGGTCTATCTTCGCGACGATCTCGAACGGGATGCCGACCTCATGTCGTTTATCGGCCACGAGTGGCACGACTACAAGACGACGACCGACGCCTACACCGGGTCGGAACTCGGCAACTACGAGTACACGATCCGGAACTTCGAGAACGGGTTTCTGGTTCGCATCGGCGTCAGTGACAGCGGTGTTATCGTCACCACGGACGGCCTGAAGCTGAAGGATTTCGATTCGCTCGTGGCGACGATCACCGACCTCCTCGACCGCTGGGACTGACCCGCCGTGGTCGGGCGTCGGCTCCGCGCCGTGCTGACACTGCCGGTCACGGCCGCGCGCTGGTGGCACCGGATCACGACAGCCCCGCTGGCCGAGCAGTGGTTGCTGGTGGTGGCGCTGCCGGGACTCCTGAGTCTGGGGTGGCTCCTCGGTATCGGCGATGGTCTCGGGTTCAGTCTGGCGGCGGACTCGCTGGTGGCCGATCCGCGAACGCTGCTCACGGCCTTTACCGCGAACTTCATCCACGTCAGCGCGCGCCACCTGCTCGACAATCTGCTGAACTTCTGGATCACGCTGTTCGGGCTCTACCCGCTGGTCGCGATCGCCGGCTGGGAGGGCCGCTTTCGCCGGCTCGCCGTCGTCTACTGTACCGTCGTCCCGTTCGTTGTCGCGTGGGTGACGCTGGCGACGCTCGGACAGGTGACCGATCAGCTCTCGGTCGGGTTTTCCGGCGTTGTCGCCGCGTTTCTCGGCTTCCTGCCGCTCGCGCTCGCGGCGGCCGCGGGCAGGGCAACCGGTGGCGACCTCGATCCCGCGTGGGGTGTCGTCCCGTTTCTGGGATCGCTGGCGGTTGTCTTCGTGACGCCCTCCGTGTGGTACTTTCCGGCCCAGCCCACGCTGGCGGCTGGCTGTCTCGGGTTTGCCATACTCGCGGCGGCCGGGCTCTGGTGGGCCGACGAGCCCAGCCCTCGGCGGGACAGCCAACAGCTCTCGGCCGACGAGGAACTCGCCTTTCTCATCGGTGTGACCGTCTTCGGGACCGGCGTCGCCGGCGCGCTGGTGATCGTTCCCCGGGGCACCAACGTCTGGGGCCATCTAACGGGGTACGTAGCCGGCTTCCTCATTCCGTATCTGTGGTACGTCGTTGGTCCAGCACTCAGCGGGCGCACACGATGACCGCACCAACGGAAATCACGACACCGGTTCGGCGTCGGCGACCGCGTGGACAACGCCGGCCATGAGCTCGATGCCGACGGCGATATCGCGCTCCGCTACGTCGAACGTCGGCGTGTGATGGCCGCCGGGATGGTCGGTGCCAACACCGACGTAGGCCGCCAGCCCGCCGTGGTCCTGCACGCGCTGCATGAGATACGTCGCGTCCTCGCTGCCGCCGAGGCTATCGTGTTCGACGACGGTGTCGACGCCGTCGGTGTGGTGGGCGACGCGGTCGACAACGTCGACGATGGCGGCATCGCTGTGAGCACTCGGCGCGTCGCCGAGGCGGTCGGTCTCGACTTCGCAATCGTGCATCGCGGCCGCGCCGTCGAGGACGCGCTCGGCGCGCTCCCACATGTACTCCATCAACTCGGTCGTCTCGCCGCGGACCTCGCCCTCGATGAACGCTGCCTCGGGCACGATGTTGCTCGCGGTGCCGCCGCCGACGCGACCGGCGTTGACGCGCGTCCCGCCCGCCGAGTTGCGCGGAATCCCGTAGAGATTCTGCACCGCGGCGGCCATCGCCTGCACCGCGTTGTCGCCGTCCTCCGGTCGCGCGCCGGCGTGGGCCGAGTCGCCCGCGAAGGTCGCCTCGAACTGCCGGACAGCGAGGAACTCGTCGATGCCGGCGACGACCTCGCCGGAGGGGTGATCAAGGCCGATGTGGAGCGCGAGCAGGGAGTCGACATCGTCGAGCACGCCGGATTCGGCGAGGGGTTTTCCGCCGGACACTGTCTCCTCGGCGGGCTGGAAGATGAGTTTGAACGTGCCCGCGAACTCGCTGTCGAGGACCGCATCGAGAACACCGAGCCCAATCGTCGCGTGGGCGTCGTGGCCGCAGGCGTGCATGTAGCCCTCGTTGGTCGACCGAAAGCCCGCGGCCGCGGGGTCGTGGTCGTCGGCGTCGGCCTCGGTGATCGGGAGCGCGTCGATATCGACGCGCAGGGCGACCGTCGGGCCGTCACCGCGTTCGACGACGGCGACCGCACCGGTGAAGCCGTCGCCGACGGTGTCGAGTACGTCCTCGCGTGCGCCAGCCTCACGGGCGCGCTCGCGCCATTCGGCGAGCGTCGCCTCGTCAGGAACGTTGCGCCGGGAATCGGCCGCGTGAATCGCGGACCCGTAGAGGAGGTCGTCAATGTCTCGCTGTTCGAGTTCGTCGACCAGTCGGCTCGTCGTGTAGAACTCACACCACGCCGGTTCAGGATGCTGGTGAAGATCTCGGCGCAGGTCGCGGTGGGAATTGGCGAGTTCGGGATCGGTCATACCAGTGGAGAGCGCGCGGGCGAAATAAAGTCTGCCTGTCGCCGAAACGACCGTTCAGATCAGCATGCGTGGACGAGTGCACCTCGAAAGTACCGCCCGGCTGCGGTTGCTCGGTTAGCCAACGTGGCGGGACTGAAGGGGGCCGGCGGGAGATTTCAATAAAGTGCCAATTTCTCCGACAACATTGAACAAACAGCGTAGAATCTCATTCATTGCCAATCTACTTCAGTTCTCGCCAAGCGGTTGCTGCTGTTCGACCTCGATCTCGACGTGAACCGAGTCGGGAAACTCCATGTGGCCGATCTCGCGGGCGATATGCTCCGAGCCGTGGATGTCGATCCGGTGTTCGTAGACGCTATAATCCCAGCTTGGGAAGGTGCTGCCGGGCTGGAGTGTCCGGTTCTGGGGGACGCTAAGATGTTGTTCGGGTTCGGTGTGTGGCCCCTTGCACTGGGCCCCCTTTCGCTCGACCGTCTCGGTCACCGAGTCGACCGTCTCCCGGAGGACAGCCTGGTCGCCCGACTGAAAGGTGAGCTTCGTGACGAAGGTCATACCCGCCACTGCAACGGCGAGCACCAAAAGCCCGTCTACCGGCCGGTGGCGTGTGATCGGTCCCCATAGCGGCTGGACAGGGTGGCGAGAGCAGCCGGATCACACCGGTCAGTGCCCCCGGTGGCTTCGATACGCTCTTACGATGGGCCGTCATTGTAGTCGCCAATGACGGTTGAGGCAATCAGTGCTGGGGCGATCCTCTTCCGCGACACCCGTGGCTGCCGGGAGTATTTGCTCCTGAAAAGCCGACCCGGAGACTGGGAATTTCCCAAGGGCGGGGTCGAAGGTGACGAGGAACTCCAGCAGACAGCGATCCGAGAGGTACAGGAGGAAGCCGGTATCGAGGAGTTCAGACTCATCAACGGCTTCCGCGAGGACTACAACTACGTGTTTCAGGCCAGCGGCGACACGATCCACAAGACGGTGCATCTCTTCATCGCCCACTCCTTCGAGGCGAGCGCGGAGATCTCGACCGAGCACCGCGATCTCCAGTGGCGGGATTACGAGCAGGCACTGAACACGATCACGCAGGACGGCCCCCGGAATATCCTCGAAAAGGCAGACGAGTTCCTCGACCAACGCCTCGAAGAGGAGGGCGATTACATCTAACGAGAGCCGTGTCCAGCCCCGCCAGTGCCGACTCGGAGTTCGTCTACGAACTGCGGGTCTGCCGGTGGGCCGAGCTGGGCTGGCCGCCCGGCAACAGCACCGATGCAGCACCAGACGGACCAACGAGCGGCGATACCGCCCACATCGTCGCGCGACAGCTCGGCACCAGACAGCGACGCTGGGATACCGTCATCGTCGAGTGCGATCCAGAAGGCCTCCGTGCTCGCGCCGCATTCGGCGACGACGAACTCGATTCGGACCTCCTGCACGTCGTTCGCAATGCCCCATCTGAGTGGGCGTGGTACCGCGACCCGCTCCCGAAACCCGACTACCCGTGGCGATACGTCCGCGAGGCCGTTCACCGCGCCGCCGACCGCGGCGTCGTCGAGACGCGAACAGACGGCAATCGCATCCAGCTAAGACGAATCGCGCCGTATCCCGACTGGGTCGACCGGTTGATCGCCATCGAGAACAAGCCCGATCTGGATGCTTCGGCAGCCGACCGGCTGGCCGACCAGCTTGCACACGATGTCGAGACCGGCCTCGCCGACGCGGCCTGGGTTGCCACCGCCGAAACCGGGGCGACCGTCGAGCCCGCACTGCTCGAAGCGCTGCCGGTCGAGGCCGGGGTTCTCACGACGGATTTCACCGGCGGCGTCGACGGCGACGCGGCGGGCGTCGCGTGGCATCCAACAGGGCTGGAACCGACCCACGGCGAGGCGCATCGAACCGCCCGCCGGCTCGAACTCGCCGAGCGCGCCTACGGTCGCGGGTGGCGCGACTATCAGGAGACCATGCGCCCCGATTGCCGACACTACGAGCTACGGCGCGATGGCCGGCTGCTGGTGCCGTGGTGTGCGGCCAAGGCGTGTCACCAGTCGGCGGCGATCTGCAGCGACGGCTGTGCGGATTTCGAGCCGGAACCGCCGGCATGGCGAACGGAGGGGTGGCCAATCGATGGGGGGCCGGGAAGCGGGATCAGGGAGCTGCTGCGTTCGCGGGCAGAGCGGCAGCGAGCGGACGAAGATCGGTAGCCTCAGTCCTCGCTGACCGCCACCGACACCGCGTCGCGGTCGACACAGGCACGAAACGTCGGCACGGTCCGGTAGATCACCTCGACAACGCCGATCCGTTTGAGTCGCTGGAGGGCCTGCCGAACGTCCTCGACATCGGGGTCGATATCGTGGGTCTCGCGGAGGCCGTTGAGCACGCTGACGACGCTCTCGGATCGCTCGTTGGGTCCAGCAACGGTCTCGAAGACGGTCGCCTCCAACGACGAGAGCCGGACGGAACTCGGCGGCGCGTCGTCGCTCTCGCCGTCGGCCGAGGGAGCGACGCCCGGCTCGACATCGGTGAGGTCGACGGCCTCCGGTGTCGAGCGGATGAGGCTGTCGTCGTCGCGGTAATAGTACTCCTTGAGATGGCCTTCGAGATACTGGTGGACATCGCTGCCGCTGTCGAGCTCCCAGCGATCCTGTAGCTCGCCGTTTTTCGTCGGCTGTAACTCGACGATATCCTCCAGCCGGGCCAGTTCCTCATCGGTGAGGCTCATACCGACGGTTACGAGCCATCCCATATCTGGGTTCCGGGTTCGGTCGCGGGACCGGTCGAAGCGGCGCGACCACGACGGGCAGTCATGGCCGCTGAACCCATTATTTAAGTACGAAAGCGGACTTCGACCCGCTAATGGAATTCTGTGACGACTGTGGCTCGATGATGAAGACCGACGACGAGCAGTGGATCTGTGGCTCCTGTGGCTTCACCAAACTCCGCGACGAGGCCAAGGAGGCCGCCATGGTGACGACCGAGGGCCAGACCGAAAGCGAGATTGTCGATATCAGCGACGCCGAGGACCAGGGCCTGCCGACGACCGAGGCCTCCTGTCCGGAGTGCGATAACGACCGCGCCCACTGGTACATGCAGCAGATTCGGGCGGCCGACGAGTCGGAGACGCGGTTTTTCATCTGCACCGAGTGCGAACACAAGTGGCGCGAGGACGACCACTAGATGGACGTCCCGCCACCAGCCGTCCCGAGCGAGCGACTTGACGGCTGGCGGCGGACCGAAGCGACCATCGAGGAGGCGTTTTCGACGCCCGTTGTCACCGTCTACACCCACACCGTCGTTTACGAGGAGATCGAACGACGTGAGCGCATCGCCGACGACACCGGCGTCGACCAGCCGTGGCGGTTCTTCTTCGTGAGCCGGATTTGCCTCGATCCGGATCGAGACCCCTCACGTCTGCTGACATCGCTGGTGCGGCGGAAGGCGACCGCCGGGTTCGTCGACCGACTCGAAGACCGCGGCATCGAAGGGGTTTCAGAGCGCGACCGCGAGAATCCCGGATCGGTGACACCGACGGACTGATCGTCACCTACGGCGGCGCGTTCCGACATCGACGCGACGAAGCTGGCGACAGCGCGTTGCTCTCGCTGCCGGTCGCCGCACTGCTGGCCGTCTGGGACACCGGCGGGGACTACCACGTCGCCGGCGGCGCGTATCCCGACGGCCCACCCGACAGTGGACCACCCGAGGTGGTCGACCCGCTCGCCGAGACGGTCGATCCGGCGAGCGATCACGACCGGCTTAGAGAGCTGATCGACGGCTGTGGCAAAATCGAGTGAGCAGAGCAAAACGCATCGACGTCAGCCGTCGAGGACGACCTCACAGCAGGCTGTCGCCGCGTCGATGTGGGCGTCGGCAGTCTCGTCGCCGGTGGCGTCGGCCTCGGAGAGGAGCGCGGCGACCTGCTCGACGCGTTCGCGCCTGACGGCCGGCTCGATCCCCGCGCTGGCCGCATCGCGGGCGACAGCTTCGGCCTCGCCGAGCCAGCGGTTCGTCGCCGGCGGGACGGGTCGCTCGGCGGTGGCGACGAGATGGTCGGCGAGTGCCTCGACAGCGGCGTCGGGATCCGTCGGTACCTCCTCGGTCGGCTCCATACCGGAAGCGTTGGTGACGACTGACGTAGGTCTATGGGTCACAGGAGTCGATCAGTGTCGTTTTATAGCCACCTCCGGAAGTTGGCAAACGTATGACCAATGTGAGTCGGCGGCAGGTGCTTGCGGCGACGGGTGTCGGACTTGGTATCGCAACTGCCGGCTGTACAGGAACCGGGAGTGGTGAGGAACGGTCGGCGACAGTGTTTCTCCAGCAGTCAGAGGAGGCACGAGCCGAACTCCAGCGAGAGGGACAGCAACTCAGACAGCAGTTGCAAAGCGGGAACATCACCCGGCAGGAGTTCAGGTCACAGGTATCAGAGCTGCAGTCGGAACTCAACGAGGAGCTCGAAGAGAGCGCGCGGACCGAGGCCGAATCGCTCGGCCTGACCGTCGAGGACTCGATAACTGCGCAGGGGAGTCCTCCCCTGTTGCTCGTGTCCGGATCGCCGGACGCACTACTCGACTACGTAGATCTGGATATCGTCAACGCCGTCAGCAGTGCTGACCGGTTCGAGGAGATTCAGCAGCAACAGCAGCAACAGCAACAACAACAGCAAACACAGGCGAATCAGACCGCCCAGCAGAGCGGCTAATCAGGATCGGTTGCACAGCAACCGTCTCGACACCGGTCTTTTTTGCGTCCGCCGCGCCGACTGCGAACGATGACCGATCCACTCAGTCGCAACCGACTGGCCGACGAGGGCAGCCCCTATCTCCAGCAACACGAGGACAACCCAGTTAACTGGCAACCGTGGGACGACACCGCACTCGACGCGGCCAGCGAGGAGAACAAACCGATCTTTCTCTCGATCGGCTACTCCGCCTGCCACTGGTGTCACGTCATGGAGGAGGAGAGCTTTCAGGACGAGGCGGTCGCCCAGCGTCTCAACGACAACTTCGTCCCGATCAAGGTCGACCGCGAGGAACGCCCCGATATCGATAGCATCTATATGCGGATCTGCCAGCGCGTCACCGGCCGCGGCGGGTGGCCGCTGTCGGCGTGGCTCACGCCCGACGGCAAGCCGTTCTACATTGGGACCTACTTTCCGAAGGATCCCAAGGGCCAGATGCCAGGGTTTCTGGACCTCCTCGGCAAGATCAGCGATTCCTGGAGCGACCCCGAGGACCGCGCCGAGATGAAGCAACGCGCCGAGCAGTGGACCGACGCGGCACGCGACGCCTACGAGACGCCGGACCACGACGGCGAGAGCGAGGCCCCCGGCGACGACGTCCTCGACAGCGCGGTGCGAACGGCACTCCGGTCGGTCGACGACGAGTACGGCGGCTTCGGCTCCGACGGGCCGAAGTTCCCACAGCCGGGACGGCTCGATCTACTCCTGCGCGCGGCCGGCCGCTCCGGCAGCGACCCCGCACGCACCGCGGCGACGGCGACGCTGGACGCGATGGCAAACGGCGGGCTCTACGACCACCTCGGCGGCGGATTTCACCGGTATGCGACCGACCGCGACTGGACGGTCCCGCACTTCGAGAAGATGCTCTACGACAACGCCGGGCTCCCGCCGCTGTATCTAGCCGGCGATCAGTTGACCAACAGCGACCGATACACCGCGGTCGTCGAGGAAACATTCGAATTCGTCGAACGCGAACTCACCCATCCCGACGGCGGCTTCTACAGCACCCTCGACGCCCGCAGCGGCGACGAGGAGGGTAGCTTCTACGTCTGGACCCCGAGCGAGGTCCACGGGTTGCTCGACGAGCCGGCCGCGACGCTGTTCTGTGAGCGGTTCGGAATCACCGAGTCGGGTAACTTCGAGCGGGGCACAACCGTCCTGACGATATCGGCGAGCGTTGCGGAACTGGCCGACGAGCACGATCTGTCGGTCAGGGATGTCGAAGCCGAGCTGTCGGAGGCCCACGAGACACTGTTTGCGGCCCGCGAGGAGCGGACCCGGCCGCCACGCGACGAGAAGGTGCTGGCCGGCTGGAACGGGATGATGATCTCGGCGTACGCGGACGCCGCCCGCGTTCTCGATCCCGACTACGCCGAACCGGCCCGCGAAGCCCTCGATTTCGTCACAGACAATCTGCTCGATAGCGATACCGGCCGTCTCCAACGGCGGTTTATCGACGGCGACACGGCTGGCGAGGGGTATCTGGAGGATTACGCCTTCCTCGCCCGCGGGGCGTTCGATCTCTATCAGGCAACAGGTGATGTTGAGCCGCTGGGAGTCGCGCTTACCCTCGCCGACACCATCGTTGACGCCTTCTGGGACGCGGACGACGGCACGATCTACTTCACAGCAGACGACGGCGAGGAACTGGTCACGCGTCCACAGGAACTCACCGATAGCTCGACGCCGTCGAGTCTCGGTGCGGCCACCGATCTGCTCTGTGTGCTCGATGGGTTCGTTCCCGACGCCGACTATCGCGAGATCGCCGGGAGCGTGCTGGCGACACACGCCGACCGGATCACCGGCAACCCGCTCCAGCACGTCTCGCTCACGCTGGCCGCCGACCGCTACGCCAACGGCGGCGCGGAGCTGACTATCGCGGCCGACGAACTGCCGGCTGACTGGCGGGAGACGCTGGGCGACCGCTATCTGCCGAGTGTCACGCTTGCCCGGCGGCCGCCAACCGAAGCGGGGCTTCAGGGCTGGCTCGACGAACTCGAACTGGACAGCGCGCCGCCTGTCTGGGCCGACCGCGACGCCGACGATGGCGAGCCGACGGTGTATGCCTGCGAGTCGTTCACCTGCTCGCCGCCGAAGACAGCTATCGAGCCTGCTCTGGAGTGGCTACAGCATAACCGGTGAGGTCGAGACGTACTGGTCGCCAACACGGCCGATTTCGGTGATCGAGGTCTCGATACCGAGTCCCGCTGACGAGCCGCAACGACGCGATTTATATGTGTTCGCGCGGGCTACACTGATGTAGATGGGTATCGCTCATCAGGTGTTACTACCGGAGGTGCCATGATGATCCCGCTTGTTGGTGAGACTGGCACGAACACGCTGTTGATCGTCGCGGCGATCCTCGGTCTGGGGGTCACCTCGCAGGTGCTTGCGGACCGATTTCGTGTTCCCAGCGTCCTGTTTCTGATTCTCTCCGGCGTCGCCGTCGGGCCAAAGGGACTCGCGATTGTCACGCAGGATGTCTTCGGTGACGCGCTGACGACCATCGTCGGGCTGAGCGTGGCGATCATCGTCTTCGAGGGATCGTTTCATCTCAAACTCGAGAAACTCCGAGAATCACCCTCAGCGGCGCTCCGGTTAATCACTGTCGGGGCCGCGATCTCGTTTATCGGAACGACAGTTGCGGTCCGGCTGTTTCTCGGTACCACCTGGGGGATCGCAGCGCTTGTCGGTGCCCTGCTTATCGCCACCGGGCCGACGGTCATTACGCCGATCCTAGCGGTCGTGCCGGTCCGTGACCGCGTTGCTGCGGCCCTCGAAACCGAGGGGATCGTCAACGACGTGACCGCCGCGATTCTCGCGGTTGTCATCTTCAAACTCCTCGCAGCACAGGGGGCGACGCCGGGAGCATATCTCGCCGACTTCGTCCAACGACTGAGTGTCGGTGTGTTCATCGGCCTCGTTATCTCGGCTATTCTGTGGTTCCTTCTGACCCGAGTGCGGACCC
>KI543219.1:125646-127448 GCA_000496215.1 uncultured archaeon A07HN63
GATCGTCCGCACCGTCGAGACGATACTCGGGTGAATCTTCTCCGAACGAGCCTCGCTCTCGTAGAGCGTCAGCGAACCGCTGCCGGGGCGGGCGAGGATCGCCGTCGTGAGCACGATGACGCCGACGCCGCCGACCCACTCGATGATCGTCCGCCACCACTGCAGCGTCCGCGGGAGGGCGGCCTCGTTGTCGGTCATCGTCAGCCCGGTCCCGGTAAACCCGCTCATCGACTCGAACAGCGCGTTCAGCGGGTTCTGGAATGCTGCCACTGTCGAGGCTGCACGGCCGGTGAGATTCGGCGCGCCGAGGCCGGCCGGGTCGATGGCAATCGTCCACGCAATGAGGATGAACGGGAGCGAGCCGAAGACGCCGACCGCCAGCCAGCCCGTCGCCGCGACCATCATCCCGTGGAGTTTGCCGGGCGGGGCGGCGTCGCTGAACCGCCGTCGCAGCGCGATCCCGATGCCGAGCGGGACGACACCGGCGACCACCATCGCGGGCACCGCGTAGAACTCCTCCCAGACGAGCGTGACGAGGATCGACGCAAGGACGACCCCGCCGAGGGCCTCCAGAATCCGGCCGAGGTCGCGGCTGATCGTCGCCGTCGCGCCGCTCATCCCGTGCCCTCCAGTGGCACCCTGCGTGCGGTGAGCCAGCGACTCGTCGGTGCCATCATGCTGTGTTATCTTCGTAATGGCCGAAGATGTCCGTGACCTCTGGGGTCGCACCCACGGCCGAGTAAACGGTGAGGAGGTCGCCGGCGTGGATCTCGGTCCCGCCGCGGGGCGTGATCGGCACGTCGGCCGAGTCGCGTTCGACAGCGACGACGAGCATATCGTCGGTGATCAGCCCCTCCTCGGCCGCGGCAGTGAGCGTCTTGCCGGCGACCGGCGCGTCCTCGGTCACTATGATCTCGAACACTTCCGCCACGTCGCCGATCCGGAGATAGTCGACGATGGCCGGCCGCGACACCGACCGATAGAGGTGTTCGGCGATAAGTTCCTGTGGGTTCTTCATCGTGTTGACGCCGATCTGCCGGAAGAGGTTCATGTGGTCGGGGTTGTGGACGACCGAGAGGATCGAGGGGATGTCGAACTCCTTGGCGAGCAAACAGACCATCACGTTGGTCGCGTCCTGCTCGGTCGTCGAGATGATACCGTCGGCCCGCTCGGCCCCGGCGTCTTCCAGCGTCTCCTTGACCGTCGCGTCGGCGTTGATGACGAGACAGTCGTGGTCGTCGGCAACGGCGTCGGCCCGCGTTTCGTTGCGCTCGACGACGACGACCTCGTTGCCCGCGGCGATGGCGATATCGGTCAGCTGACCGCCGATGTCGCCCGCACCGACGATGATGAGATACATGTAGTCGCCGTCTCTCGCCTCGCTGAAAAATGGTGGTTATCCCGCTGTCGCGGCACTACCGGCCGAAGATGCGTTCGACCAGCGACCGCTGCTGTGGCCGTTCGGCCAGCAGGACCGTACAGTCGACATCGTTGAGCACCTCGAAGGCCAGCGAGCCACGCACCAGACGGGAGAGGAGCCCCTCGCGGGTCGCCCCCATCATGACCATCGAGCGGTCGCCGGCGTGACGAGCAATGGAATCCTCGACATCGCCCGACGTATCGACGATCCGGTTCGCGTCGTCGAGCCCGCGCTCGTCGGCCCACTCGCCGAGGAACGCCTCGCCGGCCTCGCGTTCGGACTCGTCGTCGACAGCGTAGAGCAACGACACGTCCGACCCCTGCTCCAGCAGGATCGAGGCGACCTCCGCGCTGAGATCGGAGCTGTAGCCGCCGGCGGTCGG
>KI543219.1:127498-129929 GCA_000496215.1 uncultured archaeon A07HN63
GCTCGCCTGATGACGCTTGTCGGGGCAATAGTTGCCTACAGCACCGCGGATACGCTGGTCACCGGAATCCGGGTTGCCGCGGTGGCGACGGCCGGGATTGTCCTCGGCAACGCCGGCCTGCCGTACGAGACGGAGATAGAGGATTTCAAGGGTGATATCACGATCATCGTGCTGTCATTCGTCTTTATCGCGCTCGCCGCTCTGATCGATTTCGAGACGCTCATCGATCTCGGGGTCGCTGGACTGGCCATCGTCGCTATCGTCGCCCTCGTCTTGCGGCCGTTACTGGTCTTCCTGTCGACGACCGGCGACCGGTTTACCCGCGGCGAGAAACTGTTCATGAGCTTTGTCGGTCCCCGTGGGATTATCCCCGCTAGCGTGGCCACGCTGTTTGCGATCCAGCTTGGGACGCCGGCGCCACCCTCGAATCCAGAGGGTGCGAGCATCCTTGCCGGAACGGTGTTTCTGGTGATCCTGCTCACAGTTGTCTTCCAGGGCGGCTTCGCGCGGCAGCTTGCGGAATGGTTCAAGGTGATTCCAATGCGTGTACTCATTATCGGCGGTGGTCGTGTCGGCACAGAACTGGCGAAACGACTCGAAGAGCGCGGCGAGAACGTCGTCATTATCGAGGAGCGACGGTCGGCGGCCGAAAGCCTCCGAAATCAGGGCTTCAGCGTGCGAGAGGGTGACGGAACGAACGTGGAACTGCTACAGAAGGCGGGCGGTGAGCAGTCGAAAACGATTATCGCAGCCACCGGTGACGACGATACCAACCTCCTTGTTGCACAGCTTGCCGAATCAACGTTTGACACTGACAAAGTCATCACCCGCGTCAACGAGCCCGAGAACGTCGACGCCTTCGAGGAACTCGGCGTGAAGACCATCTCGGCGTCGGCGTCGACGGCGTGGGCCATCGACAACCTGATCGAGCGACCGGCGATGTCGCGGTGGATGACCGAACTCGGCCGCAGCGGCGACGTCCAAGAGGTCGAAGTGACCGACGAGTCACTGGCCGGGAAGACGATTAGCGACATCAATGAGGTGCTCGCGGAGGGCTGTATGGTCGCTCTCGTCAGTCGCGGTGAGGAGAATACCGTTCCGGAGGCAGAACTCGAACTGGAGTACGGCGATCATCTGACGATCCTCGGTCGCACAGAGGCCGTCGATGAGGCGATGGACCGGCTCCACCCACACGACTGAGTCAACGCGTGTGATTCGGGGGCTCGACGACACAGCGCCACACCCGAACCGATAAACGACTGATTTGGCACAATCATTTGGTCACCACCCGCAGTGGTTTCACCAGTCTAAAGCGTGTGATCCGGATTCTGTCACCCGATTTCGTGTCAACCCCCCAGATTTATAATCGATTGCTATCTAAGTGTGTATACATATGTCACACGACATCAATCGACGGGATGTGCTACGGGGACTGGGAGTAACAGGAACGGTAGCGGTCGCCGGTTGTGCTGGCGGCGGCGGTGGCGACGGTGGTCGCACACTCAAACAGGGCGTTCTGCAGCCAATTTCCGGGGGACTCGGTAACCTCGGCAAGCCGATCCGTGACGCCGCGATCCTACCGTTTACACTGCTAGAGGGGAACACGGAGTTTACCATAGACAGTCAGGTCGAGGATACCCAGACCGATCCGAACGCCGGCCAGACGGCAGCGAGTTCGCTCGTCGACGCCGGCTATCCGGCCGTGACCGGCGCGGCCAGCTCCGAGGTCACGATTCAGGTTGCAGAGAACGTACTCATTCCGAACAGCGTCGTTGGCTGCTCGCCAGCCTCAACGTCGCCGGCGATTACCGATCTCGACGACAACAACCTCATCTGGCGGACACCACCGACCGACGCGCTGCAGGGACAGGTGCTGGCACAGGTCGCCAGCGATAATATCGGTGCGTCGACGGCCGCGACGATGTACGTCAACAACTCCTATGGCCAGCTTCTCTCGGAAAGCTTCGCTTCGGCCTACGGCGGGACAATTCAGAATCAGGTCTCGTTCCCCAAGGGCGCAAGCTCGTATAGCTCACAGCTGAGTCAGGCTCTCAGCGACGATCCGGGTGTTGTCATCGTCATCGGCTACCCCGAAAGCGGAGTCCAGTTGTTCCGAGATTACTACTCGGGGTACTCGGGTGATACACCATTTGTCGTCACAGACGGGCTTCGAGACACCGACCTTCCAACCGATGTCGGTAACGCGATGTCGAACGTTCAGGGGACCGCGCCGCTGGCGGCCGGGCCCGGAAAGGAGTTCTTCACGACCGAGTATCAAAACGAGTACGACGCCGCACCCGGTGTCTTCACGTCGCAAGCGTTCGACGCGACCGCGGTCTGTCTGCTGGCAAATGCGGCGGCCGGGAAAACAGCGGTCCAGCCATCGCCGAACAGATGCAGGCCGTCGCCAACCCCGGCGGCGAGGAAGTGA
>KI543219.1:129949-132260 GCA_000496215.1 uncultured archaeon A07HN63
GACCTCAAGGCGGCAACCTACGAACTATTCGGCTTCCAGGAGGGCGCGGGATCGAGACAATCGAAGAGATAGCGTTCTCGGCGTAACGACATCGACGACGGTTTTTCCGCCCGGCTCAACCACCGAGGAACTGTTTTCGCACCGCTGAATCATTCAACAGGACGTCGCCGGCTTCCTCGTAGCGGTTCTGCCCCTGAACGAGGACGTAACTCCGATCACACCGTCTGAGCGCCTGTTTTGCGTTCTGTTCGACCATGAGGATCGCCGTGCCGTTGTCGTTGATGCGATCGATCCGGTCGAACATTTCGTCGACGAGATCGGGCGCAAGGCCAGCACTCGGCTCGTCCAGCAACAGCAGATCGGGATCGAGCATCAGTGCCCGGCCCATCGCCAGCATCTGCTGTTGTCCACCCGACAGTTTTCCGGCCTTCTGACCCCGCCGCTCGTCGAGGATCGGGAAGCGGTCGTAGACGGCCTGCATGGCGTCGTCCGGGATCTCGTCGAGAATGTACGCACCCATTTCGAGGTTCTCCTCGACCGACAGCGACGGGAAGACGTTGTCCGACTGGGGGACGTAGCCGACGCCGTGGTGGATAATCTCCTCGGGGCGGCGCCCCTCGATCGCCTCGCCGTCGAACTCGATGTCGCCGCCCATGTAGGTTGTCAGCCCGAAGACGGATTTCATCACCGTCGATTTACCGGCGCCGTTGGGGCCGACGATAGTGACGTACTCGCCGTCGGCGACGTCAAGATCAACGTTTTCGAGGATCTGGAGGTCGCCGTAGCCGGCGTCCAGCGACCGGACACCCAGCAGGCTCTCGTCGTAGGTCGTGACCTCGGTGGTCGCGGCGGCGTCAGTCATTGGTCGTCTCCAAAGTAGGCGTCGATAACGCGCTCGTTGCTCCGGATGTCGTCGGGTTGGCCTTCGGCGAGCACTTCACCCTGGTGCATCACGATAACCGGATCACAGTGCTCCATGATGATGTCCATGTCGTGTTCGACCAGCAGGAAGGTCAGTCCCTCCTCTGCTCGTAGCTGATTGATGCGGTCGAGCAGCTTCGTCTCCAGCGTGGGGTTGACACCGGCGAACGGCTCGTCCAGCAGCAACACATCGGGATCGGTCAACAGCGCGCGCGCCAGCTCCAGCAGCTTCCGTTGCCCGCCCGAGAGGTTGCCCGCCTGCTCCTCGGCGAGGTGGTCGATCTCGAAGAACTCCAGGGACTCCCAGACCGCCTCTCGCAACTCGGTTTCCTCCTCGATCACGCCGTCTCTGAACGTCGGCAGCACCGACCGGTAGAGTGCCTCACCCTGTTGTTGCTGGGGGGCGAGCATCAGGTTTTCGAGGACGGTCATCTCGGCCAGCTCGCGGGCGATCTGGAACGTTCGGACGAGCCCGCGTTCGGCGACGGTATGAGGCGAGAGCCCCGCGATGTTCTCACCGTTAAAGTAGACCGCGCCGGCGGTTGGCTCGTGGATCCCAGTGATGCAGTTGAACGTCGTCGACTTCCCCGCGCCGTTCGGCCCGATCAGCCCCGTCAGCGACTCGTCGGCGACCGCAAACGACGCGCCGTCGACGGCGGTGATACCCCCGAACTCCTTGCGGAGGTTCTCGACGCGGAGCGGTGAGCCGGTGGCGTCACGCTCGTCTGGGCCGGCGGTGTCGACAGGGGCAGCGTCGCCGACGCCGTCGGCCGCACCATCGCTACTCATCGTCGATACCTCCCTCGCCGTCAGCAACCCCGCTTGCGTCCGGTGTCTGCTCGGGACCGGCCCCGGACCGGTGGTTCTCGGTGAGATCGACCGCCGCTGCCGTCTCGGTGCGGTGACCGAGGAGTCCCTCTGGACGGTTCTGCATCAGATAGACCAACAGGACGCCGACGAAGACAAAGCGAAGGGCGGGCAGTCGCTGATTCAGTACGTATCCCAGAAGTGGGGCGATTTCGCCGGCGGTAATAGGCGTGACGGCAGCGACGAAGGTGTTCGGACTCGCCTGTATTGCGAACGTCTGTTCAATGATATTTGGAAGGTACTGCGGCAGGAGGAACAACAGGTTGGCAAACACCGCACCGCCGAGGACACTGCCGGTGTTCGAGCCCGCGCCGCCGATGATGACAGCGATAAAGATGTAGAACGTCAGCTCCGGGCGGAACGCCTGTGGGTAGACCGCACCGGTGCCGAACCCCTGCCAGACGACGCCGGCCAGCCCCATCAGCGCACACCCCAGCATGAAGGTCTTGATCTTGAACCGGTTGGTGTCCTTGCCGAGGGATTTGGCGACGATCTCGTCCTCGCGGATCGCCTTGAGCACGCG
>KI543219.1:132310-133519 GCA_000496215.1 uncultured archaeon A07HN63
CTTGATCAGCTCGGCCGCAAAGGCGTAATCCTCCACAATCGACTCCCGGTCGAACCCAACATCCAGTAACACGTCGCCGCGGGCCGTCAACAGTTCGCCGTGGAATCCGATGTAGGGGCGTTTGAACAGCCCCGTGAACGTTCGGAAGACCGTCAGGTCATCAAGCAGGCGAATGTGATCCATGACGAACGTCATCGCGGAGTTGCCCTGTCGCGGGGTGAGCACAGAGTTCATCGCCCCGTAGCCCCGCTCGTCGTAGTATGGGATGTCGTAGAGGAATTCTTCACCGCGGACGAGATTGTCGTCGTCGATAAACGAATACCAGCCGTCGGGATTGTCAGCAACAACCTGTTCGATAAAGTACTGAATGGCCCGCCCCTTCGCGACGGCATCCGGATCGTAGCTATCGGGGACGACCATCGTCTCGGCATCCGGATAGGCTCGAAGTTCGTCTTCCAGGTCGGCTCCCTCGTCGGTGAGGATGTATATCGTGTACTCCTCGAACTTGTCGGTGTGATGATCGAGACACTCGAACAGCGAATCGCGAACGGCTGCTGCCCCGATGGTCGGGATGACGAACGTCACGTCGTCGGCCTTTTCATCGGCCTGCTGCGGTGTATACGCGAGGTAGGCGAGCAGGCCGAGCGCAAAGTAGCTGAACAGGACCGTTCCGACAAGGATGCCAGTAGCGAGAATAAATTCGGTTAGCACGATAATGTGTCTATTTGCCGGTAAATATTCTATATATATGAAAACATCGATAATACGCCGATAGAATCAGCATAAAGCGCAGGTTTGTCAAATATACCCATATGCTACAGAATATCAAATCATACAACATATAGTAGTGTGTCTCGTTATAGCGTCCGTTGATGCTCCATCGGAAGCGTTAATCGGACACCGCGCCGTTGCCAGTATATCCCTTCGAGGAGTTCGACATGACATGGCACCTCGATTGGCAGGCAAGCGGGAGCCTCATCGGGACGATTCTCAAATACCTGTCGGGGACGATGCTCATCCCGCTCGTTGTCGCCGTGATCTACGGCGAGGCGATCTGGGTCTTCGTCGCGTCGATTCTGCTGACGTTGCTGGTCGGCGTCGGTCTCGAACAGCTCGATACCGACCCGGATATCGGGCCGACGGGAGGCGCTGTTGCTCGTCTCGTTGGCGTGGCTCGCGGCGCGGTCGTCGTGCGATTCCGTACGTGCT
>KI543219.1:133569-137552 GCA_000496215.1 uncultured archaeon A07HN63
CGGATGCTCGTGCCGCGACCGTTGATCGCGTCCGCTTCGAGGACGACCGGCAGGCGAATGAGGCGAGATTCGGCGACCGGCCGGTCGGCCGCACACTGCTCGTCGTACGGACGGAGGCGGCGGCTGTAGGCCGTGCGAATCTTGCTGTCCTGCCACGAGACGTAACACAGCGAGAGCTGGTAACACTGCTCGATCTGGTTCGTATCGAGATACAGCGTTTCGGTTCGAAATCGGTTGCCGCGATGAACGCCGATAGCTCGCTATCATCGCCGGTGTCGTTGCCAGCGACATCGCCGTCGTCGCCACCCTCAGTATCGGTACTGACGAGACGAGTAGCCTTGGCGGCTGTGTCGATGACTTCGTTCGAATTCCGTTCCAGCCGGTGAGACGATTCGTCGTCCGGTGGCCCTTCGTCGTCTTGAAGCCGGATCGGAGGCTGTGACGCCGTCGAGCGACGCCGAAGCATCGGTGGATCGACGACTGCGTTGTCGTCGGGAACCGTCGCGCGGTTCGTTTCCGAAACTGTCCGAGACGACTCGACGCTCTCGCCAGCACAGCCAGCGAGGCCGCCGGCGAGGCCACCCAGTACCGTGAGAAGTTGTCGCCGTGTCCGAGTGTTCATCGAGTGTCCGAAGTTTAGAACAAACGGCTAAAGCGGTTGGGATAGGACAAGCAGCGATTGTAGTCTCCGCCACCCGCGCGAAACGCGACGAATCCACGCGTTTTTATTCGTGGTAGCGAAACTGAGAGCTATGAGTTTCGAGAAGGACGATACTGTGGTACTCGACGACAAACACAGCGACTTCGACGGCGAAACCGGGACGATCACGCAGGTCGTCGATAACATGTTCGGCGACGCGACGTACACGATCAGCTTCGAGGACGGCCAGGAGACAGGCGTCCCCGAGGACTCGCTGGAAGCGGCCGACGACGACTGAACGGGCGGACAGTCACTCCTTGTTCAGACGATACCTCTCATCGAGCAGTGGCCTGAGCGGCGAACCCATGTAGTTTTTACCACCACGTGTGCAACGACTTCACACCAACAGACCCGCGGGTCACTGTGCGGGCGGTCGTGGACGACCACGCCGCGCGACACAGAGCGGGGCCAGACGACCACCAGCGAACGGACGCCGGGGGCAGATGGTCCCCACGCGGCTATTGCACGCAGTCGCCACCAGCGGCTGCGGAGGATTCAACTATGGAAATCGAAATCGCAACTATCGGCGGTTATGAGGCGGTCGGACGACAGATGACAGCGGTGCGGGCCGGCCAAGACGTGGTCATCTTCGATATGGGCCTCAATCTCTCGCAGGTCCTGATCCACGACAACGTCCGGACCGAACAGATGCACAGTCTCGATCTGATCGACATGGGCGCCATCCCCGACGACCGGGTGATGAGCGACCTCGAAGGCGACGTGCAGGCCATCGTCCCGACGCACGGTCACCTCGACCACATCGGGGCGATCTCGAAGCTCGCCCATCGCTACGACGCCCCGATCGTCGCAACCCCATACACCAGCGAACTGGTTCGGGAGGAGATCGACGACGAGGACAAGTTCACCGTCGAGAACGACGTGCAGCCGATGGAGTCCGGCTCGACGATGTCCATCGGCGAGGATGTCGATCTCGAATTCGTCAACGTCACCCACTCGATCATCGACGCGATCAATCCAGTACTCCACACGCCGGAGGGATCGGTCGTCTACGGGCTCGACAAGCGGATCGATCACTCGCCGGTTATCGGGGATCCGATCGATATGGAGCGGTTCCGCGAGATCGGCCGTGAGGGCGAGGGCGTTCTCTGTTACATCGAGGACTGTACCAATGCTGGCAAGAAGGGTCGCACACCCTCGGAGTCGACCGCCCGCAAACACCTCAAGGACGTACTGAAGTCGGTCGAGGATTACGACGGTGGGATCGTGGCGACGACATTCTCAAGCCACATCGCCCGCGTGCGATCGCTCGTCGAGTTCGCCAACGATATCGGCCGCCAGCCGGTCCTGCTCGGCCGGTCGATGGAGAAATACTCGGGTGCGGCCGAGCGGCTTGACTTCGTCGACTTTCCCGACGATCTCGGGATGTACGGTCACCGGAAATCGGTCGACCGCACGTTCAAGCGGATCATGGAGGAAGGCAAGGAGAACTTCCTGCCCATCGTCACGGGCCATCAGGGCGAACCGCGCGCAATGCTCACCCGTATGGGCCGCGGCGAAACGCCGTACGAGATCGACGACGGCGACAAGATCATCTTCTCGGCACGGGTGATTCCGGAGCCGACAAACGAGGGACAGCGATACCAGTGTGAACGCCTGCTGAAGATGCAGGGCGCACGAATCTACGACGACATCCACGTCTCGGGCACCTCCGTGAGGAGGGTCACTACGAGATGCTTGACGTGCTACAGCCAGAGAACATTATCCCCGCCCATCAAGACCTCAAGGGTATCGCGCCGTACGTGGACCTCTGTGAGAGTCAGGGCTACAACATCGGCCAGGATCTTCATATCAGTCGCAACGGAAACCTCGTCCAACTGGTGGAGTAATGACCACAGATTCGACCGAATCGCGGGTGCTGGCCGCCATCGACGAGCGTCGTAGCCGGATCAACGACGCACTCGATGAGGAACTCCCGTTGCAACATCCCGAACGGCTCTACGAGGCCTCCCGGTATCTGCTGCAGGCCGGCGGGAAGCGACTCCGGCCGACGGTGACGCTTGTCGCCGGCGAGGCGCTGGCCGATGTCGCGCCGGACAGCACCGACTACCGGTCGTTTCCGACACTCAACGGTGCCGAGGTCGATCTCATGCGCGCCGCGGTCGCGCTGGAAGTCATCCAGTCGTTCACGCTCATTCACGACGACATCATGGACGACGACGACCTGCGGCGCGGCGTCCCGTCGGTGCACAACGAGTACGACACCTCGACGGCGATCCTCGCTGGCGACACGCTCTACTCGTCGGCCTTCGAGATCATGGCCGACACCGGCGGCGAGCCGGCCAACGCCCTGGCGGCGATGCGGCTGCTCTCCTCGACGTGTACCAAGATCTGTGAGGGGCAGGCACTCGACATCGCGTTTGAGTCCCGTAGCGACCTCCTGCCCGACGAATACCTCGAAATGGTCGAACTCAAGACGGCGGTCCTCTACGGTGCCTCCGCGGCCGTCCCCGCCGAACTACTGGGTGCCGACGAGGCGGTCGTCGAGGCGATGTACCAGTACGGCATCGAATCGGGGCAGGCCTTCCAGATTCAGGACGACGTGCTGGATCTGACAGTCCCGAGCGAGACACTGGGCAAACAGCGTGGCTCGGACCTCGTCGAAGACAAGGAAACGCTGATCACGCTCCACGCCCGCCAGCAGGGCGTCGATGTCGACGGCCTGATCGAGGCGAAAAGCGTCGACGAGGTGACCGAAGCCGAGATCGACGACGCCGTCGCGGCTCTCGAAGACGCGGGCAGTATCGACTACGCACGCGAGAAGGCCGAAGCCCTCGCTCAGCAGGGCAAGGACCGCCTCGATGTCCTGCCCGATAACGAGGCCCGGGACCTGCTGAAGGCCATCGCTGACTACCTGATCGACCGCGGCTACTGAGGTCAGCCGCGGCTGCGGCGTCGATTACAGCGGCTTGTTCTGCCGAAGACGGTAGCCCGCAAGCGACGACTACACGCGACCCTCGCCGATCAACACGAGGCCAAGTATCCCACCGAGCAACAGCCCGTCGAGAACGAGCGGCGACACCGACAGCGCGCGCGGACCGACCGCGCCGACGACGACGGCGGCGACGGCAAGAACCGTCCGGACCGGCGACGCCGCGAGCTGTCGAGCCGAACCGCGAAGCGCCCAGTAGCCGGTGGCCGGCAGCGATACCAGCACGTCGGTGATGGAGCCGCCGCCGTCTGGATTCGACGCCGGGGGCAACTCGTCGTACGTGTCGTGAGAAACCGACACCGTGCGGCCGGTGTGGATCCGCCGGCCGTCGCT
>KI543219.1:137602-139829 GCA_000496215.1 uncultured archaeon A07HN63
GTTCCGAGAATCGGCGTGATCGGGTACAGTGGAACGGTGAACTCGGGGTCGTAACCCGCCGGGTCGGTCTCACGAAAGACGATCAGCGCGAGATTCATCAGCGCGTACACCATCAGATGAAGGACGCTGGCTGCCTTGGCGAGGATTTCGAGATCTCGACCAAGGAAGGCGATCAACACGAGAATCATCCCACCGGTAAGCGCGATGGAGCGATACGGCGTCGCAAACCGGGGGTGGATCGCGTTGAGCCAGTCGGTGACGATCTTGTCACGACCCATGGCGAAGTTGATGCGTGCCGACGAGAGGATCGACGCATTGGCTGACGAGGCCGTCGCCAGCAGCGCGCCAAGCGTCATCACTGTCGCCGCGATCCCGGCCAGTCCACCCGGGAAGGCCACGCGGGCGGCGTTGGCGACCGGTGCGTCGAGGCTGAGGTTGGGCCACGGGACGACACCGAGCATGATCGTCACGAGAATCGCGTAGATGACAGTCACGATACCGACGCTGCCAATGATCGCAATCGGGAGATTTCGCCCGGGGTTTTTCATCTCCTCGGCGACCGTTGCGATCTTCGCGTATCCAAGGAACGAAACGAACACGAGCGCGGTCGCGGGCAGAATCGCCCCCGTTCCGAACGGTGTCAATCCGTCCTCGCTGATAAGCGTCGCATAGTCGAAGGAAAACCAGCCGGCAACCGCGAACACGCTGAGAATCGATAGCAGCGTGAAGACGATAACCGTCTGAATGCCGCCGGTCTCCTTCGCGCCAATGTAGTTGACCGCGACGAAAATACCACCAGCGAGTAGCGCGCCAATCTGAATGTCGGTCAGGAATGGGAGCCCCGGAATAGGTACTAATGTCGTCAGATACTGGCCGAAGCCAATGCTGTAAAACGCGGACGCAAAGGCCAGCCCCATCCAGTCACCAAGCCCCGCAATCGAACCAAACATCGGTCCGAGTGCCTGATTGACGTAGTAGTAGCCACCGCCCGCTTTCGGCATCGCTGTCCCTAATTCGGATATCGACAGCGCGTTGACCATCGCAATAATCCCGCCAACGATGAAGGAGACAACCACAATCGGGCCGGCCTCCTGAGCGGCCACACCCGGCAGCACGAAGATACCCGCACCGATCATCGTGCCGATGCCGATTGTCATCGCCGAGACAAGGCCGAGATCCTTGGCAAGTTCTTCGTCGCCCATTAGCTTCCCCCCGTATCGGAGCGGTAGCTATCGGCGGATGGCGATTCACTGGTGTTCGTGAGGCGCTGGGGTAGGTGCGACATAGGAAAGATAGCTGCCTGCGGCAGCAGCGGCGATATCAGGGACCCGGATCTGGTATCAGTCTCTTTCGCAAGGTGGTATTTAGTCTGTTCGACACCGGGTGGTCGGCAACCCACCCGACGCAGAAGGCTTATTTTCCGGGTTCGAGTGGTCCCTGTATGAGTGAAACGAGCGACGATGGCCCACAGGAGCTACTTTCCAATGTGCTCGTGCCAGTCGCCACAGTCAACGACGCGACGGCAACAGCCAGTGCGCTCGCGCCCTACGACCCCGCCACGGTGACGACAGTCCACATCATCGAGAAAGGCGACGGGGTGCCCGACAAGACGCCGGTCGAACAATCCGAGGGCATCGCCGAGGAGGCCGCCGCGGCTGTCAGAGCCGAGTTTCCCGAAGCCGGACTTGAGAAAGCATACAGCCGAGATGTCGTCAGCGCGATCTTCGACGTAGCCGAGGAGATCGATGCCAGCGCAATCGCCTACCGCTCCCGCGGCGGCAACCGACTGGCCCAGTTCCTCTCGGGCGACCTATCGCTCAAACTCGTTACACAGGCCGACCGCCCGGTCATCGCGCTGCCGCGAAGCGACACGGAGTGACCCGGTAGGCCGTGGCCAGACGGGGTAACCCGGCGCGACAACGGCGTCGCTACGCCGGGGCACCGTCGAGAATCGCGAGCCCGCTTGAGGCCCCGATTCGCTCGGCACCGGCCTCGATCATCGCCATCGCCGTCTCGTAGTCGCCGATCCCGCCGCTGGCCTTGACCGGGAGATACTCCGCCATCAGTTCGACATCGGCAACCGTCGCGCCCGCTGGCTCGGCATCGGCGAACCCGGTCGACGTTTTCACCATGGCGGCGTCGGCGTCGACAGCGGCCTCGCAGGCGCGGTGTTTCTCGTCGTCGGTCAGAAGTGCGGTCTCGATGATCACCTGACCGGAGCCGCCAC
>KI543219.1:139879-155422 GCA_000496215.1 uncultured archaeon A07HN63
CGGCAGCGATGTCAGCACGTCGGTGATCGAACCGCCGTCATCAGGATTCGACGCCGAAGGCAACTCCTCGTACGTGCTGTGAGAAACCGACACCGTGCGACCCGAATGGAGTCGTCGGCCGTCGGCATCAGCGACGTGGAGCAGCGTCACCGTGTCGGCGGTTGTGCCAACCACACGATAGACGCCGTTGGGGTGGTCACTGTCTCGAACCTCGACATGATCGTAGATAGATGCCATCAGCAAAACTAGTCGAGTTCGACCGCGGCATCCCGGGAGAGCAGTGCCTCGGCGTTGGCCGCCGGAAGCGTCACGACATCCTCCTGCCGGAGTGTGTACTCGCGGTCGTCAGTACCGAGAATCGTTCCCACGTGGTCGGTGACGCGGACCGTCGTGCGGTCGACCGACTCGGTGGCCGTCGCAGACATCGCCCGCGGAGCCGGACGACTGCTCGGCTGCGGCTGCCTCGCTTTCGGTGACAGCCGGCGACGACGCCGTCGCGTCGGCTGTGGCGGTCGTCGTCGGTGAGTCCGTGGCGGTCGTGGCCGACTGTGCGGGCTCGCTTGACTCGGCTGGTGGCTTGGCGGACAGTTGCGCGCCGGTCTCCGCGGAGGTCGATTCCGTGTCAGTTGTCGCCGTTGTCGCCGCCGGTGTCGACTGGGTGGATGTGGACTGAGCAGGTGTCGACTCGCTCGTTGGCTGTGATTCGGGGGCCGACGGTTCGGCGGACGGCGTTCCTGCCGTCTCGGCTGGAGAAGTCTGTGTCGCGTCGGTTGCGCCAGCCTGTGGCGTGTCGGCCGCCGAGCCAGTCCTCTCCGGGATTGACGGCGATGGTGCCGCTGGCGATTCGGGCGAGCCATCCGACTGTGTCGGTTGCGTCGTGCTGCCGCCGTCAGTCGTGGGGATGCCGTCGCCGTCGGTGCCGTCGTCAGCATCGCTCCCTATGTCCCGCGATTGGTCTGACTCACTGGAGGGCTCGGCGTCGGTCGATCCACCCATCGCGTCGGCGAGCACGTCGTCGGCCTCAGCCTCGGCTTCCGGCGGCGTCGGTGGCGACTCAGCGCCTCCGGCGTTCGCGCCGCCGATAGTGGTCGGTTCGTCGTCGGTTGGCATCGATTCGGTCGCTGAACTTGTCGACGACTCGGTCATTGGACTTGCCGACGACTCGGCGGTGTCAGCTGCGGCCCCCGAGTCGGCCGTCCCTGTCGCCGGCGACCCGCCCTCGCCGGCCAGCACATCGAGAACGTTGGCCTTGTTCCGTTTGATGCGGTCGACGAGGTCGTCGAACAGCGCCTGTTCCTCGTGGGTGAGGCCCTCCTGATCGGCCGACATATCCGCGGCCGCGAAGCTGGCGAGTTTGACGACCTTGCCGACGCGGCGTTCGTAGAGGGATTCGGCGACCTCCTCGGCGGTGTCGAGTTCGTCCGAGAGCCGGCCGACCTCGTCGTCGCTGAACGGGTTGTCGACCTGCTCGGCGCGGCGGTCGCGCTCGGCGCGCAGGTCCTCGATGTAGGCCGCCACGTCCTGATAGAAGGAGTCCCGCAGCTGCTGGAGGCTATCCTTCCGGCGTTCTTTCGATTGGACGCTGCGGAGTTCGTCGAGATTCATGCTGTGACTTTCGCTGCGTCGCCGCGCGCCATCAGGAAGACGCCGACGTGTTCCGGTACCGAGTGCACACCACGGTCCAACTTAATCGTGTCGCCCGACAGGTCGACTCTGCAGGGGTCGGCCACCTCGACAGCGATGTCGGTGCCGGTGAATCGGTCGGGAACAGCGTCGGTCAGCGGCGCGAACTCGTCCAGATCATCGCGGTCGATGGGTGTGACGACCAGCCCGCTGCCGCCGTGAAGCGAGCCCGGCAGCCGGATCAGGCGATGTGTATCGGTCGTCACCGGTTCGTCGATGGGTGCGGCCTGTTCGTCGGCGACGCGGTCGGCGAGGGCATCGGTGATCAGGCGGATACCGGGGCCGCCGGCCTCCATGTTGCCCTCGGCGATCGCGTCTGGGTTGCGCGTGATCGCGCCGAGAACGGTTTCGGCGCGGCCCTCGCCGATACCCTCGAACTCGGTGAGGCGGTCGAGCGCGCTGTCCTCGTCGAGATCGCGGAGTTCCTCGGTCAGCGCGGTGAGTTCGCGGTGGACGCGACGACCCCAGCCGCCCTCGGTGCGGAGCAGTCGCTGGGTCGTCCCCGACTTGGAGACAACGCGAATGAGCCCGTCGGTGTCGAGATCGCGGCCGCGCACGTAGTCGACGATCTCACGGCGTGCGTCGCTGTCGAGTGACTGAATCGACTCGTCGCGGATGTGGACGTGGTAGCCACGACCGCCCGAGAAGACGATCCGGATGGTATCGAAATCGAAGTCAGCCTCCAGAAAATCGAGCAGTCGCCGGAGGGCGTCCTTGCAGGCTGCCAGCATCGCCTTGTAGGTCGTCTCGCTGGGATCGACGCCGGGGAGGTGGTCGGCATCGAGATCGAAGACGAGATCCGCGCCGCGCCAGCCCTTCTCGCTCATCGTGCTTGCGCCGGGGTCGTCGTAGCGCGCCGCCGAGAAGTAGACGTGCCGCGGGGCAGTGCGCTGGAGAAAGTCGTCGACATCGCCGAGGTCGAGCTGTGACTGGTGGCGGACCATCGTCGTCTCGCTACCCGGCGTCCACGGGATGTGGCCCCACTCGCGTTCGTTGGCGGCGGGCGGCAGCGACACCGCCGCGGCCCGGTAGTAGTCGGCAAACCGGCCGCGGAGGTACTCCCGGGTGGTCTCGTCCATCGATGGTCGCTGGTTCGTGCGGTCCCCGCATAATCGTTGTCGTTTCGGGGTTGTTTCACCCGCTGAAACACGGTGTCTCGAACTTTACGTGAGTGGGTTGAGCCAATAGTTACAATGCAGACTGCCATTGCAACAGATCGCTCGTCGGTACTGGAATCGCTACGGACGGTGCTTGCGGCACCGCTCCGCCGGCAGACGTACGGAAACCTCGCCTATCTCGCTCTTGCGGCCGTCCTCGGCCAGCTGTATTTCGTCGGCTTCGTCACCGGGGCGTCGCTCGGCGTCGGGCTGCTGATTACCCTCCTCGGCCTGCCGATCCTCGTCGGGACGCTCGCCGCGACGACAGGGGTCGCCGGCCTTGAAGCCAGACTTGCCGGCTGGCTGGTCGGTGTCGATATCCCGGAGCCGGAGTTTATCTCGAAGACATCGGTGCGAGACGGGCTCGTCCTGCCGGGTGATGGGTTTCTCGATGCGGTCGTATCGCTCGTCACGGCTCGCTCGACGTGGCTGAGCGTCGGCCTCGTCGCGGTGAAGTTCGTGTTCAGCATCGTCTCGCTCGTCGTGTTGCCGACGCTACTGGGGATCAGTGCCGCGTTGCTGGCGACACCGTTCGTCTACGAGAGTCTGTTCGTCGGCGTCGGTTCGGCAGTCACGGTCGGTGCGTACAGTGTTGGGCCGTGGGTCGTCGAGACGCTGCCGGAAGCACTCGCCGTCGCCGGTGGTGGCGTGGTCTTTGTCATCGTCGCAGCCAACCTGCTGAACGCTCTGGCCCGGCTGCAGGCACTCTCGATTGCGGTGCTGCTGAACGGTGGCCGAACGGAGGCCGTAGCGGATCGATGACCGCCGGCACTACAGCGACCAACAGCCAAGGAACACAACCTGACATACTTATGCCCCTGACCCTGTAAAAACAGTAAACAGATTTATATGGAGTATCAGTGGCTCATAGATCGGGTCGACTACTATATCGTCAACCGGTCGAAGACAGTCGTCCTCGCCTTTCTGCTCGTCACCGCCGTGATGATCGGCGGACTCGGGGTGATCAGCTCCGAGAGCGGCCAAGAGCAGTTTATCGAAGATCTGGACTCGTTCGAGGCATCCGAGGATATTCGGGAAAAGTTCAGTTCAACGTTCAGCGGGAGGCCGACAACAAGCACGACACTCGTTCAGGAGTCGAGCAACGTGCTATCGAAACCCGCGCTGCTGGATATGTTGCAGACGCGGAACCGGATAATCGAGCAGAACGCTTTGCGGGTGGACGAGGTAGAGACGCCGGCAGAGGAGATCGCCACGACGCTGAATCCAGCGGCAACCACACCCGAAGCACACATTCGTGCGATCAAGGAGGCAACACCGAGTCAGATCGACACGGCGGTACGCGAGGCAGCTGAGGATGCAAGCTTCACCTCACGTCTGAGCGACGACTTCAATACCCAGTCGGCCTCCGCTACCGCAAGTCAGGGCAGTGTCACGCACCTTGCTGGCCCCGGAGAGGGCTCCTCCGGTGGGCCGGGTGGTGCCTCGGAGTTCCCGGCGAACAAGGTCGAGCGGATCAAGAGTGTCGTTACCGATGACGCCTCAACAATCTGGGTGCAGGGAACGCCACCGAATACACAGTGGTTCACCACAAGTATCGTGTTGCCGGTGGCGTTCCTCCTGATTCTGCTCTTTCTGGCGGTTGCCTACCGTGATCCGTTCGATATTGCCATCGGGTTGCTTGCAATCGTAATGACACTGCTGTGGACGTTTGGCTTCCTCGGGATTGCTGGCGTCGCATTCACCTCACTCATCATCGCGGTGCCACCGATCCTCATCGCCATCGGGGTTGACTTTGGCATTCACTCGATCAACAGATATCGTGAGGAACGCGTAACAGGACTGAGTATCTCCGAGTCGATGACGCGAACCACCGATCAGATGCTGGTTGCCTTCGCCATCGTCGCCGGCACCTCTGTGATTGGATTTCTGTCAAACACCGCCAGTGCGTTCCCACCGACACGGGACTTCGGACTCGTGGCCGCCTTTGGGGTCGTCTTTACCTTCCTCATTTTCGGTATCTTCGTGCCCGCGCTGAAGGTGTTGGTTGATCGCGTTCGCCAGCGGTATCCGATCCCGTCATTTGCCAACACGCCACTTGGTTCAGACAATTCACTGTTAGGACGAGTCCTCGCAATGTCGGTCACGATCTCAAAACGCGCACCACTCGTGTTTCTGTTATTCGTGCTCATTGCGACGGCTGGCGGTGGAGTGTACGCGACCGGTGTCGATTCGGGATTCGGCCCTGAGGACTTCCAGCCGTCCGAAGAAACCCCGGACTACTATCAAAGCTTACCAGCACCTATTCGACCGCCCGAGGAGTTCGAGTATGTCCGTATCAACAACTATCTTGACCGAAACTTCGCGGAGACCAGTCGTGTCTTGATGTACGTACAAAAACCGATGACACGCGACTCGGCACTGGAGTCGATACACCGCGCCGGGACGTTGCCGCCGTCGACCTTCGAGAGCGACCAGCGACAGGCCGAATCGGAAAGCATCGTGACGGTGATTCAATCGCGTGCCGAGCGTGACCCCGAGTTCCGCCGGCTCGTTGAGCGAAACGACCGGAACAACAACGGGATACCCGACGACAATCTCCCACAGATTTACGAGGCCCTCGCGGAACCGGCCGATAGCGATCTCAGTGGCTTCCTCGGTGACGACCGGCGGAGCACGCAGGTGGTCTACACGGTCGATGGAGGGGCAGAGGACGATGTCGTCACCGAGGACGCCTACGATGTTGCCGGCAATTTCCGGGGGACGGCACAACCAACCGGCGGTGTAATCATCTTCGACGAAGCGCTCTCACTGGTGCTCGACTCGGTGATCGATAGCCTTGTCCTGACGCTTGTCGGGGCGTCTGCCTTCCTTGTGTTCGCCTATTGGGTGGTAGAGGGACGAGCAACGCTTGGGCTGGTCAACGTTGTCCCGATTATCATGACCGTCGTCGCGGTTGTTGCCACGATGCGACTGATCGGGATCAAATTCAACGCGATTAATGGAACGATCCTCGCGATCGCCGTCGGCATTGGAATCGACTACGCGGTCCACGTCGTCCATCGCTTTGCCGACGAGTACCACGAGAAAGACCTGTATCCCGCCCTGCAGCGCACCATTGTTGGCACCGGCGGCGCGCTCTTCGGAAGTATGCTGACGACTGTCTCCGGTATCGGGACCCTGATGCTCGCACTTAATCCCGGAATCGGAACGTTCGGGATTCTGATATCACTGAGCGTGTTGTATGCGTTCCTCCTGTCGATCCTCGTGGTGCCGTCGACGATCGTTGTCTGGGCACGACTGGTCGAGGACGACAAGGTCGATATCCCGGTCATGACCATGGTTAGCGACGCCGTTGGGTCCGGCTCATCGACGGCAACCGAGTGACCGCTCGCGGCTCCACAGAGCGTAAGACTAACTTTGCGCCGTGGTGACGTTCGGGTATGGATTGGCCACACGATCCCGACGGCGAGCAGGGCAGCGAGGGCCGCCGCGTTTACGGCCACGCCGTCATCGCCAAGAAGGTCGACGAGGAGGACGACTTCCCGCTCGATGTCGAGGCGTTCGTCGACGAGTACGGCGACGATCCGATCCGGATCGATCACGAGACGGTGCTGCCCCTCCGCGAGATCTTCGACTACATCGAGGCCGACGAGTTCGCGGACATCGTCACGATGCACAAACGCGTCGGACAGGCGATGCGGGACAACGATCTCTGGTTTTACGAGGGTGCCGATCAGTTCACCCGAACCCGGTAGTCGGCGGTCGTCTGTGACACCTCAGCGGATCGCTGGCCGACAGTATTTACCCGCCCTCGCCGTAGGCGACACATAGCCGATCAACCGATGGATATCGAACAGGCAACGGTCGATGATGTGGACGATGTCGTCGACTGCTGGGTCGATCTCGCTGACGATCAACAGCAACACGGCTCGCGGCTCGAAGCCGCCTCGAACCGCAAACCGGCAACCGATACGGTCGCCCGCCACATCGTCATGGGCGGCGTACTGGTCGCGCGTGACGAACTGATCCTCGGGTTCGTCATGTTTCACACCGACGAGGGGACCTACAGCCAGCGAGAGACCACCGGCGAGATCGTCAACCTCTACGTGCGGCCGAGTGTTCGCAACTGCGGCATCGGGAGCGAGTTGCTGGCCGCCGCCGAGGCCGAACTGGCAAGCGAGGGCGTCGAGACCGTCACCCTCGACGTGCTGGCTGACAACGAGGCCGCCCAGCGGTTCTACGAGGAACACGGCTACGAGCCCCACCGGATCGAGCTGGCAAAACGGATCGAAACCAATACACACGATGAGGGGTAACTCTCGGGCAGCGTGCTAGGAGAGCATGGGCGGTTCATGCACTCGACTTGTAATCGAGACTTCCGGGGTTCAAATCCCTGTCCTAGCTTCTCTTTCACATCGATATTCAGTGTTTGCGCACAACTTGTTAAGAAAAAATAACTTGTATTAACAGTTATTTGTCTGCCCAGCATGTTACTAGATAGCAGTTTCCGGGCACCTATGTCAGAGACCTCCCCAGACGGGCCAACAGTGCTCGTCGTCGACGACGAACCAGATGTGGCTGAACTGTACGCCTATCGTCTCCGCAAGGAGTACGCCGTCCGTCAGGCCAACAGCGGTGAGGCCGCACTGGACGCCTTCGACGAGACAATCGATGTTGTCCTGCTCGACCGACGCATGCCGGGGATGACCGGCGACGAGGTGCTGGACGAGATTCGCAACACCGACCACGACACCCGCGTCGTCATGGTGACAGCCGTCGACCCCGATGTCGAGATCGTCGATATGCCGTTCGACGACTATCTCTGCAAACCGATCGGTCGTGACGCGCTGATCAACTCTGTCGAGCAACAGCTCACGGCACAGGAGTACAGCGAGACGATGCAGGACCTGATCCGAGCCACCTCGAAGAAGGGGGTACTCGAAGCCGAACTGCCTGCCGACGAGCTTGCGGATTCCACGGAGTATCAGACACTCGAAGCCCGGATCGACGAGCTCCGTGCCCACAACAGCGAGCTACTTGACGAGCTAGACGATTACGAGGCGGCGTTCAACGCCGTCGAACACAGCGCACCGGAGCTCGGGAGCGGGGGCACCTCACGGGAAGCGAGCTTTTGAGTAGTCGGCGGTCCCACGACCGGTAGACACGCCGATGGCCGCAGCAGTACCCGACCCGCCGGACGACTGGACTGTGTCGACAACGACCGAGACGCATCTCGCGCTGTACTACCCGGCTGATGGCCGGTCGCTCGTGGTCCGACCGACCGAGCCGCCGGCGAGCGACGGGTGGATTGTCAAAGGGCTGGCCGGCTACGGCCCCGAGTACCCGGTGTTCGCCGACGGTATCGACCGCGAGGAGGCGATTGATGCGGCGTGGGAGGTGATGAAAGGGGTGTCAGCCGGCGAGACCGTTTCACCAGTTCGAACGGAGGCGACCGCTGGAGACGCAATCTCGACCGAGGATAACAGCGAAGCTGAAACACAGACTGAAACTGACGAGGTCGATCAGGCCGATCTGACAGCGTTTGCCAGCGACGAAAGCGCGTGAATCCGCGGCGCTTCCTGTTTTCAGAAAACCCGAAGAGAAGCCGGAGGAGGGAATTGAACCCTCGGCCTAATCCTTACGAAGGATTCGCTCTGCCAGGCTGAGCTACTCCGGCACGTACTCTCTCGTTGCGCGATTGCAGAAATAAGGGTTGCGAAACGGCGGGCCGCCAGCCGGATGTCGGTCGCGCCGCCCTATCCGTCGCCGGTCGCATCGACGATTTCGACCTCGCCGTCCTCGACAGCAACGTTGATCAGCGTCTTGACGCTGTAGTCGGTCTCGTCAATCTCGTTGTCGCCGGCTTTCTTGATTACGGCGACGACATCCACAACGTCGGTCCCGATCTCGGTCAGCGCGTCGAGGATCGCTGTCATCGTTCCACCGGTCGAAAGCACGTCGTCAAGGACAAGCACGCGGTCGCCGGGTTCGACATCGTTAATATACATCTCGCCCTCGGAGTAGCCGGTCTGTTTGGCCAGCGAGACCTCGCCGTCAAGACCGTAGGAACGTTTCCGAATGACGACCAGCGGGATGTCGGTCATCAATGACATCGCCGTCGAGATATGGATACCCATCGCAGCGGGCGTGACAATCTTGTCGACGTTTTCGAGTTCCGCCTTCCGAATGATCCGGATGACGATTTCGCGGAGTAACTCGGGTTCTAGCATCGGCACGCCATCGCTGATCGGGTGGACAAAATAGTGGTAGTCGCCCTTTTCGATGATCGGCGCGTCAAGCAGCGACTGCCGCAACAGATCCATACCAAGGGTTCGATAGCGGCGACCTAAAGATGACGGTCTTGGGAACGCACATCCGCCAGCGACGCCGCACCGAAGCGGTTAACAGCCAGCCACACGAACCCGCAGCTATGCAGATGCTCATCGTCAACGGCGATCCGGAAATCCGGAAGAACGCCATCATCAACCACGATGGGGAGGAGAAGGTCTGTTTCTCGATCCAGCGACAGGGCGACTGGCACGGCCCCGACGAGGTCCAGCTGTGGTGTACCATCGGCACCGAGGACGAACGCGAGACCTTCGAGAAACGCGAGTACGTCCCCAACTGGCTCGATGTCGACACCATCGACGCCGAGGCACTCGATGTCGTGCAAGCCAACAACGAACTCTCCGTCTAACCCATCAGGCGATCAGTCGTCGAGCGCGGGAACTTCCTCTGTATCGTCGTCGTCAGTCTGTGCTTCCCAGAGGTCGGCATATGGCCCCTCATCCGCGAGTAGTGTGTCGTGGGTTCCCTCCTCGATGATCTCGCCGTCGTCCATGACGACGATCCGGTCGGCATCCTGAATCGTCGAGAGCCGATGAGCGATGACAAAGGCCGTCCGGTCGACGATCAGCCGACTGAGGCTCGCCTGAATCAGCTCCTCGGTTTCGGTGTCGACATCGCTGGTCGCCTCGTCAAGGATGATGATCTCGGGATCGTTCAACAGTGCCCGGGCAATCGAGAGCCGCTGGCGCTGGCCGCCGGAGAGCTTGACGCCGCGCTCGCCGATCTGTGTCTCGTAGCCGTCCGGGAGGTCGGTGATGAATTCGTCGGCCTCCGCCGCGGTCGCCGCGTCGACGATCCGGCTGTCGATCCCCTCGCCGTCGAGCGTCGAAAGGTCGCCGTAGGCGATGTTTTCCTCGACCGTGCCCGAAAACAGGTAGGGATCCTGTTCGACGACGCCGATATGCCGGCGAAGGTGCTGGAGGTCGTACTCGCGGACATCGACGCCGTCGACCTCGACGGCCCCTGCATCCACGTCGTAGAACCGCGGGATCAGCTTGACGAGCGTCGATTTGCCGGCCCCGGTTTCACCCGCGAGGCCGACCGTCTCGCCCGACTCGACGCTGAGCGAGATGTCGCCGAGCACCGCCTCGTCGCGGCCCTCGTAGCTGAAGCTCACGTCGTCGAAGTCGACGGTGCCGTCCTTGATGGGGTCAGTAATCGGGTCCTCGGGTGACGTTATCGTCGGCTCGTGACCCAGCAGGCCGAAGACGCGTTCCGCGCTGGATTTCGCCCGCTGGTACTTATTGGCCGTCCGGCCGATCCGGCGCATCGGGCTGTAGAGCCGGCGCAGATAGAGGAAAAACGTGGTGAACGTCCCGGCGGTGATGCCGCTCGTGATCGGGAAGGTTCCAAGCGTGTAGCTGCCGGTAACGACCAGCTCGCCGCCCACCAGTAGCACACCGACAAACGCCAGCCCAGTGAATAGCCGAATTGTCGAATAGAAGAGGCGTCTGAGCTTGAGCGCGCCGATCTGCTGGTCGTGGTAGGCCTGACTCTGCTCGCCGACCCGCTCGCGCTCGAACCCGTAGCGGTCGAAGGCCTTGATCACTTTCGCGCCGCTGATGTTGTTTTCCAGCCGGGAGTTGAGCCTGGCGACGCTCTCGCGGATTCCCTTGTATTTGGGTTCGATCCACGAGAGAAACCACGCGCTGCCGAGGCCGATGATCGGCACCGGGATCAGGACGATAGCCGCGAGGATCGGTGACATCGACAGCAACACGGCCCCGATCCCGCCGACGGTGGCGACAACGCGAATGATCTGGCGGATTTCACGGCTGAGAAACGTTTCCAGCTGATTGATGTCGTTGTTGAGAATCGACATCATCGCGCCGGTCTGATGGTTGGCGAAGAAATCCAGCGAGAGCCGCTGCATGTGGTCGTAGCTGTCGTTGCGGAGGTCGCGCTGGATCTTCTGGGCGGTGGATTCCAGCAGATACCGCTCGGCAAACCGCGTCACCGAGCGGAGCAGATAGGCGACGAGTGCGATCAGCGCCAGCCGGCGAAGCAGGCCGAGCCGGGCGGCGGTCGTCGCCCCCGACGTGGCGGTCACCAGTCCGAGATCGGCGAGCAACCCCGGCTCGCCGGACTGATTGATAACGCGGTCGATGGCCGCGCCGACGATAATCGGCGGGACGAGTCGGGCGAGCCTGGTCGTGATCGACGAGCCGATACCCAGCGAGAGCCGTGGCCAGTAGGCGCGGGCGTACCGGAGGAGGCCGACCATCGGGTGGCCGTCAACCGCTTCGCGAACATCGTCGAAGCCACCGGACTCCTCGGCCGACATACACCACTCGAAGAACTTGAGCGTCGAAAGGGTTGTGACGTTCGGCCCGATGGTGGCGGGGCCGAAGCGTGAGTACGCTGGAACGCGTGTGTCCCGCTACCGCTTCTGTTTCACCGGCTCGTACCCGTTGGCGGCGAGGCGACGGTCGAACCGCTCCTGTTTCGACGCCAGCGCCTTCATCGACGGCGTTCCCTGCTGTTTGGCCTGCCGACGACAGCGCTCGCGGGTCATCCACTTCGACTTCTCGGTGTCACTCAGTGCGTCCCAGTCGGGAGGGAGTTCGTAATCGTGTCTCATTATGGGCGTTTGTATGATAACACCACACATATAAACAGGTTTTCGTCAGGATAAATTTTGAATCGAGGTGCCAATTTTTATCCCCAATAACGCGTTATACGTAGATATTTTTGTATAAATACTGCTTTTTCTGGTGTTCTGATACTGACCTGATTAACTATGTCATATCCTTATACAGTGTTTGCAAGACGTATGTGTTGCTCACGTCTGACAGTAGCATTTTATTCGGGCAGACGCTGGTGCTGGTATGGGCGATACCACGGACGAAGAGACGACGCCGAGTGTTGGACGGCTTGGTCGGGTGCTGTTCGGCTGCGGCGTCGCGCTTCAGGCCTTGGAGGACTTTCGGGATATGGAAGACACGATCGAGTACGCCGAGTCGGCAGGGGTACCGGTACCGGAGGTGCTGGCCCCGTTTGCCGCAGGTATGATGCTCGTCGGGGGGCTCGGAACCGCACTCTGGCGGTTCCCGCGGCTGTCGACCGGCGCTGTCGCCACCTTTCTGGCCGTGGTCACCCCGACGATGCACGACTTCTGGAACGCCGACCCGGACGACCGAAGCGGCGAACGACTGGCCTTTTTCGGCAATCTCGCCATGTTCGGGGGTGCCGTCGCCTTCCTTCGTGCTGCGTATGTCAGGTAACAAATACAATACACGAGAGAGTCGGCTGTATCGTTCAAATGTCACCATGACTGCGAGTGATATATTCACCGCGGTACCGAAACAACCAATACCGATCCGCAGTAATGAGCGGCTATGAGTAGTGAGGAGGTGGTTGCCGATTTCAGCGCGAAGCTCCTCACAGACGACCTTGACCAGCTCAAACCTGTCAAAGGACGGGTCTTACTGAACCGTGAACAGCTTGTGCTGGTGACAGGTGAGAAAAAAGAGGTGGTCTTGCTCTCGCATATCGCCAGTACTGATCCGGGCTCGGTCGCCGACCGTATCTCACAGTTCTTCGAGGAGGCGATCGCTATCGCCTACGACCGCGGTGGCTCGCAGAAGCGGGCCGTCATCGGGGGCAGCGGTGACACGATCACCAAGTTCAGAACGCGACTGTTCAAGCTGCTGGTCGGCAAACAGACGGTGATCGCCAAACATCCGGCCAAACGCGGCGGGCGCCGGACCGGTGCGCCGGCGCTGAAGATGGTGCTGGAGATTCAGGACGACTCTATTTCGCTATCAAAAGACGACAAAAGCGCCAACATCTACGTCGAATCCGTGATCGGCTTCGAACACGAGCAGCGACAGCTCCGTGACGAACCGCGGGCAACCCTCGTTGTGGATCACGCGCCCGGTGACACGACGTTGACGACGTGTATCTCGCTGCTCAGCCAGCGAAAGCTCACGTTCCTGAGTCAGTTTATCCGGCAGAACTACAGTCGGGTCGTCGCCGATGTGAAGAATATTGATATCGGCGAGGTGGAGACACAAACACTGGTTTCACTGTACAGTGCGGGCGGTAACGCGGCGGTGGATATGGTGATGACCGGGGGCGTCGACAACCCCGACGCGCTGCTAGAGCAGCTGGAGGAGAAGCGGCTCGTGACGCGGCACGATGATGAGGTACACCTGACCTCTCGGGGTGAGATTGTCGTCACCGACCAGATCGAAGCGGTAAACGAGTAGGGTCAAATCGGCCGCTGTCGGTGGGTAAAATCGCGTTTTTACAGACGACACGAGGTAAGTATCGCCGGGGCAAACGGGTGTCACAATGGCGAGTCTCATCGAGCAACTGCAGGAGCGAACCGAGGATGCCGACGAAACCGCCCGAATACTTGAAGTCCAAGACGAGGACACTGACGCGATTCTCGACGCGCTTGCGCCCGACACCCGGCGAGAGATATACCAGTCGCTGTTTGCGGAGCCACGGACAACATCGGAACTCGCCAAGGCGGTAGACACCTCGCTTCAGAACGTGCAGTATCATCTGGAGCCACTGGAGGACGCCGGGCTGATCGAGGAGATCGATACCGTCTACTCCGAGAAGGGTGCGGAGATGGCGGTGTACGCACCAGCGGCCGATCCGCTCGTCTTCGTCGGCGACAAACAGACGCTACCGGATGTCAAGCAGTCGTTGCGACCTGTCGTGAGCGGGCTGGCGATTCTCGGCGCCGTGAGTCTCTTCGTCCAGTGGCTCGCCCACGAGCTAATCACGGTCGCACCCGAGCAATCAGGCGGACCCAGCATGATGACGGCCCAGGAGACGGTCCGGGAGACGGCCGCAACCGAGTCACCCGGAACACTCACCTGGCTAGTCATGGAGGTGCTCGAACCGGGACTCGTCGTGTTCGTCGTCGGGCTGGTGATCGCGGCCCTCGCGGTCTGGATAATGGGCCGACAGTGAACGAGAGCGATCCGCCGTTGGTTCCCACCAGGATGGAACGGTCACGAAGTACTAAACCCGTCCAGTCGAATAGCTCGCTATGACCGCAACACGCGTCACGGACGTTATGACGACCCCGATGTTGACGCTGGCTGGCGACAAGACCATCGCCGAGGCGGCACACGCGATGTGCGAGGCGGATATCAAATCACTCGTGATCGTCAGCGAGGGGTGTCAGCCAGACGGAATTTTCACCTCGACAGACGCGCTGAGGGTGCTGGCAGACACCGAGGCACCAGACGAGGTGGCTGTCGAGGAGTATATGACCACCCCGGTCGAGACCGTCTCGCCGGAGACGACGCTACCGGCGGCCGCCGAGCGAATGCAGGATTACAGCCATCTGCCGGTCACCGACGCTGACGGTGACGCCGTTGGGATTCTGACGAAAACGGACCTCACCGCGGCTATCGCCGACTCGGACGGCGAGCTGGCCACCGCAGACGCCGCGGAGTAACCGACCAAACAGCGGTTGGCTTCTCTCGGATTACCCATCAGACAGTGCCTTCGGCGGTCATAGAACAGATTCGCCAAGTCAGCAGTGGGATACTACCCCTTCTTGAATCCGGCCAGCGCGCCAACGGCGAACCCACCGCCGGCTGGTAGCACCGATAGCGCGTCGACGACAACTGGTGGAATACCGCCATCCGTGGCTGGCGCGGTGAACGACGCTGCAGCCTGGAGCTGTCCCCAGTCGACAGTGATGATACCCTGGTGTTCAAGATACGCAAGCAGCCCGAACTGCAGCCCGATGATCGCAGCGACGAGTTTGACGATCTTCTTGGCGGCGTAGCCGATGACGCCGCCGACGATCGCCCCGCCGCCAGCCTGCACACCGAACTGCGCCGGGTCGAAGTTTACCATAGCTGATACTGCCAGGAGTATCATCAAAGAGGTTTCGGTGGGTACAGCGCGGGAATTCCGGGCAGCTGTGGATTGTGGATGTGAACGCCTTTGAGCGACCGTACAGCATAGCTTGGCAAAATCGTCCGAGCTGTAGGTCTGGTCTAGATCTACTGTCCACACCTATATCACAGTATGGACTCGTTGCGGCGTGAACCCCGACAGACCGGGCGAAACGGCGTTGAAATTATATGTCTGACGCCACTATATAGTATTGGGAGAACGGATCACGTGTCACACGCTCCGTTCCCCAACTCTTAGACATATATTCATAGTGGCTGACATGCTTCGAGTTCTCGGAGTCATGACTGCGTATATTTGTGGTTCGGATTCCAGATACGATGCGACGATTCCAGCCGACAGGCTGGGACTGACGCCCTGATCAGCGTCGACACCGCTCACTCATCGGGTGAACCTGAGAATGAGCCACTGTGAGTGAGCACACACCGATTTTCATTCGCTCAGATCAACCGCGTGGTGTGCTCATGTGGCATCGGACGTGGCTCTGATTGGGTGTCGATCACGA
>KI543219.1:156050-157643 GCA_000496215.1 uncultured archaeon A07HN63
ACGGTTTAAATTCTTACTTATGATAACTAAGGGTCTGTGACCCTCGCTCCGCCGGTTGGTTAGATGGAGCACACTGCGGCGGCACGCTGATACGGCGAAGCCCACCGGGTCTGAATATGTGTGAGCTACCGTCGCGGAGGCCACAGCGATGAGCAGTGCCACCCCGGCAGCCGAGATCGACAATCCGGAACGCATCGCCACCCGGAGTGACCTCGCCGATGGCGAGCCAGCGGGTGCCCATATCGCCGGTGCCGACCCGGTATTGTCCGGTACGACGAGGAAGTGTCAGTGCCCGACGGTCGCTGCCAGCACCGTGGTGTCCTGCTGGAGGATGGCCACATCGAGGACTGGAATTTGATCTGTGGTGTCCACGGCCGGGATTACCGCTACGACACCGGAATCAGCGAGTACGACAAGTGCGATATCGAGGATCACAGTGTCGACGATCACAAACCGGACGCTGACGCACAGGTCCCGAAACTGGCTCCCGACCAACAAATCCGACCAGCGATCACCTGACCGGTGGAATTATGCGTCGCAATCGGCGACTGTACAGCAATGGAGTCTCAGGGGTCAGTGCTCGTTGTCGGCCAGCCGGCTGTCGCGTCCCGGCTGGAGACGACCCTCGATGCCAGCACTGTGGAAACCCGGGAAACAGCAGCTGCCGCGCTGGAGTATCTTGAAGCCAACATAAAAAGATCGACTGTGTTGTGACAGGTCACGATCCGCCGGAGAGCGACTGTTTTCAGCTGCTAACCCCGTCACTGGCGGTGCCGGTCGTTGTCGCGGTGAGCAGCGGAAGTAGCGCGCTGGCGACGAACGTCAATCGACAGGGAGCCGCACGATATATCGATCTCTCGACGCTCGACGATGAGATCGCCGTGCTGGCGTCGGCGATCAGGGAGGCTCGTAGTTCTCGGTCAGCAGGAGCCCGGGGAAGCGGCTCGAATACCAGCAGTGGTTCGACCGCCCAGCTGGATGCCAACCGTGATCACGTCGAGGAGTTCGTGAGCATCATCTCACACGAGCTCCGGACGCCGGTCCAGAAGGCCAACTCCGGGGTGGATCTGATCGCGGCCGACTGCGACAGCAAATATATCGGCGATGTCAAAGACACTCTAGAGCGGATGGAGGAACTCCTTGACGAACTCATTTCAATCGTCAAATACGGCGATACCGTCGACGAAACGAGTGCTATCGATCTTGAGACCATCGTCTCAGAAACCTGGCCAAATGCCCCCAATGCGAGCCTCGCGGTGGAGTCGTCGCTGCCAACGGTCGAGGCGGAGGAATCCCGTCTCCGGCAGGTGTTCGAGAACCTGTTTCGAAACGCGCTCGAACACGGGTCAGGAAAGACAGATGTCTGGGTTGGAGTTATCGATCACGACCACGGTAGTGTAGCAGCGGACACCACGGCGATATACGTCGCCGACAACGGCCCCGGGGTCGCACCCGAGGAGCGTGAACAGGTATTCGAGTACGGCTTCACCGGGTCGGAGGGTGGGACGGGACTCGGGCTGGCAATCGTCGACAAGATCGTCGCCGCCTTCGGCTGGGATATTGTTGTCACAGAGAGCCGCGAGGGTGCGCACG
>KI543219.1:160030-176978 GCA_000496215.1 uncultured archaeon A07HN63
GCGATGCGACAGATCGACCCCAACTACCTGACGTGGGTGCTCGAAGAGTTAGTGGCGGGCCGCGAGCACAACGTCGTTGAGGTTGCCTCCGAGGAGAAAGAACTCGCCGGGGTCGCCTCGACCGGATGTTAGAACTCTAAGATGGCTCCTGACACACCTTCGGCGGCTGCTGCTCGCACCGCCGACGTGCTCGTTATCGGTTCGGGGATCGCCGGCTGTGCGGCCGCCCTCGCTGCTGCCCGCAACGACGAGGAAGTCCTGCTCGTCACGAAGGCCAGCGAACCCGAGGATGCCTCCTCTGACTGGGCACAGGGCGGTATCGCCACCACCCGCGGCGATCCCGATTCGCTGAAAGACGATATCCTTGAGGCCAGCGCGAACATGGCCGACCCCGAGGCTGTCGACGTGCTGGTCGAGAACGCGGCCGACGCCGTCCGCGACGTGTTGATCGAGACGCTTGGCGTCGAGTTCGACACCCTCGGCGACGAGTACGATTTTACCCGCGAGGCGGCCCACTCCGAGGACCGGATTCTCCACGTCGATGCCTCGACCGGCCAGCACGTCCTCCGGCCGTTTCTCTCCCACCTCAACGAGGTCGACAACGTCGAGATTCTGGAATCGACGGCCGCGCTGGAACTCCTCCGCCACGAGGGGCGGGTTCACGGCGCGCTTCTCGATACCGAACCCGACGGCGAACCGGTGTTCGCTGGCGCGACGATCCTTGCGACCGGCGGTATCGGCGACCTCTACGAGCAGTCGACCAATCCGTCGGGATCGACGGGCGACGGGATCGCCATGGCGTTTCTCGCCGGTGCCGAGGTCGACGACATGGAGTACGTGCAGTTCCACCCGACGGCTGCCGATGTTGAAGATCCCTTCCTCCTGAGTGAGGCACTCCGCGGCGAGGGAGCCCTCCTCCGGAACGACGACGGCGAGCGATTCATGCCCGACTATCATCCCGACGCCGAACTCGCCCCGCGGGATGTCGTCGCTCGCGCCGTCCAAGACGAGATCGACGCGACCGGCGGCGTGACGCTTGATCTCGACCCGCTGGACGAACCGTTCGCCGAGCTGTTTCCGAATCTTGCTGACCGCTGTGCCGACCACGGGATCGACCCGGATGCGGGGATTCCGGTCGCCCCCTGCGAACACTTCCTGTGTGGCGGCGTCGCTGTCGACGGCCACGGCCGGACGAGTCTCGACCGACTGTACGCCGCAGGCGAGTGTGCCCATACCGGCGTTCACGGCGCGAACCGACTCGCCTCGACGAGTCTGCTCGAAGGCCTCGTCTGGGGGCTCCGCGCCGGGCAAGACGCGGCTGGCTTCGACCCCGAGGCCATCGAGTATCAGCGGCTCCAGAACAGCGATCCCGCGCTGCCGGACCGCTTTGCCGGCGAGAAGTTCCACCGCCTGACGCGAGTCGTCAGCGAGGAACTCGGGCTCCGGCGAACAAGCGGCGGTATCGATAGCGCGCGCGGGGTTCTGCGCCGGCTGAAAGGCGAGGTCGACGCCTACACCCGCACCCGCACCTCGCGTGGACTCTACCAACTCCGGAATGCGACGGTCGTCGCCATCCTGATCGCCAACGCCGCCGCCGAAAACGACGAAAGCGTCGGCTGTCATTACCTCGCCGACGAGACAGCGACGGCGGCCGAATCGACGCCGACAGCGACCGAGAGCGACTGATGCTGACAGCCAGCCAGATCGACCGGTGGCTACAGGAGGATATCGGCCACCACGACGTGACAAACGACGTGGCCGGCGAGACAACAGGCCGCCTCGTCGCCAAGGAGTCAGGGGTTGCTGCCGGAATCGACGCGGCCGGAGCCGTGTTCGAGCATCTTAGCATCGCTGTCGACCGCAAGGTCGACGACGGCGACGCTATCGACGACGGCGAGACCGTGCTCACGACGAGTGGCTCGGCCCGCGAGACGCTCCGCGCCGAACGCATCGCGGTCAACCTCGCCGGACACGCAGCAGGCATCGCCACAAAAACCAATACTGCGGTCGAGCGTGCCGCAGAAGTCGACGACGTGCGGATCGCCGGAACGCGGAAGACGACGCCCGGCCTGCGTGGGATCGAGAAACGCGCTGTCGTCGCTGGCGGCGGCGACAGCCATCGGCTGGACCTCTCGCAGATGGTGATGATCAAGGAGAACCACATCGCCGAGATGGGACTGGAGTCCGCCGTCGAAACGTTCCGTGAGCGCGCCTCGTTTGCCACGAAAATCGAGGTCGAAGCGGAATCGACCGATCAAGCCCAGCGGGCGGCCGAAGCGGGTGCAGACATCATCTTACTGGACAACATGACGCCTGCCGAAACCCGCGAAACAGTTGACGCTCTCGCCGAGGCTGATGCAGACGTACTGGCCGAAGCCAGCGGCGGGATCACCCTCGACGATGTGGCCGAGTACGCCGCCACCGGCGTTGATATCATCTCCATGGGGTCGCTCACGCACTCGGCTCCGAGTCTCGATTTCTCCTTCCGAACCGGCTGAGCGGGAGTAGCTTACTCGGCCGGCACCGGCGTGTCGGCAGCCGGCACTGTCTCGCCGACGGTTACCTCGTCGCCAACAGCGATTGTCTCACCCCAGCTTGCCTCCGGAACAGCCGTGTTGACCATCAGCCGGAAATCGTGATCGAACCAGTCGCCGCCGCTCCAGTCGGGCATCGTCGCGCGGCGGTTGTCGATGAACCGCTCGTTGAAGCCCTCGATTTCGTCGCCGGTATCCGGATCGCGGCTCGGCACGACACACCGCTGGCAGGGGTTGACACCGAGAAATGCAACGTCGCCAATCGAGAATCGGACGCGGCTGTCGCGGTCGGCAAAGAGATGATCCTCCCAGAATGCTGGCACGCCGCCGAGAACGATATTCGGCCGGAGCCGACGACGCATGCCCTCGGGCTCGATGCCGTCGAACCAGCCGGCGACGGTTTCGATGGTCGCCTCGCTAATGATCGTCGGGCCCGCGGCAGTGGTGTCGTCGGGAAACCCACCCTCGCGGTTGCGGTCAAGCGTGACCGGGTAGCCGAACCACTCGGCCAACCAGTCAGCGAGGGGTGCCGACGCGTCGCCGTTAACGGTACCGAGGTCAAACCGGGTTGCGTCTTTGTCCGGCGTCGATAGCGTCACCGAGTCGGGGCTGGCCGTCTCGCCGGCGTAACTCGCGCTGATCGGATGGACCCGCTGGTCGTTTTTGCCGTTGACGTAGTCGCCGTCGCTGTCGAACAGCGCGTACTCGCGGTCGCCGGCGAGCCCGCCGTTCGTGACGATCTCGACGCGCTCGACTGACCGTCCATCGAGCGATTTGATCGGATAGATCGAGATACGTTCGACCGTGGCCGAGGCTGGTGTGGGCATGGTTGCGACACGGACAGCGAAAAAGAAAGTTCCTCGGTCGCTATTCGTCGGCGTCGTCAGCGTCGAGATCGATATCGGCGTCGTCGAAGGCGTCCTCGATCTCGTCGACGCTCAGCGAGGTGTATCCCTCGTCGTCGGTGAGCGTGGCGATGCTGACCTCGCTCGGGCCGAGTTCGTCGGTCGCAACGCGGAGCGCGCGGACGGCGAGTGCGAGCCCGTCGTCGTGGCTGATCTCGTCGTCCCACTCGTCCTCGAGGAACTCCTGAACGTCGCCGCCGGAGCCGCCGATGACCGTCGCCTTCCACTCGTTAGGCGTGCCAGAGGGATCGGCCGCGAACAGTCGCGGCTCGCCGTTTTCGATGCCGGCGACGAGCAGGGCTGCGCCGTAGGGTCGCGTCCCACCGCGCTGGGTGTTCTCCTGAATGTGATCGGTGAGTTCCTTTGTCAGGGCTTCCACGTCGATGGGCTCGCCGTAGCGAAGCTGGCTGACCTGTCCCTGCCGGCGAGCGAAATCGACGAGCTGGCGGGCGTCGGCGACGTGGCCAGCCGAGGCCGCGCCAACGTGGTCGTCGATCTTGTGGAGCTTTTCGATGCTCTCGGATTCCATGAGCGACGAGCCCGCGCGGCTCTGGGCGGCGATGATGACGCCGTCGGCCGTCCGGATACCGACGCTCGGCGCGCCACGCGAGACGGCCTCGCGGGCGTACTCGACTTGATAGATTCGACCGTCCGGCGAAAACAGTGACGTGCCGCGGTCGTAGGCCTGCTGGTCGTTCCCTCTCATCGCTGTCCCCCGAACCGACTGCCGACTACGTACTGATTCATCTGCCAGCATATAAGAGATGGATAGGAAAAACCCTTGCTACCCAGTTCGGTGTCCTGCGAGACAGCACTGCGACTGGGTGTAACCCGACACTGGCTGCCACTACTCGCTGTGTCGACGGTAGGTAACGAAGGAAAACTCGTCGTGGTTCTCGCGGTTGGTTTCACTCCACGCCTCCCGATCCCAGTCGGGAAACGCGGTGTCGCCCTCGTAGGCGTCGTCGAGTTCCGTCAACAGGAGTTCGTCGGCACGGTCGAGGAACGCCTCGTAGACGGTGGCGCCACCGATCACAAAGATCCTGTCGGCGTCGGCGTCGAGTTCGCAGACGGCGTGGGCCTCGCTGACGGCCGCCTCGATCCCGTCGACGACGACAACGCCGTCGTGGAGGTCGGGATCGCGACGGCTCAGGACGATATTATGCCGGCCTGGAAGCGGGCCGTCGAGCCGTGCGGCGATGGACTCGTAGGTGCGGCGACCCATGATGACCGGGTTGCCCATGGTTCGCGATTTGAACCGTTCGAGATCCTCGGGGATGTGCCACGGCATCTCGCCATCGTCGCCGATGACGCCGTTGGCTGCGACCGCAGCGATCAGCGCGATTGGTGGGTCGTCGCTGTCGGCCGCGTCAGCGTCGCTGTCAGCAGCGTTTTCTTCGGACATCGTTACTCCGCCACGGCGAACTCGATCCCCTCGGCGGGGTCGTAGTCCGCAAGCTGGATATCGTCGAATTCGAGCTCGTCCAGCGGTTTGTCCGCGATCTCGATGCGTGGCCGCGAGCGGGGTTCACGTGAGAGTTGGGTGAGCAATCCGGGCACGTGATCGTAGCCCTCGTTTGCCTCGGGTTCGTCGGGAGCCTCGGCTTCGAGCCACTCGCGGACACCGCGGTACGCCGCGCGGTCGTCGACATCGGCGAGGCGGTCCTGCAGGCGGTCGAGGTTGTCGGCGTACCACTCCCCGCGGTCGTCGGTCCCACAGTAGACGTGGGCGTCGACGACGGTGTGGCCGAACTCGCCGACCTCGAAGCCGGTCTCCTGTGCGACAGCATGCGTCAGCAGCGAGTAGGCGGCGATATTGAACGGGACGCCGAGCGCGATGTCGCCGGATCGCTGGGTGAGATGGCAATTGAGTGTGTCGCCCTGTACGTTGAACACGAAGGTGTAGTGACACGGTGGGAGCGTGCTGACGGCCGCGTTTGCGGGGTGCCACGCCGAGACCACGAGGCGCCGGGAGTTCGGCGACTCGTTGAAGGTGTCGATGACGTACTGAATCTGATCGAAGGTGCCGTCATCGTTGCGCCAGCGGTGATCGTCGTCGGGCCACGCCTCGCCGTCGAGCCCCTCGTCTGGAACTGGGAACCGCCGCCAGAAGCGGCCGTAGGCGGTGTCGAGCCGACCCTGCTCGTCGGCCCACGCGTCCCAGATACTCGTCTCCTCGCGGAGATTGCGGATGTGTTCCTCGCCGGAGAGATACCACCTGAACTCGTGGATCAGCGAGTTCCAGCGAAAGCCAGAGAGATCCTTTGTCGTCAGCAGCGGGAACCCCTGCTGGAGGTCAATTTTGTACTGCTGGCTGAAGGAGGCGACGGTGTCGACGCCGGTGCGGTTCGGTTTGTACTGCCCGCGGGCGAGCGTGTCGGCGACCAGATCGAGATACTGCTGCATGAACGGGTGTTATTGACTCCACCGCGGCCGGCTACAAGTGTATTCCGCTACCGGCTGTTGGCGGTGCCGTCGGAGTCGTCTCTGGTATCGTCCGCGTCGCGGACGGTTTCGGTGTTGGTGTCATCATCGGTGTCAGCGAGCGCGACATCGAGCAGGCTCTCGTATGCGGGTTCGTATGCGTCGGCAACGCGGTCGGGATCGGCACGCTCGTCGTCGCTGAGCGGCGGCAACTCGTGTGCGGCAACCGGATCAGCCAGCTCGGCCACACGGTCGACAGGTTCCTCCAGTTGGCCCTCGCTGCCGCTGCCGCTGGCCATCTCGTGGGCGGTGCCGTAGCTATCGCCGTCGTAGACGCGAACCCGGGTTGGCGCGACGACGGCGACGGCATCGAAGGCGACGCCGCCGACCGGAATAGCGATATCTGAGTAGGATTCAACGACCGCCGGCGTCGTCGCCCGCACCCGGTCGGCGACGCGTTCAAACGCCGGGAGGTAGCGCTGTGTCATCACGTCGTTGAAGCCGACGACACCGTCGATTCGGGTTGCATCGGCGAGCGGGAGCGACGCGCTGACAGCGTCGGGAATGAGGCCGGCCTGCTCGGCAACGCCGTTGACGACAAACGAGACGCCATCCGGCGTCGTCACACGGTCGACGAGGAACGTCCGGCCGGCCTCGCCGAGCAGCCCCGTCCGGTCGGGCGTCGGTCGCCACAATCGGTGGACCGGGTTGAGCCACTCCTCGGGGTGGTCAGTGTCGCTCACAGCCGCGAGCGTGGTCACGTCCTTGCCGTAGAGGCGACCCGCGTCGAGTGCCGCACGAGCGGTGTCGTGGTCGTACCAGTAGTCGTTGCCGGCGCGGGGTTTGAACCCGACCGCGCCGTCGATAGCGGCGACCAGCCCGGCGGCAAACGTCGTTTTCCCGGCGTCGACCCGGGCGTCGCCAGCGACCAGCAGTTTCATGCGTTACTCCTCGGCGTTCCCCATCTCGTCGGCGTCGTCTGTGATGTCCGCTTCGTCGGTTTTCAGCCCGTAGTAGCCCGGCTCCTCCTCGTTGGGCGGTTCAGCGATCACCAGTGCCTCGGAGTTGCGCATGATCCACGGGATCGCCCAGTCGAGCAGCACGTCCTCGACACCCTCGTCGATCTCGGCGTCGGCATCGAGGCCCTGCAGCAGGCGAGCGATCTCGTAGACGGAGTACATCAAGTTCTCGTCGAGCAGTTCCTCGGGCGTGTAGAACTCGCAGGGAAACAGGTCGTCGAAGGCAGCTTTCGGGCGTGGCATACCAGTTTGTAGCGGTGTCGGCCCCGAAAACAGTACGGATTAGCTGTCGCTGGCGGCTGCTGTTGCTGGTCGATCAGCGTCGCAAAAAATGAAGTGAACGCCCGATTACTCGAAGAGCTCGACAGCCTGATCGTACCGCGTACTCGGTTCGTCCCAGTCGACGACGTTGAAGAAGGCGTCAACAAAGTCGCCGCGGGCCGGCCCGTAGTCGTGATAGTAGGAGTGCTCCCAGACGTCGAGCGCGAGAATCGGGTGACCGCCCCAGACCGCACCCTCGTCGTGGTTGTCGACCACGACATTGCGAAGCTGGTTCGAGAACGTATCGTAGACGAGCAGTGCCCAGCCGCTGGCGCTGCCGGCTGCGGCTTCGAACTCGCCTTTCCACGCCTCATACGAACCAAAGTCCTCCTCGATGCGGTCGGCGAGTGCCCCGGATGGCTCGTCGCCACCCTCCGGCGACATATTCTGCCAGAAGAGGTCGTGCAGAATGTGTCCCGAGGAGTTGTGGGTCACGTCGCGGATTGCGCCAGCGCTGGAACCAAAGTCGTGGTCCTCGCGGTTTGCTTCGAGGGTGTCTTCGGCCGAATTCCAGCCGTCAACGTAGCCCTGATGGTGGGTGTCGTGATGCCACGTCAGGACCTGTTCGCTGATGTGCGGCTCAAGAGCGTCATAGTCGTACGGAAGTGGGTCGAGTTCGTAGCTCATAGCTAATTCCTCCACTCGTCCGTACAGGTGGAATGCTGTTAAATCTTGAGGAGTAGTATGGTAGCAATACCCATGATAACTGCCGGAAAACAAGCGGTATCGTCAACTCACAATCACTGGTGTAATCGAAAGTAATTCCCCGTTTGTATCACCAAACTGGCTTTTCGGTGCAATCCGAAAGTGACTGGGTTGTATCGCCAGCCGTAAGACCGCTGTGCTCAGGCTGAGGCCTCGTATCCAGCGTCTGCGACAGCGCGCAACAGCTCGTCAGTCCGGGCCGATCCCTCGACATCGACCGCGTCGGTTTCGTGATCCGCACTCGCTGCCGTCACGTCGGCGAGTGATTCGAGTGCTCCCTCGACAGTCTCCTCACAGTGCGCACAGCTCATCCCCTCGACAGTAATCGTCTGAGACATACTCGATCGGAGAAACTGGAACGGTTTGTGCATTGCTGCTTCGAGTGCGGCCGGAACACGATGGTTCACTTCGGATTCCAAAGTGGTTCGTGGGCAACAGTATTGTATCCAGCGTTGCTACCACCGGTATGCGTGATTTCGACGAGACCGATATGCAGATTCTCTCGATGCTGGCCGCCGACGCCCGCCGGCCGTTCAGCGAGATCGGCGACGAAATCGGCCTCTCGGGGCCGGCTGTCTCCGACCGCGTGACACGACTGGAGGAGTCCGGTGTCATCAACACCTTCACCATCGATGTCAACCGCGCCGCCCTGCGGGCTGGTGTGCCGGTGTTGATCGATCTGACACTCCCGCCGGCGTCGCTGTCGGCGGCGCGGGACGCGGTCCGAGAGAGCGATGCCGTCGAACACGTCTTCGTCACCAGCGAGGGCGACCTCCGATTCTACGCCCGCGTCGAGGCCCAGAACGTCCGCGGGTGGGTTGCCGGGCTGTTCGACGAGATCGCTATCGACGACTACACCGTCACCCTCGTCGACGACGTGGAGTGGACACCTTCGGTCGACGGCGTCGAGTTCGCGCTGACGTGTGCGGAGTGTGGCAACACGGTCGACAGCGAGGGCGAAACAGCCCGGATCGACGACGAGGTCTATCACTTCTGTTGTTCCTCGTGTCTGAGTCGCTTCGAGGATCGGTATCGCCGACTCGAAGAGGGCGCGTAGCGAGTTTGGATTCGTAAGTTTGCCGCCCGCGATAGCCGTGGTCTCGAAGTAGAAAGTCCACTAAACGTGGAGCCCGTATGTCTTCATATGACCACACAGACAACCACCCTCGATATCACGGGGATGTCCTGCGCCAACTGCTCGGCGACAATCGAGGACACCCTCGGCGACCTCGACGGCGTGAGCGAGGTAACCGCGAACTACGCCACCGACGAGGCGACCGTCGAGTACGACGCCGCGGCCGTCTCGCTTGCGGACATCTACGCGCTGTCGAGGAGGCTGGCTACGGGGCCGTCTCTGAGACGACGCGAATCGGTATCGCGGATATGTCGTGTGCGAACTGCGCCGACACCAACGCCGAGGCACTGGAATCGCTGCCCGGCGTCGTCGAGGCGGACGTGAACTACGCCACCGACGAGGCACAGGTTCGATACAACCCAGCTGCTGCCGATATCGATCTGTTCTACGACGCCATCGAGAACGCCGGCTACGAGCCAATCCGGGAGAAGGAGGGCGACGAGCGCAGCGGCGGCGACACCGACGCCCGCGATGCCGCCCGCGAGGGCGAGATTCGCAAACAGCTCCGGCTCACGCTCTTCGGTGCCGTGCTATCGGCACCGATGCTCGTCTTCCTCGCAGACAAATTCCTGCTCGGCGGCGCGCTCGTGCCCGAGTCGGTGTTCGGCATCGAACTCGGCTGGATCCAGTTCCTGCTGGCGACGCCGATCCAGATCGTGCTGGGTCGACCGTTCTACGTCAACTCCTACGACGCGCTCGTGAAGAACCGGCGGGCCAACATGGACGTGCTGATCGCACTCGGCTCCTCGACGGCCTACGGTTACTCTATCGCCGTGCTGGCCGGGCTCATCGCCGGGAGCGTCTACTTCGACACCGCCGCGCTGATCCTCGTCTTCATCACGCTCGGCAACTACCTCGAAGCCCGCTCGAAGGGGCAGGCCGGCGACGCACTCCGAGAGTTGCTCGAAATGGAGGCCGACACCGCGACCGTCATCACCGACGACGGCGAGGAAGAGATTCCGGTCGAGGATGTCGCAGTCGGCGACCGGATGAAAGTCCGGCCGGGCGAGCAGATCCCGACCGACGGTGTCGTCGTCGACGGCCAGAGCGCGGTCGACGAGTCGATGGTCACCGGCGAGTCGGTCCCGGTCGAGAAACGCGAGGGCGACGAGGTGGTCGGCTCGACGATCAACGAAAACGGCGTGCTCACCGTCGAAGCGACGAAAGTCGGTGCGGACACCGCGCTCCAGCAGATCGTCCAGACGGTCAAGGAAGCGCAGTCCAGACAGCCCGACATCCAGAACGTCGCCGACCGCATCTCGGCGTACTTCGTGCCGATTGTCATCGCCAACGCCCTCCTGTGGGGGCTGCTGTGGTTCATTTTCCCCGAGACGCTGGCCAATTTCGTCGCGTGGCTCCCGCTGTGGGACCCGGTCGCTGGCGGATCGACGGTCGTCGGCGGGACAGTGTCGGTCTTCGAGTTCGCGGTGATCGTTTTCGCCTCAGCGGTGCTCATCGCCTGTCCCTGCGCGCTCGGACTGGCGACGCCGGCGGCGACGATGGTCGGGACGACAATCGGCGCACAGAACGGCGTCCTGTTCAAGGGCGGCGACGTGCTTGAACGCGCGAAAGACGTGGATACCGTCGTCTTCGACAAAACGGGAACACTCACCGAGGGCGAAATGGAGTTGACCGACGTGATCGCGTTCGACAGCGAGGGTAGTGTGGTCCCCGACGGCGGCGACCCGGCGACCGACGGCGGAAAACTCGAAACACGTGAGGAGCGGACGGAGGAAGACGTGCTCCGCCTTGCAGCGACCGCCGAGAGCGGCAGCGAACACCCACTCGCTCGCGCGATTGTCGAGGGAGCCGAGGAGCGCGGCATCGACGTTGGCGAGCCCGAGGAGTTCGAAAACGTGCCCGGACAGGGGATTCGCGCAACTGTTGGGAGCCAAGAAGTTCTCGTCGGGAATCGCACGCTCCTGCAGAACAACGGCATCGATACCGAGTCGGCGGCGGACGCACTGGAACGCCTCGAAAGAGAGGGCAAAACCGCGATGCTCGTCGCTATCGACGGCGACCTCGCCGGGGTTATCGCCGACGCCGACACGGTCAAACAGAGCGCAAAAGGTGCCGTGAGTGAACTGCAGGGGCGCGCTATCGACGTGATGATGATCACCGGCGACAACGAGCGCACCGCCCGTGCGGTCGCCGAGCAGGTCGGTATCGACCCTGACAACGTTCGTGCTGGCGTCCTGCCAGAGGACAAATCCGACGCGGTCGAGGCGATCCAGTCGGAGGGCCGGAAGGCGATGATGGTCGGCGACGGCGTCAACGACGCGCCCGCGCTGGCGGTCGCCTACGTCGGGACCGCCATCGGCTCCGGGACCGACGTTGCAATCGAGGCCGCCGACGTGACGCTCATGCGGGACGACCCGGTGGATGTGGTGAAGGCGATCCGGATTTCGGATGCGACCCTACAGAAGATCAAACAGAACCTCATCTGGGCACTCGGCTACAACACGGCGATGATTCCGCTGGCGTCGCTGGGACTGCTGCAACCGGTGCTGGCAGCCGGCGCGATGGCAATCTCCAGCGTGTCGGTGTTGACCAACAGCCTGCTGTTCCGTCGCTACTCGCCCGAAGCAGATTACAAGCTGCTGGGTCTATTCGGCTAACAATCCCTGCTCAGTCAGCCTCACCGCGGGCGGCCTCGAACATCGCCAACGCGTCCTCACGTCGTTCGCTGTGATCGACAATCGGATCGGGATACGCAGGGGCGGCGTTGCGCCGCTGGGTGAGTGACGCCTCGTGCCAGCCATGGATAATCTCGGGGTCGACACCCTCCAACTCGGGAACATACTTTGCGATGTACTCGGCGTCAGGATCGTAGCGTTCGCCCTGTGTCATCGGGTTGAAAATGCGGAAATACGGCTGTGAGTCGGTCCCGGTCGAGGCGGCCCACTGCCAGCCGCCGTTGTTGTTGGCGGTGTTGTGATCGACCAGTTTTTTGCGGAACCAGTGATACCCTTCCCGCCAGTCGATCAGCAGATCCTTCGTGAGAAAGGACGCGACGATCATCCGGACGCGGTTGTGCATGTATCCCTCGGCGCGAAGCTGTCGCATCCCGGCGTCGACAATCGGATACCCGGTTTCGCCGTCTTTCCACGCCTGCAGGTGCTCGGGGTCGTCGTCCCACTGAATCGGGTTCTCGTACTCCTTGTAGTTCTCGTTGACGACCTCGGGGTTGAACCACAGAACGTGGGTGTAGAAGGCCCGCCACGCGAGTTGGGACTGAAACTCCTCGATCTCCTCCCGTTGTTCGTCGGTTGCGTCGGCCTTGGCATCCTCGCTGGCCCAGTAGACCGTCCGAATTCCGATGGTGCCATGTGTGAGGTCGGCCGAAAGCCGTGAGGTCGACTCCCGTGTCGGGTAATCGCGGTCGCTGTCGTAGCGATAGATGCCGTCATCACAGAACGCATCGAGTCGGTCGCGTGCGGCTGCCATCCCGGCGTCCGGAAGGTCGGCCTCCGGCTCGTCAAATCCGAGGTCGTCGAGCGTCGGTATCTCGCCAGCATCGACGGCGAAGGCGTCGCTATCGACGAGGTCGTCGGCCGTCGGTGCCGGATACGGATCGTCCTTCTCGCGGTCGTGCCACTTCCGGCCGAAGTAGGTAAACACCGAGTAGGGGTCGCCGTCGTTGGTCGTGATCGACCCCGGTTCGTGACAGATTGCGTCGTGGAACGAGTCGCGGGCGATGTCGGCGTCGTTGAGCGCCTGCCGGACCGCAGTGTCGCGGTCGCGTGCGACGCCGGAGTAATCCTTGTTCCAGACAACGCGGTCGACAGACAGTTCGCTGGCAACATTGGCGATGACAGCCGCTGGATCGCCATGGCGAACGAGCAGTTCGCCGCCGCGGTCGCGGTACCACGCCCGGAGTTCGGCCAGTGCCTCAAGCAGGTAGGCGAGGCGCGGCGCCCCAGCATGAGTCAACACGGCGTCGTCGAACACGAACAGCGCAAGTACACCGTCGTCGGCCGCCTCGGCAGCCGCCGCCAGCGCGCGGTTGTCTGTCCCACGGATGTCCTGACGGTGCCAGTGGAGTTGCATACAACCGACTGGGCCGGCAGGCTAAGGAAACTTGTGGCTGGGAGTGTCTGCTGTGTTATTCTGTCGTCAACGATTGCAGATCAGTCGTCAGCGACTCGCGTCGGCCGGCCAGCACGCTGAATTGGTCGTCGCGCCGTCGCTCCAGCCAGTACAGCAGGTGTTCGGCCCACCGGAGTTTGCGGGCTTTCAGCGGATCGACAGCTGGGTCGTCAAAATCCCAGCCGAGAAACCGGAGCTCTGCCGCACCGAACGCGTGGGCGAGAAACGCCGCCCGGTCGCCGTCGGTGAAGCCGCCGAAATTTGCGACTGGGCCACTGGGGGCTGCCTGTGTCGTCACCAGCGTCTGCTCGCTCTCGAACTGCGGGAGCCACTCTCTGAGGGCCGGGATGTTGTCGCCGTGGGCGTGGGCGGCGACCGGTGTTCCGCGCTGTGTCAGGTCGCGGGCAGTCGCAGTGTTTTTGTCGAGATCGGTGACCATGAGATCGATATCCAGCCCGGCATCCAGCAACACGTCAGCAGCAGTTGAGGCGGCTAAAACGGCATCAACACTCGTCGGATCAAAGGTGTCGATATCCGCCGATAGCGACGGCGCCGCGCCGACGATGGCGACCGTCGCGCGGTTCAGGCTATCGAGACGGCCACGGTCGAACGAGTCTGCAAGGTCGACAGCCACATCGCGGGCTTGCTCGTCGGCCGCGCGGTCGAACCCGAAATCCGCCAGCATCGCCTCGTAGACCGGTTCCCACTCCTGAAACGCGATGCCGTTGCTCATGTATTCGAAAAAAATGCACTGCCAAGCAAACCGCTCGACAGTGGTGATATTGTATGGGCCGGATCGGCACTAAGTACCCCTACCCAGTGGCCGCTCCGGCGTCCACCTGTCGTTTTGCGTCATCCGGCATAAGTTTTCTCGTCACAGCACGTTTGTCTGATACGTTCTCCAACGGCATCCAGTGGGGCGGCTTCGACGGTGAGTCGGTCGGTTAGCGTAGCGAACGCGCTCGGTGTGCCAACGAGTATCAACGTCTTGTCAGACCCACCGAACACGCAGTTCACCGGTGTTTCCTCGCTGAGCGTCGCCACCTGATTCCGGTCGGCAGGGTCGAGCCCGGTCACCTCGATCAGCCGGGTGACGCTCTCGCCGGCGACGCTCGTGTCGGCATCGATCCGGTCGAGATGTCGCTCGCCTGCGCGGGCGGTGGTCACGTCGAGTTCCTCGACAGCAACGCCGTCGTTGAGCGAGTCTCGCAGCCGGTCGCGGCTGAACTCGTCGCCGATCAGGGCGGCGTCCCGCGTTTCTGCGACATCGTGAGTGCGGATGACGTGTGCGCCGCGTTCGACGGCAATCGCGGTCGCCGCCAGCGACACCGGAAGTGCACCCTCGGTATCGCGGCCGGCGACTGACCGGAGGAAGTTCTTGCGATTAATCGAGACGAGCATCGGGTGGCCGTAGCCGCGGAACTCCCGCAACCGGCGAAACGTCTCGCGGTCGTCCTCGACGGTTTTGTCCTCGCTCCAGCCCCCAAACGCGGGGTCGATAATCGTCTTGTCCGTGAGGCCGTTCAACTCCAGCGCATCGTAGATATCGTCGACATCCTCGACCGCGCCCGGCCGTTCGAGATCCGGCGGCGAGGCCATCTTGGCGACCGCCACGTCGTACTCCGCGCAGACCTCGGGCATCTTCGGGTCGGCGAACCCACAGATATCGTTGACCATATCGAAGCCACCGTCGAGGGCCGCTTCGGCGACCTCGTGATAGCGGGTTTCGATGGAGAACACGGCGTCACCCGAGACACTTTCGAGCGTCTCGATGGCGGTATCGAGCCGGTTGAGTTCCTGTTCGGCGCTGAGTACGTCGAACTTCTTGTTGGCAGATTCGAGGCCGATATCGACGATATCGGCACCCTCGTCGATGAGTTCGCGGTCGACGTACTCGGCCGCCTCGTCGGGGCTGTTGAACACACTCGGCTTGTAGGGTGATTCGCTGCTGATGTTCAGGACACCCATGATTCGCGGCGGCTGATCGTCACCGATTGCCAACCCGGCTGCGTCGACTGTTCGCATAGCCATTGTAGGGCTGCTACCGATATAGGCCCCGCGATCCATACGAGAGACAGACGCTTTTTGTCGGCCGAGTGGCTATCGCCTATATGGGCAAAGTCAGTGTCGGGCTGCGCGGGTGGCGGTTCGACGAAGCCGAGATCTTCACCGACGAGGGGCTGTTCAAGGAGCTCGGGGAGATCCCGCTCGACGCCCGACAGCGGCTGATCCGGCTCGTGTTTCTGGTCGACAAACCGTGTGACGCCTGCCGGATTCAGCACGGCGAGGACAGTATCGAACGCGCAAACCAGGCCGCCGCCGTCTACGGCGAGCCGGACGACGAGGTGGTGCTCTGTGACGACCACGAGGCGGAGTTCATCTACTGGTATCAGGAGGCCGGCGGCAGCGAGTACCGCGGCGATCCCGACCTTCCCGAGGCGTTTTACGAGTGGTTTGGCGATGGCGGGCGATCACCCGACGAGTTTGGGGCCGTCGAACACGTCGAGACCGACCCCGAGGAGCTCCCCGACCCGCCGGACGGTGAGGAGATACAGGCGAAACTGGAGGAAGACCACGAGCCGGAACGGATCGATCTCAGCCGGTACGCTGACGACGTGACGACGGGCAAGGAAACGGAGATGGTCGACGACGAGGCTGTCGACAGCCTCGACACCGAGTATCCGACTCCCGACGAATGAGTGATCTCGCGCCCACGGTCGTCGTTGTCGACGCCGAAACGCCGGGCAACGTCGGGACCATCGCTCGCGCGATGAAGAACTTCGGGCTGTCGGATCTCAAGCTCGTCGACCCGCCGCCACTGGAGCCGGACGGCGAGGCCTACGGCTTTGCCGGCCATGCCCGAGAGGACGTGTTGCCGAACGCCGAGACGATCAGCTTTGACGAGGTCGTTTCGACCTATCACACGGTTGGCTGTACCGCGATCACGGGCGAGGACAGCCGTCGCCACCGGCGATTTCCGTACACCACGCCGGCAGAGGTGGCCGACAGCCTCCAATCGGTCGAGAGCCGGACGGCCATCGTCTTCGGCCGGGAGGGCCGCGGACTCTTCAACGAGGAAATCGAGCAACTCGATCAGGTCTGTTCGATCCCCGCCAGCGACGACTATCCCGTTCTGAATCTCGGGCAGGCCGCGACGGTCGTGCTCTACGAACTACGGGATCTCACGGTTGCGGAGACGCAGTTGCCGGATCGCGACCACGAACGCGCCGACGAGGAAGCAATCGAGCGATTCTACGACTACGTTGCGACGTTTCTCGATGCGCAGGGGTACAACGAGCGGAAGTCCGACAAGACACAGCGGCTCGTCCGCCGGCTGATCGGCCGTGCACACCCGACCGGGCGAGAGATTCACACCCTGCTGGGTGTGCTTCGGCGGGCGACCGACCAGCTCAAGCACCGCCGCGAGCTGCTCGACGAGCACGACCTTCCCGACCCGTTCGGCGACGAGGAGTGAGACGGAAAGAGCCTTGCCGGCGGTAGCACAACCGTCGGTATGGATCTGCCGACGCTCGTGGGTCGCCTGCGAGCCGACGCACAGGCGGCCAACGAACGGCGACTCCTCGCGCTGACCGGCGGCCGCGAGACCGGTATCGACGCTGCCTACACCGCCATCGAAGCGGCCGAAGCCGACGAGGCGGCCGTCAGTCTGGTGACGACACGCGAGGGGTTTCGCTACCACCGGTTGCATCCCGACAGTGCCGATGAGCTACTGGGAACAACACGAGAGATTGTCGTCCTCGATTGCCACGAGGCGTTCTCGGCGAACACACTCGGGCAGGTCACCGGCGCGGTCGA
>KI543219.1:178988-197914 GCA_000496215.1 uncultured archaeon A07HN63
GGCCGACCGTGGGAAGCCGTCGCCAACGAACTCAACTTCGTGTCCGAGCGTCAGTGCAAGCGGGCGTTCGGCACTATCGCAACACGGTTCTGTGAGGTCTACGGTGGCGATGTCGTGGCCAACGAGCGGGCGCGCTACGAGTAGGGCGTCGGTGGCTTTTCGGGGCTGCCGCCGCCAGCAGGCGTATGGTTGAGGTGGTCCTCGCCGGTGCCGTCGTCCTGCTGGTCGCCGCGATGGTCGGCAGCGTACTGCCTGCGGTGCCAGCCGGACTCCTCTCACTGGCCGGTATCTGGGTGTACGCGCTGTACGGCAGCGACCCGTTCGGCTCGCTCGTTCTCGGCGGGCTGACAGTTGCCGCGGTGGCGACCGTCGTAGTCGATCAGGTTGGCGGCCCACTCGCAGCGAAAGCCGGCGGCTCGTCGAATCGGACCGTGATTATCGCCACGGTCGGCGGCCTCGTGTTTGCGCTCGTGCTCGGCCCGCTCGGTATCATCGTCGGCATCGTGGCGACCGTCTTCCTGCTGGAACTCGTCGAGGGAGCCGACACCGAGACAGCCGGTCGGCGAGCCGTCTACACCGCGGCCGGGGTGCTGGCGTCCTCGGCGGTCCAGTTGCTGTTGACGGCGTCGATCCTGCTGACGTTCCTGCTGGCTGTGGTGGTGTTCTGAGCCGGCAAGCAGACGAACCAGTCGAACGAGGGGCTTAATCCGGGAGACGGCCACGGTGGGAGTATGCTGACGTTCATCGGGCTCGGACTCTACGACGAGCACTCGATCACACGCGAGGGTGAAACGGCGTTGCGGGACGCCGACCGCGTCTTCGCGGAGTTCTACACCAGCCGCCTGCTCGGTGCCAGCGTCGAGGAACTGGAAACTCACCACGACATAGAGATCGAGGTCCGCGACCGGGCGGGGGTCGAGCAGGACCCCGAGCCGATGCTGGCGGCCGCCGCGGAGGGCGATGTCGCCTTTCTCACGGCCGGCGATACGATGATCTCGACGACGCATGCCGACCTGCGGGTGCGGGCGGCCGAGCGCGGGATCGACACGCGCGTCGTCCACGGTGTCACCGCCGAAACCGCCGCCAGCGGGCTGACCGGGCTGCAGAACTATCGCTTCGGGAAGGCCGTCACGCTGCCGTTTCCCGCTGTGCACGGGGCGGGCGACGTGCCACCTAGTGTGATCGAGAGTATCGACGCTAACCGCGAGCGCGGGCTGCATACGCTCGTCTATCTCGATATTAAGATCGACACCCACGCCGAGATGTCGGTCGACGACCCGTTCATGCGAGCCAGTGAGGCGGCGGCGTTGCTGGCCGAGTCATGGGGAGACGAACTGGGGATCGTTGTCGCTCGGGCCGGCAGTCCAGAGCCAGTCGTTGCTGCCGACCGGCTGTCGGCACTGGCCGACCAGTCATTTGGCGAGCCGCTACATTTGCTGGTGATTCCAGGCGATCTCCACCACGTCGAGGCTGACGCGCTAGAGTCACTGGCCGGGGCACCGCCGGCGTTGCTGTCGGATGAAGTGTAGGGAGCAAACGAGAATCGTGTGTGTAGCCCGCCAGCGCATCGGTCAGATCAACCAGCACACAAAGACGGCAGCCTATGCGCCCAGTATGTAGTCAGCCGCCTTCTCAGCGATCATCGTCGTTGGCGCGTCCGTGTTTCCGCTGGTGATCGTTGGCATAATCGAGGCGTCAACAACGCGAAGTCGATCACAGCCGTGGACCCTGAGCCGGTCGTCAACCACTGCCGTCTCGTCGGTACCCATCTTGCAGGTGCCGACGGGATGGTAGATTGACTCGGCCGTCTCACGAATATGCTCGATCAGTTCCTCGTCGGATTGTGCGTCGGGTCCTGGTGCAACCTCCTCGCCGCGATACGCGTCAAATGGTTCGGACTGCAAGATCTCACGAACCAGTTTGAGTCCTTCTAACAGGATCTCTAGATCTGCGTCCGCGGTAAGGTACTGCGGATCGATGGCTGGATCGTCGTATGGATCCGCTGAATCGAGTGTGATTCGCCCGCGGCTCTCCGGTCGAAGGCAGAGCGCGCCGAGCCAGAAGCCGTGGCCGTCGGGGTTGTCGAACCCGTGGTTGACCGAGTAGGAGGGGCCAAAGTGGAACTGGATGTCGGGCCTGTCAGCCGCTTCGGTGACTGAGGTAAAGCCGCCAGCCTCTGCGACATTTGAGGTCAACGGCCCACGTTTCAACACGAGATACTTGAGCACGTTCCACAGCGAGTCCGCCCCCTCAAGTGAGATCGGTTGCTCGCAGGCGTAGTTGATCTTTGCCTGTAGATGATCCTGCAGATTTCGGCCAACACCGGGAAGATCGTTGACGACCGAGATATCGTGGTCCGCGAGATGCTCTGCCGGGCCAACCCCTGACAGCATGAGCAACTGCGGTGAGTTGATCGTCCCCGCGGAGAGAATCACTTCTTCGCTGGCGTCGACCGTCTCGGATTTGCCACCCCCATCCTGTTCGTACTCCACGCCGACTGCTTCGCGACCGTCGAATCTGACCTGCGTCACCTGCGCGCCGGTGGTGGCGGTGAGGTTCGGGCGGTCCAGCACCGGCTTGAGGTATGCGTCGGCAGCACTGTGTCGCTGTCCATCTTTCTGTGTCACCTGATAGAGACCGACGCCGGACTGCTCACCGGAATTAAAATCGTCGTTTCGTGGCAGGCCAACCGCCTGTCCAGCCTCGATGAACGCCTCACTGAGTTCGTTCGGTGACTCCGGGTCGGCGACGTGCCGGGGGCCGTCGCTGCCGTGATGTTGCGACGACCCGCGCTCGTTGTGTTCGGCCCGCTTGAAATACTCCAGTACGTCATCGTAGGCCCAGCCATCATTGCCGAGGTCAGCCCAGTGATCGTAGTCTGCCGGCTGACCGCGGGCATAGATCATCGCGTTGATCGAACTTGATCCCCCGAGGGTCTTCCCACGCGGCCAGTAGCACTCCCGGTCGTTCAGTGCTGACTGTGGGACAGTATCGTAGTTCCAGTCGACATCAGACCTGAATAGTTCCGAGTACGCCACTGGCATCCCGATTTCCCGTTTCTCGTCTGGTTTGCCGGCTTCCAGTAGTAGGACCTCGGTATCGCTGTTGGCTGAAAGCCGGTTTGCGAGGACGCAGCCGGCCGATCCCGCACCAACGATCACGTAGTCGTAGGTATCGCCACCCGAGTTCGACATGAACTAACAGCACCGAAACCAGCGGGTTAAATCCCACAGTATCGCCGGGACGAGCGTTAAGCTGACCGGCAACCGGTCAACAGGTCGTGCGCTGTTCCATTTGTTGTGGAATCTGATAGATTAAGTGCGACGCCGTCTATGATTGGGATGTATGCCGTCGCAGTCGCCAAACGAGTTCGTCATCACATCCTCAGTGCGGACAGAGATCGTGCGCCGGGTGTCGGAGCAGTCGACACCGACCGACGTGCTGCTGTCCGAGCTCACAGCGAGTGACTCCGCGGTGTACGACGCGCTCTCGACGCTCAGCGAGCGGGGACTGCTCACGGAGGGCGACAGCGGCTGGGAACTCACCGCGCATGGATCGCTTGTGCAGACAGCATCGCTGCGTGGCAGTCCTCGGAGGACTTCCTCGCGGCAGCCCCGGCGTTCTGGAAGACTCATCGGATCGATGTGATTCCACCGCGGTTCCGGCGCCGGCTCACGTCGATTGGTGAGTACGAGATCATCCGCGATACGCCCCAAGATCCGAACAGGTCAGAGGATGTCGCTATCACAATGCTCGAAGGGGCCGACCACTGTGAGTTGACGACACCGTACTACTCACGGCGGCATCAGGCGGCCATCCCGACGGATCCCGAGACACGACTGCTGGTGACACGGGATGCAATCGATGTTAGCTTTCAGCGATACAAGGACGGCCACCGCGAGGAGTTGAACGCGCTGGACCCGGCGAGCATCCGGCTGACGGAATGCCAGTTCGCGTCGGTCGTCACTGATGACAAACTCAAGTTCGAACTACCGACTGCGAGCAGCACCGAGCCGACTCGACACGTTGAGAAGCGCGAACCCGACTCGTCGGAACGGGGATCAGTCACTGACACCACTGCGATATTTTTCTCAGAGACTGACGCGGCAGTCCAATTTGGCCGCGACCTCTTTGCGGCACTGTGGGCAGACTCAGACCCTATCGGCCCGTATATCGAACGCCACTTCCCTGAACTGTGGGAGTGAGTCGCGGGTCACTGGCGCGAATGTGAAGTTGGTAGCTCCAAGGTCAATTAGTGATTCATATATTAAAATTACGATTACATCGCTCCATCACGGCCGATGTACCAGATGCTGACAGAACCGCCATGCAAGATATAGAGGATGCAGTCAGCAAACTTTGGTAACCATAATTATAAATAATAACAATAGTATCGTTTCTAATAGGGATTGGGTGCGAATACAAAGTAAATACAAGCCTACTGGGCACATTATGAGCAATGAAAGATAGAACAACGCCTCCGGAGAACAAAAAACATGGATCTGACTGGCATCGAGCACTCATCGAGCAAATAGATGATCTCATTACAGTCGTCGATCCCGACGGCACAATCACGTACGTGAGTCCTGCTGTCACACGGACTCTTGGCTATGATCCTGAAGACATGATTGGTCATGAGGGATACGAGTTCGTCCATCCCGAGGATCGAGAACGAAACGCCGATGCAATGGAGACGGTCCTATCGAACCCCTCTACGTCCGAGACCGTCGAACTCCGATTCCGCCACGCAGACGGCTCATGGCACTGGATTGAGGCCACGATGTGGAATCGGCTTGACGACGACATCATCGATGGAATTCTGCTTAGCAGTCGGGATATCACTGAGCAAAAGCAGTACGAGGCCGAAGCCCAGAAATTGGCCGAAGAGTACGAAGCCATTTTAAATAATGTCGAGGATGCCATCTTTCTTCTCAATGTCGAAGAGAGTGGGGAGGAAACTCGATTCGAATTTGAACGCCTGAGTCCATCTTACGAGCGTCAAACAGGTATTACAACCGAGGAAGTCCAAGGCCAGACACCACGTGAGGTGTTCGGCGAGGAGCAGGGAACCGAGCTAGAAGAGAACTATCTTCGCTGTGTGAATGCCAACGAACCCATCTCGTATGAAGAGGAACTCCAGGTTGACGACGGTGCACGCTTCTGGCAAACAAAGCTTGCGCCCGTCGTCTCTGATAATGAGATAACCCGCCTCATTGGGATCACTCGGAACGTGACCGATCGCGTTGAACGGGAGCGACAATTACGGCAGCAGAACGAACAACTTGACGAGTTTGCGAGTGTTATTTCACACGATTTGCGCAACCCGCTTGATGTCGCTCAGGGTCGTGCAAAGGCTCTCACGGAAGAAACCGAAAACGAACATCTCGATCCACTTTTACGAGCGCTCAGCCGGATGGAAGCAATCATTGAGGACACGTTGACGCTTGCTCGCCACGGCGACACAATAAGCGATACCGAGCCGATCAACCTGACTGAGTTCGTCGGAAAGTGCTGGGCGTCGGTCGACACAGATGACGCAACTATCGAGATTGTCGATTCGATTACCTTCCAAGGCGATCCCGACCGGTTGCAACACGTTTTCGAGAACCTATTCCGGAACGCTGTTGAACACAGTGAATCTACTGTAACCGTCCGTGTCGGATCTCACGATGAAAGGGGTATTTATGTCGAAGACGATGGGCCAGGCATTCCGATCGACAAACGTGAGGAAGTACTGGAACCGGGACATTCGACGGCACGTGGTGGCACAGGTTTTGGATTAACCATTATAAGACGAATCGTTGAGGCCCATGGCTGGGAGTTGTCCGTAACTGATGGAACCGATGGTGGAGCGCGGTTTGAGTTCGAGATGGCTAAACAGGACGATCTTGTGTGAGCGCGAGTTTCAGACAAGTTTGTAAAATACGGTGACAAAGAGAGTTTCAACCAATCTAAAACTCCACTCCCGGTCTAATTATATGATCGAATCAGTTGACCACGACTCTCGCTGTGCGATTTGCTGAATACGCGCCCTACATCTTACACGCAGGGAATATAGTATCCACTACCAGACAGGAAAGTTGGTAGACGACACACTCACGGGTTCAAAGCTGATGACGCACGGAGTCAGTCGCCCCGACTTGCCGCTTCCGGCTGTTCGACTGCCGGCTCTCGCGGTAGATCAAGGGCCTCCTGTAGATCGTGTTCGTCGCCGGTCAGCAGGTAGAGCACGTCCTCAAGCACCGTCAGCAGCTCTGGGAGCTGGCGAACGACAAGATACGTGATGATCATCAGCGCCACGACCGCGCCAAGCTGGCTCATGATCCGGTCGGAGATGAGAAACGAGACGCGGTAGGGGTCGGTCGCACCGAAGAGAAACAGGATCACGTCGGGAAACCAGTGCATGAGCTGGTTGCCCGAGACGATAGAGATGAACGCCGTCCGGAGCACGTTGAGCGTGAAAATAATCGGGATGGCAACCGCGAGCCCGCGGAGCTTTCGGTCCAGCGGTGCGCGAACGGCCGCGATCAGGCCGCCGAAGATGGCGATACTCCCCAGCCCGGTACAGGCGAGGACGATAGACACGTTGTAAACGTGGTTGCCGCCGTCCAGCACCCACCGGAAGGTCGCGGGGTACGCAGCCCCGTTTTTCACCAGTTCCGGCGAGTAGCCCGCCACCGAGATGATCCAGCCCGTGATTGCGGTCGTGATCTCAATGAGGAACCGTCGTGGCGCAGGTAGCGCAAGCCCACCGACGGATATCGCCGGAATCGTCTCGAAGGGGAGATAGATGAACCCCATGACGGCGATCGCCCGGGAGAGGATGAACAGCGACGTGCGGCCCGTGTACAGTTCGCGAGCGGCGTAGAAACAGGCGGGGCCGCCCGCCAGCGCGAGAATAGCCTCAACGTAGCTCTGATGCTCGAACGCCCAGAACGGAACCGAGTTCAGCCAGAAGAGCCCGAACCCGACCCACGCGACGGTGGCGATTGTCGTCGCCGACGACATCAGATCGGTATCGGTTCGGCGACCGTACCACTCGACACCGGCGGCCAGCGCAAACAGCCAGACGACCGTCCACACCAGCACGTCCGACAGCGGGCCCATGGTAAAGAGCTGCCCTTGGAGCCACGCCAGTGCCGAACCGGTCATTAGCTGAGAGAACGTGATAGCCTCGTAAATCCCTTGTCGTTGTGTGCGACGGTGGCGAACAGACGACCACCGTGCTGTCGGCTGGTTACGCGACGCTTACTCGTCGGGTCGCTTGACAGTCATCACCGGCAACTCGGTGTTCTGGATGACCCGCTCGGCGGTGCTCCCCATCAGCAGTCGATCCATACCAGACCGACCGTTGGTCCCCATGACGATGGCGTCGGCACCGACATCCTCGGCGTAACTGAGGGTCATCTCGGCGGCCGAACCCTCGCGGACGCTGGTGGTGGTGTCGACGCCCTCGGCGCTGGCCATGTCGGCAATCTCGCTGGTCGCCCGCTGGCCCTCCTCCTGCAGGGTATCCTTGACGTGATCGCTACCGAGGTCGGGGGCCATCTGGGTCACGCGCTCGTGGTCGACGACGTAGAGGACGTGCAGCGTTGCGTCGTGTCGCGACGCAAGGTCGACCCCGTGGTCGGCGGCCGCTTTGGCGGTCTCGCTCCCATCGGTCGGAAACAGAATCGTGTCGTACATACGTGATTGTAGAATCCCCCGGATTGTCAATCAATCGTTTTTCGAGGCGGTCACGCAATCTCGCCGTTGTCAGGCGAAGATGAGGTCGAGATACGGCGCGTAGAGGAACTGCAGCCCGAAGTAGGCGGCGTAGATCAACAGGAGGACCGAGACGCCGAGTGCGGCTTTCGGCCGTTCGAACTCCATGTCGTTGCGGGCCTCGACCTCGCGTGACTCGAACTCGAAGAAGTCGGTGATGAACAGCCCGATCACCGGGATCATGAGGATCATCCCGCCGATCGGCTTGTACAGCGTAAACAACATCCCGAGAATGACGAGCCCGGTCGTGGTGAACACATGGGGAGTGTAGCGGTCCAGCGAGTCGGCATCGTTATTGACCGCCTGCTGTTTGTGCTTGCGGTGGCTGAGGAGCCGCGTACCCATGTTGGCGACCGCAAGGGTGAGGATCGCCAGCGGGATGATCGGCCCGACGGACTCGATCCAGCCGAGCGGGACGAGAAACGACAGTAGTTGCATACCTAGTCCTCAGACAAGGACTCATTAGAGTTTTTCCAATTGCTGCTGCCGTCGCCGACCCGCCGGGCGTCGACAACCGACAGCGGTGACCCCTGCGTCACGGCAACGCTGATCCGGGTGCCGCCACTGGTGAGCCTGTGGTCGTCAGCAAACACCGTCACGTCAGTGTCGCGTTCGACCGTCAGCGTCAGCGGTGGCTGCACCACCCAGCTGTCGGCCTGTGTCGCAAACGGGGCAATCGGAACGACGGCCGCGCCGCTACCGGGAGCCAGCCGTGGCCCCCCGGCCGCTCGCGCGTAGCTCCCGCTCCCAATCGGTGTGGCGACGACGACGCCGTCGGCGCGAAACTCGGTGAGCGTTGTCTCCTCGGTGGCGACCGCGTACTCGGAGATGCGGGCCGGCTGGGTCGTCATCAACATACAGTCGGCGACGGCCATCGCCGTCGACTCACCGGCCGTCAGCTGCAGTGGATGATGGGTCACCGCTGGGACAGCATCGACCGACTCGGCAGCCACCCGAGCGACAGCGTCGGCCACGGTGGCCGGGTCACTCGTCGAGAGACTGCAGGCGGCGTCGAGACCGACCGACAGAATCGGGGGTGAGGCGGCTGCCTCGGCCGCCGTTCGAAGGCCGTCGACACCGACCGCCACGAGGAGGTCCGCGGCCCCGGATTCGACGACCGAAAACGCACGCTGGTGGTCGGCGAGCGCGGTCTCGATGTCGCTGGCCGAGAGCGTCGGGTCGTCCGCCGCAGCCGGCGCGGTGACCGCCAGCTTCATCGGTCTCGCTCCAGCCCTCGACGTAGCATGGTCGGAGGCTCAGCCCGGATCGACAAAAGTCCCGCGTCCCGCTGGTACGCGTGGGTCACGCTGCAACGAACTCGTAGCTGTAGACGTGGTTCAACAGGAGGTACGTGACCACGCCCAGCACCAGCGAGAGAATCCACGTGCTGGCGGCGATGCGACCGACCGTCCGGTGTGGCGTCTGGCTTCTGAGTTCCGTCGGCGTGTGCGTGAGCCCGAGGACAATCGCATACAGCACGAGCGGCACGGCCAGAATCGATAACAGAATGTGGATCGCCAGCATGGCGAGGTATGCCGGATACACCCACTCCCACAGCGGGACCCACGCGAGGCTCGATTCCAGCACGAACTCCTTGGTGCCGCCGCCGGCGACCTTCGGGAGATACATGCCGAGAAACAGCAGGATCAGACGAACGCCGAGACCATCGCGTGAGCGTGTTTGCGCACCTCGTCGTTGCGAATCCAGTACCAGCCGGCGGCCAGCGAGGTGACCGCGAGCGTGTTGACGACGGCAATCGCATGCGCCAGCAGGTTCACCTGGCCTTCGCTCAACTCCGGAAAGAGGGCCTGCACTGACGGCACGGCGAAGACGCCGACGACCGCCGCGTAGCCGACCGCCGAGAGGATGATAGTCGTCGCTTTCGGGTGATCGCCCACTGGACCGCCGACCATCGGAGACTCCATACTGGGGGTTTGGGTGGCCCGCTAATGCGGGTTTCGATCAGCAACGACACAGCGACGAAGCGGCGACGAGTCAGCGGTCCTACTCGCGGTCGATAACCCCGGTCATCGTTGCCGTCTCGACGGCCGCATCGAGATCGACCCCGTTGCCGAGGATCGTATAGCGGTCCCGGATTTCGTGAGCGGTCGTCAGCGCCTCCAGTACCTCGTCGTCGCTGACACCGAGTTCCTCGGCGGTCGTCGGCGCGTCGATGCTGTCGAGGGCCTGTCGGATCGCCCGCCAGCGGCCGCCGTCGCCGCTATGGAGGTACTCGGTCAGAATCGAGCCAACGCCAACCTGGTGGCCGTGGAGGGCCTTGTTCGGCGCGATACGGTCGAGCTGGTGGGAAAACAGGTGTTCGGCGCCCGACGCGGGACGGGAGGAGCCCGCAATCGACATGGCGACACCGGAGGAGACGAGCGCCTTGACGACGATCCACGCCGACTCCTCGAGGTTCGGGCGGATCGAGTCGGCATTATCGACCAGCATCTCGGCGGTCATCTCGGAGAGCGCGCCCGCGTACTCGGAGTACTCGGCGTTTTTGAGTCGCTGGGCGAGCCGCCAGTCCTGCACGGCGGTGTAGTTCGAGATGATATCGGCACAGCCGGCGGTCGTCAACTCCCACGGCGCTTCGGCGATGAGTTCGGTGTCGGCGACGACGGCCAGCGGCGGGTCGGCGGCGATAGAGTGGCGGCTATTGCCCTCAGGGATCGACGACCGCCCGGAGACGATGCCGTCGTGGCTGGCGGCGGTCGGCACCGAGACGAAGCCGCGGTCGATCTCGTCGGCGGCCATCTTGGCGATATCGATGGCCTTGCCGCCGCCGAGCGCGAGCAGGTAGCCGGCGTCCTCGTCGTCGGCGATATCGACGACGCGCTCGATGGAGTCGAAGCTGGCCGACTCGACAACGACCGTCGACGGGTTGTCGAGTTGCGCGCGCAGCCGGTCGCCCGCGATCTCGTTGGGCGTCGGGCTGGTGACGACGAGCGGGTCGCCGTGGAGGTGGAGTTCGGCGACGGCCTGGCCAAGCTCGTCGAGCACGCCGTGGCCGACGACCACGTTGCGCGGGAGCTTGATCCACGTCGATTTATCGAACATACTCTCCACATCGGTGGCCCGGCATGAAACCGTTTGGTGTCGGCGATTTCGGAGTGCATCGCTACGTCCGTAGCCGGTTCGAACGCAACAAAGCTTATACAGACACATATCCCACTATTTGATATGGCAACCGACGGCGACGCCCCTGAGCATCCGCCCGAAGCCGACATGCTGCCTGACGAGCGAGCCGTAATCGCCGAACGGCTTGACGAACTCGAAGACGAAGAGTCACACCTTTCAGTCGAGGAGGTCGCCGACGACCTCGGTATCGATCTCGAATAACACTGATACCACACGCGCCGTCGGAACTCACAATTCTACAGAGTGCGCGGGATGATATAGCAGCGATTCAAGCGCACAATCCGGATCATGCCGAGCGTATCCTGGAAAAGATCAACGACTGGACTGAGAAAATCCAGTGGGGACGCTTGCCACAGCGGCATCTGGAGTATCTGACGGGTTCGAATCGCTACAATTTCTACCGTGAACGGGTTGGCAATGCAGGCTACCGTGTTGTATACGAGATCAGTGGCGACACTATGACTGTCGTCGGGATCGTCCCCAAGGGTCAGGATACCTACGATCTCTCGGAGTTCCGTCGGCGGATGGAACGGTAGAACCTCTGTCATTTCGACCAGCCGACTCACAAAGCGTGAGCGCGGAACACTGCCCCTAGACCGACGAACGCTTCAGGCCACAGCCTCGTCGACCGGTTCAACCCGAATCGACCGCGCGACCGACTCCGGCAGGCTCTGCTCATCGCCGTCAGCTGTCTCGACGGTGACCATGCCGAACGGGGCGATATCGACGACTTCGAGTTCCGTCCCTGGCGTGATGCCCGCCTCTTCGAGATACGTCAACTCCGCCTCGTCGCGGTCGCTGACACGGCTGACGACGACGTGATCGCTAGCCGCAAACTCGGTGAGCCGGACGGCGGCGTCGCCCTCGATCGGGTCGAGTTCGACACCCGGAATCGGGTCGCCGTGGGGGTCGACCGAGGGATTGTCGAGGGCCTCCGCGACGCGGCGTTCGAACTCCTCGGAGATGTGATGTTCCAGCGCGTCGGCCTCCTCGTGGACCTCGTGCCAGTCGTAATCGAGATGCTCGGTGAGATAGGTTTCGAGCAGGCGGTGGTGGCGGATGACTTCGAGCGCGACCGTCTCGCCCTCGTCGGTGAGCTCGACGCCCTTGTACTTCTCGTGGGCGATGAGGTCGTGCTCGGCCAGCGAGTTCACCATGCTCGTGACCGTCGGCGGGGTCTTGTCGAGATACTCCGCGATCTCGGAGGTCGACACCGGCGGCCCGCTTTCGGTCTGAAGGACGTAGATCGCCTTCAGGTAGTCCTCCATGGTGTCGCTGAACATACATTGACTTGCGGCGTTAGCGGCAAATAGCTACCGGGTACGTTACGAGATTGGTAGGTAGATAGCAGCTGCGGGGCCGTGGCAATGACGCTTAGACGCCCGTCGAGTAGCGCAGAATCCCGGCGATTCCGCCGAAGGCGTCGTAGAGCTGTTCGCCCTTCTCGAAGTCCGTCGAGATGAACTTGACCTCGGTGCCGCGCTGTTCAGCGATGTTGATCAGGTGATCGATCACGTCCTCGCGTTCGTCGACCGTCGCCTCGGCGCCGTCCTCGCACTCGTGGTCGGGCGTGTCGTCGGCGACGGTCGACGAGTTCGTACTCCTCGGTGCCATCACAGTCGTAGACGACCACGTCCTGCCGGAGATCCTCCGAGATCAGGAGGCGGTCGACCGAGCCCATCACGAGGTTCTGCCGGGTTGGCTCGAAGCCGTAGGTTGCCTCGTCGCCCGCGTGGAGGTTCTCGAAGAACTCCTCCATCTGTTTTTTATCCTTGACGACTTCCTGATCGGCCAGCACGTCGCTGGCGGCGTCAACGAGGTCATCCAGCCCGGATTCGTCGGTGTAGGCCACGTCGAACTTGCCCAGGACGTGGTCCTGCAGTTCGTGATGGAGGTAGTCGCCGTCGACGAACTCGTCTTTTGTCGGCGACGGGCCGCCGATCAGGATGCCGTCGAGTTCGTGGCGTTTCGGCACCATCAGCTCGTCGGCCATCTCGGCGATCTCCTGATAGAAGTTGTCGATAGCCTCCAGCCGCAGGCGGGCGAATCGCTGGGCGGACTGACCACCCTTTCGCTGCTTGCCGGGCACCAGCGAGGAAGCGGATTTGACTGGTTCGACCCGCTTGCCCTTCAGCCAGCCGACGTTGGCCTCCCGGCGGTCCAGCACGATGAGGCCGAACAGCCCCTTGTCGAGCAACATGTTCTCCAGCGGCTCGGTCAGGAACGCCGAATCGCAGTGGTAGCGGAACGACTGTATCGGCTCGGAGGGCGATTCGAGGACGCGCGTGATCATCTCGGTCTGGCCGCCGCCGCTATCGACCGCGCCGGAGAAGATGACGATCCCGTTTTCCGGTGGGTAGGTGTCGTAGTAGCGCAGCCGATCCTTGATCGATTTGAGGGCGTCCTGGACGTTCGTCCGGGTCTGTTTGGACTTGATGTTCGACGCCTCGGAGTGCTCCTGAATCACGTGTTCGACAACCGAGGAAACCTGCTTGTCATCGGGGATATAGATCGTGACAAGCTGGGTGCCCGAGCCCTCGTACTCCTGCAGCTCCTCGATGACCTTTTTGAACTCGTATTTCTGTCGGTCCTCGCTGGGCTGCTCCTCGGCGTCCGAACTCATTGCCGGTATATCCCCCGGCTGCGGGTAAGTATGCTTTGACTGCGCCGACGCCGCGCCATCCACACTGAGTGAACCGTGTGTCGATGCCACGTCAAGACGGGAGCTGCACGCGAAGGCAATATTGGGTGACTCACACAAATATTATGTATAATGCCTTCGGAAATCCGATTGGCCGCAAAACCAATTGTGGCCGATCCAAGCCATAATGCACGACGGGACCGGCTTTTTTCGTCGATTCCCGTCTTTTGATCTGACTATTAGTTCGGAAAATGGTCGTAAGAGTGCATTACCGCACAGACTCTTGAGTGTCATATCGGAAACTATCTGATCGATAACGCAGATATCGCAGGCCTCTCACAGCTGAATGACTCAATGTAGTCTGTCGACGCAAAATGTGGAGCCAAACAGACAGAGGGTGGTCGACACAGGACCACCGTTTTGATATACGCCGACCCCTTGCCTCTCACCATGGACGACGTTAGCGACCAGTATTCGCCCGCCGATGTGGAGGCGGCGGCCGAAGCCCACTGGGACGAACACGACGCCTACGAGGCGACCAAGGCGGCCCACGCCGACGACCCGACCTTCTTTTTCGTCGACGGCCCGCCGTACACCTCCGGGCAGATGCACCTCGGGACCGCGTGGAACAAGACGCTCAAGGACGCCGTGATCCGCCAGAAGCGGATGACCGGCCATCAGGTCACCGACCGGCCGGGCTACGACATGCACGGCCTCCCTATCGAGGTCAAAGTCGAGGAGGAACTCGGCTTCGAGAGCAAGCAGGACATCGAAGAGTACGGGATGGAGGCGTTCATCGAGGAGTGCAAGGAGTTCGCCGAGACCAACCGCAAGGCGATGGACGACGATTTCCAGTCAATCGGCGCGTGGTTCGACTGGGACAACCCCTACAAGACCATCTCGCCGGAGTACATGGAGGCTGCGTGGTACGGCTTCAAGCAGGTCGCCGACCGTGGCCTCGTCGAGCAGGGCAAACGCTCGATCTCGCAGTGTCCGCGCTGTGAAACCGGGATCGCCAACAACGAGGTCGAGTACGATCAGGTCGAGGACCCCTCGATCTACGTCACATTCTCGCTTGCAGACCGCGAGGGCAGTCTCGTCATCTGGACGACGACACCGTGGACGATCCCCGCAAACACCTTCGTCGGCGTCGGCGAGGACCTCACGTACCAGCAGGTCCGTGCGACGAAAGACGGCGAAGAAGAGGTCCTCTACATCGCCGAATCCTGTGTCGACGACGTGCTCGGTAAAGGACGGTACGACGACTACGAGGTCGAAGCCGAACTCGCTGGTGACGAACTCGTCGGCTGGGAGTACGAGCACCCACTCGCCGAGGAAGTCCCCAAGTATCCGAGTTTCGACGGCGCGGGCGAGGTCTATACCGCCGACTTCGTCGAGGGCGACCGCACCGGGCTCGTCCACGCTGCCCCCGGTCACGGTGAGGACGATTTCAACCGCGGGCAGGAACTGGGCCTCGATATCTTCTGTCCCGTCGCCGGCGACGGTACCTACACCGACGCTGCCGGCAAATACGAGGGCGAGTTCGTCCGCGACGCCAACGACGAGATCATCGCCGATCTCGACGCCAGCGGCGCGCTGCTGGCCGAGGAAACGTATACGCACTCCTACGGCCACTGCTGGCGCTGCGACACCGATATCATCCAGCTGGCCACCGACCAGTGGTTCATCTCGATCACCGAGATCAAGGACGAACTGCTGGACAACATTGAGGAGGCCGAGTGGCACCCGCAGTGGGCCCGCGACAACCGCTTCCGTGACTTCATCGAAAACGCCCCCGACTGGAACGTCTCTCGACAGCGGTACTGGGGGATCCCGATCCCCATCTGGGTCCCAGAAAACGCCGGCGGCGACAACGGCGATGCAACGCTTGACGAGGAGATGATCGTCGTCGGCACGCGCGACGAACTCGCCGAACGCGCCGATCAGGAGATCGACACCGACGAGATCGACCTCCACCGCCCGACCGTCGACGACATCACGATCACTGAGGCCGGCACAACCTACCGCCGGATCGAGGATGTCTTCGACGTGTGGCTGGACTCCTCGGTGGCAACCTGGGGCACGCTGGGGTATCCAACCGAGACCGAGGCCTTCGACGAGCTGTGGCCCGCCGACCTCATCATCGAGGCCCACGACCAGACCCGCGGCTGGTTCTGGTCGCAACTCGGTATGGGAACGACCGCCTTCGGCGAGAGCCCCTACAAGGAGGTCCTGATGCACGGGTTCGCCAACGACAAACACGGCCGCAAGATGTCCAAGTCGGTCGGCAACATCGTCACGCCGGAGGAGGCTATCGACCGTGCCGGCCGTGATCCGCTGCGGGCCTACCTCCTGAGCCACGACCAGCAGGGCGTCGATCTCTCCTTCGACTGGGACGGCCTCGGGAGCATGGTCGGCACGCTCAACATCTGCTGGAACGTCTTCCGGTTCCCGCTGACGTACATGGATCTCGACGGCTACGACCCCGCCGACCCGGATCTCAGCGAGGGCGAGCTGACAACCGTCGACGAGTGGGTGCTTTCGCGGCTGCAGGCCGTTATCGACGAGGCAACGGAGGCGTGGGACGACTACCGCATCGACGATGCGATCAACGCGGTGCTCGATTTCGTCACCGAAGATGTCTCGCGGTTCTACATCAAGGCGACCCGCGAGCGGATGTGGGAGGAGGGTGATTCGCCCACGAAGATCGGTGCCTACGGGACCCTCGCCACCGTCATCGACGCCGTCATCCGCCTGCTGGCTCCGGTCACGCCATACATGGCCGAGGAGATGTACCAGACAATCGACGGTAGCGCGACGACCGTCCACGCGCTCGACTGGCCGGAAGTCGACGATGACCTGCGGGACCCCGGTCTCGAAGCCGACATGGCCGTCCTCCGCGATGTGGAGGAGGCCGCGGCCAACGCCCGCCAGCGCGGCGGCCGCAAGCTCCGCTGGCCTGTCTCACGGGTCGTCGTCGAAACCGACGACGAAGGGGTCGCCAGCGCCGTTGACAACCTCGCCGACCTCCTCGGCGAGCGCGTCAACACCCGCGAGATCGAGGTCGTCGACGCGTTCGACGAACTGATCGAGTACGCCGAGCCACAGATGGGCGAGATCGGCCCCGCCTTCGGTGGCGACGCTCAGGACGTGATGGAGGCGGTCGAGGGGGCGACCCGCGACGAAGTCGAGGCTGGTGTTGAGGTCGACGGCGAGACCGTTGAGCTTGAGGATGGAATGGTCGAATACCGCGAGGAGCCGCCGGAACACGTCACCGGCACCGATTTCGAGGGCGGCACGGTCTACGTCGATACGGCACTCACCGACGACCTCGAAGCCGAGGGGTACGCCCGCGACGTGATCCGCCGGATTCAGGAGATGCGCAAGGAACTCGATCTCGATGTCGAAAGCGAGATCAGCGTCGGCCTCGCGGTCGCAGACGACCGGGTTGCCGCGTTCGTCGACGAACACAGCGAGCTCATCAGTGAGGAGGTTCGGGCTGCCGAACTCACGGACGCGCCGAGCGAGGACGCCGACCGGCTGGAAACGTGGGAAATCGAGGACACCGAGGTCGAGATCGGTGTCTCCGTGCTGGCCGAGGCCGCCTGACCTCGGTTCGGAGCGACTGAGTGTCGGCTTGTGACCCGTCGGCGACGAGCCACAGCCGTTTCGCACCCGGCAATCAGCCGACATGCTTAATATCGGGTGTAAAGTACGCTTTACTGTAAAACATGTCTGACACCCTCCAGCCGACGATCAGGACGGTCGCCGGTTCGCCACGCCGGTACAGACGCGTCGTCTACAGCATCTTCGCCGTCGGTATCGCCGGGCTGTTCGGCGGTATCGTCTTCGAGATGCCGCTGGCCGGAACGACGGTCTACCTTCTTGGTGCGTGGCTCGGGAGCGGGCTGGCCGCTGTTCTCCCACGCGTGAGCGACACAACGCTGATCGACGAGCGCGACCAGGCTGTCCACCGGCGTGCCAGCGGGCTGGCGGTCAACGTCACCGGTGCTGTCGGAATTACCGTCGTTCCCGCGCTGTACGCGCTGTCGGCCGCCGAGGTCGTGACGATCACGCAAACGATGTGGGGTGCGATCTGGATGGGATCGGCGTTCTTCCTGCTCTGGGGTGGCTGTCTGTTCTACGTCGACAGGTTCCAGTAACCATGGACACCGATCTTCCGGAGCGGCGTGCAGCCGAGGACCTGAGTCAGGAAGCCCTCGCCGATGCGGTCGGTGTTACCCGCCAGACGATCAACGCCATCGAGCGTGACCGCTACGATCCGTCGCTGGAACTCGCCTTCGAACTCGCCGACTACTTCGACTGCCGGATCGAGAACCTCTTCGAGCCGACAGCCGATGAGTAGACGAGGCAGCTACTGGTCGGCACAGAGGTCGACGAAGTTCCGCAGGATTCGCAGCCCGGTCTCGCCGCTCTTCTCGGGGTGGAACTGCGTGCCGAAGATGGTGCCGTCCTCGTTGGCGATGACCGATGGGAAGTCGACACCGTAGTCCGTGCTGGCGACGACCGCGTGCTCATCGTCGGGGGCGGCGTAGTAGGAGTGGACGAAGTAGGCGTACTCGCCGTCGACGCCGTCGACGAGCGGGTGCTCGCGCTGGATGTCGAGTTCGTTCCAGCCCATGTGTGGGACCTTCTGGTCGACATCGAATCTGACGTTGGTGCCGGGGATGAAATCGAGGCCCTCGACATCGCCCTCGCCGGCGTGTTCGGCCTCCTCGCTGGAGCCGAGCAGCATCTGCATGCCGAGACAGATGCCGAAGATCGGTTGCCCGCGGTCGGCAGCCTCGGCGAGCGCCTCGCGGTAGGGACCGGCGTTCTCCATGCCCTCGCGGAACGCGCCGACGCCGGGGAGGACGATCCCGTCGGCGTCGGCGAACTCGGAGGGGTCGTCGGTGATCGTCACGCCCGCGTTCGCACGTTCAAGCCCGCGGGTGACGCTCCGGAGGTTCCCGAGCCCGTAGTCGACGACGACGACCTCTGCGGCGGTCGCCTGCTGTGTGGTGGCCACATCGGCGTTTCGCGGCCGACCGGCAAGTGGCTTTCCGTTGGCCCACTGTTTGCGACCGACCGACCAGTTTCGTCTCTTGGGGAGCAGGTACTCGCCGTGAGTCGTTCGACTTGCTGAGCCAGCCGACCGGCGTCAGGCCGCGTCGTCGACCACGAGGTCGAACTGGTCGTGTTCGGCGGCGGCGTTGAGGACGATACTCGTGTTTGTCTCACGGATTTCGGTGTCGGTGAGGAGTTGCTTGATCCGGTCGTCCATGTCGTCGGTGTCCTCGAATTTCCCGATGGCGACGATGTCGTGGTCACCGGTGACCTCGTAGACACTGACCAGTCCGGGGTTTCTCGCGCAGGCGGT
>KI543219.1:199272-212667 GCA_000496215.1 uncultured archaeon A07HN63
GCCCCGGAGCCGGAGTTCTTCCTCTTCGAGACCAACGAGGACGGGTATGCGACAACGGAGTTCGCCGACCACGGTGGCTACTTCGACCTCGCACCGAAGGATCTCCAGAGCGATGTCCGACGCGAGATCATCTTCACGCTCGAGGAGATGGGCTTCGATATCGAGGCCAGCCACCACGAGGTCGCAGAGGGGCAGTACGAGATCAACTTCGAGTACGACGACGCCCTGACGACGGCCGACAACGTCGCCACCTTCCGCTTTGTCGTCCGTGCGGTTGCCGCCCAGCACGACCTCCACGCGACGTTCATGCCGAAACCGGTCCCGAAGATCAACGGCTCTGGCATGCACACTCACATGTCGCTGTTCGAGGACGGCGAGAACGCCTTCCACGGCGACGAGGACTTCGATCTCAGCGAGACCGCCCTCTCGTACATTGGCGGTATTCTCGATCACGCACCAGCGATCACGGCCGTCACCAACCCGACCGTGAACTCCTACAAACGCCTCGTCCCCGGCTACGAGGCCCCGGTCTACATCGCGTGGTCCGACCGCAACCGCTCGGCACTCGTCCGCAAGCCGGCGGCCCGCGAGCCGGTCGCCACCCGTATCGAGGCGCGGTTCCCCGATCCGTCCTGTAACCCGTACCTCGGCTTCGCGTCGCTCATCAACGCCGGTCTCGACGGTATCGAGCGCGACCTTGCCGATGACGCACGCGACAAACTCAAACGCGAGAACATCTACGACTTCAGCGAGGAGAAACTCGAAGAGGAGGGCATCGAGACGCTGCCGAAGAACCTCGGCGACGCGCTCGACGAACTGGAGGACGACGAGGTCATCCTCGGCGGACTCGGCGACCACGTAGCCGAGAAGTTCGTCGAAGCCAAAAGCGAGGAGTTCACCGACTACCTCGTCAACGTCTCCGACTGGGAGATCGACCGCTACCTCGAAAAGTTCTAAGCGGCCATCCACGTCACGACCTTTTTTTGCGCCACCGCTCGACCAGCGGCAGCCCCAGAATACAGCCCATGCCAACAGTAGCGCCGATAGCAGCACCCGCGAGCCCGAACAGGCCCGCATAGGCACCGATCACGAACCCACCAGCGACGACGAGGCCGGCGGCAGCGACCGGTATCGAGACCGCTGGCGCATCCCTCAGTCGGTCGCCGAAACGACGCCATGTCGCGGTTCCACCGGCGGCGGTGCCGAGGCCGATCATCGCGTGGCGGACCGCCGCAGTGTGGCCGGCATCCGCAGCCACGACAAGGCCGACGACTGAGGTGACGCCGGCGAGCAGGAAGACACGGTCAACCCGGAACAGAGCGTCGTCGCGAGCGAGTCGCCGCCCGACGGCGATCAGAAGCACGCCGAGCGCCATGCCCGCGAGGATGTCGCGGAGATAGTGGACGCCCAAGACCACGCGCGAGACGCTGACGAGGACGATCACGCTCACGGCAGCACCGTACCGGAGTTGGCGGCGGCCGACCCTCAGCAGCGCCGCGAGGCCGCCGTACACAGCGGTCGCGCCGGTGGCGTGGCCGCTGGGAAAGGTGAACCCCGAGGAGTCAATTTCGCTGGCGACGAAGCCGGCGAGGGCATCCGGCAATCCGGATGGGTCTATCGGCAGTGCGGCGGGCCTCGGAACCGCGGTATAGCTCTTCAGCGCGAGGACGACCGCCAGCGCGAGCGTCGCCAGCGCAATGACGGTCGCCGCGGCGGGACGAACAGTATCGTCGATCCGGGGGCCAAGCCAGTAGAGCACCGAGAGCCCGACAAATAGAAACCACGCATCGCCGAGCAGCGTGACGAACGCGAACAGCGTCACCAGCAGTTCGGTGCCGGTGAGCAAGGGGAGGGGCGTCGTCATTGGTCGAGACAGCCGGCCGGGACCGATAGTAGTTCGTGGTTCACTCCCGGAGCCTGACCCGGACCTCGTCGCCGGCGTCGTCGACGGTAACAAGCCCGTCGTCTGCGAGATCAGCAACGAGATCGCGGAGCCACTCCCGGCCGGTGTCGCCGCCGTAGTCGACCCGGATGCGCGGCCCCAACTCCGACAGCGGGAGGTCGTCGTACTCGCCGAGCGTCTCGATGACGCGCCCGCGGAACTGCCGACGACTCCCCTCGAAACTCGGCTGGCTCTGCACGTCGGGCGCGGTGAAGTCGCCGGTTTCGTAGGCGTCACACCACCGTCGCCACGGACAGCCCGCCACATCACACCGCGGCGTCTTCTCGCAGGCGACGCCGCCGAGTTCCATGATCGCGTTGTTCCAGACCCGCGACTGGCCATCGGGCATGAGGTCGCTTGCGACGCGTTCGAACTCGGTGTCGTCGTCGGGCACGTCGAAGGCGCGATACAGCACGCGTTTGACGTTGGTGTCGACGACGGCGTCGCCGTTGTTGAACGCGAAGGAGGCGACGGCGTTGGCGGTGTAGGGGCCAACACCCATCAACTCCTGTAGCTCCTCAGGCGTCTCGGGAAACTCGCCGTCGTAGTCGTCGACGATCTGGGTCGCCGCCTCGTGGAGGTATTTCGCGCGGTTGTTGTAGCCCAGGCTATGGCCGCTCCAAAAGGCGACCACATCACCGCGTGGCGCGGCGGCAAGTTCCTCGACAGTCGGCCAGCGGTCGAGGAAATCGTCCCACGCGTCAACCACGCGATCAAGCTGGGTCTGCTGGCTCATGATCTCCGAGACGAGAATCGCGTAGGGGTCGTCGGTCTCGCGCCACGGATACTCACGGTGGTCGGCCTCGTACCACTCGATCAGTGCCGTGCGAACGTCCTCGCGGGCCCCGTCGCCGGGAAGATGTTCCGCGCCGGCGTCGCCGTCGGTCATTATCTCTTCTCGGGTGGCGTCGGTGTTAGGCGTGCTGTTTCGATCCCGATTATTCGGACTGCTGTTCAAGCGTCGACCGCGCGCGACGAACGTAAGCGTTCGACGCCCAGCTTCTGGCATCGCTCATCGCCGACAGCCACGCTCTCGCCGTCGACGGCGGCAGTACGCCGCTCCTGACGAGTGCAGTCAGCAGCGTCGGCGTCGTCACGAGACGGCTGTCGACGAGCGAGGCATGAACCAGTGCCAGCCGATTGAACTCGTCGCAGAGTAGCTCGCTGGCATCCAGCTTGTTGGCGAGCGTGACGGCCGCGTTCTCGCCGTCGTCGAGTGGAAACGTCTCGTCCAGAGTGACGGCACGTATCTCGAAGCTCGCCGCTCGCTCGCGTACCCGTTCGGCTGCCCGGCCGGCCGTGTCGTCATAGCTGGCCGTCTCGGCGAGTTCGTCGCTGACCTGCTCGGGGATCACAACCTCGTAGGTGTCACAGACGATATCGAAGAGCCGCGAATCGTCAACCGTGCCGAGGCTGACGAGCGCGGACGTATCGGCGACGATCCGGGTCATTCAGGAGTCGGTGATTCCCTCGGCAACAGCATCGACGAACTCGTCGTTCAGCTGCTGTTTCAGCACCCGGAAGTTCGCCGCCTGCTCGTGGCCGACCAACTCCGCCAGCTCGTCGAAAGAGATCTCGTCGGCGTAGTAGGCGTCGGCGATCTCCTGAACGATCCGGTCCGAACTCGCCGCGTCGTGTAGATACTCCCGGAGCGCGTCGATGAGGATTTCCGTGCGATCCGTCTCGCGGACGGCCGCGAGCGTATCGGCACGCCCGACGAGGCTCTCGGGTGCACGGAACTGGACCCGTTTCTTGTCGCCTGAGCTCATTGTGTGTACATTGTGAGCCACAACACAAAACAGTTCGCCCAGTGGCGATCCGGCCCGACACACAATCACTATCCGTCGCCTTTGCCACGACTCCGATATGAGTCTCGACGATCTGAACGACGATATCACCGCCGAGTACAGCGAACTCGACGACGAACTCGCTGTCGATCTCGACCGCGAGACAAAAACGAGTTGGCGATGCTCGCGGCCGCCTTCGAGACCAACGACCCCGCCGAACTCCTCCGGCGCGGCGTCCACGCGCTGTACCGCCAGACGGTCGACACAGGTGACCTCGATTTCCACCTCCGGTCGGCCTACGACGTGACCTACGACGAGTACCTTTCAGGGCTGACTTACGACGAGATGGGCGGCGACAACCTGCCCTCGCCCGACGACGACAACCGGTATCGGATGTGAGTCGGTCAGCCGGTGCTGAAGACGTCGGTGAGGACATCGGAAACGAGGTCGCTTGCGAGGTTGATCTCGCGTTCGGTGACGTCGAGTGGCGGCAGAAACCGGAGCACAGAGTGGCCGCAGCCGAGCGTCAACAGCCCTCGCTGGAGAGCGGCCTCCTGTACCCTGTCACGGTCGCTCTTGGTGTCGAACTCGACGGCGAGCATGAGGCCGAGCCCGCGCACGTCAGTGACGGCGTCGTAGTCGGCGGCGATCTCGATGAGTCGCTCCCGGAACTGTTCGCCGCGCGTCGTCGCGTTCGCACGGAGATTCTCCGCCTCGATGATGTCGATCGTGAGCGCGCCCTGTAGCGCGCCGAGGATGTCGCCAGCACCCCACGTCGAGGAGAGCCGACTTTTCTGAGCAGGGAAGATCTCCTCGGTCGAAATCGTCGCACCCACCCGGAGGGCCTTGGCGGCGGCGATCACGTCCGGCTCGAAGCTGTAGTGATCCGACCCCCACCGCTTGCCGGTGCGGCTCAGCCCGCTCTGGATCTCGTCGGCGATGAGCGTGATGTCGTACTCGTCGGCCAGTGTGGCGATCTCGTCGCCGAACGCATCGCTCGGAATGCGGTAGCCACCCTCGCCCTGAACGGGTTCGAGGATGATGAACGCGATCTCATCGGGATCGAGGACGCCGCGGTCGCCGTCGACGAGTCGCCGGAGTTGCGAGCCATCCTCGGTGAAAAACCCACAGCCACAGCTCTCGGGCGTGCAGTCGGGATCGGTACAGAACGGGACGCTGTGGATCGACGGCAGCTCGGGGAAGTTGCGCTTGTGAACAGCCTTCGAGCGGTTCAGCGAGAGCGTCCCCAGCGTTCGGCCGTGGAACGCGCCGTCGAAGGTGATCCCGTACTGTCCGCCATCGCTGTGATCGTAGGCGATCTTCAGCGCGTTTTCGACGGCCTCGGCACCCGAGTTCGAGAGGAAGACCTGGTCCATGTCGTACTCGCTGGTGAGGTCGACGAGCCGATCCATCAGCCCGGCTGGCCCCGGCAGGTCGTCGGCAGCGGGCGACCCACCGCTGGAGACGTAGAAATCCTGTCCGGCGATTTTGAGGGGGTCAACGAGATCGAACTCCCGCAGGCGATCCATGAGTTTCGGGTTGTTGTAGCCGAGCGGCGCGGCGGCGACGTGACTCGTGAAATCCATGAGCACGTTGCCGTCGACGTCGGTACAGAATGGGCCCGTTGCTGGCCCGGAGAGGTCCCAGACGAACTCGTAGACATACGTGCTCGGCGCGGCCGTCGTGTGGTGGTACTCGACCCATTCGGCGGCTCGCTCGCCCGGCAGCCGCTCGACCCGTGGCTCCGCTGTTGTGCGGTCCATGCTAACACTTCAGCGAAGAACCGCTAAAGCGTTCCGCCGGTACTCGCAGCGCCGACATGCTTTTTCGGCCGCCACAGAGCTATAGGATATGTCCCTCCGGTCGACCCTCCAGGATCACCCGCTGTGGACGCTGCTCGGGGTCACGTTGCTCGCTGCTGTGGGGTATGTCCTGACAGCGTTTATCGGGACCGTCATCGTCGCCGTCTTCGTCTACTATGCGGCCCGGCCGATCAACCGACGACTCGTGGATCGATTCGATCACCGGACGACAGCGGCTGGCGTGTCGATTACCGCGCTCGTGTTGCCAGCGATCGGGCTGGTCGGCTACGCGCTGCTTATCGTCTCCCAGCAGATTCGTGATGTGACCGACCTGTCGACGCTCAGGCCCGAGGATTTCGGTCTCCCGCCGGAGCTCTACAACCAGCTCAGCCAGCCCTCGTTTCTGCTCTCCGCGGAGTTTCAGGACCTCTTCACGGGTGAACTGACCGGCTCGATCCTCTCCTCGCTGGCGTCGATCGCACAGACCGCGACCGCGCTGGGAACGGTCGCGATCAATCTGTTTGCGATGGTCGTCCTCGCGTTCTATCTGCTGCGTGACGATCACCGGCTGGGTCGGTGGATCGCCGAACAGTTCGACGCCGAGGACAGCATCGCGGGCGAGTTCTTTCACGCTGTCGACCGCGACCTCAGCAGTATCTTCTTCGGCAACATCCTCAACGCTATCGTCGCGGGCACGATCGCGGTGATCGCCTACTCGCTGTTGAACGTCGTCGCCCCCGCTGGCGGGGCGATCCCGGCGGCGGCGCTGGTCGGCCTGCTTGCCGGGGTGGCGAGTCTGATCCCGGTCGTCGGGATGAAGATCGTCTACGTGCCGGTGTTTCTGTATATGGCTGTCAGAGGGGTGCTCGTCGGGGGCGGGTCGCTGTGGTTCGTTCTGCTGTTCGGGGTCGTCTCGGTCGTCATCATCGATCTGATTCCGGATCTCGTCTTGCGGCCCTACGTCTCCGGAAAGAACGTTCACATCGGGTTGCTCATGCTGGCCTACATCCTCGGCCCGCTGTTTTTCGGCTGGTACGGGCTGTTTCTCATGCCCGCGCTGCTGGTGTGTTTCATCCAGTTCGCCCGGATCGTCTGCCAGCACTGATCGAGGAGTCCGCCGAGTCGGAACTCCCACCCAGCGGCACGCGGATCGAGGCGAACCCACTCCTGCGGTCGACAGTCGGAACGGCCGCGCCTGCGACGGCAGAGAGCATCGGGTCAGAGCGATCACAGCAATCGAAACGCGAGCCGACAGCCCAGCCCGCTGATCAGGACGGGGAGGAAGAGGCGGTAGAAGGCGCCGACGACACTGGCGAGACAAATAACACTGGCGAGGGGGACGGCACTGACAGCTCGGATGAGACTGGCGAGGGAGATGGAACTGAGAGCGCAGAACGCGAGGGGTGAGCGAGCCGGCGATGGGACCCGAGCGAGTCAGTCGTCGAGATACTGGGCTTCCCAGTCGGAACGGGCCTCGATCTCCCGGTCGCCCCTGCGGGTGAGCGTATAGAAGTTGGTGCGGCGGTCGCGCTGGCCCTTCTCGACCAGCCCCTTGTCGACGAGGGTATCGAGATTCGGGTAGAGCCGGCCGTGATGTATCTCCTTTTCGTAGTAATCCTCGAGTTCCTCCTTGATTGCGAGTCCGTGCGGCTCGTCGAGCCCAGCGATGACGTAAAGGAGGTCCCGCTGGAATCCAGTCAAGTCGTACATCTGTCGTGTCCGTTTGTCTGTTATTCTCTCAAAGAAATAAATATATCGGATTGATCTGTCCTGAGCGGCTAAAACAGGCGATAACAGCCTGTTTATGCGAGAATCGAACGTATACGGTTGCTGGGGTATCGGCTCACCTTATCTGGAATGTATCTATGATCTCTCAGTTCGCTGAGGGCAACCAGCTATCGCCGTCGGCACCCTCCGACGATGTATGCCGGGAAAATACGCTTCAGATCAGAGTCGACACAGTCCATCGAGGCAATCGCCACCTACCGCCGCTCGGTCGCCGACAAACTCGACAGCGGCGGGTCAGTACCACTGACCGCAGGTGAGGAGACGACGACCCTCGAGATTCCGCCCCGGCCGACGTTCGAGGTCAAGGCCGAACGCGAGACCGATAGCCACGGCGGCAACGCAGAGCAATCGCTCGAATCGAGATCGAGTTGGACGAGGATAGAGACGCCAGCGGCGAGGGCGGCAGCTTACAGATCGAGGAGGCGATATCGGCCACCGACAGCCCTCCTGGAGACGCTTCAGGCTGGGCTATTTGTCTGTTGAACTCCTACACTAGGTATGATCGCATCGTCGCTCACCGCCGTCGATATCGCGGCCGGTGTCGCCGTCCTCATCGGCCTTCTCAGTGCTGGCCGGGGGCTCGTGCAGTATCGCCGGCTCAGGGCCGTCGTCGGCCGCGCACAGGAAACCACCGGACAGGTCGAGGTAACCGGTGTCGAGCAGGTGCGCGGTGGCCACGGCTCGGTGAGCTACATCCCGGCTGTCGAGTACACGTATCAGACCCCGACCCAGCGACGGCAGGGTGAGACGGTCTATCCCGGGCAGAACCGATTCGTCAAGCGGTTCGGCACCGAATCAGCGGCCGAGGCCGCTGTCGCCGACTACGACATCGATGAGCAGACGCGAGTCTACTACGATCCGACCGAGCCGGCCCATTCGTTCCTCGACCCGGAACTCCAGAATGGGGCGGTGCTCACACAGGTCGGTGTCGGTGTTGTCTGTCTCGCACTGGCGGCACTGATGTACATGGCACTGTAGCAAAGTGACCAAATTGGCGACGGACGACCGTGACCGGCGGCCCAGCACCTATTCGGGTTCGATGTAAACTTTGTCGATGCTGCTGTTGGCGGCGATGAGCGCGTCCTCTATCTCTGTGATGTGGTCGTTCATCGCCGTCGTATCGATACCGTCGGCGAAGGCGATATCGGCGGCAACGACGACCGCGTTCGGCCCAAAGTAGACCGTCCGGAAGTCGACGATATCGGTGACTGCGTCGTGATTACGAACGATCCCACGGAGTCGTGTTTCGTCGCTGGCGGGCAGACTCTCGCCGAGCAGGAGCCGTTTGTTCTCCCACGCGAGCGCGAGCGCAAAGCCCATCAGCAACAGGCCGATGAGCAGCGCGCCGACCGCGTCGTACAACGGGTTGCCGGTGTAGCGAGTCAGGAAGACGCCGAACAGCGCGATCCCGGCCCCGGCCATGGCGATTGTGTCCTCGGTGAGCGCCGTGAGCACGGTCACGTCGCTTGTCTTCCGGAACGCCTCGCGGAACCCCGACCAGTCGTTCTCGTCGATCTGGGCGGCCATGTTGGCATGGGCCTTCCTGAGCGCGTAGCTCTCGAAGACGATTGCGCCGATGAGGACGCCGTAGTTGACCCACACGCCGGGGAACGTGTAGCCGAGGAGCGTCGGCGACGCCATCTCCGAGGCGTGGGGATGCATGATCGCGTTGTACCCGTGTGTGGCCGACTCCCACCCCGCGATGCCGAACAGCAACACCGACACCAGAAACGAGTAGAAAAACTGGGCTTTCCCGTAGCCAAAGGGGTGTTCTCGCGTCGCCGACCGCTCGTCGTACCGGAGACCAATCAGGAGAAACACCTGATTGCCGGTATCGGAGACCGAGTGATACGTTTCCGAGAGCATTGAGGGGCTGCCGGTGAGCAGGTAGCCGACGAACTTCAGGACCGCAATCGCACCGTTGGCGACCAGTGCAGCGATCACGACCGACTTGCTCGATGCCATTCGTTACCTGCAGGGTGTGTCGGCTGCCTTTTGAGTGTGTGCACTCAGCCCGCCGTTTGACTACGATCTCGGCAACGCATAGAACGGGTCAGATGAGCCAGAACGCGATGTGGGCCAGCGAGAGCAGAACGGCAACGTGTTTGACGCCACCACGAAGTGTTCCCTCGGCGAGTTTCCCGGCGACGAGTCCGGAACAGACGGCCTGAACGATAGCAGCATGGAAGAACAGCGATCGATAGATCGTAACATCGTGGGCTGCAAGATGAGCGGTAGTTCCGACTGCTGACGAGAGACCAGCGGCGGACGGAGCCCGGGCGGCAGCGGCGGTTGGTTCGATGGTCGCGGTGCTGATCGCCGGCAAAAACGTCGCCGAGAGCGCGGCCACGATACCGAGAAAGACCAGAAAGGCCACGTAGATTACGAGTAGATACAGCGCCAGCAGTCGGGTTCGCTCGCGGTCGAGTCGGCGGCGGGTTCTGACCTCCGCGGCAGCAATCGAGAGGACGGGCGCGATGTCGTTGCTCGCCCGCGAGGCGTTGGTGACGAGCGTGACCGCCCGCGTGACCTGCGGTGACCGAACCCGAGTGGCAAGCCGATGGAGTGCGGTTTCGATGTCGGCACCCCACTCCACGTCGCGCCACGTTCGTTCGAGTGGCGAACTCAGCGCACCAAGGTCGGCATCGGTAACGCGGTGAACTGCGTCGACAACGGAGAGTCCGGCCTCGGAGAGGTTGCCCAGACGGTCGAGGAAATCGGGGACAGCGGCCTCGATCCGGCGGATGCGATACCGTTCGGTCTCGTAGACAATGGCATATCCGGCACAGACGATGGCAGCCGCCTCCGAGATCGGTCCAGCGAGCGAGGCGAGACCTGCGGGAACGGCCAGCGATGGACTCTGACTCGTCGTCGTCACCCAGACGATTCCGACCGGCAACGTCACCAGCCCGGTCAGCCACGGATTGGCGAGGAGCGTCGCCTTCGGGTGCCGGAGCCAGCGATGCCCGCCGCGAACTGTGTCGTAGAGTCGGAGCGTCGCACGCTGTGCAGCCCACCGATCTGCGGAGTCGTCGGCTGGTGGTGCCCGTTTGCAGGACTGATCTGAAACAGGAGGTGACTGCCTATCTGATGATTCGTATGTTGTATCCAGTCGATCGACCGCGACGAGAAATCCGGCCGAACCGAGCGGCACAGCCACGTAGACGATGCCACGAAGCGCGAGTGTGGTATCAGCAACCACCAGCCCGAGTATCGTGAGCGTCGTCAACAGGAACAGCGGGCCGACGACCAGCACCGTGACGTACCCCTCGGCGGCCGCCGAAAGCCGATCGAGTAACTGTTCGTGGGTGGCGGTCGCGGCCTCCCGCGACCGCTCGTGGTGGTCGGCCAAATACTGTGCCAGCTGTTGGTTGCTGTCGAGAACGCTGGCGAGATTCGCTGCCAGATCAGCCAGATCGTCCGATGGCGTCCGCTGGCCTGTCGCCTCCAGTGCGGTGATCACGTCGGTTCCTACCACGTCGATCTCGCGGACAGCAACGCCGAACTCGGCGGCGGCTGCACCGTAAACCGCCTCGTTGTCGGCCAGCACCCGAAGAATTCGCGGCAGCGACATCCCACTCCGGGAGAGGGCATACATGAACGCGACAGCCCGCGGCAGTGTCGCGTCGATCCGTCGCTCGCGTGCTGTTGCCCGCTGTTCGAGGCACCACCACCGGGATTCGTGGACGGCGATCGCGGTGCCAGCGGTGATCAACACGGTTCCAGCGGCGGTCCCAGCGACGATGGCCGACGTACCGAACTTGAGCGATTGCGACAGGATCGGTGTCAGCGCCGTCGCTCGCAGTACCGACCGCTCGAGCAATCTGAGTGCCGGGGGGATCGCAACGATGCCACAGCAGCCAGCGATTATCCCAGTCACGACCGCATAGAGGAGTGTCCGCGCTTCGACCACCTCGTAGGGGTCTGCGGCGTGGGTTGCCGCCAGCGTCTGCTGTCGGTCACGTCGCAGACTGCGACCGGGTACCAGCCAGCCGAAGAGGGCGAGTGCGACCGTATCGACGAGAGTGCGAACCCGGCCGTACTGGTGGAGCAACCAGCCGGCGTCGTCTTTCGAACTGGTGCCGACAATGGTCAGCAACCAGTTCATGGCCGGTTCGTGACGGCCGCTGGATCGAACGGTGTGCGCTCGGACTCTGACCGAACAGTGCTCGTGCTGTGGTCGGTTCGGGCGTGGTCTGCGGTGTGTGGTGTGTCGTCAGCGTTTGCAGCGGCGGCGTCGGCACTGGTACCGACAATTTCCTCGCTGACACCCTCGGGAGCGGCGTAATAGTCGCCGACCAGTGCGGTGAACTGCTGGTAGTCGGTGACGTCCTGCGTCGCCAGTGTCCGGAGAAACTCGACTCGGTGCTGGAACTCCTGTCGCAGGGCAGCCTCGCTCCAGCCGCGCTCGTCGCGGATCGAATCCAGCAGATCACTATCGTATCGTGCGAACGAGTCCGTCGCCGGCTCCCACTCGAAAGCCGACGCATAATCGAGTTCGTCAGTTCGGTCGTCAACCCCGCGGAGTTCGCCGATGGTGCGTGCCCGGCGGACGCGGCGACCATCGAGTCGCTGCTGTGTCTGCACCAGCAGGCAATCCACCGACTGGACCAGCGAGCGGGGGACGTTGATCGGCTCGCTTTCGAGGCGGTTGACCACGGTCTCGATCGAGTCGCCGTGGATCGTCGACAGTGTCGTATGCCCGGTGTTCATCGCCTGAAACAGGGTCGCAGCTTCGGCGCCGCGAACCTCGCCGACGAGGAGGTAGGCCGGACGGTGGCGGAGGGCCGACCGCAGGAGGTCGTACATGTCGATGGCCGTCTCGTCGTCGCCGTCATCCCGGGTGACGGCGGCGAGCCAGTTGTCGTGGGCGAGCGTGAGTTCGCGGGTATCCTCGATGGTGACGACCTTCGATCCCGGCGGAATAAACATCGAGATGGCGTTCAGCGAGGTCGTTTTGCCGGCGGCGGTCCCGCCGGCGACGAGGAGATTCTTGTTGTGTTCGAGACAGAGCCAGCAGTAGGCCAGTTGCTCCGCGCTAAAGGTGCCCCGCTGGAGCAGATCGATCGGTGTGAAGGGTTCGTCGGCGTACTGCCGGATGGTAAACGCCGAGCCGTGGGGCGTGATCTCGCCGCCAAACGAGAGTTCCGCGCGGGAGCCATCGGCCAGCGTCGCCTCGACGATCGGATCGCCGACGCTGATATGCTCGCCCGACCCCTGGGCGAGTCGAACGACGGTATCGTCAAGTTCGGCCTTATCGAAGGCGATGGGCGTCTCGATGTCGGCGTAGCTGTCGTGGTAGACGAATATCGGCCGGTCGTGGCCGTCACAGGAGATGTCCTCGACGCAGTCGTCGCGCAGGAGCGGGTCGAGACGGCCGTAGCCACGGAAATCGCGATGGAGGTAATACCAGAGCGCGTGGATGGTTCGGTTGTCGACGCTGATGCCGTAGCGTTCAAGACACGCGGTGAGTTCGGTTCTGAGTCGCTGTTCGGGTGGCTGGTCGGTCTCCGACGCGTGCAGCAACGGCGCGCGGATATCGGATCGAACGCGGTCGAGTAACTCAGCCTCGAACTCGTCGAGATCAGGTTCGACCGGATGGTACGTATGCGTGTTGTCCGTCGCGCTGTGCGTGATAGCGATGGCTGCGTACGGCTGATTGACCGGGTAGCGGTCGACAACTTCGGTGCCGTCTGGCGGATCGAAGGTTGCGAGCTGGTCGTCACGGTCGGGACAGTAGGGCTGCCACTCGACGGTCGAGCCCCGGACGATTCGAGCGAGGCGTTTGAGCGTGCCGGGAATCTCGTCGTCGAGCGCTGTACCTGAGTCGGCTGGGAGCGTCCGGATCGATTGGTGACGGATCGGCCTCTGTCGTCGCCTGTCGGTCGCTCTCGGACTGCTCTGTGACAGCCCCACTGGCGGATTCGTAGGTGGACACGAGTGTGCGTCGTAGCTGTGACAGCAGTGATGCCGACATGCTCCGGGCGCAAGGGTCGTCCTGCGGGATCGTATTTAAAATCGCGGCGGCGACCGCGACGAAGGAATCGATCCGTTCGATCAGCGAGTCGTCGGCGCT
>KI543219.1:214349-220529 GCA_000496215.1 uncultured archaeon A07HN63
CGATAGCGTTCGTCAAATGAGGATATTTTGTGTCGTAGAAAACGCAGTACAATCGTCAAATGTTTTGTTTGCTAAACCAAAACTTTTATTTGGCTCGGGGACAAAGTAATAGTTGAGAGCGACCCACATTATACATTTCTCTCTCCGGGATGGGCGCCTCCCACCAAATCAATGAGCAACAGCACACCACAGCACCCCACCACGATCAATCGGACCGAGCAGACAACTGACAGCCAGACCACCGAGGAGCAGCAACGTGACGAGGCAACGCGCTGTCCGGAGTGTAGCGGCCAGCTCGTGACCGACAACGAGCACGGCGAGACCGTCTGTGCCGACTGTGGGCTGGTCGTCGAGACCGACAACGTCGATCACGGCCCAGAGTGGCGCGCCTTCGACAGCAACGAGCGCGACCAGAAGTCCCGCGTTGGCGCACCGACGACGAACATGATGCACGACAAGGGCCTGTCGACCAATATCGGCTGGCAGGACAAGGACGCCTACGGCAAGTCGCTGTCCTCGAACCAGCGCCAGAAGATGCAGCGGCTGCGGACGTGGAACGAGCGATTCCGCACCCGGGATAGCAAGGAGCGCAACCTCAAGCAGGCGCTCGGCGAGATCGACCGAATGGCAAGCGCGCTCGGCCTTCCCGACGCCGTCCGCGAAACTGCCTCCGTCATCTACCGGCGGGCACTCGACGAGGACCTCCTGCCGGGGCGCTCCATCGAGGGCGTCTCGACGGCTGCGCTGTATGCGGCGGCACGACAGCTGAACAACCCACGGAGCCTCGACGAGTTCGCGGGCGTCTCTCGCGTCGAGAAGATGGAGATGACGCGGACCTACCGCTACATCGTCCGGGAACTCGGCCTCGAAGTCGAGCCGGCCGACCCAGAGCAGTACGTTCCCCGGTTCGTCTCGCGACTCGATCTCGACGGCGAGGTCGAACGCGAGGCACGACGGCTCCTCCGAAACGCGAAGGACGCCGCGATCACCAGCGGGAAATCACCGGTCGGGCTGGCTGCCGCGGCAGTGTACGCGGCCGCCCTGCTGACCAACCAGAAGGTCACGCAGAATCAGGTCGGCGAGGTCGCCGACATCTCCGAGGTCACGATCCGCAACCGATACAAGGAGCTGCTGGAACTCGAACACGAGGACCTCGTCAACTGATCGGGGTGGCTGCTGTGGCACCGCTGTATTTCGCCTGATAAATTGTGACTATTGTCGGGTATAGAGAACGAACTATGGTAACTTGTCTCAGGACACTACTATAACCCTCCAGTCGCTACGACAGAGTGCTCATGAAAAAGCAGGAGCTCATTCACCTACACGGCCTGCTTGCCGAGGTACGTACCCAGTGTGAGATGTGGGAAGGCGACTTCGATCTCACCGAGTACGAATCGCTCGGCATCAAGCCGACGTCGATCCACAAGTCCAAGACCGATCACAAAGAAGCTGTTTTCGAACTGGCCGACGGTATCACGTCCTCGATGGCCGAGGCCACCGAAGCCGACGCGTCCGAGCCGCTGGCGCCGAGCGCAGACTAACACAGTTTGTCGCTGTGTGTTGCTCTCAAACTCGTAAGCGACTGCTCTGTCGTCGCCTGTCAGGCTAAATCGGTTCACTCCACTGCCGGGCGAACTTCTTTGTCACTATTGCTCCAAACACCACCATGAGCGAGGAGTCCATCGACGACATCGACCGCGCGATCCTCCACGCCCTTCAGGAGGACGCCCGGACCCTCTCGTCGGCCGACATCGCCGAGCGAACCGGAACCTCGGATAGCACGGTTCGCAAGCGCATCCAGCACCTCGAATCGGAGGGGATCATCAAGGGGTACAGCGCCGAGGTGGACTACCAGCAGTCAGGATACCCCCTGCGGATGTTGCTCTACTGTACCGCCTCGATCCCCGAGCGCGGCGACCTCGTCGATGACATCCTCGCTATCGACGGGGTCGTCTCGGTGCAGGAACTCGTCACCGGCGAACAGAACCTGCTCGTGACCGCCGTTGGCGAGAACGACGGCGATATCACACCGGTCGCACAGAAACTCCTCGATATGGGGTTGACCGTCGCCGACGAGGTGCTGGTCCGTAGCCACGAGACGACGCCGTTCGGCGAGTTCAACGGCGAGTAACGGCCCTACGGCACGGGAATAGCGCTTCAGAGCACGACGTCTGACACGTCGAGCCCGGTCGCCCGGCGGACGACCGCCGAGACAGGATCGACCGTGCCGGCCAGATTGTTCGAGTCGCCGTCGAGCACCAGCAATGCCGCCCGGCGACCGGGCTCGATCACGCCGCAGTCGAGATCGGCGATCTCCGCACCCGCTGTTGTCGCCATCCGCAGCACCTCGCGGTCGCTCACGTCAAAGTTCGTCGCCGTGTAGGCCATCTCGCGAAACATCGACGGCCCGTTGAGCATGACGTTGTCCGTCCCGAGCGCGACAGTGGTGTTGGCCAGCAGATCGCTGAGGGGTGGCCGACCCACCTCAAGAATGGCGTTCGTGCGCGGACAGGCCACGACAGGGACCCCCTGATCGGCGACGCGATCGAGGTGCTCCTCGGCCGCGTGCACCATATGCACCAGCAGATCGGGCTCCAGATCGAGCGCGGGGTGGATGTCGGTCGCGTCGGGTTCGCCGGCGTGGATGGCGAAGGGTTTGTTCGCCTCGCGAGCGGCCGCGCGCTGGTCCGCAAAGTCGTCGTCGTTCGCGCCGCTGGCGCCGTAGCCGTCGGCGATCTCCAGCACCGAAGGGGGCCCGCTGCCGAAAACGAACGCGTCGGTCGCCGTTTCGGCGGCCGCCTCGCGGAGCGCTTCGGCCCCGGCTTCGCCGGATTCCCGGAAGTCGAGGTGTGCGGCCGTTCCGGTCTGCTGCATGAACCGGAGGGTGCGCCGAATCGCGGTGACGAGTTCCGCCCGGCTCGCCGCGGCGAGTCGCCGGTGTTTCTCGCTGTCCGGTGGCGCGACCGCGTTCTCCAGCGAGAGCCCGACGGCGGCGTCTTTCGCCACCGAATCGCCGATGTGGGTGTGGGCGTTGACAAACGCCGGTAGCACGATGTCGGTCGACTCGGTGGCCGTCTCCTCGACGGCCTCGATCCGGCCCTCATCGACCATGACCCGCCCGCGGATCGGCTCGAAGGACCGCCCGGCGAGAATCGTGCCCTCGTACGTCTCCATACCGGTCGGCACCACGCGTGCGCCGTTAGGTGTTTCCACTCGGTCCGACTCCCCCCGTTCTGGCCTCACGCGTTCCGACAGCCGGACACCCGCCGATTGACTGCGTCCTCAAATATCCTTTAGGAACCATAATGTTCTATAATACTATTTCTAAGAACAGACTGGTATTATAGAAGGATTTAATGCACAGTTTGTTCTACATTGGGTCAGACACGACCGGGTTGGCCAAACGGGCCTCGCGCGTCCAACCCGGTCGGACGAACCAATACATGACAGACGGAACCCAGCGCAGATCGGTCGGATCGTTACCCGAAATACAGCCAGCGTCCTCATCCGTCCCGGTTGCCCTCACCCGGCTCGTGTGGGCGATGTGGCTCGGCTCGCTCGCCGTCGTCGCCGGCTTCGTCCGGACTGACCCGCAGTGGGCGGTCGACGGACTGGTCGCCGTCGACGGGCTGACGGTCGTCATGTGGACGGTCGTCACCTTCTTCAGCGGGATCGTCCACAGCTACGCGCGCCGGTATCTGGCCGGTAATCCAGCCCAGACGAGGTTCTTCACGCGCGTGTTCGCGTTCACGCTGGCGGTGATGGTCGTCGTCGCCGCCGACCATATCGCGCTGTTCGCGGCGGCGTGGCTGGCGATGGGGCTGCTCATGGCCGAGTTGATCGGCCACGTCGACGGCTGGCCGCAGGCGCAGGCGGCCGCCCGCACCGCCCGCCGGTACTTCGTGGGAAGCTCCGTACTAGTCGCCGCCAGCCTCGCGGTGCTGTGGTCGGCCACGGGCGCGACGACAATTACCGGAACGCTCGACGCCGTCGGTGGCATCCCGAACACGACCGCCGTCATCGCCGCGGGCGGGCTCGTCGTCGCGGCGATGATCCAGTCGGCACTGATCCCGTTCCACACGTGGATTCTCTCGTCGATGACCGCGCCGACGCCCGCCTCGGCGCTGATGCACGCCGGCTTCGTCAACGCCGGCGGCGTCCTGCTGGCGCGGTTCGCGCCGGTCGTCACGGTCGAGCCGACGGTCATGCTCGCTATCGTCGGCGTGGGCGCGGCCAGCGCGCTCGGCGGGAAGCTCCTGAAATCGGTCCAGGCGGATATCAAGGGCCAGCTCGGCTGCTCGACGGTTGGCCAGATGGGTTTCATGATCATGCAGGCCGGGCTCGGCTTCTTCGGCGCGGCGATCACCCACCTCATCCTGCACGGCTTCTACAAGGCCTACCAGTTCCTCTCCTCGGGCGGCGAGGTCGAACACACCAGCCCGTCGACGACGAGCCACCACACGGTCGGCTACAACGGCCCTGTCAACCTCGCCGTCACCGTCGCCACCGGGCTCGTCGGCGGTGTGCTCTTCGCGGTCCTGACGGGGAAGGGGACGATCATCAACGGCGGACTGCTCCTCACGTTCTTCGTCACCTTCGCCACGCTGCACGCCGCTCGCAGCACGGTCCAGCACACGAACCTGTCGGCGACGCTTCGCTACGGGGCCGTCCCGCTGGTCTTCTTCCCCGCAATCATCGTCTACGCCGTCGTCTACGAGGCCATCTCGTTCATGCTCGCTGATCTCCCGGTGGTCACGGCGTCGACGGAGCTGACACTGCTGCACGGCGTCATCGCCGTCGTCTTCGTCGGCACCTACCTCGCCATCGAGACCGGGGTTCACGAGGGCAGCGGCCGCCTCTACGTCGCACTGCTGAACCTGACACAGCCCGTTTCGGACTCGCTGCTGACGACAACGGAGGACTACAATGAGTACTGAATCCACGATTCACGACAGCATCGACAGCGCGGCAACCACGGTCGGCTCCGTCTGGCCGATCCACTCGTTCGTGACGGCCAACCCGCTCTCGGGGTTCGAAGACCAGCCGTTCGCGGACGCGGTCGAGGAAGCAACCGACCTGCTGGGTGGCCGCGGCTACCCCTGCGCGGACACCTTCCGGACGGCACTCGAACGCGGTCAGATCGACCGAGATATCCTCGTATCGGAGCTCGACGAGCGGGGCTACGAAGCCGACCCCGAGACGCTGCTCGACCGCATTGCCGAGGCCGACCCCACCGACGGCGACACCGTCGACAGCGACGAGGAGAGCGACGCCGACCGCGTCGATGCCGTCCTGACGAAGTGGCTGGCGGCCTTCCTCGACGAGGGACGCGCCCACTGGCCGATGCCAAACCGCGAGGAGGGATTCTACGGCGCGTTCCGCGCGCTGGCCGACCACGACGGCGAGATTCCCAAGCCGCGGCGTCGTCGCCGATCTGCCGGAATCGCCGACCGTGACCATCGAGGCCGTCGTCGACGACTATCCGGCAGCCCAGTGGGACGCGATCTTCGAGGAGCAGCTGGCCGCCCTGCCGGGCTGGACGGGTTTCATCAAGCAGCGTGCCGACGCCGACGGCGAATGGCAGTCCGAGTACCCGATCACGGTCGAGGGCTACCTCGCGGTCAGACTGGCACTGCTGGACGCCTTTGGCGTCGATATCGCCCCGTCGGCGGACGACGACAGCAGAGAGCCGGAGCCGGCCGACGAACTCGCCGAGGGGTTCCTGAGCGCGTGGGAGGCGACCTACCGTGAGGAGCTGGTCAACACGGTCACACGCGAGAGCGAAAAACTGGCCGACAGCGAGGTGGCCGCCGAAGGTGAGGAGTCGAGTCGCCCGGACGCGCAGTTGACGTTCTGCATCGACACCCGCTCGGAGGTCATCCGCCGCCACATTGAGGCGACCGGCGACTACGAGACCCACGGCTATGCGGGCTTCTTCGGCGTGCCAATCGAGTACAACGGCTACGAGTCGGAGGTCTCGGTCGAGGCCTGCCCGCCGATTCTCGACCCACAGCACCGGGTTACCGAACAGCCGACCGACGATGAGACGAGAGCGACCCACGACCGCCTGTCGGGCGTCAGCGATGCTGCCCACGAGGTCATCGAGACGCTGCAGGCCAACGCGGCGAGTGCCTACGGCTTCGTCGAGAGCAGCGGCAGCGGCTACGGGCTCGCGCTGGC
>KI543219.1:223116-228905 GCA_000496215.1 uncultured archaeon A07HN63
AGCTGCGGTCAGACAGCAGTACGGAAACAATCACTATCAATGCAAGCAACAGACTGGTTCCGATGAAAGCGAGAAACGCATCTAATAGCCCCTCTCTTGCCATGTAATCATACGATAAAGCAATCGCTGTGAGCACCGACGTTCCGATGAACAGTAGTTGTCGGACGTCTGAAGACCAGTGTATGGAGGGGAGGTTCATATTATGCTGTGGAACATCTGCGTGTAAATATCTATATGTAACGATTGTTTGGTATATCAACTGTACTGGCTGAACCAATCTGCTCACACTGTGGCACATTGTGTACAAGATACGCGCCCTACATCTTGCATACCAGTACGAAAATCAATCCAATCTGGTGGGTATCTCACTACTCAATCTACACGTCTACTTTCGGTTGAGAATGATTCTATCACACACTGATGCGGCCAAACTGCTATGCAATACCGCTGCGTTGCCCCGAACATGACACAGGTCACCGTCTGGAACGAGTTTCGTCACGAACGAGACAGCGAGGTCGTCGCCGACGTGTATCCCGACGGCATCCACGCCGTCATCGCCGACGCACTCGCCGACGCCGGCTTCGAGACGCGAACGGCAACGCTCGACGACCCCGAGCACGGACTCACCGAGGAGGTCCTCGACGACACGGACGTACTGACGTGGTGGGGCCACGCGGCCCACGACGAGGTGCGCGACGAGATCGTCGACCGCGTCCACGAGCGCGTCCTCGACGGGATGGGCCTGCTCGTCCTCCACTCCGGCCACTACTCGAAGATTTTTACGCGACTGATGGGCACCTCCTGCTCGCTGAAATGGCGCGAGGCTGCCGAAACCGAGCGGCTCTGGGTGGTCGAACCGAGCCACCCCATCGCCGACGGGCTCGGCGAGTATATCGAGATCGACGACGCGGAGATGTACGGCGAACGGTTCGACATTCCCGCGCCCGACACGCTGGTCTTCACCTCGTGGTTCGAGGGCGGCGAGGTCTTTCGGTCGGGCTGCTGTTATCGCCGCGGTAACGGCCGCGTGTTCTACTTTCGGCCGGGCCACGAGACGTATCCGGTCTATCACGACGAGGCGATCCAGCAGGTGCTCGCCAACGCCGTCGAGTGGGCGGCTCCGGGCGACGGCCCGACGCCCGAGTTCGGCAACGCCGATCCCATCGAGGACATCGACGAGAGCGACGACCGAACGGTGCACTGAACGGCGGCGAGGGAGCAGTCGAGCGCGCCATCTAAACCGCCGCAGGTGCAATAACTGTTGATGAGTGAGACCGATAGCTCTGAGAGCAACGGCGGCCTCGGCCTGATGTTCGCGCTCGGTGGCGTTGCACTGCTGGTGTTCCTGCTCGGCTTCGCTGTGATCTACTATCTCAGCTACGTCCAGTGAGGCCACGCCGTGAGAGGACGACGGCCGGTCGACGCGTGACAGGTCGTTTTAAGCCGTCGGCCGTGGTTGGTTGCGGCACGAATGGCAGAGGATCAGTCCGGTGGCGTGGTAGAGTGGCTCGCGGAGTACCCCAACCTCAAGAGTACCCGGATCGGTGGCTTCGGGCTGCTCCTCGTCGCCTTCGGGGGGATGTTCCTATGGGTGAGCGACGTGCAAGTAACCGTGATGAGCCTCGCTCTGCTCGTGTTTTCGACGGTGATGTGTGTCTGGATCGCGTGGGCCGGCTGGTACACCAGCTGAGCAGGGAGCGTCCCGCGTCAGTCCGGCGTGTACGTCTCGCCAGCCTGCTGATCGGCGTTCTTCCGTCGGATCGTCGCCGACGCCTGCGCTGCGTCGTAGCCGAAGAACACGTCCTTCGCGTAGGTTTCGGCGACCTCGAGCGCGCCGATGAGTTTGTCGACATCGACATCGACGGCGTAGAGTTCGACCGAGAGCGGCGGGTCGGGATCGCCGCCGTCGACCGCGTACTCGCCGCCCAGTGCCGAGCGAAAGCCGCGGACGAGGGTTTCGAGCCAGTAGGTCGTCCCGTAGTCGAGATCGTACAGCGGGACGACGAACTCGTCGACGTGCGGTGCGAGCGCATCCAGATCGAGGCCGGCCCGCTTGTAGAGGTGGCCCGGGTACGGATCGGGATACAGCGTGAGATAGGTCCGACCCGGAATCCGCTCGCTGGCGGCCGCGACAAACTCCGTGATGACGGAGGCGCGCCACGCCTGCCAGTCCTCGAACTCGCTATCGGCGAACTTCGCTTCACAGCGGTCGCAGTGACAGTACCCCTCGCGGGGGAAGCCGACATCGTCTAGCCGCACGTCCTCATTCGTCGCTGCGCAGTCCTCGATAATCTCTAGAAGGCCCTCGCGATACCCCTCGTGTGTCGGGCAGACGTAGTTCCAGTCGAAGTAGGGTCGCTCACGGGTCGCCGGCCGGCCCTCGTCGTCGACAGGTAACAGATCGGTGTCCTCTGTGGTGGCGGCGTTGTCACCGAAACAGGAGACCATGTTGATCGCGCCCTCGATCGGTTCCGAGGGGCGACCGGAGACATCCTTGACCTCGTAACAGCTCAGGTCAAACTCGTCCCACTCGGTCTCCGGTTCGTTGCGCGTGACGACGCCGTACATGGCTCGCCGTTCGGGACCGCGGTGGGTAAGTCGTTCGTTCGCAAGAGGTGTGTCTCAGCGGGAAAACTGCACGAAAAGATGGCTCTGCGCTACTCCTCGACGTTGACTTCCACGGGTTCAGTATCACCCGAGAAGAGAGCGTATGCCAATACGACAACCACGAGCACGACCAGTAGCTTCGCTTTCTTGGACATACCCATATCGACGGACGGCGGGGGTATATATTTTGCGCGAGCGACTGCTGGAACCCGGATTCACGTGACGAACAACCGGCGAATCACTGACTAGGGTGGATATGATCGGCCAGCGAATCGCGGATGATCGTTCCACAGTAGGCACATCGGACGCCCTCGTCGACGACGGCGAACTTCGTTTCGACCGGTTCGTTGGTGCCGTCCGTGATACAGTTGCGGTTCGGACAGGAGAGCAGGCCGACGACGCTCTCGGGGCGGTCGACGCGGTTCTTTTCGGCCACATCGTAGTCCCGGATGATATTGATCGTCGCCTCCGGGGCGATCAGCGAGATGACATCTACTTCCGACTGGCTGAGCTCGCGGTCCTCGACCTTGACCACATCCTTCTTTCCGAGGCGGTCGCTCGGGACGTTCATCCCGACGGAGACGCTGAGCCCCTCGCTGCCGTCGATGCCGAGAATCGACAGCACGTTGAGGGCCTGACCGCCGGTGACGTGGTCGATGACGGTGCCGTCGCGGATCTTGCTAACGTGGAGTTCGTGGTCTGTCATTGGTCCACCTCCGAAAGCAGCGAATCGAGCAGTGCCATCCGAACCGGCACGCCGTTGTGTGACTGTTCGAAGTACGTCGCCTGCGGCAGGCTGTCGACATCGGGATCGATCTCGTCGACCCGCGGCAGGGGATGCATGACAGCGAGGTCGTCGTCGGCCGCCTCCAGCGTCTCGGCGTCGATCCGGTACTCGCCGGCGACCTTCTCGTACTCGGTCTCGTCGGGGAACCGCTCGCGCTGGATGCGAGTCACGTAGAGCACGTCGAGTTCGGGCAGTACGTCCTCAAGCTCGGTGTGTTCGCGGAGTTGTGCGCCGGCGTTGTGGAGATCGAACCGGACGCTACGGGGGAGCTGCAGGCTCTCGGGGCTGATGAAGTGCTGGCGGACGTCGAAGTTGGTCAGGGCATCTGCCAGCGAGTGGACCGTCCGGCCGTACTTGAGATCACCCATGATGCCAATAGAGAGGTCGTCGAGGCCGACGTTGTCGCGGATGGTGTAGAGATCGAGGAGCGTCTGACTCGGGTGGTGACCCGCGCCGTCGCCGGCGTTGATCACGGGGACATCGACGAACTCGGCAGCCATCTTCGCCGCGCCCTCGCTTGGGTGCCGGAGCACGAGTGCATCCGCGTAGCCCTCGACGACGCGCACCGTGTCGGCGAGGCTCTCGCCCTTCTTGACGGAGGAGGATTCGACCGTTCCCATGTCGGTCGTCGCGCCGCCGAGGCGTTTGATCGCCGTCTCGAAGCTCATCTTCGTGCGCGTGCTGGGCTCGAAGAAGCAGAGGCCGAGCACCGTCCCCGGGTAGCGGTCGGCCATCCCCGCCGGGTCGGCGTCGATCTCGGCCGCCCGGTCGAGGACCGCCTCGATATCGGCCCGCGAGAGCTGGGTTGCGGTGATGAGGTGGTCCTGACGCATTATCTCACTCCGGTGGACCAACGCTATTGAATCCCGTGGGTTGGGGGCGAGCCACGTTTTTGTCTCGCGGGCCACAACAGCGGGTATGACGCAGGTCGACCCCGAAACCTTGCTGCCGAACGAGCACGTCAAACAGGCCGTCGCAGCCGGCGAGATAACCCAGATGACACGCGGACAGGCGTACGTTGACGAGGGCGATACCTTCGCTATCGACGGCGAGACGTTCGAGGTGACGAGCGTCGAGTCGATGACACTCGGCGATCTGACCGACGCCGACGCCCAGCGCGAGGGTTCCGAGGATCTCGACGCCTATCAGGAGCGGCTAGTCAGAGCGCACGGCGGTGACTTCGAGTGGGACGACAACGCCGATGTGGTTCGCCACCAGTTCGAACCGCAGTAACGGCGATAGGAGCGAATCCGCACCGAAAAGCAGCCTAATCGTCGGCAGCCGACGCGGTGTCGGCCGTCCCGCTGGTGGCGTCGTTTTCGATGCTCGGCGGGTAGACGCCGCGTTCGAGTTTGAGGTCAGACTGCGGGCGGGCCATACAGGTCAGGGCGTAGTTCTCGCGTTCCTCTTCGGTGAAGCCGCGGGCCGCGGGCTGGGCCACATCACCCTCGATGATCTCGGCCGAACAGGCCAGACACATCCCGACGCGACAGGAGTACTCCTGTGCGATGCCCTGCTCGATACAGGCACTCAGGATGGTTTCCTTGTCGGAGACCGTGATCGTCTCGCCGGCTCCGACGAACTCCACGGTGTACTCGGTCATTACCCGAGCGTTCGGCGAGTCAGCCCAAAACTCTTGTTATCGGTTCTGTCGTCGTTCAGCGGTCGGATCGAATACAGCCGGCAGCATACGACACGAGCAGTCAATTGGGTTGAGCGACAGACCGACCAGCCGCCGTTCCTGGCGGACTGAAAGGGCGAGATGCTCTCGGCGAACCCCGGCGATGCAAGCACTGCAGGAGCGAACGCAGTGAGCGACGAAGCGCGCAGCGAGCCGCGGGAGTCGAGAGCATCGAGGGCTTTCTGCGTAACAACCTCTCGCACAATCGGAGTCCAAGATTAGTAATCGACGATCCGGAACGCCTAACCCCCAACCGGCCGCCATACCGATCTATGAGCATGAAGGCGACCGCACGGGCCCACCCGATTCAGGGGCTCGTCAAATACCACGGGATGCGTGATCCGGAACTCCGCCTGCCGTATCACGATTCGATCAGCGTCTGCACCGCACCGACGAACACGACGACGACCGTCGAGTGGCTCACTGATGTCGACGCCGAAGGCGGCGCGCAGGACACCTACATCATCGACGGCGAGGCGGTCGACGGTCGCGCCGCCGAGCGGATCAACATGGTCGTCGATCACGTCCGCGAACTCGCCGAGTTCGATCACGCCGTCCGCTTCGAAAGCGAGAACTCCTTCCCATCGAACATCGGTTTCGGCTCGTCGTCGTCGGGCTTCGCCGCGGCCGCGATGGCACTCGTCGAAGCCGCCGGGCTCGACATGTCTCTGCCGGAGATCTCGACGGTCGCCCGTCGGGGATCGTCGTCGGCCG
>KI543219.1:229774-233992 GCA_000496215.1 uncultured archaeon A07HN63
GTCGCCGAATCGACGACCGCGCTCGTCAGCGTCGGCGGCGGACTGCTGTGGGCCGTGTTCCTCGGCGGCTGTTTCGGGATCGGTCTCTACATTCTCGAACCGGCTCTGCCGGGCCGCTCGACAGCCCGCCGGTTCGTCCTCGCCGGCAGCGGGTTTCTGACGATCTCGGCCGTGCCGTGGCTGGTACTGCCGCCGTTTGCGCCCGGTGCCGAGCAGGTGCTGGGCACCGACACGCGATTCCTCCTGTACGGTGGCCTCGTCGGTCTCGGCGCGCTGGTCTGCTGCGAGTGGTGTGGCCGCTCACAACCGACTGGCTGACCGGAACCGCTGGCTGGCCGTCGCTGGCGGCATCGCGCCTGTCGTCGCCGCCGTGGTAGTCCTCCCGGCGGTCGCGCCGACGCTGGTGCGGCATCCCGAGCTGTCGGCCGAACTCGTCACCGCCTACCGGGCGATGGTCGTGCTGAGTCAGGGCTCGATCTGGCTGCTGATCGCCGGCACGTTCGGCTGGCTGCAGCGACGAAGCGGGGTCGAAACCACAGTAAGCGATTCGCCGCAACCAAATTCGACATGAAGAATCGAACCGCCGAACACCGTGATCGACTCGATTCGCACGTCTTCGTCTGTACGAACAACCGTGAGGAGTACGACTGCTGTGCCGACGCCAACGGTGATGAAACACTGGCTGCGGTCAAGGAGTGGCTCCGCGAGCGCGACGCGTTCTGGTCGTCGGTGTCGGTCGCCGAAACAGGTTGTCTCGGGCTCTGTAGCGAGGGCGGCGCGGCGATTGCGATCCAGCCCAGAGACGAGTGGTACTCCGACGTGCAACCGGAGGACGTGCCCGCGCTGCTCGAATCGGCCTTCGGGCCGGAGGCCGACCGCGTTGGTAGTCCCACCAGCCAGCCGGCAGACGACTAGGCGAACAGCACGTTCATTCGGCTGGCCGCCAAACTACAGGTATGCATGTCGTTGTTCTCGGTGCCGGCTATGCTGGCGTCACCCTCACCCGCAAACTCGAAGATACCCTCCCACCAGAAGCAGACCTCACCATCGTCGACGAATCCGACACCCACCTCGTCCAGCACGAGGTCCACCGCGTGATCAGACGGCCCTCGATCACCGACGCTATCGAGGTCCCGCTGGAGTCGCTGTTCGACCGTGCGGAGGTCATCACCGCCCGCGTCGAGAGCGTCGATACCGACGCCGGCGCGGTCACGCTCGATACCGGCGAAACGCTCGCCTACGACTACGGCGCGCTCTGTCTCGGGTCCGAAACCGCGTTCTACGATCTGCCCGGCGTGGCAGCACACGGCCACACGCTCAAATCCGTCGCCGATGCCGAGGCGATCCGCGAGCAGGCCCTCGACCTCCTCGACAGCGGCGAGCCGGCGTCAATCGTCGTTGGCGGCGCCGGGCTCTCCGGCGTGCAGGTTGCCGGCGAGTTGGCCACCCTCGCCAGCGAGGAGGGCGCGAGCGAGCGGGTCGACATCACCCTGCTCGAACAACAGGATGCCGTCGCGCCCGTGTTTCCCGAGGCCTTTCAGGACGCTGTCGCCGACGAACTCGGCGAGCGCGATATCGAAATACACACCGAGACGGCCGTCACCGAAGCGACCGACACAGCGGTCGCCACACGACACGAGCGGACGGGCGAAACTGACGACCTCGACGCCGACCTCTTCGTCTGGACGGGCGGGATCGCCGGCCCCGACGCGATGGCTGGCGACCGGCCGGTCGTCCAGCGCGACCTCCGGCTGACGGACTCGACGTTCGCCGTTGGCGACACCGCCCGGATTGTCGACGCCAACGGTGAAGCAGTCCCTGCCAGCGCGTCCGCGGCGATTCGCGCTGCCAACCCGGCCGCCGAAAACATCGCCAAACTCGTCGAGTGGGAGTTGGCTGGCGGCGATGGCTTCGAACCCGAACTCACGCCGTTCCGGTTCAACGTGCCGGGCTGGATCGTCTCGGTCGGCGACGGCGCGGTCGCACAGGTCGGACCCGAGGTTCTGACCGGCGGCGCGGCCAAAGCTCTGAAAGCCAGCGTCGGCGCGGGGTATCTGAGTTCGATCCAGGAAGTGCAGAAGGCGACAGAGCTTGTCGGCGAGGAGATTGAGGCTTAGGCCGACAACTGATGTGCAAGTTGTGCACAACCACCGACAGTCTTAGGCCCATGTGTGCAAAACAGACACATCATGAGCACGAGCGACGACCCGCAGCGTGTCCATTTCCAGTCGCCGGAGTACCTCGTCGACCGGCTCGACGCGATTGCCGACCTCTTCGATACGGATCGTACCGATCTGCTCGTCGAGGCGATCCGCAAATATATCGAGGAAAGAGCCGACAGCGACAGCTTTCAGAAGTTGGTTGCAAGAAAGTATTACGACGGACAGCTGGATTTCGAGACTGCCGAACAGCTCGTCGGCACCGAAACCGCCCAGCGGTTGCGACTGCTCAAACGTGATCTCGACGGCGAACCGCTGAATCTCGACGGGCCGACCGATGAAGATATCTACGACAGTGAGGCCATCTCGGTCGACCCGGACGGAGATGATAGGGCAGCCGACGCTGACGACGCGGGCGACGCTTCTGAGGCCGACGAGGAATGACGACTCAGACGCGGCTGCGGACTGTTGTCGCCGACACCAGCGCGCTCGTGAGTCTCGCGGTGCCGCGGGCAGACGCCAGCGTCTCGTCGACGCTGCCCGATCCACTTCAGTACGTGCTGACATCGTGTGCAGTATCAGTGCCGACAGCTGTCCGGTCGGAACTTGACGCGATGACTGCGTACGACGACATCCACGGCACGGCAGCCAGCAACGTGCTCGCTGCTGACGGTCACTACACCGTGGTTGATCCTTACGACCAAGCCGAAACACCCGACGAGCGACCCGATTTTGGGCTTGATGATGGCGAAACCGACGGGATCGTTCTTGCCAACAGCCTCAGTGTCGACGGCTTTCTGACCGATGAGTTCGGCGGGACCAACTTCGCGCTGGTGCACGCCGCACTCCGCGACTCGCGGATCGTTCCGACACCGCGGCTCATCTGCGAATACGCCCGCGCCGGTCACATGTCAACCGCGGACGTGCGACAGCTGCTCAGCTGCATCGGTTCGCATCGAAGCTGGGAGGCCAGCCCCTACGTCGCGCTACTCCGCGACCAGCTTGATGGTTAATCCACCACCGGAGCGACTTTACTGTCCGCCACCACACTGCCGACCGTGACGATTACGCTCGGCTTCGAGGACGGCACGCTCCACATCGAGAGCGACCGCGAGAGCGATCCCGCCCTCGATAGCCTGCCGGGGGTCGAAGCCGACCCGCGAAGCGAGACGGCCCGCGCGCCGGCTCACCACTACGCGGCGATCCGCGACGTACTCCGGGCTGTCGACGCGGATGTCGATGACACCGTTCTCAACACCGATCCCGTCTCGCTGGCGACGAGCTACGAACTCCGTGAGTATCAGCAGGACGCCCTCGACGCGTGGCTCGACAACAACCGCCGCGGCGTCCTCGAACTGCCGACCGGCGCGGGTAAAACCGTGATCGCGTTGGCCGCAATAGCCGCCTGTGACGAATCGACTCTCATCGTCGTGCCCACCATCGACCTCTTGGAGCAGTGGCAACGCGAACTCGAAACCGAGTTCGACACCCCCATCGGCCGGCTCGGTGGCGGCGAGCAGCGCGTCGAACGTGTGACCGTGGCGACCTACGATTCGGCCTACTTGCGGGCTGACGAACTCGGCGACAACTTTGGGCTCGTCGTCTTCGACGAGGTCCATCACCTCGGCGCGGAAGGCTATCAGGACATCGCCCGCTTGCTGGCCGCGCCGGATCGGCTGGGCCTGACAGCGACGTTTGAACGCCCCGATGGTGCCCACGAGACGGTTGCCGACCTCGTCGGCTCTCGCGTCTACACCATCGACACCGACGAACTGGCGGGCGACCACCTCGCGCCCTACGAGATTCAACGGATCGAGGTCGAACTCACCCCCGAGGAGCGCGCCGAGTACGACGAGGTACAGGGCACGTTCGTCGATTACGTCCGCAGCTCAAACATCACCTTCTCCAGCGGGAGCGACTACCTCCAGCTGGTCAAACGCTCCGGCAACGATCCACAGGCCCGCGAAGCCCTGCTCGCCAAGCAGCGCGCCCGCGAGATTATGATGAACGCCGACAACAAACGCCGCCAACTCGGCCGGATTCTCGACCGCCACCGCGA
>KI543219.1:234012-244166 GCA_000496215.1 uncultured archaeon A07HN63
GCCACCGTGCTGACGAAGGACCTCCTCCGTGTCTCCCGCCGCAGTGGCAGCTATCGGCCGGAGTTCATCGGCCGGGAGAGCCGTCCGCTGGCTGCGAAACTCATCGGAACCTATCAGGGCCACGTCGGCGAACAGCGGGGGACGCTCGACGAGGCGGTCGACGCCATCGAACGCGAGGAGGAGGACTTCAAGCTCGTTCGCGGCTTCGCCGCGCTGCTCGACCGCGAGGCCGACTTCGAGACGGTCGCGCCGCTCCCGCCCGAACGCGCCCGGCGTGTCGCCTTCGAGGCCGCCGAAGCTGTCGGCGTCGCGGGCGAGAGTGAACGCGAGCATGCCATCGCGCAGGCAGCCGACGATCTCGCAGTCGACTCAGAGAATATTGAATCGTCGCTGTACGCCGACCGCGACTGCAATCAGGAACTCGCGGCCTTCGACTGTCGGTGGGACCCAGACAAACTCATCGAGCAGTACAACCTCTCACTAGCCCAGACCGCGCTGTTCGACGCGACCGAGGTTCGGGTGAAAAGTGACGACCCGCGGGCGTTGATTACGGCGGTCAAGCGGCTGGGGTTAATGTACGAGATCGAACAACCCGATGACGGTGTTAGCGACGACGCCGACAACGGCGACGGCAGCGACAACAACGACAACGACGGCCCGCTTGTCGGCCAACGCACGGTCGTCGTCACCGGGCCAGATCGCCTCTTCCAGCGCACCCGACGATACGGGACGGCGTTCGCCCGGTTGCTGCGGTCGGTTGCAGCCACAAGCGAGTGGGAACTGACTGCGACCGTCGACGATCACGGCACCGAACGCGAGATGACGCTCCGCGCTGGCGACGTATCGGTGCCGGGGTCGATCCAATCGTTGAACCGAGTTACGACAGCGGCGTCGAGAGCGACTTCGCCGCCCGGTTCGAGGCACTGGACCTCGACTGGGAACTCAGGCGCGAACCGGACCTCCTCGAAACCGGCGCGAGCGTGATGATCCCGGACTTCGCTTTCGACTACCAGTATGCCGACTTTCGCGTCTACTTCGAGGTGATGGGCTTCTGGACGCCGGAGTACGTCGAAAAGAAGCTTGGACAGTTGGCCAGCGTCGAGGACGTGGAACTCATCGTCGCCGTCGACGAGTCGCTGGGCGTCGGCGAGGAAATCGAGGCAGAAGACCACCGCGCGATCCCCTACTCCAGCACGGTTCGTGTGAAAGACGTTGTCGATGTACTGCGTGAGTACGAGGCTGACCTCACCGCGGCGGCCGGCGACGACATCCCAGCAGAACTCCGTCCCGACGCCGACGTGATCGAACTCGGCGACGTAGCCGCCGAGCATGGCGTTGCGACGGACGTGATCGACGAACGAACGTTCCCGGAGCATACCCGCGTCGGGCAGTGGCTCATCCGCCCCGACGTGCTGACGGAAATCGAGTCCGAACTCGCCGTTGGCGACGGCTTCGATGAGGCGGAGGCGATCATCTCGGAGTACGGCGTCACCGACGCAGGTGCGGTACTGTCGGCGGTCGGCTACCGCGTCGCATGGGACGGACTCAGCGGCGGGACGCTCGAAGAACGGAGTGACTGAGAGCTACAGCGGCGACAGGTCCTCGCGGTTCCCCTTCGGAACGCTGGACCGTAGCTCGCCGTAGACGTAGAGCCCGACGCCGATTGGCTCGCGCTCGCCTCGCTCGACGGCGATGCCGTCTCGCACTGGTCGGCCCTCCGGCCCGACCCCAACCTCGTGAGCGACGATCAGATACCCCCAGTCGCCCTCCCAGTCGAGTTCCTGATCCTCGCCGCGGGCGAACGTCGCCGCCGCCTCGCCGTCGAGTTCGATGACGTTTTTCGTCGCGTGCTCGCCGAACCGCTGAATCGCACTCTGGGTCGGTTTCCAGTGCTCCTGTCGCGTTCGCAATACGGTCATGCCGAGCCCCTCGACCGTAATCGGGTTCGGCGCGTCGTCGGCAAAGATCCAGATCTTCCCCTTGCCTTTCTCCCAGAAGGTGAAGTCGTCGAAGACGGCGGGATCGACCCCGAAGCGGTCGGCGAAGAAATCGAGGACTGCCTCGCGCGTCGCGCGGCCCTCGACCTCGCGGTCGGCGTCGGTGGCGGGTAGCCGGCCGAACTGCTGGCCGACGTTCTCGCGGAGGTCAGTTTCGCCGTCAGCTCGTCTGGTGCGTCGTCGCTCATGCTGTTACCTCCAGTTTCGCACAGTAGAACCCGCCCGTGTCGTTGAGATGTGGGTAGATTCGGTGGGTCCGCTCGACACTCGGATCGTAGCTGTCGTCCTCCCACTCGGTGACGCCGGAAACCGAATCGAGCGGGCAGTCGAGGTCGACGACCTCGCAGTCCTCGGTTTCGAGGACGTGATCGACGACGGCCTCGTTCTCTTCCGGCGCGAACGTACAGGTCGAGTAGACGACCGTCCCACCGGGCTTGGTCGCCTGCACGGCCCGCGAAAGGATGCCCTTCTGCACGGCGGCGACGCTGTGAACGTGCTCCAGCGTCCACTCCTCCAGCGTCGTCGGATTTTTTCGAATCGTCCCCTCGCAAGAACAGGGCGCGTCAACGATAGCGCGGTCAAAGGAATCAAAATCGAACGGCTTGAGCGAGTAGTTGCGGCCGTCCTGTTTGGTGACGACGAGATTGGTGACGCCGAGGCGCTCGGCGTTGTGCCGCAGCGAGGAGAGCCGCCCGAGGTTGTTGTCGTTGCCGACGACGACGCCGCGGTCGTCCATCATCGCCGACAGCTGGGTCGTCTTGCTGCCCGGCGCGGCACAGCTATCCCAGACCCGATCGCCGGGCTGTGGATCGAGCGCGAGCGCGGGCACCGCCGAGACCTCCTCCTGTCCGTGCAGCCAGCCGTGAAGTACGGCCAGTTGGTGCCCGGGCTGCCATCTGAGAGTCGCAGCAGGCCGTCGTACCAGTCGACCGGCTCGTAGTCGATTCCTTCGTCGTCGAGAGCGCGCCGGACGCGCTCTGGATCGGCTTTGATCGTGTTGACCCGAACGACCGAGGGCAGCGGTCGCTCGCAGGCCGCAAAGAAGGCGTCAGTGTCGTCGACAAGCGGGGCGTACCGCTCTATGGGGTTCATGCGCCAGGTTTCGCGGCTCCGGGTTTGTTGGTTTCGCTCTGGCAGACGGTCGTGGTGAGCAGTCCGGCGCACACCAACGAGTAGGTGGGTTGCGGGTGTCTGTCCGGTATGGCCCGCATTGCTCGCCGTCTGGACGACGTATCGTTGGACAGTCCGACGCTCGTCGAGGGGTTCCCCGGCGTCGGGCTGGTTGGAAAGATCGTCGTCGATCACCTGATCGAGTACCTCGATATAGATCATTAGGCGAACGTCCATTGCGAGGGCATCCCGCCGGTCACGACCTACCAGACCGACAACAGCGAACTGGTCACGCCCGTCCGTCTCTACGTCGACACCGACCACGACCTGCTCGCCCTGCAGAGCGACGTGCCGATCAAGCCGAAGGCTGCCACCGCCTTTGCGGACTGCGTGACCGGCTGGTTCGAGGCAGAAGACGTGTTGCCGATCTACATCTCCGGGCTGCCGCGACAGGTCGACGCCGAGCCGGCGCTCTACGGCGTCGGTGCCGGCGGCGGCGCAGCGCGGCTGGAGGCCGTCGGGATCGAGACGCCCGCCGAGACCGGCCTCGTCTCCGGGCCGACCGGCGCGCTGCTGGCCCACGCCGTCGAGAACGACACCACGGCCGTCGGGTTCGTCGTCGAATCTGACCCGCAGTTCCCCGATCCCGATGCGGCCACGGCCGTGATCGAACGTGGCATCGAGCCGATTGCCGATCTCGATGTCGACACGAGCAAGTTGAGCGACAAGGCCGCAGAGATCGAACAGGCGCGGAAGCAACTACTCAAGCGGGTCCAACAGACCAGCGAGGAGAACAGCCGCGCCGAGCCGATCAGAATGTACCAGTAGGGTTCTGAACTCTTAAGCCGCCGAAGGGCGTCGTCTCACCTATGAGTGATGACGCAGCAGCGGTCGAGGAATCGGACTCCGAGACGGACGCTGCGCCCGACGACGCCGACGACCGCAAAAGTGACGACGCCGTATCTGAGGAGGTAGACGCGTCGGCATCGCCAGAATCGAGCGACGAAGGCAAGAAGAGCAACGGAAGCGAGGCCGACGAGAGCGAGGATGGCGAGAGCGAAGACGACGAGACCGAAGCTATCGAGGATGCTACCGTGGACGAACTGGTAACCCGAATCACCGAGAGCGACGACGAACTGACCAAGCCGGCGACTGAACTACAGTCCAGAATCGAGGAGCTGGAAGCTGCGGTCGACGAGAAAGACGACGAGATCGACGAGCTAACTGAAAAGCTCTCACGGGCGCGGGCAGACTTCAAGAACTACAAGAAACGGACCGAGAAACAGCAGGAACAGCTGAAGGAGCGAGCGACCGAGGATCTGGTCGAACGGCTCACGAAGGTTCGTGACAACCTCGTTCGCGCGCTCGATCAGGACGAGGACGCCGACATCCGGCCGGGCGTCGAGTCGACGCTGGAGTCCTTCGACCGCGTGCTCGACGAGGAAAATGTGACGTTCATCTCGCCCGAGGCAGGAAGCGAGGTCGACCCCGAACGCCACGAGGTCATGCAGCGCGTCGACAGCGATCAGCCCGAGGGCACCATCGCCGATGTCTACCAGCAGGGCTACGAGATGGCCGACAAGGTGCTGCAGCCGGCGCGGGTCACGGTCAGCAAGGACGACTGAGCAATATGATGAGGGGCCACCACCCCGGCAAGAGAGTTAGTGGTGCGTTTGCGGTTCATTTAAATACACCGACCATTCGAATTCATTTTTCCCTGTAATCGCAATACAGCGGCGAATTTGATGTAACATGTGTGTCGCCGTGTCTAGTAACGTTTAACCGACCCAAGCCGGTAGTTTGGTGCAACATGGCCAGTGAGAAGATTATCGGTATTGACCTTGGTACCACGAACAGCGCGTTCGCAGTGATGGAAGGTGGCGACCCGGAGATCATCGTCAACGGCGAGGGCGACCGGACGACCCCGTCGGTTGTCGCCTTCGACGATGACAGCGAGCGACTGATCGGCAAACCGGCGAAAAATCAGGCAGTACAGAACCCAGACGACACCATCGAGTCCATCAAGCGCCACATGGGCGAGGAGGACTACGAGGTTGAGGTCGACGGCGAGAGCTACACGCCCGAACAGATCTCGGCGATGATCCTCCAGAAGATCAAACGTGACGCCGAGGAGTACCTCGGCCACGATGTCGAGAAAGCCGTTATCACGGTGCCGGCGTACTTCAACGACCGCCAGCGACAGGCGACGAAAGACGCCGGCGAGATCGCCGGCTTCGAGGTCGAACGCATCGTCAACGAGCCGACCGCCGCGTCGATGGCCTACGGCCTCGACGACGAGTCCGACCAGACCGTTCTCGTCTACGACCTCGGCGGCGGCACGTTCGACGTGTCCGTGCTGGAACTCGGCGGCGGCGTCTACGACGTGGTCGCCACGAACGGTGACAACGATCTCGGCGGCGACGACTGGGATCAGGCGATCATCGACCACCTCGCCGACGAGTTCGAGGACGAACACGGGATCGACCTCCGCGAGGACCGACAGGCGCTCCAGCGACTCAAGGAAGCCGCCGAGGAAGCGAAGATCGAGCTCTCCTCGCGGAAGGAGGCCAACATCAACGAGCCGTTCATCTCGGCAACCGACTCCGGCCCGGTTCACCTCGAAACGTCGATCACGCGAGCAACCTTCGAGAGCATCACCGAAGACCTGATCGAGCGAACCGTCGAGCCGACCGAACAGGCCCTCGACGACGCCGACAAGTCAACAGGCGACATCGACGAGGTCATTCTCGTCGGCGGGTCGACACGGATGCCGCAGGTCGCCGACAAGGTCGAGGAACTCGTCGGCCAAGAGCCGAAGAAGAACGTCAACCCCGACGAGGCGGTCGGCCTCGGTGCGGCGATTCAGGGTGGCGTGCTCGCGGGCGATGTCGACGACATCGTCCTGCTCGACGTGACGCCGCTCAGCCTCGGGATCGAGGTCAAGGGTGGCATCTTCGAGCGACTGATCGAGAAGAACACGACGATCCCGACCGACGCCTCGAAGGTGTTCACGACCGCCGCAGCCAACCAGACCTCCGTGCAGGTTCGCGTGTTCCAGGGTGAACGCGAGATCGCCGAGGAGAATGAACTGCTCGGCGAGTTCATGCTGTCGGGGATTCCACCAGCACCGGCCGGCACCCCACAGATCGAGGTCGAGTTCTCCATCGACGCCGACGGCATCGTCAACGTCTCCGCCGAGGATCAGGGCTCGGGCAACGCCGAATCGATCACCATCGAGGGCGGCGCAGGCCTCTCCGATGAGGAAGTCGAGCGCATGCAGGAGGAAGCCGAAGAACACGCCGAGGAAGACGAGAAACGCCGCGAGCGGATCGAGGCCCGCAACGAGGCCGAGGGCGCGATCCAGCGCGCCGAATCCCTGCTTGATGAGAACGAAGAAGAGATCGACGACGACCTCGAAGCCGACATTCAGGACGCAATCGAGGAAGTCGAGGAAGTGCTCGAAGACGAGGATGCCGAAACCGAAGAACTGCAGGATGTCACCGAGACCCTCTCGGAAGAACTGCAGGAGATCGGCAAGCAGATGTACGAACAACAGGCCCAGCAGGCACAGGCCGGTCCCGGCGGCGCGGGCGGGCCTGAGGGTGGCTTCGGCCCAGAGGGTGCCGGCGCAGGCGGCGCGGGCGGTGCCGACGGCGAGGGCGACGAGTACGTCGACGCCGACTTCGAGGACGCTGACGACACGGACGACAGCGACCAGAAAGACGAGTAAACTACGGCGCGTTGGCGGCCGTTGCTGAGCAGTTTTTCTGGTGTCGGTTGTTGCTGACCGGTTCAATCCCAGACAGTTGGATAGTCGGCGGCGGCGATGACGCTGTCAGTCGTGATGATCGCATCCGTCCCACGACTGCGATGACTGGCGACGATCAACCCATCGTGAATGCTGAATTCGCTTTCGAGCTTTGCGTACTCGATGAGTTCCGCGTCGTCAACCGGGGCGACCGACATGGGGCCGTTCTCGACCAGCGCCCGTCTGGCGTCTTCCGGGGTGCCCGCGAGTGAAACACCCCGAACCGACTTGTCATGGCCGACCGAGTACAACACTTCGGCGAGTGCTGTACTCGGGGCCTGTATCACCGCTTCCCCCGCTTCAGCCTTGGCGAACATCCGGTCGGCTTCGTTCGGGAGGGCATCGACGAGATACACAAGCATCGAGACAGCGTCGGCCGTATACGACTCCATCTACCCGTCCTCGTAATTTCGGTCACGGCGGGTTCGCAGTCGGGTCGCCAGCTCCGAGGCAATCTCGTCTCGGGTCTCCTGAGAGGTATCGTCAGGAACAAGCATGCCGCGGCCACTCCCCTGCGTGCGTTTTTTCACCACGATTCCGTCGTCAGTATCCACCCATACCACCTCGTCGCCGGGTTCAAGATCGTATTTCTCACGGAGGGCTTTCGGGATCGTCGCCTGACCCTTGTCCGTGACACGTGTTGACTTGCTCATGCGTAGTAATACTTCCTGTAATACCTCAATCTTGCGGCGAAATGCTGTCAGACTGGTTCGCTGTCTCTCCTGTCGCGGTCAGTTCTTCCAGAAGCGTCACAGCCGGTGGTTTCGACAGTGGTTCGTTCCCGTTGCCGCACTGCGGCGACTGGACGCAGGCCGGACAGCCGTCGGCACAGTCACAGTCGTCGATCAGCCGTGCGGTTCGGGTCATCAACTCCTCAACGATATCGAAGCCGGCCTCGGTAAGCCCGACGCCGCCGGGGTAGCCGTCGTAAATGAAGACGGTGGCCCGCTCGGTATGCGGGTGATGGGGGATCGACAGCCCGCCGATGTCGCCGCGATCACAGAGCAGCATGAACGGGAACAACGAGATCATCCCGTGTTCGGCTGCGTGGATACCACCGTTGAACTCCCAGTCGGAGTGCTCGGCGCGGAGGTCGCGTTCGACGGCTGGTGGGACGGTGAAGTAGAGCGCCTTCGTCCGGAGCGTGGTTTCGGGGAGATCGAGTGATTCCTCACCAATAACCTCGCCCGTGCGGCGATCCTTTCGCTGAAAACCGGTGATCTCCTCGGTGACGGTTACGTCCGCGAAGTGAACGGTCGCTGCTGCGTCGGTCTCTGTGGCTTCGTCGCCACCGTCATCGGGTCTATCGTACGGGAGTGATTTCGCGTCGATCTCGTCGTTGACGACGACCGATTTCTCCGAGAGCACCTGCGTGTAGTAGTCGGCCCACGAGGACTGGAGTTCGGCGACATCGCGGTCGAGATCGAGGTCGCTGACCTCGTAGGTCTGACCCTGCTGGTGGTAGATCGCGCCGCGGTGAGCGTCCCGAATGGCGTCATCGAAGCCAAGCGTAGCGATCACGTCGTTGCTGCGAGCGTCGAGAAGATCGATCTCGCGGTCGCCGATAGTTCGGAGGTTCATCGAGTGCTGTGGGCTGCCATCGCCGTCGTGGAGCCAGCGGATGCCGTCCTTCGTCTCGCGGCGATCCAGCCGTCCCTCGTCGACCAACTCGGTGACAACCTCTGGAAAATCGTCGCCGAAGTGGGCCTCGTCGTCGGTCGACAGCCAGTTTTCGGCCGCAGCGCAGGCAACGTGATCGGCCAGCAGCTCGCGGTTTTCGGGATCGACGATGGCCTGCTCCGGGTCGGCCTCGAAGAATTCGTCGGGGTGTTTCATCAGGTACTGGTCGAGTTGGTCCTCGCCGCCGACGAAAGTGACGAGCGCGGGATCAGTCCCGCGGCCAGCGCGCCCGGCCTGCTGTGAGGCCGACATTCGCGTGCCCGGATAGCCATCGAGGATGACGGCGTCGAGGCCGCCGATATCGACACCGAGTTCGAGGGCGTTCGTACTCCAGATACCCCGGAGGTCGCCGGACTGGAGGTCGGCCTCGATCTCACGGCGGGTGTCGTGGGTGAGCGCGGCCTGATAGGCCCGGATCTTGCCGGCGAGATCGCGCTGGCCGCGGTTGCGGAGTTCGTCGCTGCTCTCGGTGGCATACTGCTCGGCGGCCTGCCGGGCGCGGGTAAAGACGAGTGTCTGGAGGTCGCGGGTGACGAGATCGACGAACAGCGATTTCGACTCGGTGTGACTCGACCGCCGGCGACCCGAGCCGTGACCGCGCTGTGGATTCTCGTACTCGGGTGGATTCCACAGCAGCCAGTGGCGCGGCCCGCGCGCACTCGTGTCGTCGTCAACCAGTGCGAAGGAATCTTTTTCGCGGCCGGTGACGCGAGCGGCGTGTTCAACCGGGTTGCCGATTGTCGCCGAACAACAGACGAACTGCGGGTCGCTGTCGTACCGCTCACAGATTCGGTTCAGTCGCCGGAGGACGAGGGCGACCTGCGTGCCGAAAACGCCGCGGTAGCCGTGAATCTCGTCGATGACGACGGTTTCGAGCGAGGAGAAGAACCACTCCCACAGACGGTTGGCATAGGGCAGCAGCGCGAAATGTAGCATATCCGGGTTCGACAGCAGGATTGTCGGCCGGCGGTCTCGCACGTCGCGTTTCTCGCTATCGGAGAGGCGACCGGTGTACTGGTTGACCGAGACGCGGCTGCCGAAGCCGAGGTCGTGCGCGAGACCGGAGAGCGTGTCATCCTGATCGGCAATCAGGGCGTTCTGTGGGCCGAGATAGAGGGTTCGGCCGCCGTGGTCCATCGCGCGCTCGAAAGCCGGCACGGTGTAGGCGAGACTCTTGCCGCTGGCGGTTTCGGTGGCGATGACGGCATTGTCGCCGTCACGGATCGCCTCGATAGCCTCGGCCTGATGGGCGTAGAGGTTGTCAATTCCGCGGTCGGCGAGCGCGGAGTCGAGACGGGATTCGAGGTCGATATCAGCAAAACTGGCCTCACGTTCGGAAAGAGTTCGATGGGCGACGATCTGGCCCTCGTAGTTCGGTCGGGAGCGCAGCCACTCAACGGTATCGTCCACACATCTTTTCGCGGTCAGCGTGCCTAACGGTTGTGGTTCAATAGACGTGAATCGCTTTGCCTGTGCGGCTTCGCCGCCTCAACGAGTGTTTCCGGAATGTCGGATGGGCGTGCATGGTGGTTGCGATATCGTCCAGTGAGGCGTCCATT
>KI543219.1:246752-255113 GCA_000496215.1 uncultured archaeon A07HN63
ACTACGTCGACGACATGTTCCTGCTCGACGTGAACGACGAGGAGTACGGCCTCAAACCGATGAACTGCCCCGGCCACGCGACGATCTTCGAGCAGAACTCGTGGAGCTACCGCGATCTGCCCGTGCGCTACGCCGAGAACGGCAAGGTCTACCGCAAGGAGCAGCGTGGCGAACTCTCGGGGCTTTCCCGCGTCTGGGCGTTCACCATCGACGACGGCCACCTCTTCTGTACTCCCGAACAGATCGAGTCGGAGGTCAACGACATCATGGCGATGATCAACGACGTGCTGGAGACATTCGATCTCGACTACGAGGTCGCCCTCGCCACGCGCCCGGAGAAATCTGTCGGCGGCGACGAAATCTGGGAGAAAGCCGAGTCACAACTCGAAAGCGTCCTCGAAAGCGCGAATATGGAGTACGACCTCGAAGCCGGCGACGGCGCGTTCTACGGCCCGAAGATCGACTTCGCCTTTACTGACGCCCTCGGCCGCAAGTGGGACGGCCCAACCGTCCAGCTGGATTTCAACATGCCCGAGCGGTTCGACCTCACCTACACCGGCGAGGACAACGAGGACCACCGCCCGGTGATGATCCACCGCGCGCTCTACGGCAGCTTCGAGCGGTTCTTCATGGTGCTCATCGAGCACTACGACGGCAAATTCCCGCTGTGGCTCGCGCCCGAACAGGTCCGGATTCTCCCGATCAGCGACGACGAACTCGGCTACGCCCACCGCCTGAAAAACGACCTCGAAGACGCCGACTTCCGCGTCGATATCGAGGACCGCTCGTGGACGCTCGGCCGAAAAATCCGCGAAGCACAGGACGACCGGATTCCCTACATGCTCGTCGTCGGCAGCGACGAAGCCGAGGCCGGCACCGTCTCGGTGCGGGACCGCAAGGAGCGCGAACAGCAGGACGTGGAACTCGATTCGTTCATCGACCACCTCGAAACCGAGCGCGCCGAAAGGCGCGAAGAGCCGGACTTCCTCGGCTGAGCCGCCGGCGAGCCGGACGACGCGCTCCCGCCACGGCGTTTATTCGCCCGCCGACCCTCGATCCAGCTATGCGCGCCGTCAGATTCCACAGCCACGGTGGTACCGACGTGTTGCAGGTAGACGAAATCGAGCAGCCCAAACCGGCCAGCGACGAGGTACTGATCGACGTTCACGGCGCGGCCGTCAACCCTGTCGACACCTACTTTCGGGAGGGCTCCTACGAGCCGTTCACGCTGCCGATGATCCCCGGCATCGACGCCGCCGGCGAGGTGGTTGCCGTCGGCGACGACGTGACCGGGTTCACCGAGGGCGACAGCGCCATGGCCACCGGCATCGGCAAGGACCACTACGGCGGCTACGCTGAGTACGCCGCGATCCCAGACGACAGAGTCGTCGCGCTACCGGAGGAGGTCGACACCGTCGCAGCCGGCGCGGCAGGTGTCGCCGCCGTCACCGCGTGGCGCGCACTCATCGACCACGCCGACCTCCAGCTCGGCGACCGGTGTCTGATTCACGGCGGGTCGGGCGGCGTCGGTCACGCAGCAGTCCAACTCGCAGCCGCCGCGGGCGCACAGGTGATCACGACCGCCAGCCCGGGGTACCACGACGAACTCACCGATCTCGGCGCGGATGCCGTCTTCGACTACCGACGCGACGACCTCGCCGACGCCGTGCGTGAGGCCAGCGAGGGCGGGGTCGACGTGATTCTCGACCACCGCATGCACGAGTATCTCCAGTTCGACGCCGACGTGGCCGCCACCGGCTGCCGGGTCGTTGGCATCGGCGAGAAGGAACAACAAGTCGGCTTTGAGCAGTCGGCGGCCGCTCGCGGGAAGGACCTGCAACTGACGCTGATGAGCATGTTCAACACGCCCGACCTGCGGGGGCCGCTATCGGCGGTGGCGTCGCTGCTGGCGTCGGGCGACCTCGACATCCGGATCGCCACGGGCTACGATCTCGACGGCGCGAGCGAGGCCCAGCGGGCCGTCCTCGAAGAGAGCTTCCTCGGCAAGCTGGTCATCACACCGTAACCACAACGCGTTGCAGGTCGGCGGCGGTTGGCATCGATTTATGTTGCTCGGTGCCGACATATCGCGTATGACAGTCGAATTCGACTTCACGGATCGTGTCGCCGTTGTCACCGGAGCCTGTGGCGCGCTCGGCAGCGCGGTCGCCGAGGCCTTCGCCAACGCGGGTGCAACCGTCGCCGCCTGCGATATCGTCGACATCGAGGACGACGATGCGCTCCTCGAACCACAGGCAAATATCGACTTCTATCAGGCCGATTTTACTGATGAGGACGCCGTCGCCGACACGATAGATGCCATCGCCGACGACCACGGCGGAATCGACCACCTCCTGAATATCGCCGGGACGTGGCGCGGCGGCGACCCAATCGAGGAGACCGACGAGAGCGAGTTCGACATGCTGTTCGCCGTGAATCTCAAGACGATGTTCCTCGCCTCGAAACACGCCCTGCCCCACCTGCAGGACAGCGAGGGCTCAATCGTCAGCGTCTCGGCGCGGTCGAGTCTGGAGGGTGGCGAAGGTGACGGGATCTACCGGTCGACGAAGGCCGGGATTCGGCTGCTGACCGAAACCATCGCCGAGGAGAATCTCGGAACCGTGCGGGCGAACTGCGTCATGCCGAGCGTGCTGGACACACCCATGAACCGCGAGATGATGACGCCGAGCGAGGAGTGGGTCGATCCGGCCGACGTGGCCGAGGTGATGCAGTTCCTCTGTTCGGATGCCGCGAGCGTCACCAGCGGCGCGGCGGTCCCGGTCTACGGCGAGGCCTAACGGGGTAGAAGTTCGACGACTGTCGAACTCCGGGTTTCGCATTGTCGGAATCCTTTTTATGCCGCTGGCCAACCTTTCGGGCAATGCATTCGGGTGGTCCGCAGTGACGATGGACGACCGCATCGAGGAGTTGCGCGACAAGCGCGAGACGGCCCGGAAGGGCGGCGGCGAGGACCGCATCGCCAAACAGCACGACAAGGGCAAGATGACCGCCCGCGAGCGGGTCGACTACTTCCTCGACGACGGCACCTTCCACGAGTTCGACCAGTTCCGCACCCACCGAAACCACACCTTCGGGATGGAGGAACAGCAGCTCCTGACCGACGGCGTCGTCACCGGGTACGGTGAGGTCAACGGCCGAACTGTCTTCGTCTTCGCCCACGATTTTACCGTCTTCGGCGGCTCGCTCGGCGAGGTTTTCGCCGAGAAGGTCTGCAAGGTGATGGACAAGGCGATGGAGGTCGGCGCGCCGGTTGTCGGGCTCAACGACTCCGCCGGCGCGCGGATTCAGGAGGGCGTCGGCGCGCTCGGCGGGTTCGGGGATATCTTCCAGCGCAACGTCGACGCCAGCGGCGTTATCCCACAGATCTCGGGGATCTTCGGCCCCTGTGCCGGCGGCGCGGTCTACTCGCCGGCGATCACCGACTTCGTCTTCATGGTCAAGGAGACGAGCCACATGTTCATCACCGGGCCGGACGTGGTCGAAACTGTCACCGGCGAGGAGGTCAGCTTCGAGGAGCTCGGCGGCGCGGTCACCCACGCCTCGACCTCCGGCTCGGCGCAGTTTGCCGCCGACAGCGAGGAACAGGCCCTCGACAATATCGCCCGATTGCTCTCCTACCTGCCGCAGAACAACGTCGAAGACCCGCCCCGCGTCGACCCGTGGGACGACCCCGAGCGGCGCACCGAGACGGCCGGCGAGATCGTCCCCGACGCACCCAAGAAACCGTACGACGCCACCGAGGTCGTCGCCGACGTGGTCGACGAGGGCTCGTTTTTCGAGGTCCACGAGGACTTTGCGAAGAATCTCGTCGTCGGCTTCGCCCGGCTGGACGGCCGGTCGGTCGGCGTCGTCGCCAACCAGCCCCGCGTGAATGCAGGGACGCTCGACATCGAAGCCTCACAGAAGGGCGCGCGGTTCGTCCGGTTCTGTGACGCATTCAACATCCCCATCGTCACCTTCGAGGACGTGCCCGGCTTCATGCCCGGCACCGATCAGGAACACGGCGGGATCATCCGCCACGGCGCGAAACTCCTCTACGCGTACGCCGAGGCGACCGTCCCGCTGCTGACCGTCATCACGCGGAAAGCCTACGGTGGCGCGTACTGTGTGATGTCGTCGAAACACATCGGCGGCGACGTGAACTACGCGTGGCCGAGCGCCGAGATCGCCGTCATGGGGCCGAAGGGCGCGGTCAACATCCTCTACTCCGAGGAACTCGACGCCGCCGACGATACCGAGGCCCGACGGCAGGAGTTGATCGACGAGTACCGCGAGGAGTTCGCCAACCCATACACGGCAGCGGACCGCGGCTTCCTCGACGACGTGATCGAACCCGGCGAGACGCGCCAGCGGCTGATCGACGATCTGGAGATGCTGCTGTCGAAACGCGAGGACAAACCATCGAAGAAACACGGCAACATTCCGATCTGAGTATGGCTGATCTCTCGCTCGACACTGACGACCTCCCGGCCGACGCGACCGACGAGGAAGCCGCCGCCATCGCGGTCGCCATCGCCGCCTACCGTGACGAGCGAACCGCCGCGGCCGCAGCAGCCGCGGCCGCTGGCGACGAGGACGGCGAGGCGTCGAGTCGCCGGTCGTGGGGGTTCTCCGGGCGGCTGGCCGGGGTCGGGATCGAGAGCGACCGCGCACCGTCGTCGGCACCCGGCGATGGCTGGCGGGCGGCGAGTCGGTCGGATCGGTTCTGACAACGTATCAACAGCACGACCGTAAACCCGACTTATATTACCTTCCCCCACTATCGTCTACTAATGACAGCTAATCAGCCAGATATTGATACGAACGGTGACTTCCAGTTCGAAGGAGACACCGAAGAGGTAGCGAGCGGTGGCGACACACTGACCGAGGTGTATACCGCGTCGGAACAGATCGCCGATGGGATCGACGAGATCTCCGAGCGAGCGGCCAAGCAGTCCGGCAACATGCGAGAGGTCTCGGCGGAGGTGTCGGATCTGAGCGCGGCCGTCCAAGAGATCGCCTCCTCCTCCGACGAGGTCGCCTCGGCTGCCGACGAAGCCGACGAACGGGCGAAGATGGGCGAGGAAGCAACACAGGAGGTCGTCGAGGCGATGAACGAGATTCAGGCCGCCACCGAGGAGGCCGTCGAGGAGATTCGCACGATCCGGGAGGGTGTCGAGGAGATCACCGACCTCGCGGACGTGATCGACGAGATCGCCGACCAGACGAACCTGCTCGCGCTGAACGCCTCCATCGAGGCCGCTCGCGTCGGCGAGGAGGGCGAGGGGTTCGCGGTCGTCGCCGACGAGATCAAATCGCTGGCACAGGAGTCACGCGAGCAGGCCGAGGACATCGACGAGACCGTCGAGCGCGTGAGTGAGGACGCCGCCGGCGCGGTCGAGACGCTGGAATCCAGCGTCGAGGAGGTCGAGGCCGGGATGAACCGGGCCAACGAGGCGAAATCCAGTCTCGACGAGATCACCGAGGCGGTCGGCGAGGTGTCCGCGGGCGTCGACGAGATCGCCCAGGCAACCGACGAGCAGGCCGAAAGCGCGAGCACCGTCGCCTCGATGATCGACGAGACCGCGAGCAATGCCGACAAGATCGATAGCGCGACCGAGGAGATCGACGAACTGGTCGACGACCAGCTCGACAAGCTCGAACGGATGCGCTAACCGGCTGGCAGCTGTCACCCTGTTTTTCCTGCTGTTGATCTGCTCGAAGTCGACCGATAGAATCACGTAACCGTTCGCTCAAAAGAGGGTCAAGAATGTTCAGGAAGGTCCTAGTTGCCAACCGCGGTGAGATCGCGGTCCGGGTGATGCGTGCCTGCGAGGAGCTGGGCGTCCGGACCGTCGCTGTCTACAGCGAGGCCGACAAACACGCGGGCCACGTGCGCTACGCGGACGAGGCCTACAACATCGGCCCTGCACGCGCCGCCGACTCCTATCTTGATCAGGAGGCCGTCCTCGAAGCCGCGTCCAAGGCCGGCGCGGACGCGATCCATCCGGGCTACGGCTTTCTGGCCGAAAACGCCGAGTTCGCCCAGAACGTCGTCGACAGCGGTTTCATCTGGGTCGGCCCCGACCCCGACGCGATGGAAGCTCTCGGCGAGAAAACCAACGCGAGGGCCCTCATGCAAGAAGCCGACGTGCCGGTGGTCCCCGGCACGACCGACCCCGTCTCCTCGGTGGAGGAGATCACCGCCGTCGCCGACGAGTACGGCTACCCCGTCGCCATCAAGGCCGAGGGGGGCGGCGGCGGCCGCGGGCTGAAAGTCGTTCACAGCGAGGACGAGGTCGAAGAACAGTTCGAAACCGCCCAGCGTGAGGGCGAAGCATACTTCGACAACAGCTCCGTCTACGTCGAAAAATATCTGGAAGCGCCCCACCACATCGAGGTGCAGATTCTCGCCGACGAACACGGCAACGTCCGCCATCTCGGCGAGCGTGACTGCTCGCTGCAGCGTCGCCACCAGAAAGTCATCGAGGAGGCACCCTCTTCGATTCTCGACGACGACCTGCGCGAAGAGATCGGCGCAGCCGCCAAACGCGGCGTCGACGCCGCGGGCTACACCAACGCCGGCACCGTCGAGTTCCTCGTTGAAGGATGGCGAATTCTACTTCATGGAGGTCAACACTCGGATTCAGGTCGAACACACGGTGACCGAGGAGATCACCGGCCTCGACATCGTGAAGTGGCAGCTCCGGGTCGCCGCCGGCGAGGAAATCGATTTCGCACAGGACGATATCACCTTCGACGGCCATGCCATGGAGTTCCGGATCAACGCCGAGAACGCCGCCGCGGAGTTCGAGCCCGCGACCGGAACGCTCGACACCTACGATCCCGCCGGCGGGCTCGGCGTCCGCATCGACGACGCTGTCCGGCAGGGCGACGCCATCGGCGGCGACTACGATTCGATGATCGCCAAGCTGATCGTCTCGGCGGCGGACCGCGAGGCGTGTCTCACCCGCTCGGAGCGCGCGCTCGCCGAGTTCGATATCGAGGGGCTACAGACGATTATCCCCTTCCACCGCCTCATGCTGACCGACGAGGCCTTTTCGAACAGTGAGCACACGACGAAGTATCTTGACGAGGAGCTGGATCACGACCGGATCGAGGAGGCCGTCTCGCAGTGGGGCGACGGCGATAGCGCCGATGGCGACGCTGGCGAGGAGAGCGACGACGACGATGAGACAACCGAACGCGAGTACACAATCGAGGTCAACGGCAAGCGCTTCGAGGTCGGGCTGGAGGCCCACGACGCACCGGCAATCGATGTCGACTCGATTGACGCCGGTGGCGGCGGTAACAGTGGCATGGAGCGGCCGCCGCAGGCCGAAAGCGACGACGAGGAGAGCGCGGTCAGTGTCGAGGGTGGCGACACCGTCACCGCCGAGATGCAGGGGACGATCCTCTCGGTCGATGTCGATGCAGGCGACGAGATCGCCGCTGGTGACGTGGTCTGCGTGCTGGAGGCGATGAAGATGGAAAACGACGTGGTCACCGAACGCGGCGGAACGGTCACCGAGATCATGGTCGGCGAGGGCGACAGCGTCGATATGGGCGACGTGCTGGTCGTCCTCGAATAGCGTCACGGGCGACCAGCGCGAAACAGCGGGTCAGTTACTCGGCGTCAGCAATCGGCTCGACGCGGAACACGTAATCCTCGTAGGCATCGTCGAGATTCGCCGGGCTCTCCTCGGCGGCGTGAGCTTCACAGAGTTCGGCCCGCGCCTCGACGGGCCCGTGGCCCGTCTCCTCCTGATAGCGTTCGATGGCCACGAACGTAGCGGGCTCGTCGCAGTTCCGCCGATGGCAGCCCTCGGTGGCATCCCGCACGCCGTCGCTCGATTCCGGTGTTGTATGAGCCATATCTGGGCATACACAGAGTAGTAGTAATAATTCTGTGGCTGACGGTGGGTCCATCCCACCAGCCGGCTATCTGGTTCGTCGCTCGACGAGTAGCAACGCGGCCAGCCCGAGGATGATCAGCGTATACGAGCCGGACGCCATCAGGGCCGCGCCCTCGCTGGCGTACTCGCCGGTCCGGAAGATGATCGCCTTCCGCACCATCGCGATCACGCCGGTGTAGATCACCAGCCGGACGATGCGGCGGGTTTCGCTCTCCTGTGTGTAGGCGACGACCGTCTGGTAAACCTCGACGATGATGAACAGCAACAGTGCGGTGTCGATGAACCCGACGACGACGAGCGGGTTGGTGATATTGCCGGCGATTGCGCTCTCGAAAATCTGCAACCCGAGATCGAAGACGCCGATGCCGAACAGCACGACGAGCACAAGCGCGGCGGCCACTTCGATATACCGGAGCAGTTCCTCGCTAACCTCCAGGATTCGCTC
>KI543219.1:255377-267801 GCA_000496215.1 uncultured archaeon A07HN63
CGATTTTTCACAGGTGGCCGAGATAGCCACCATATGGCGACGATCAAGGACAGCGTTCACGACCACATCGAGATTACCGGGGTCGCCGAGGCCCTGCTCGATACGCCGACCGTCCAGCGGCTGCGCCACATCAGCCAGCTCGGGACGGTCCAGCTTGTGTATCCCTCGGCGAACCACACCCGGTTCGAACACAGCCTCGGGGTCTACCACCTCGCTGATCGCGCGCTCGCTGAACTCGGCATCGAGGGCCGACAGGCCGAGCGCATCCGGGCGGCCGCCCTCCTGCACGACGTTGGCCACGGCCCGTTCAGCCACAATATCGAGGAGCTAACGTACCGCAAGACTGGCAAGTACCACGACGACGTGGACGAACTACTCGCTTCCGGCGCGGTTGGCGATATCCTCCGCGAGCACGACCTCGATCCCGCCCACATCGCCGGACTGGTCGCCGGTGAGGGTCGATACGGCCAGCTTGTCTCCGGCGAACTCGATGTCGACCGGATGGACTATCTGGTGCGAGATGCCCACCACACCGGCGTCCCGTACGGCACCATCGACACCGAGCGATTGCTGCGGGAACTCACGTTCGTCAACGACGAGCTGGTGTTAGCAGCGGGGAACGTCCAGACCGCCGAGAGCCTTCTGCTCGCCCGCGCGCTGATGAACCCGACTGTCTACATGCATCCCGCGGCCCGCATCAGCAAGGCCATGCTCCGGCGGGCCAGCGAGCGGCTGCTGGCGACGACCGACACTGACGCCGCGGAGTTGCGCCGGATGGACGACCACGACCTGCTGGTTGCGCTGCGCCAGACGCCAGCCACGGAGGCCTTCGCCGCCCGCTACGACGAGCGGCGGCTGTTCAAACGCGCTGTCTGGGCGGAACTCCAGAATGTGCCAGACGATTTGCTCGATCTCGATCACGACGCGATTCGAGAGTGTGAGGCCACGGTCGCCGACCGGGCCGACATTCCCGAAACCGATGTTATCATCGAGATTCCCGACGAGCCGTCGATCCGAGAGTCCTCGACGCGGGTGGTCGTTAACGGCGAAATCCGCAACCTCGGCGCGCAGTCGCCGCTGGTGAGTGCGCTCCGGACGGCCCAGCGCGAGCAGTGGCGACTTGGCGTCTACACCACGCCGTCAGCCGCCGACCGGGTTGGCCGACTGGCCGCCGAAGAACTGGGGCTGGAGTTGCCCGACGGCCTCGTCACCGAATCGCGGCAGGGGTTACACGCGACGCTGGACGAGTTTGAGTAGGGAGATAAGACCCGACAGACACGGATCGCTCTCTGTACTCTCAATCAATCGCTGAAAGAGCGGGCTGAGCGCGATTTGAACACTCAGTCACTCCACTCGCCACGCTCGTTACGTTCCTTGCGTTCAAATCGGTAGCCGCTTCGCTCCTCACGTATTGTTCGGAGCAGAAGCGGGCTGAGCGCGATTTGAACACGCGACCGACGGATTAAGAGTCCGTCGCTCTGCCAAGCTGAGCTATCAGCCCTCACCCAAGTTAGCCGTGTCATACTCAAAGGCGTTTCCTTTCGCAACCACCGGCCGGCGGCGGGGCACCGACCACTTTGGCCGCATCGGCAGTCACCGACACAGCCGTCGCTTCCGGTCGGCTCGCGGCTGCTACGGCGGCGATGAAGAAACGAACGGGATTAAGTAACCGCCACCATTGATTTGGCCTACACATGAGTGCTGCCACGACCGGTTCCTCGCGGTCGACGTACGCCATTCTCGGCTGCGGCAGCGTCGGGCATGCGGTCGCCGAGGAACTCACCGAGGCGGACAACGACGTGCTCATCCTCGACAACGACGAGAGCCGCGTCGAGGCACTCCGGGATCAGGACCTCAACGCACAGCTCCAGGACATCAGCGAGCCCTCCGTCGCCGAGGCTGTCGAGGACCGCGACATCATCCTCGTGTTGGCCTCGGATATCGAGGCCAGCAAGCAGGCGGTCGCCGAGATCCGCGAGCAGGGCGGCGGCCAGTATATCGTCGTTCGTGCCTCCGACCCGGTCAACGAGGACGAACTACAGGACCGCGGTGCGGACGTGGTGGTCAACCCCTCGGCGGTGATCGCCGACTCCGCCCTCCGCAGCCTCGAATCCGGCGAACTCCAGTACAACGCCCGCCAGCTTGGCGAGCTACTGGAGTCGACCGACGGCCGACTGGCGATCCTCACACAGGACAACCCCGATCCCGACTCCATCGCCAGTGCGACCGCGCTGCAGGCTATCGCCGACGAGTACGGCGTCGAGGCCGACATCCGGTATGCCGGCGAGATCGGCCACCAGGAGGACCGGGCGTTCGTCAACCTGCTCGGTATCGAGCTGCTGGCCCGCGACGAGGAGCCGTCGCTCGACGAGTACGAGCGGATCGCCATCGTCGACACCATCTCCGAGGACGAGCCGGAGTTCGAGATCGATATCCTCGTCGACCACATCGAGCCCGACGAGGATCTCGACGCCGCCTTCGTCGACGTGCGAACGAACGTCTCCTCGACCTCGACGATCCTCACGAAGTATCTCCAGGAGTTCGATCTCAGCCCCAACGAGGAGGTTGCCACCGCGCTGCTGTACGGCATTCGCGCCGAGACACTGGATTTCAAGCGGGATACCACACCCGGCGATCTGACCGCGGCAGCGTACCTCCACCCCTTTGCGAATCACGATACCCTCGAACAGGTCGAATCGCCGTCGATGTCACCCGAAACGTTAGACGTGCTGGCAGAGGCGATTCAGAGCCGCGAGGTGCAGGGCAGCCATCTGTTCTCGACGGCAGGGTTCATCCGCGACCGCGACGCCCTCGAACAGGCCGCCCAGTACCTGCTCGATCTGGAGGGGATCACCACGAGCGCGGTGTTCGGGATCGTCGACGACGAGATCATCGTCGCCGCGCGCTCGAAGGATATCCGGATCAACATCGGGGCCATCCTCGACGGTGCCTTCGAGGAGATGGGCGAGGTCGTCGGTCACTCGACACAGGGTAGCGTCGAGATTCCACTGGGTATCTTCACCGGGATCGAGGCCAGCGAGGACAACCGCGAGACGCTGCTGCAACTCACGGAAGAGGCGGTTCGCAAGAAGCTGTTTGCCGAGCTGGGGGTCGACGGTAGCGATTCCTCGAACGGTTCCTAGACCGCTGCTTCCTCGGTTTCGTCGGGGTCCTGCAGTCGTTCGATGGTATTGTTGATGAGCACCACGTCGCCGACCGACCGGACCCACCGGTAGGGAATCAACACGCCTTGCCCCGGACCAGCCGTGCCCGAAAACAGTTCATCGTTGAGTTCGCCGACCGCGAGACTGGAAACTGCTTCCGCGTCCAGATCAAGCTGTACGTCCTCGACCTCGCCGACGAACACGCCGCCGTTCGAGTAGACCTCGCGGCCAACGAGTGTCGTAATCTCCTCGGGAGTCCCGTCCATACACCTACCGTTGTGAGCACCGATAATAAGATTTCGTGGTTGACAGACGGCTGTCAGACGCTGAGATCGATTATCTTGACAACAGTCGAGTATCTCGACAGCAACCGAGCACCGCTTCGCGCAATCGTCGACGCTGACAGTTACGTGATCACGAGCGGTCATCGCCAGACGTCGCCAACGGCGAACGCGGCGATGTGTTGCCGGTCGGCGACCGTGCTGGATCGGGCTACTCTGCCGTTCCGGGCGTCTGTGAGGGCAGATCTGTCGTCTTCGAACACCAGTGGTCGATCCGCTCGGTGACCCACGCAACGGCCTCGCTACCGCTGTTTTTGATCAGTGCCCGGGCTCCGCTGTCGTCGGTGATCAGCAGGCCGGCGGTCGAACCGGTCGGCCCCTCGGCGACCGCGAACCCGTACCGCGGCGTCGCATCGAGGAGTTTGAGTTCGGTTCCTGCCTCCCGGAGCGCGGCGAGCGTCTCCCCGTGACTATCGACCAGCGAGGTGACAACCGGCTCGGTGAGCACGAGTTCGGCCGTCGACTGCTCGGTCGCCGCGGTCGCAACGGCTCTGATCAGCTGTGGGAACACCGCCGGACAGAGTAGTCGGATATCGCTCTCCTCGGTGAACAGCGCCCCGAGCGACGATATCGGCTGATGTGGGGTGGCCTGCGTGGCGGTGATGATAGTGGCGTCGTCGAGCATCGGCGACGCGATGTCGGCCTCCGGCGGCAGATCGGCGAACACGTCCCCCGCGGAGAGCAACTCCGCGGTCTGGGCCTTGAACCGATAGTATTCGGACAGGAGGAGTTCGCCGAGCAGCGTCCGCCGGTAGCCGTCGGCTGATCGAGTCACGAGGCCGGTGTCCTCCAGCTCGCGGATACTGCGGTCGACCGTCGACCGGGAGGCTGGCACGGCATCGGTCACCTCGCGCTTGTCGCAGCCGGTCACGTCGACGGCATACAGCACCGCCTCTCGCTGGATCAGTGTCGACAGCACGTCGGTCGGGTTGTTAGATACCATTATCGGTGCCCACCGCTCGCGATGACCGGAGTTGTCGTCGTTAGATGCCATAGTTCAGCGTGAAGGATATAATTACTGATCGGTCACTCCCACGGTCTATCATCCAGTCAACAGAATCCAGCGGTGACGACGGTGAGAAGCCTGATCAGCGGTTATCCTATTTAAACAACCGAAATGTATTAGTATGTTAATCACGCGCTGGTTTGATCTTCCAATGAGTGAAATAAAGATGGTTCCTTTCATCATAATATATGCCGGGGTGCCTCTGACAAACCGGCAATTCATCAGCCGCTCTGCCCGGACGGCTGAACACCCAATGTGACGGCCCTGCCCGGACCGTCACACTCGCCGGCCGACCTTGCCCGGATCGGCTCGGCACGCCGTTCACCGGCTACCCGCTTGGGGGCCGGCTGGACGCGATTTTCCTTTGGTGCTCACACGGAGAGAGCGTCATTTGTGACAACTCGCCACCTCACTCGGATACCACAGCGAGAGACAAGCCGAGACCACAACGTTTGACACCCCTGCCGCCGAGAGACAAGATATGGAATTCGAACGCGCCAGCGGTGTTTTCCTGCATCTCACCTCGTTGCCGGGGCCACACGGCATCGGCGACCTCGGGGCCGGAGCCCGTGAATTCCTCTCGTTTCTGGAGACAGCCGAACAGACGTACTGGCAGTTCTGCCCGCTGGGGCCGACCTCGTCGGCACACGGCAACTCGCCGTATCAGTCGTTTTCGGCGTTTGCGGGCAACCCGCTGTTGATCAGTCTCGACCGGCTCGTTGACGACGGCTGGCTGACCGACGACGATCTCGAACCCGTCCCGGAGTTCGATCCCCACGCCGTCGAGTACGAGCGAGTCGCCGAGTACAAACGCGAGCAACTCCGCACCGCTCACGAGCGGTTTACCGAAACAGCCACCGAGGACGACCGGGCGGCCCTCGATGAGTTCCGCGAGAACGAGCCGTGGGTCGAGGACTACGCGCTGTTTCGCGCGCTCAAACAGAAATACGGCGGCGGGTCGTGGATCGAGTGGCCGGAGTCGATCCGCACACGCGAGCCGGCGGCGATGGCCGACGCCCGCGATGAGCTGGCCGACGAGATCGAGTATCGCACCCTCGTCCAGTACTGGTTCGACACCCAGTGGCAGGCGTTCAAAGACGATGCCGAGGACGCCGGTATCGAGCTCGTCGGCGACGTGCCGATCTACGTCGGCCTCGACAGCGCGGACGTGTGGGCCAGTCCCGAGGCGTTCCAGCTCGACGACCAGAACCGCCCGACGGCTGTCGCTGGCGTCCCGCCGAACGACGGCGACGACGGCCAGCGATGGGGCAACCCGCTGTACGACTGGGGCACTCTCGCCGAGAACGACTACGACTGGTGGGCTCGCCGGCTCGACCGCCTGTTCGGACAGGTCGACGTAACGCGACTCGATCACTTTCAGGGCTTTCTGGAGTACTGGGCGATCCCGAGTGACGCCGAGTCGGCGGCCGAGGGCGAGTGGCGCGACGGCCCCGCCTACGAGTTCTTCGAGACCATCGGTGACCGCCTCGGCGAGTTGCCCTTCATCGCCGAGGATCTCGGGTTTCCCGATGCCGAGCTCAACGCGCTAATGGATCACTTTGGCTTCCCCGGCATGCGCGTCCCGCAGTACGCCGACTGGTGTCAGGATGGAAACACCCATCAGCCGATGCAGTACCCGGAAAATTCGGTCGGCTACACCTCGACCCACGACACCAACACCGTCCAGGGCCACTACAACAACATGTCTGACCGGCAGCGGGAGTGTCTGCACTACAATATCGACGCCGACGGCAGCGAGATCAACTGGTCGATTATCGAGGCCGTCTGGGGATCGGATTCGGTGCTGGCGTTCACCACGGTGCAGGATCTGCTCGGCCTCGACAGCCACGCCCGGTTCAACACGCCCGGTACCACCGAGGGCAACTGGACATGGCGAGTCACCAGCGACGGGCTCGACGAGGATATCGCCCAGGAACTCGGTACGATGACGATGATCGAGCTTCGGTAGCGACACGGAGTGGGGAATCGAAACCCCAAAACCCGCTGCTGGCCACCTTTTTGCTAATGGAGACGGGCGCTATCTCGGTTGACGACCTTGCCGGCCCCTTCGACCTGCAGGCGACCGTCGAAAGCGGGCAAAGCTACCTCTGGAGCCGGCTCGACGGGAAAATGTACACGACCGACGCCGCCCACGGTGGGCAGGCGTGGTACGAGACTGTCGTCCCGCCGCTCGATGGCGTCTCCGACGAACAGGCTGTCGTCCGCGTTCGACAGGTCGACGACGAGATCGAGTGGGAGTCGACGACGGATGCCGTCCCGATTCTCACTCACCTGCTGCGGCTCGACGACGATTTGCGGGCAATCATGGCCGACACACCGGACGAGCCGCTAATCGACCGCGCCTTCGAGGCGTACAGCGGGCTTCGACTCGTTCGCGACCCACCGTTTGCCTGCCTCATCTCGTTTATCTGTTCGGCCCAGATGCGCGTGAGCCGGATTCACGGGATGCAGCAACGACTCGCCGCGGAGTACGGCGAATCTGTCGAGTTCGACGGCCGCACGTATCAGGCGTTTCCGACGCCCGACGCGCTGGCTGCCCGCACTGAGAGCGAGTTGCGCGATCTGAGTCTCGGCTACCGCGCGCCGTACGTCCAGCGGACGGCCGAACTGGTCGCCGACGGCGAGGCCGACCCGGCAGCGGCCAGAGCGCTGGGGTACGAGGCGGCCCGCGAGTACCTGACCCAGTTTGTCGGCGTCGGCCAGAAGGTCGCCGACTGCGTGTTGCTGTTCTCGCTTGGCTTTCTCGAGGCCGTCCCGCTGGACACGTGGATTCGGACCGCTATCGAGGACCATTACCCCGACTGCGAGCAGGGGAGCTACGACGCCACCTCGCGGGCGATCCGCGAGCGATTCGGCGGCGAGTACGCCGGCTACGTCCAGACCTACGTCTTTCATTATCTCCGCAACGGCGGCGAATAGCCCGCTGGCAGCCGATTCGAGCGACATGGCGGGTGGGCGAACTTTCATACCTGCCGACGGGGTAGAAACAGATATGGACTGCCGCGTTGTCGTCGAGGCCGCTGTCTCGGTGTACGATGTCGAAACCGTCGACGAGGCCGTCCGCATTGCGATCTCGAAGACCGGCGAGCTGCTGAACCCGGATCTCAACTACGTCGAGATCGACATCGGGTCGCCAACCGGGCCGGACGGCGAGGAGCTCCCGGCGGCCTACGTCGTCGCCGACGAGGCACTCGTCGCCCTTGAGTTGACGATGGACGTGTTCAACGTCGAACAGGAGGAACACGCCAAACGAGTCGCCCGCACGGAGATCGGCAAGCGGCTGAGCGAGATTCCCCTCGAAGTGGTCACCGTCGAGGAAATTCCCGAGGACGAGGTCGAGGGAAAAAACGAGACTGACGAGTCGGAAGGCGATGAATCAGTCGGCGACGGCGACACCGGAGACGGCGACACTGGAGACGACAACACCTGAGGCGACGACATTGGGGGCGACGACACCGTGGGCGACGATACCGGCGAACAAGAGGAGCCAGCGCTGAACAGGACCCTTCGTACGCGCCTCGGCGTCTCACCACGCATGCAAACCCACACCAGTCCGGTCGGGATCGATTTCAAGAGTCAGTGTCTTGTCGCCGGTCTCGACAACGAACACGGCAGGATGGTCCATTCCCAACCGGAACGCAAGGGAACCCGACTATATTGAAAAGATTTCTTCTTCGATATGTAACTCTGTTCATCTTCAACACTTGTATATGGGTAGAGACACTACAGTATTCAACAGATGCGTACCGCTAGAGCGGTCGGCTGGGGTCTCGTCACGGTCGTCATGGTTGCCCTCGCAGTCCCGTGGTTCCTGTGGGGGTCAAGTGCCGTGGTCGCCGGGCTCCCGATCTGGGTCTGGTGGCACGTCGGCTGGCTGGCGCTGATATCGACCGTCTTCTACGCGTTCACCCGGACAGACTGGGGGATCGGCGTCGAAACGAACGGCGGTGAGATCGATGGCTAACGCGGGGCTGCAGCTGGGTATCATCGCCGCCTACCTGCTGGTCGCGCTGGCTGTCGGACTGGTCGCCTACCGCGTCACCGACCGGACCGCCGAGGACTACTTTCTGGCGAGTCGGTCATTTGGCACGGTCGTGCTGCTGTTCACGACGTTCGCCACGCTCCTGTCGGCGTTCACGTTCTTCGGCGGCCCGAACCTTGCGTACAATGCCGGCCCCGAGTGGATTCTCGTTATGGGGCTGATGGATGGCGTCATCTTCGCCGTCCTCTGGTACGTCATCGGCTACAAGCAGTGGCTCGTCGGCAGGGCCAACGGGTACGTCACCCTCGGAGAGATGCTCGGTGACCGCTTCGGCTCCGTCGGCCTGCGCGTTCTCGTTGCCGGCATCAGCCTCTTCTGGCTGATCCCGTACGTGATGCTGCAACAGCAGGGCGCGGGAACGGCCGTGACGGCGCTGACTGAGGGTGCAGTTCCCTACTGGGCTGGCGCGGGCGGCATCACGTTGTTCATGATTCTCTACGTCGCTGTCTCCGGGATGCGTGGCGTTGCCTGGACGGACACGCTCCAGGGCGTGTTCATGCTCGGGATGGTCTGGCTGGCGCTCGCCTGGGTGCTCGCGGCGGTCGGTGGCCCCTCGGCCGCGACGAGCGCACTCGCCGAGAGCAATCCCGAGTTCCTCTCGCTCGGCGGCGGTCTGTACTCGCCCGCGTTCATTATCTCGACGGCGGTGTCCATCGCGTTCGGCGTGACGATGTTCCCGCAGGTGAACCAGCGGTTCTTCGTTGCCGGGTCGAAGACGGTGTTCAAGCGCACGTTCGTGCTCTGGCCCGTACTGGTCCTGTTGCTGTTCGTCCCCGCGTTCATGCTCGGCGCGTGGGCGCAGGGACTCGGTATCGTCGCGGAGCAGGGTGAGAACATCCTCCCGCTGTTGCTGAACGAGTACACGCCCGCATGGTTCGCGGCACTGGTCGTCGCCGGCGCGATGGCTGCGATGATGTCCTCCAGCGATTCGATGTTGCTCTCCGGCTCCTCGTACCTCACTCGCGACGTCTACCGACAGGTCGCCACCGGCATCACCGACCGTCGCGAGGCACTGGTCGGGCAGGCCGGCGTCGTCGCCATCGCGCTCATTTCCTTCGGGCTAAGCCTGTTCCAGCCCGCAACACTGGTCGAGATCGGGGACACCGCCTTCGGCGGGTTCGCACAGCTCGCGCTGCCAATCGTCGTCGCACTGTACTGGCAGGGGACGACCCGCACGGGAATGTACGCCGGGGTCGTCGGGAGCCAGGTGTTCTACACCCTCTCTGTGCTGCCGTTTGGCGTGTTCGAGTCCGTGCCAGTCATCCGGCTGTTGGCCGCGCTTGCGACCCTGCTCCCGGAGAGCTACGTCCTCCCGTTCGCCCCAGGCCTCGGCGGGTTCCAGCCATCGGTCGTCGGGATGGGTCTGGGTCTGGCCCTGACCGTCGCCGCCTCGGCGCTGACCTCCGCCAGCGCCACCGAGGACGCCACCGCCTACGAGGGTCTTTCGGCCGACTGACCGCCCTGTCACCGGGGACGAGTGTACGGTCGACGGGCGGGGTATAGAACTCGAAGGCTTAACACCTCGACAACAGTAGATGATCGTATGCAGACCCACATCGTCCCGGTCGGCTTCGATTACGACCGACTTATCGCGCCGCTGATCCGCGATCAGTTCGACGTGGATCGGGCGATCCTGCTTGAGGGCGCGGTCGGCAGCGAGGCCAACGTCGAGTACTCCCGCAACCTCGCCTCCAAACTCGAAACCGACTTTCAGAGCCTGCTCGGCGCCGAGACCGACCGGATTCGGCTCGAAGACGTCTACGACTACGACGCCGCCTTTGAGGGTGCGTTCGAACTCATCAACGACCAGCTCGACGGCGGCGCGGAGGTCTGGGTCAACATCTGCTCGATGCCCCGGCCGGTGAGCTTCGCGTTTGCGACGGCGGCCCACTCGGTGATGGTCGAACGACAGGAGGACCGCGAGCGGATTCACACCTACTACACCGCCCCGGAGAAGTATCTCGAAACCGAGCTGGCCGAGGAGCTGCGCGCCGAACGCGAACTGCTCGGCGACATGCTGGAAACCGACGATTTCGACCGCGAGCGCGTCGAAGAACGGCTGGAGAGCACGACCGAACTCCTGGCCGAGTTCGACGAACGCGGGAGCACGATCGGCGCAAAGGAGATCGATGGCCAGCATATCGTCGAACTCCCGGTGGCCTCGTTTTCCAGCGTCAAACCCTTCGAGGAACTCATCCTGTTCACGCTCGGCGAGCACGGCGAGTTCGACTCCGTCAGCGAACTCGCCGAGGCCATCGCCACGGATCTCAACGAGGAGTACACCGACAGCTTCCGGTCGAAGGTCATCTACAACGTCGACCGCCTCGGCCCCGGCGGAAAGGGATACATCGAACAGGAGGAGATCGGCAAATCCTACCGGACGAAGCTCTCACGGATCGGCGAGCTATGGGTTCGCTCGCATGCGGATACGACCCGCGAGTAATTAGAGGGCAGTGCCGACGAGCTGGACGAGCAGGCCGACGGCAAACACCGCGATCAACAGCACCGTCGTCACGACGACCGCCGGCGATAGCTCCGTTTCCTCTCTCGTGATATACTGCTCGACTTCCATACCAGTGGGCTATCGCGGCCGGCAGTTAACCCTTTAGTTCGAGACCGTCCGGTGAGTCGTTGTTTGACCACCACAACGATTATTGGCGACCACCGCGTTGTCCTACATGGACAACATAGATGGCCCATGCCGGCGACGAAAATCTTCGAGGCCGACGACGAGTACTCGGCCGGCGACCGGTGGGAAGCCCTCGTGTAGGATGTCCCACAGAGTGAGGCATTCCCGAGCGGACTGAAGTACAGCTTCCAGTACCTCGGGCCGGCCGACGAAGAAATCCTCCGGTACGACAACGCGAACGACGCCCACGGCATCGGGCGACACCACCGCCATTACCGGGGCACGGTCGACGGAATCGAGTTTGAGGGGCTGCGATCACACATCGATAGATTCCTCACCGAGGTCGAAACCATCCATGAGCAAGAATTCGCCTGATCACGCCCACGAACCGCCCGAAGACGCCGAGTACCCCGCGACGCTTCGCATCACGTCAAAGCCGTTTGCGGAGCACAAGGAGCGCACGCTCGATCGTGCCGAACGGTGGGAAGATGGCGAATCGGTTCCCCACGTCGTCAACTTTCAGGATGCCAGCCGGCTCCAGCGGATCTTCACGCCGCGTCGCTTGGAACTGGTGCGTAGCCTGATGGACGAGCCGGCCGAAAGCATGCGCGCCCTCGCCGACCGGCTGGACCGCGACGTGCGACAGGTCCACGACGACCTCCAGCTCCTCAACGAGTATCGCATCGTCCACTTCCACGAGGAAGGCGGCGCAAAACAGCCGCACGTCCCCTACGAGTCGGTGGAAATCGAGGTCGAACTCACGAAATCGGTCGGGGACGCAGCTGAATCGTCGACATCGGCGTGAATTTCGGTGGCGTCAGACGCGTGGACCCGGCGATAGCTGCCGTCTGGTGAAGTATCGACAGTTCCGACTGCTATCCGATGCGGTCTGTGAGTAATATAATGGGACTGCCGAGAGTCGAACTCAGGTCCTACGGACCCCATCCGCAGAGGATACCACTACCCCACAGTCCCGCATCCACGGAAACGCGAGGCGATTGTTTAACACCTTTGTTTCGGTCGTCGTCGCCGACTGTGTCGGGTGGTTTGGATGGACTGAATCGACGAAATCGGCTCAGACCAACACCCGTTCGAGATCGACCACGAGACCGCTGTCGGCGTCGGGATCGCCGACGAGCGTGCCGAGACAGACCGCGCTCCCGTTCGGCGTGTAACAGGCCACCAGCGGGTCGTCGCCCTCGGCGGCATCGTCGTCGGTCG
>KI543219.1:267902-269132 GCA_000496215.1 uncultured archaeon A07HN63
CGGTGTCGTCCTCGCGCTGTTCGAGGCGGTCGGCGATCTCGTCGTCGTCAGGCATGTCGAACTCGGTGTGGTACACGTCACCCGTTTCGGGGTCCACACGGCGGCCGGTCAGCCGGCGCATGATTTCGTCCTCACCAACGTCGATAAAGACGACCGCGTCGAGATCGGTGATCCCGTCCAGATACTCGACCTGTGAGAGATTCCGCGGGTAGCCGTCGAGGATGAAGCCGTCGGTGTCGGCGATGGCAGCCTCGACGATCTCGTTGACGAGTCCGTCGGGGACGAGTTCGCCCGCATCCATATACTCCCGCGGGGTGCCGTACTCGGTTTCCATATCCTTGTTCTCTCGGAGCGCGTCGCCGGTCGTGATGTGTTCGAGATCGAACGCGTCGGAAAGACGCGCGCTCTGAGTTCCCTTTCCGGCACCGGGCGGGCCAAGCAACAGGAGTCGATGGCTCATAGACAGACTCACGCCGGCTGGCCTTATAGATGTAAATGATTCCGTCGGCAGCGTACGGTCACAGCTGTAGCCGGACAGCGACACCGGTCGGGCCCTGTAACCGTGGTGCTGCACTTCGGTCGACGCCTGCAGTCGCGTTACTGTAACTGTGTCGTCGTTTTCACGAGCGGATGCCGGCTGTGATCGACGACAGTCACGTCGTCAATCGAGGAGAGGCCCTGCTCGGCGGCGGTCTGGGCCATCCCGAGTTCGATCCGTTTCTCGGGCGTGATGACGTAGGCCTCCATCTCGTCGATATCCAGCTGGTCGGCCGCGAGCACGCGGTGGTGGCCGTCCGCCAGATACAGCCCACCGGCGTCGCCGTCGCGGGTGTCGATCACGACCAACGGTTCGGCCAGCCCGCGTTCGAGTTCGTACCGCCGGCCATCGAGTTCGTCCGCGTAGACCTGCTCCTGTGTCGGGACGAGATGGGCCAGTTCGACCTGTCGGCGCTCCTGCTCGATCTCGACACCGTGAAGTTCGGTCAGCGTCCGCCGGAGTTTGCCCACTTTTTCAGGGGTCGCCCGCTCGATCTGACTCCGGATCACGTCGGTATTCGAGATGATGCCGGTGAGTCGGCCCTCGTCGTCGACGACCGGAAGCTTCTGTATGTCCGACCGCAGAATCACCCGCGCGGCGTCGGTGACGCTCATATCGGGGTCGGCGACGATGATGTCGTGGCTCATGACCTCGGCGACGGTCGCGGTGTCGTCGGCCGCCAGCAGGTCACG
>KI543219.1:269152-285289 GCA_000496215.1 uncultured archaeon A07HN63
ATGATTTCGTCCTCGCCAACATCAATAAAGACGACGGCGTCGAGATCGGTGATCCCGTCCAGGTACTCGACCTGTGAGAGATTCCGCGGGTAGCCGTCGAGGATGAAGCCGTCGGTATCGGCGATGGCAGCCTCGACGATCTCGTTGACGAGTCCGTCGGGGACGAGTTCGCCTGCATCCATGTACTCCCGCGGGGTGCCGTACTCGGTTTCCATATCCTTGTTCTCTCGGAGCGCGTCGCCGGTCGTGATGTGTTCGAGATCGAACGCGTCGGCGAGACGCGCGCTCTGGGTTCCCTTTCCGGCACCGGGCGGGCCAAGCAACAGGAGTCGATGACTCATAGACATACATAGTCCGGCTGGCCTTATAGATGTAAATGATTCCGTCGGCAGAGAGCGAACTACGACTCACGGAGAAACGGATGGTACAGTGTATGAGTCATCGTTGGGCGGTCTATTCCGGGATGTCTTCGCCCCGGAGCAAGCGTTCAGTTGTCTCGTTGAATACACTGAGCGTCTCGTCGATCTCCGCCCGCAGATGGCTGATATCCTCCTCGAGTTCCTGAAACTGCGTGTTGTTTTCCAGAGTGGCACTGGTGAATTCGGATTGCATGATGCTGTATTTTTCGACGGCCTGATAGTATTCGGTGAGCAGCGTCTCGTATCGGTCAAGCATCCGAACCTGTTCGATCGTATCGAGCAGTTGCTCTTTGACGATAGGTTTTTTCAGATATTTGCTAAACTGGTAGTCGAGAACCTCCATATCAGGGTCCAGCGCTGAAATGATGATGACACGACAGTCGTAGTCTTCAGCGTGAATGTGATCAAGCACCTCGTGTCCGTGCATCTCGGGCATCCGGCGGTCGAGTAATATCACCTCTACCTCACGGGTCAGCGTGTCGACTGCTTCCTGCCCGCCTGTTGCGATATGCGCCTCATACCTGTCGTTGATAAAGAGCTTGTAACACTTCGCCACCCGCTCCTCGTCGTCAACGATGACCACTGTTGGTTCGTCGTTCTGGCTTTGTACCGACATTTTCGATGTATACACCACGAAAGGCCAGACGGCCGGGTGGTTCTTTTTCTATAACGCCGCGAATGGTTTGTATATTTCTAAACATTCAATTAGAATAATCTGTTAGAATTATGAACCCATATTGCCGTGTTTATTTGGAAAATATTGGATGTATAAATGAAAAATGGAATAATAATTAAAATATTCTATCACCTCGCGCGGTGCTGAATAAGTTCTATACCAGCTGGTCACCTGTTGGATGTAATGCCACCCTCGCACAGGCCGGACGTTTCGGCTGTGGCGAGTCCACCCCGCCGGTCACTCACATACGACGATCTATCGATCACCGAGCAACTTGGCGACGGTGGCCACGCGACTGTGTACAAAGCAGCTGTCAAAGGGTATGAAACGCCCGAATGCGTCGCTGTCAAGGAACCCGCAAATGAAGCGCAAACACTGCCCGCAGATGACGCTAGAGAGTTCCTGCAGGAAGCGGAAACGTGGGAACAGCTCGACTACAGAGAGCGACATAAACAGCTGTACGCGGAGTACGAGCACCTCGTCGGGATCGTCGACACCGGCGATAGGCTCCCGTGGATCGCTATGGAGTACATGGACGGCGGGACGCTCGCTGATCGTCTGGAGGAATCTACTGGTCTTCCTATCCCCAAAATTCGCTGGTTTGCCACCTGTGTCTGTCGCGGCGTCGAACTCGCTCACTACGAGGGAATCTCGCATCTCGATCTGAAGCCGGCAAATGTGCTGTTTCGGTCGACACCAGACGGAGAGTGGGATGTCGCTAAGATAGCCGACTGGGGGACATCAAGGCGACCACTAGAATCAGCTGACGACAGTGGGCTGTCGGCCGCCTTCAGCGCCCCCGAACAGTTCGATCCTGACACGTTTGGCGAACCCGATTCAATGACCGACGTGTACCAGATCGGCGCGATCATCTACGCGATGGCCGTTGGCGAGCCACCGTACACGGGTAGCCGGATCGAGATCTCTAACGCGGCCACAGACGGGCCCGAACCACCGAGCACCCACCGGGAGGAACTGCCAGACGAGTTCGATCAGGTGATCGCGCGGGCGATGGCCCCCGACAAGCAGGATCGCTACCGGACGATCCGTGATCTCGCCTCCGCAATCGCCGATGTCCCCGCACCGCGGACCACAGCAAACGGCGGCAGCACGCGGCGTACCACCACCAATGATAGTATTCTCGCGCCTGTTGGCTCCAAAGAGCCGCCAGCCGATACAGGCAGGCCGCCACAGGGATCCAGTCGAACAAAGAGTGCCACGGACGGCGTAAGTAGCACTGTGAAAACTGACCGGGATAGCTCCCCAGTTCCGGATCAGATCGACGAGGTTGGCGAGGTTGGCTTTCCGCCCTGCAAACAGCCCGTCGAGGTGTTTCCAGCCGATGGTGAGTATCTCGTCAGGGAGTTTCGATCCGAGCCAAGCAATGCAACGGTGTTTTCCACCCACGACAAGCGGATGGCAGCGATGCGGGCTGCCTCAAACAAGCTAACCGAGGACAATCACCCCTGTACGCTGCGGTGGGATTCCCACAACAGCGTTGGTGAACTCTACTGGAACGAGCACTTCGAATCGCTCGGCGTCGAGTACAGTGAACTGTTCGATGCGTGGGTCGTCATCTCGAAACCGAATGCGTATACCTTCTGCGCCGCGCCGAGCGCAAAGTGGGCCTACAAGGATGGGAAGCGGATTCAGCAGGCCTACGATTTCAAAGAACTCAGGATCTGTTCGCGTCAGGGAGAATGTCAAAAGATCGTTGAGCACCGGTTTATGCGCCACTCGCTGACAAAATCCGGTGTTACATTCAACCGCTAGCCGACACGCTGCGAATGAGTACCTGCTATCACAACCCAATCCCGCTGTGAATAGCCGTAGAAGTGGGATGAACGGGGGATTCGGACCACCGCGTTCACTGTAACTGTGTCGTCGTTTTCACGAGCGGATGCCGGCTGTGATCGACGACAGTAACGTCGTCAATCGAGGACAGTCCCTGCTCGGCGGCGGTCTTGGCCATCCCGAGTTCGATCCGTTTCTCGGGCGTGATGACGTAGGCCTCCATCTCGTCGATATCCAGCTGGTCGGCCGCGAGCACGCGGTGGTGGCCGTCCGCCAGATACAGCCCACCGGCGTCGCCGTCGCGGGTGTCGATCACGACCAGCGGTTCGGCCAGCCCGCGTTCGAGTTCGTACCGCCGACCGTCGAGTTCGTCCGCGTAGATCTGCTCCTGTGTCGGGACGAGATCGGCCAGTTCGACCTGTCGGCGCTCCTGCTCGATCTCGACACCGTGAAGTTCGGTCAGCGTCCGCCGGAGTTTGCCCACTTTTTCCGGTGTCGCCCGCTCGATCTGACTCCGGATCACGTCGGTATTCGAGATGATGCCGGTGAGTCGGCCCTCGTCGTCGACGACCGGAAGCTTCTGTATGTCCGACCGCAGAATCACCCGCGCGGCATCGGTGACGCTCATATCGGGGTCGGCGACGATGATGTCGTGGCTCATGACCTCGGCGACGGTCGCGGTATCGTCGGCCGCCAGCAGGTCACGACCGGTGACGAATCCTGTGACGACCTCGTTTTTGCAGACCGGAAACCCGCTCGGCCCGTCGGGATCGTTTATCCGCTCGGTCACCGCCGACACCGAGTCCGACGGGGCCACAGTGGCCACATCGGGTGTCATATACTCGCTGACAGGTGGCTCCCGCTCCATTGTCGGTGGTACAGCTAACCTCGGTAAAAAAGGTGCGGTCAGGGCGGCTGTGGCGGCTGTCGGTATCGGCCATTATTTTATACCCGCAGGTTACATTGAGTGATAAACAATATATACGTGTATATACTGTTTGTAACTGCTGTTCCAAAGTATTATACGCGGGAAAGCCTATTTAACATACATGTTTGATCGCGTTCGACAGTGGTTGGAGACAGTGTTGGCTACCGGGCAACGCGAGCAGGTCGATGCCTGTGTCGAGTGTGGCGGTCTCTCCCCACCGGGGGCCAACCGCTGTGGGGACTGTCTCGGCACGGTACAGGCCGATTGACGCGGGGGTGGCTGCGGCTTCTTGCGGCGAATAGGCCGTGTGTCTGCGGCCCCTACCGGGATTAGTCCGGAGGAAAGCGCAGTGGGACATCGCTGTCGAGCTGGATCTGTGGCGCCGAATCGAGGGCCTCGAAAAACCGGCCGGCGATGGTGTCGTGAACCACAATCGAGAGCGTTTCCCACTCCTCGACCGTATCCAGCACACCCATCGGCACCTGTGCGCCTGCCATGTTCGCGTGGCCGCCTGCACCCCCGATCTGGCCGAGGGCGTCCCGCAGCGTCTCACCGAGGTCGACAGCCGAGCTGCGGGTTCGCCCCGAGACGTAGATCGTCTCCTCGGTGTAGCCGAAGACGATGACGGTCTCGATGCCCTCCATGTCGAGAAGCTCGTCGGCGGCCTGTGAGAGCGCATCGCGGTCGCCGAGCTGGCCGACACAGCTCGCCAGTGCTGAGCCACGAACCTCCCGGTCCTCGATTGCCGTTGCCAGCGTGTCCAGTACCGACGAACTCACGTCCGGCGAGTCGATCCGGGCGATCGCATCCTCGGCGGCGTGGTCCGAGAGGAACGCGGCCGCGGTGAAATCAGCATCAGAGACGCCGCGGGTGAACTGGTCGGTATCGGTCTGAATCCCGTACAGCAACGCCGTCGCCAGCGACTCGTCCGGTGTGAGCCCGAGTTGCCGGAGGTATTCGACCATGATCGTGCTCGTCGAGCCGATATCCGGCCGGATGTCGAGAAACCCTTCTCGCTCGTCGATCGGCTGTCGCTGTGGATGGTGGTCGACGACCAGCCCAACGGGCGTCCCCGGCGGCAGGCTATCGTTGACGCCGGGGCGGGCGTGATCGACGAGCGCGATCGCGCCGAACTCGTCGGGCGAAAACGACTCGGTCGACGTTGCCGTCAACGGTAGCGACAGCAGGTTGACGAGCGCGCGGTTCTCCTGATGGGTGATCTCGCCGAAGTAGTAGGCCTCGCTGTCGACACCAGCCCACTCGGCGATGCGTGTCAGCGCGAGGGCGCTGGCGATGGCGTCGGGATCGGGGTTGTCGTGCGTGACGACAGCCAGCGGGGCCGACAGCGGCCGGATCGCCGACAGCAGCCGCGCGATCCGATCACCGTGCGGCTCGCCGGCAACCGCGAGCAGCCGGTCTGCCATCTCTGCGTCCGGGTCGATATAGCGGTCGGCGACCGCATCCAGCTGTTGACCGTGACTTTCGCCGGCGGTGTCGTGTGTGGTCGAGAGAAGCGTTGCCTCGGGGAACACCTCCCGGGCTCGCATGGCGATTCGGCCGTGTCGCTCCGGATCGGTCGCGGCGACGACAACGGTATCGGCGATATCGGGATAGTTCGACACGTCGGTCGGATCGGCCTCGACAGCCCGGATGCCGTCCTCGCGGAGCGTCGTCACCCAGCCCCTGTCGTCGGTGACGACATAGAGTGTGCCGGGCTGGTCGGCGATGTGATCGGTAACGGCCCCGCCGGCAGCCCGATCACCAAGGACGAGCCGACGCATCATGGCTGTACGTGGGTGGCGATTCGGGAAAACAGTGCCGTGTCGGTGGCGACGGGATCGTGGCGAGAGGAACCACTCGACCGGCTCGTCAGGCGAACAGCGCGGCCGCGGCGGCCTCGGCGGTCTCGATAACCGGCCCGAAGCCCGGCAGCAGGAGCAGCGTCACGACGCCGGCGACGATGACAGCGGCGTAGAGTCCGGTTGGCTTGCTGTCGAGGGCGTCAAGGCTGCCGTTTGCCTCCTCGAACCACAGCGCCTTGACAACCCGGCTGTAGTAGAACAGCGACAGCGCGCTGGTGACCGCGCCGACCGCCGCGAGCCACCAGAAGCCGGCGTTGATCGCCCCGAGGAAGAGGATGTACTTCGAGAAGAAGCCGCCAAACACCGGCAGGCCGGCGAGGCTAAACATGAAGACCGCCATGGCGAGACTCGCCATCGGGGCCTTCCGGCCAACCCCCGCGTAGTCCTCGAAGGTGCGGCCGATTCCCCAGTGTTCGACCATGGCGATAAAGAGGAACGCGCCGGTGTTCATGAAGCCGTAGACGAAGAGGTGGGCCATCGCCGCGCCCATCACCGACGCGTTGGCCGGGTTGGCGTCGGCGGTCACCGCGGCCAGCCCGATCAGCGCGTAGCCCGCGTGGCCGATTGAGGAGTACGCGAGCATGCGTTTGACCTCCGTCTGGGTCGCCGCCGCGAAGTTGCCCAGCACCATCGTCACGACCGCGAGAATCCCGAACAGCAGCCCCCAGTCGATAGCGACGCCGAGAGCCGGCTGGAAGGCGACCGCGAACACACGGAAAGCGACGACGAAGCCGGCGGCCTTCGAGGCCGACGAGAGGAACGCACTGATCGGCGCGGGCGCGCCCTCGTACGCTTCGGGGGCCCAGAAGTGGAACGGCACCGACGCCGTCTTGAACGCGAAGCCGCCGGCGATCATCAGAATCCCCACGCCGAGAATCCCGTCGAGATCGCCGACGCCACCGATCTGGGCGGCGATGTCGGTCAACAGCAGTGTTCCGGTCGCGCCGTAGACAAGGCTGATCCCGAAGGCGAAGACAGCCGCCGACACCGCCCCGATCAGGAAGTATTTCAGGCCTGCTTCGACGCTACCGCGATTGGTCTTGAGGTACGCCACGAGCGCGTAGGACGGTAGCGACGCCATCTCGAGGCTGACGAAGACGGTCGCCAGCGAGTTGGCGACGGCCATCAGTGTCATCGCGGTCGTCGCAAACAGGAGCAGCGAGTAGTACGACCCCGGGTTCTCGTCGGCTTCCAGATAGTCGTAGCTGGCGACGCTGACCATGGCCGCGACGCTGGTGACGATAGCGATGAAGAACAGCGCGGTGCCGTCGACGATGATGGTCTCGCTAAACAGCCGGATCGCCCCGCCGCCGCCCGGCTGTCCGGTGCCGGAGGCGAGATACCACAGCGAGAGGCCGAGCGCGGACAGCGTGCCCGCAACCGCGGTGCCGGCAACGAGTTCCAGCGACCGCTCGTCCGGCCAGAGACTGTCGATACCGAGGACAGCCAGCCCGCTCAGCGCGACCAGCAGTACCGGCGCCAGCGCGCGCACGCTGAACGCCCAGTCGGTCGTCGCCTGTAGCAGCAGGCTCATAGCGCCCCACCTCCCAGCAGGTCAAGCAGCGGCACGGTTGCATCGAGTATCATGTTCCAGAACAGCGAGGGAACGACACCGAGGACGATGATCGCCGCCAGCAGCGCGGCCAGCGGGGCAATATCGTGTATCGGCGCGCGGTCGAGTTCGTACTCGGTTTCCAGTCGGAACGGCCCGAACAGGGTTCGCTGCATCGCAAACAGCAGGTAGCCGGCGACGATGACGATGCCGAACATCGCCAGGCCGGTGAACAGCGGCGCGGATGGTAGCACCGTCGAGCCGAAGGAACCGACGAAGATGAAGAACTCGCCGGCGAAGCCAGCCATCAGCGGCAGGCCCATGTAGGCGAACGCGCCGGCGACGAGAATCCAGACCGCGACCGGCATCCGATCCGCAAGCCCGGACATATCGCCGACGAGTCGGGTGTGTGTCGCGTTGTAGATAACGCCGACCGCCATGAACATCAGCCCCGAGATGAGGCCGTGGGCGATCATCTGGAAGGTTGCGCCACCGAGGCCGAACTCGGTGAAGGCGACCAGCCCGAGGATGACATACCCCATCGACGAGACCGACGAGTAGGCGACGATCCGTTTGAGATCCTGCTGGGCCAGCGCCAGCATCGCGCCATAGATCACCGACAGCACGGCGATAGCCGCAATCGGGACGGCGAACGCACTCGCCTGTTCGGGCAGCATGGTGAAGTTGAATCGCAGCAGGGCGTAGGTCCCCATCTTTAGCAGGACACCCGCCAGCATCACCGACACTGGCGTCGGCGCTTCGACGTGGGCATCCGGCAGCCACGTATGCACCGGGACGACCGGCACCTTGACCGCAAACCCGATAAACAGCGCGGCGAAGGCGACAGCGGCCAGCGCGTCGGGGGCAAGGAAGTAGAAGTTTCCGAGTTCGCCTGCCGCCAGTGACTGGGTGATCGCCGGCAGGCCGAAGCTGTTGATCGGCAGCGACACCACCAGCATCATGAAGCCGATAAACATCACCAGCGACGCGATGTTGGTGTAGACGAAGAACTTGATCGCGGCGTACTGCCGGCGCGGGCCGCCCCAGACACCGATCAGGAAGTACATCGGGACGAGCACCGCCTCCCAGAAGACGAACCACGCAAAGAAGTCCAGCGCGGTGAAGACGCCGATCAGGTTCGCCTCCATCAACAGCATGAGGCCGTAAAACTGGCTCTTGCGGGTGTCGATGGGTGTCCACGCGCTGACGATAGCCAGCGTCGTGAGGAACGTCGTCAGGACGACCAGCGGCAGGCTGATCCCGTCGACGCCGACGTACCACTGGAAGGTGTAGCCCGCGACCTCGAGCCACGGGAGGACCGTCTGGAAGGCGATATCGCCGCCGGTCAGCGCGTTGCCGCTGCCGGTGAACGTCGCCCACATGTAGAGACTACCCGCGACGGGGACGAGGCTCAGCCCGAAGGCGGTCTTGGGGGCGTACTCGTCTGGCAGCGCGAAGACGATCACGGCCGAGAGGAAGGTGGCCGCGAGCAGGGCCTCGATTATCACTGGAACCACCCCCCGATCAGGGCGAAGACAACGAGCAGCGTCGTCAGCCCGAGCGTGAGCAGCAGGGCGTAGTTGCCAACGATCCCGGTCTGAACCCGCCGGATTCGCTCGCTACTCAGCAGGCTCACCGAGGAGACGCCGTTGACGACGCCGTCGACGACGCCCTGATCGAACGTGTCGGCACCGCTGGCGGCGTCGCGGACGGCGTCGGCGATCCGGACCTGATACTCGTCCTGATAGTAGTTGTTGTACAGCAACTCGCGGATCTGACCGAGTTTGGCCGTGTGTTCGGCCGGGTCAGCGACGCCGTAGAGTCGCCACGCGAGGGCGAGTCCGGCGAGCGCGAGCGTCAGCGAGACGGCCGCGCCCGCGATGACGGTCGCCGCCTCGCCGCCGAAGAGATAGCCGCTCTCGTAGGGGCCGATCTTCGCGTAGTGGTGCGAGGAGAGCCCCTCGATACCGCCCCAGTCGTTGTTGAGCCACTTGTGCAGGACATCAATCCCCTTGATGCCGAGTACCTTCTTCACCGGCACGAGGTTGATGCCGCCGGTGACGACAGCGAGGACGCCGAGCACGGAGAGCGGTCCCTTGACGTTCCAGCGAACCGGGTGCGGATCGCGGGCGAGATCGCTCCGTGGCTCGCCGTGGAACGTGAGGAACACCATCCGGAAGGTGTAGAACGCCGTGACCGGCACCGCAAGCAGCCCGAAGACGTAGCCAATGAGGAGCAGTGGCTCGTTGAGGCCGTGGATAAGCGTCTCGTAGAGAATCTCGTCTTTCGACCAGAAGCCGGCAAAGGGGAAGATGCCGGCCAGCGCGAGCGAGCCGGCGAGGAACGTCCAGTAGGTGACTGGGAGCTTGTTCTTGAGGCCGCCCATCTCCCACATGTCCTCAACGTGGTGCATGGCGATGATGACCGAGCCGGCACCGAGGAACAGCAGGGCCTTGAAGAACGCATGGGTCGTCAGGTGGAAGACCGCCGCGACGTACCCACCCGAGCCGAGGGCGAGCATCATGTAGCCGTACTGCGAGATCGTCGAGTACGCCAGCACCTGTTTGAGCTCCTGTTTGACGACGCCCATCGTCGCCGCGAACAGCGCGGTAAAGCCGCCGACCAGCGCGATAATCCCCATCGCAGTTGGCGACAACACGTAGAAGCCGTACATGCGGGCGACAAGATAGACACCCGCAGCGACCATCGTTGCCGCGTGAATCAGCGCGGAGACGGGGGTCGGGCCTTCCATCGCGTCCGGCAGCCACGTGTGCAGCGGGAACTGTGCGGATTTCCCGATGACGCCGCCGAGAACCAGGAGGCCGACAATCGTGAACCACGTCGATTCGGCCATGTTACCTGGCGTCCACACCGTTGCGTCGCCACCGAGTGCGGCCTCGGCGAGATGGGGGAACGACTCCGCGCCAGCAAAGGCCGCGGTGCCAAAGGTCGTGAAGACGGCAACGACGCCGATCAGGAAGAAGTAATCGCCGAACCGGGTGACGAGGAACGCCTTTTTCGCGGCCGACGGCGGGCCGGGCTCCCGGAAGTGGAAGCCGATCAGCAGGTACGAACAGAGCCCGACCAGCTCGAAGAACATGAACGCCATCAACAGGTTGTCGGCGATGACAAAGCCGAGCATGCTGGCCGTAAAGAGGCCAAGCCCGGCGTAGTAGCGCGGCAGGTCCTCCTCGCCCTCGTCGTTCATGTAGCCGAGGCTGAAGACGTGGACGAGCAGGGCGATCAGCGAGACGATCACCAGCATGAGCGCCGAGAGCGGATCGATCAGCGCGCCGAAGCTCAGCGTCCAGTCCTGTGCGCCGGTGCCGACGGCCCACGTGTAGAAGGTCTCGTTGACGGTCCGACCGCCGTAGACCGCAGCGAGCGTCGCCAGCGACAGCAGCAGCGAGCCCGCGGTCGCGGCGATCCCGCTGTAGGCCCCGCCTTTGGGGAGGTTGTCACGAGCGAACAGTGCGACGACAAACGAGACGAACGGTAACAGGACGATGGCCTGTGCGTATGCTGAGACTGATACCATTGAATTACCACCTCATTGTTGCGGCGTCCATCACGTCGATATCGCCGAAGTTGCGGTAGAGGACGAGGATGATCCCGATCCCGACCGCGACCTCGGCGGCAGCCAGTGCGATCGTGAACAGCGCGAACGTCTGCCCGGTGAGGTTGCCCCACATGAGCGAGAAGGCGATCAGGTTGATGTTCGCGGCGTTCAGCATGAGTTCGACCGACATCAGGAAATACAGCGCGTTCCGCCGGGTCAGCACGCCGTAGAGCCCGATACAGAACACAGCCGAGGAGAGCAACAGATAGTACTCGACGGGAACCATCAGTCGTCACCTCCGTGGTCGAGACCAGCCTCGGCCTCGGTGTCGGCGGTGCCGGCGACCTCGCCGTCGACGACCTCGTTGCCGCCACCCGTCAGCGCCGAGATGATCGTGCCGTCGTCCTCGCGTTTGGCGAGGTAGACCGCGCTGTCGAGGGCGACATCCAGCGCGATACCGATAATCAGGAAGGTAGCCAGAAAGCCCTCAACCGGGACGGTGCCCTCTCCGATATCGAACAATGCGTACCCGATGTTGGTGACGATAGCCGCATCGGCCGGGAAGCCGGCCGGCGTGGGGAAGCCCGCTGCCGAACTGAGAATGATTCCCGCCAGCACGCCGAAGAGCGCGACGGCCGCTGCGCCCGGATTGATTGCGACGGCCGATTCCTCGGAGTCGCTCATACGCCGCTCACCTCCGACTCGGATTCGTTTCGCGTCAGCATCACGGCGAACGTAATCAGGATGAGTACCCCGCCGACGTAGACGAGAATCTGCATCGCAGCGATGAACTCAGCCTGTAACAGCACGTAGTGCACCGCGACGCTCAACAGCGCGCCGCCAAGCAACAGCGAGGCGTGAAACACGTCTCGCACGAGGACGACGCCCAGACTGAACCCCACCGTCAGGAGGGCGAACAGCGCGAACGCGATGGTCTCATAAACCATTACCTGTGTATCCCGAAGGAATCCCTTTGAAGATTTCGAGACGCCGCCGCGACACAGCCGACCAGCCGGACGGCCTATCGGCTCTGCGGCGGCAAAACAGGCCCGGCAGCGATGGTAGCTGGGCGACTACTGATAGTCGACTTCGCCGTCGCCCTCGCCGATCCAGGCGTCCCGATCCGGGTTTCGGGAGTTCAGCGGGTCGATTCCCTTGTACCACGGCACGTTCTTCAACTGTTCTTTGTTGTAGACGAACTCGTCTTTCGTGTCCGCCGTGAACTCGAAGTTCTGGGTCAGCAGGATCGCATCGACGGGACAGACCTCCTCACAGAGCCGGCAGTAGATACACTGCCCGATGTGGAGGTTGTACTGCTCGCCGTTGCGCTGGTCGTCCATCACGATCTGGATGGTGTCGTTCGGACAGACGTTCTCGCACTGCCGACACCAGATACACCGCTCTTGGCTGAACTTGTGGACACCGCGGAACCGCGGGCTGACCTCGGGTGCGGTTTCGGGGTATTCGACCGTGAATGTCTTGCCGCTCAATGCGTGTTTCATCGTCGTCGCCATGCCTTTGAGGAGTCCAATCATGCGATCACCCCCACGATTATGGCCGTGAGCACCAGGTTGGCGAAGGACAGCACGAGCATGCCCTTCCAACCGATCTCGATTAGCTGGTCGATACGAACGCGCGGCAGCGCCGAGCGGCACCACTGGGTGAACAGGAAGAACGCCCAGATCTTGATGATGAACCAGACGAAGCCCGGCAGCACCGGCCCCGCTGGCCCGCCAAGGAAGATCGTCGCCATGATCGCCCCGCCGAGGAAGACGTGGAGGAACTCCCCGAGGTAGAACAGGACGAAGTAGACCGAGGAGTACTCGGTCTGGTAGCCGGCGACGATCTCGGTCGGTGCCTCCGGAATGTCGAACGGGTTGCGCCCGATCTCCGCCATGTTCGCCACGAGGAACAACACGAACGCGAACGGATTGACGAAGGCAAACCACGACGGGATCGAGACGCCGGCCACCGAGACGAGCGTCCCGGTCTGGGCGGCAACGATCTCGCCCATCTGCAGCGAGCCCGCAAAGACGACGACCGACATGGCCGTCACGATCAGCGGGATCTCGTAGGCGATGTTCTGGGCGACCGCGCGCAGCCCGCCCATCAGCGAGTACTTGTTATTCGACGCGTAGCCACCCATCACCAGCGACACCGACGCAATCGACGCGAACGCAAAGACGAGCGCGAGGCCCGCCTCGGGGTCGGCCAGCTGAATGTTGAACGGGCCGAGATTCCCCATCGGAATGACCGCAAAGCCGAGCATCGCAGACGCCGGCAGGATGAGCGGTGCGAGATCGTACGAGGGACGGTCGGCACCCTCGGGAACGATCAACTCCTTCGAGAGGAGCCGGATCGCGTCGGCAACAATGATGAACAGGCCGAACGGACCGATCCGGTTGACGGCGATCCGGTCGGTGAAGCCGGCCGTGATCTTGCGTTTGGCCCACGGGCCAGCCACGCCGGTTTGCGCGAGCATCACGTTGCCGACAATGAACGCGCCGATAAACGCGCCGACGGCTGCGCCGACCGTCCCGCTGAGGCCGAGCAGCCCGGCGATCTGTTCCGGCAGCATCGCCTCACCCTGCAGGAGCCCAGCCATCAGCGATCCACCTCACCGAGCACGATGTCGAGGCTGCCGAGCGAGGCAATCGCGTCGGGGACGTACTCGCCGTTGGACATCTCCGGCAGCGTCTGGAGATTCGAGAAACACGGGCTCCGGATCTTGAATCGGGCGGGTTTCTCGGTGCCGTCGGCGCGCATGTAGATGCCGAGCTCGCCCTTCGCGCCCTCGACGGCCTTGTATATCTCCGCGTCGTCGTCGGGTTTGATCGTCCGCGGCACGTTCGACTGGATATTTCGCTCGTCTTCCGGCCAGTCTTCGAGGAGGTCGATACACTGCTCGACGATTTTCGCCGACTCTTCGACCTCGCGCATCCGGACGAGCAGGCGGCTGAAGTTGTCACAGCCGTCCTCGGTGATCACGTCCCAGTCGAGGTTCTCGTAGTAGCCGTAGGGGTCGTCACGCCGCACGTCGTAATCGATACCCGACGCGCGGGCGACGGGACCAGTCGCGCCGTAGCTCTTGGCGACATCCGCCGGGAGGACGCCGGTGTCGACCGTTCGCATCTGGAGGATCTCGTTGGAAGTCATCATGTCGTGATACTCCTCCAGTGCGGTCGGGAGCTCGTCGAGGAAGTCCCGCGTCATCTCGAAGAACTCCTCGCGTGGCTCCGGCAGGTCCCAGACGACACCGCCGAGCCGGAAGTAATTGAACATCAGCCGCTGGCCCGTGAGTTCCTCCAGAATGTTTTGAACTTTTTCGCGGTCCCGGATGGAGTACATGAACAGCGCGGTGAAGTCGCCGTAGATATCGAGGGCAAACGTGCCGAGTGCGAGGAAGTGTGCCGCCATCCGGCAGAGTTCCGCGCCCATCGTCCGGATGACCTGTGCGTACTCGGGCACCTCGATGTCGGCCAGTTGCTCGGCCGTTCGCGCGTAGGCCCACTCGTTGAGCAGGCCCGCCGAGATGTAGTCCCAGCGGTCGGGGTACGGCATGATCTGGTAGCGGTAGGTGCTGTTCTGACACACCTGCTCCTCACAGCGGTGGAGGTAGCCGATGTCGGGTTCGAGATCGACGACCTGCTCGCCGTCGAGGACGGTCTCGATGTGGAGGACGCCGTGAGTGGCAGGGTGGTGTGGCCCGATGTTGAGGAACATCGTCTCGTCGTCCTCGTCGGCCTGCTGGTCCTCCTTGAGCGGGTTGGCGTGTTCCCGCAGCGGGACGACCTGCGGCCGATCCTGATCGTAGGACTGCCCGAGCGGGTGGCCCTGCCACGTCTCGGGCAGGAGAATCCGCCGGAGGTCGGGGTGCTCGTCGTACTCGATGCCGACGAGATCGTAGGCCTCCCGTTCGTGCCAGTCGGCCGTCCGGAACACCTCGTTGGCCGACTGACTGACCGGATTTTCCTTGTCGGTCGGGACGATGATGCTGACCTCTTTCGTGCGGTCGCCGTAGCTCGTCAGATGGTAGATCGACTCGTAGCGGTCCGCGTACTCCTGTGCGGTGACACACGAGAGGTGGTCGAAGCCAGCCTGTTCGCGGAGGCGGTCGAGAGCGTCGACGACGGTGTCGGGTTTGATGATGAAGCCCGGTGCGTTCTCGTGGTCGTCGCGGCCGATGACGAGATCACCGAGGACAGCCTCGATCTCCTCGGGTGTCTGTACTGCGTCGGCGTCGGCCGGGAGTTCCACGCTCATGGTGAGTCACCCCAGTTGTACCGCATGACCAGATCATCAACGTCGATATCGTCGGCCAGCTGTTCGACGATTTCGTCGCGTTCGAGGTCGCCGAACTCCTCAAGCTCGTAGGGTTTGACCGTCACCGGTGAGGACTCGCCGTTGGCGACACGCTCCTGCAGTTTGGCGACGCCGTAGACGAGGGCCTCGGGCCGGGGCGGACAGCCCGGCACGTGAATGTCGACCGGGATGACCTCCTCGGCACCCTTGACGACGTTGTACCCCTCCTGGAACGGGCCGCCGGAGATGGTACACGAGCCCATGCCGATAACGAACTTCGGCTCGGGCATCTGGTCGTAGACGCGTTTCATCCGCGGGGCGAACTTCGAGACGATTGTCCCGGGAATGATGATCACGTCGGCCTGTCGGGGCGACGCACGCGGCACGCCGGCGCCGAAGCGGTCAAGATCGTGTTTGACCGCGTAGGTGTGCATCATCTCGATGCTACAGCAGGCGATGCCGAACTGCAGCATGAACATCGACGACCCCCGGACCCAGTTCATGAACTTGTCGAACTTGGTGAGGATGAACGGCGAGGAGCCGAACGCCTCACGCAGCCGGGAATTAAACCGGTTGTCCTGCCCCGCAAGCCGTGCCTCGCGGGTCTCTGTGCCTACCTTCGAACTGTCGGTAACGAACGGTTGGTTATCGCTGCTCATGTGTTCTGTCGCTCCGTTTTTTGCGAGGCTGCGCGGATGCTCCGCGTCCACTGGACGGCCCCGACGCGCCACGCCCAGACGAGACCGACGACGAGAATCCCGACAAACGCCAGCAGCGGGAGGAGGGTCTGTGACAGCGGGACACCCGCCTCGAGCGCACCGCGGTACATGACCGCCCACGGGAAGACCATCACCGTCTCGATATCGAAGACGACGAACAGCAACGCGACCATGTAGTACTGGATGTTCAGCTGGACGCGCCCCGAGCCGGTCGGAACCTCACCGCTCTCGTAGGTCGTTTTCTTACCGCTTTCCGGGACGGCTGGACGCAACAGCGCCGATACCACGATCATCGCAAGCGGGATCGCGATACCCACGAGCGCCAG
>KI543219.1:285309-291531 GCA_000496215.1 uncultured archaeon A07HN63
TCGTCGGCATCGTCTGCGCGGCAGCAGGATCGGTGACGGTGAGACTGCCCCATCTTGCGGAGTGGTCGCGCCTCCTTCTTCCCATACCAGTGGAGGTGCGCGTTCGACGACGCGAGCACGCTGTCGACGTTGTGGAGCGTCGCAGGTTCGGGCTCGTCGACATCGCCGAGGATATTGGCCGAGACCGTGGGCTCGCGGAGCCCGGTCGGCCCGAGCGGCCAGCCCAGCACGGCACGAACGTGGTTCTCGAACTGGGAAGTCCGCGCTCCCTCGATGGTCCAGTGGCCGGAGTTGTGGGGCCGCGGCGCGATCTCGTTGACGAGGATCTCACCGTCCTCGCTCTCGAAGAGTTCGATCCCGTAGACGCCGCGGCCGTCGAGAAAGTCCAGCACGTCGGTGGCAACATCGCGGGCGCGATCACGTGTTTGGTCGTCGGTCCGGGCCGGCGACACGCTCGATCTGAGGATTTCTTCCTCGTGGATCGTCTCCGTGACGGGGTAGGTGTCGATGCCGTCCGCCCCTTTGACGCCGATGACCGAGAGTTCGCGTTCGAAGGGGACGAACGCCTCGGCCATCGTCTCGACGCCGAGTTCGTCGAGGGCGGCGGCCGCGTCGTCGGGGTCCTGTACTGGTGTGTTGCCACGGCCGTCGTAGCCGCCCTCGCGGGCTTTCAGCATCACGCCGTCGAGTTCCTCGACCGCGAGTTTGAGGTCTTTCTCGCCACCGACCCCGATGAACTCCGGGACTGGAATCCCGGCGTCGGCCAGCGCCTCCTTCTGAACGAGTTTGTCCTGGATCGTCCGCAGGGTGCCAGGATCGGGGTTAACCGGCACGTCGTACTCGTCGGCGACCTCGTCGAGCAGGGCGGGATCGGCGAGTTCGATCTCGAAGGTGAGCGCGTCGCTCGCGGCGGCGAGGTCGCGGACGGCCTCGGGGTCGTCGAAGTCGCCGACGATTTGCTCGCGGGCGACGAGCGAAGCCGGACACTCGGGCGTGGGATCAAGCACGATCACCTCAACGCCGAGCGGCGCGGCCGCCTCGGCGAGCATGCGGCCGAGTTGCCCGCCGCCGACGACGCCGAGCGTAGGACCGGGAAGTGTCGTCATACGCCCAGAAAAATTAATGTAGAGAAATAAGCGTTCTCACTTCTGTGTTTTATTTATTTCATGTATATCTTACTGTTATTAAACTATTAGTGAGTTTGTTCTCACCTATTAATTTTAACACGGTGACGTTAAACGATTTATCTGCTATGAGCGAGGGTTCAGCAAGTAGTGCAGGTAGCACAGATACTTCACCACTTGTAGCCGCAATTCTTTCACTAATTTTCCCCGGAATTGGTTTGCTAATAGCAGGTGAACCTGTAAAGGGAAGAGGAGTTTACTGGATTGCAGGTACACTAATTGCAGGAGTGTTATTATTTGGATTCTCCATTATTACCCTTGGTATAGGGGCAATACTCTATTTGGCTTGGCCGCTAGTCCATATCGCTGCAGCAGTTGACTCATACGTTCAAGTAGACAATATTTACTAAATCTATAATTCTAGAATTTATTTTCGTACGAAAAATTACTGTTACACGGTTTATTATGTCTGATACTAGAAACGAGGTGCGTTGATCCGTTCATACGAATACTATCAAAGGCTGACTGAGGAGGATCCTTTCCGCGTCAGCCGCACATCCAAGCAGACATTGAGTTCGTGTGGCGCATAGGATCGCACCATGTGTTCGGTCTCGACAGTCACGTCGTACGTCGGTTCGGCGGCCGCCCGGATTGCCTCGATTCCCGGTTCGAAGGGGTCGTCCTCATGTTGGATGTCGTAGTAGTGAATCACACAGTCGTCGCCCGCTAGCGCGACGGCCGTGTCGAGAAAGTCGCCAGCACTGTGCGGGAGGTTCATCACCAGCCGGTCGGCCCAGTCAGCGTAGTCGGCCGCAACCTCGCGCACATCGCCAGCGATGGCGGTCACGCTCTCGGCAACGCCGTTGCGCCGAGCGTTCTCGCGGCAGTACTCGACAGCTGTCTCGTTGAGATCGACCGCGACCACATCGGCCCCGCGGCTGGCAGCCGGGATCGCAAACGGGCCGACGCCGGCAAACATGTCGACCACCTGCTCGCCCGAGTCGATCTGTTCGACGACGCGGTGGCGTTCGGTGGCGAGCCGCGGCGAGAAGTAGACCGCGTCGAGATCGAGCAGGAACTCGTGGCCGTACTCGCGGTGGACGGTTTCGGTCGGCGACAGGTCGCTCGCGGCGACCCCGTCGGCAGCGTCGCCCGTCGCCGCGTCGTCGACCGCCAGCACGTCCCAGTCGCGGACACGACACTCGCCCTTGATTTTTGAGGCGCGGTTGAGCACCGCTCGCGCCGGAAGATCGGCGTCAAGCACAGCGTCGGCGATCTCGCTGGCACGGTCGGCGTCGTCCTCGTCGACGATGACGAGATCGCCGATACGTTCAAGTGAGGGATCGAAGCCGAGCAGGTCGGCCGGCGTGGTAACGCCCTCCCGCGCCGGCAGGTCGCGGCGCGTCGTCTCGAACTCCGCGGGCACGCCATCGGGATCGGTGACCGGAAGATATAGCGTCTCGTCGTTTACGTCGATCTCGTGGTCGTCGTCAAGTACCCCGGCCTCGGCCAGCGCGGTTCGCGCGGCTTCGCCGGCGGTGCGGTCGACGACGACACACGGGACCTGCATAGTTGCCGGTAGTGAGTGATCCGGCTAAGCGTTGACGCTTCCGCCCGACCGCGAGGGCTTTGGTCGCGGACGAGTAAGCGTGGCCAATGGCCGACAGCGAGTTTCCGGAGCCACAGCCCGGCCCGTCGTGGGCACGGCTCCGGGTCCGGTTTGCCTGTATCGGTGGCGCAGCACTGCTCCAGCTCGCTGTGTTCTGGGACTTTGTCGTTGCGGTGGTGCCGATGCTGTGGCCGCCGGTCGAGCCGCTGACGCAGTGGGTGAGTCTGCTCATGGTGTCAGCCGGTTCCTTTGTTGTTATCTCGGGTGTAATCGGCACGCTGGTCGGTGACCAGCTCTACGACCGGTATCTGACGGACAGTTCGACCGACGAGAAGTAGGTCACAGTCGTCAGCCGTCAGTGTCGCTGGCGTCGCCCTCATCGACGCCCGGCAGTGCGGTCACCCGCGGGGCGTCAGTCACGTCGTCCTGTGAGACGACCGCCGTTGCGTCGAAGGCGGTCTCCAGCGTCTCGCTCGTGAGCACCGCCGATGGCGGGCCAGCGGCGACAATCTCACCATCGGCCAGCAGGACGAGGCGGTCACAGTAACGGGCCGCCATATCCAGATCGTGGATCGCGGCGACCGCGGCGGTGCCGTCGTCGACGACCGACCGCACCGTCTCCAGCGTTCGGATCGCGTGGTTGATATCGAGACTCGCGGTCGGCTCATCCAGCAGCAACACCGGCGTCGCTTGCGCAAGCGCACGCGCCAACAGGACGCGCTGGCGCTCGCCACCGCTGAGGTCGGTAACAGGTCGGTTGGCCAACTCGGTCAGCGATGTTCGGTCGAGCGCGGATTCGACGGCTGCCTGATCCGTCTCGTCGGCTGCCTCGAACCGTCCGATATGCGCGTGGCGGCCCATCGCCACCGCCTCCCGAACCGAGAACGCAAACGAGAGTGCCGTCTCCTGCGGGACAGTTGCGACGCGACGACCGATCTCGCGGGCCGACAGCCCCGGTACCGACTGTCCGGTGAGGGTGATCTCGCCGCTGGCCACCTCGATCCCGTTTCGAATCGCCCGCAGGAGCGTCGTCTTGCCCGCGCCGTTCGGCCCGATCAGCCCGACGAGCGTACCGGCCTCGGCCGTCAGCGAAACCTCGGACAGGACCCGCCGACCGCCGAGATCGACAGAAACGTCGTCGACGACGAGCGGGGTGGATCGCTCACAGCGCGTGCACCTCGCGGTTCCGGAGGAGATAGAGGAAAAACGGCGCGCCAAGCGCGGCGGTGACGATCCCGACCGGAATCTCAGTTGCACCTGCGCGAGCGAGTGTATCGGTGAGCACGAGGAAGGACGCGCCGGCCAGCGCGGCCGCCGGCAACAACACCCGGTGATCGGGACCGACAACCAACCGGACCATATGTGGAACGATCAGGCCGACGAAGCCGATAACCCCGGAGACGGCGACCGCCGCCGCGGTCAGCAACGCCGATACCGCAAGCAGAATCCGCTTCGTACGCTCGACTGCCACGCCGAGCCCTGCCGCCGCCTCCTCGCCGAGCAGTAACACGTTGAGATCACGCGCGTACGCCAGCAGGATGGCGAACAGCACCGGGACAATGAGGAGCGTGATCGTCACGTCCGTCCAGCCGGCGTTGCCGAGATGCCCCATCAGCCAGTGGACGACCGCCCGGAGCCCATCGCCGCTGTAGAGCTGCAGAAACGCGATGACAGCCCCGAGAAAGGCCTGAATCGCCACGCCGGCGAGCAACAGCGTCGCCACCGGCGTCCGGCCGTCCTCGGTGGCAATTAGATAGACACCGAAGGCCGTCAGCACGGCTCCAAAGAACGCCGCACCGCGGAGTCCCAGCCCGAACGGGATCGCCGCGGGCACGACGAGAAACGCGACCGCACCGACGGCCGCGCCGGAGGAGACACCGATAATCGACGGATCGGCCATCGGATTCCGGAAGAAGCCCTGCATCACGGTGCCGGCGGCCGCCAGCGCGAAGCCGACGGTCGCCGCAAGCAGGATGCGCGGGAGCCGAACCTGCATGATGATCGTCGCCTCGGTGGCATCGACCGGGAACGCAAACGCTGGCTGCCACGTGATCGCCGGCAGCGGGAGCTGGAGCGTGCCGGCGACCGACAGCGGCGCCACCTCGATACCGGCCGGGATCGCCACCGCATTGAGGAGAATCTTCACCACCGCTGCCGGCGGGATCCGAACCGGACCAACACCAGCACTGACCGTGATCACGACAGCGAGCACGCCGCACAGCCACAGCGACCACGTCGCTGCGCGCTGTCGCACAGACATGAGTGAAACCCAGCTTGCAGTAGGCAAATACTTATTGTCTTCGTCCGGAACCTGCGGTATGACCACGCAGCGACTCCTGTACATCTGTGGCCTGTTGCTTGTCGCGGCCGTGATTGCCACCGGGACTGCCAGCGCGGCGACCGCGACAGCCGGGGCGACGATGACGCTCGAAAATCCGGATGTCGCCACACCGACGGCGCAATCAAACGTATCCACAGCAGCCGGGTCGTTTCCGGTCACACTGACCGATGCAACCGGAACCCCGGTCACCATCGACTCGCGGCCGGACCGGGTGACGACGACGAACCCGAGTGCCGCCCAGACGCTGTGGACGCTCGGAGCGGAATCGCAGGTCGTGGGCGTCACCCAGTACGCATCGTATCTTGACGGAGCTGAGACCCGCCGAAACGTGTCGGCGGCGGGCCTCGGGATCAGCGTCGAACGCGTGGTAGCAACAGAACCCGACCTCGTGCTCGCGCCAAACGCAACGAGTCCCCAGACCGTCGAGACGCTCCGGGCGGCCAACCTGACAGTGTATCACTTCCCAGCAGCCACCGACTTTGCGGATGTCGCGGCAAAGACCCAGACAATCGGGCGAGTAACCGGCAATACCGCGGCAGCCGTCGAAACCAATCGGTGGATGTGGCAGAACGTCGCGGCAATCGAAACGCGAGCAGCCGACGGGGAATCACCCAAGATTCTCTATCCGCTGCTCGGCGGGTTCGCCGCCGGGAACAACACGTTCATCAACGAGATCATTACAACGGCCGGTGGCGAGAACATCGCGGCCGACGAGTTCGACGGCTACAAGCAGCTCAACGACGAAACCGTGTTGGCACTCGATCCCGACGTGTTGCTCGTGACCGACCAGACCGAGGGCCAGATTGTTTCGTCGGAACCGTACTCGCTGACCACGGCCGGCCAGAATAACCGGACGGCCTCGCTGAACGTCAACTATCTCAACCAGCCGGCCCCGCGAAGCGTCGTCTACGCGACTCGCAATCTGACCACGCAAATCCAGTCGGGCACGGGTGCTGCGGAGACGACCGGTGACAGTGAACCCGCGTCCAACACCACAGATGAGACCACATCTGATACCACAGATAGCGACGCAGCCAACACCACAGCCGACGACACACAGGGAACTGGTGTATCAGCACCCGGATTTGGAGGTGTCGTCGCAGTCGTCGCTCTCGCCGGGGTCGCGCTGCTTGCCCGAATCCGATCAG
>KI543219.1:291551-296468 GCA_000496215.1 uncultured archaeon A07HN63
GCGTCGGCGATCTCGCTGGCACGGTCGGCGTCGTCCTCGTCGACGATGACGAGATCGCCGATACGTTCAAGCGAGGGATCGAACCCGAGCAGGTCGGCCGGCGTGGTAACGCCCTCCCGCGCCGGGAGGTCGCGGCGCGTCGTCTCGAACTCGGCGGGCACGCCATCGGGATCGGTGACCGGAAGATATAGCGTCTCGTCGTTTACGTCGATCTCGTGGTCGTCGTCGAGTACCCCGGCCTCGGCCAGCGCGGTTCGCGCGGCTTCGCCGGCGGTGCGGTCGACGACGACACACGGGACCTGCATGGGTGCCGGTAGTGAGTGATCCGGCTAAGCGTTGACGCTTCCGCCCGACCGCGAGGGCTTTTGTCGCGGGCGAGTAAGCGTGGCCAATGGCCGACAGCGAGTTTCCGGAGCCACAGCCCGGCCCGTCGTGGGCGCGGCTCCGGGTCCGGTTTGCCTGTATCGGTGGCGCAGCACTGCTCCAGCTCGCTGTGTTCTGGGAGTTCGTCGTCAGCGTGGTGCCGATGCTGTGGCCACCGGTCGAGCCGCTGACGCAGTGGGTGAGTCTGCTCATGGTGTCAGCCGGTTCCTTTGTCGTTATTTCGGGTGTAATCGGCACGCTGGTCGGTGACCAGCTCTACGACCGGTATTTTGCTGACGACAAGGAATAGAAACAGCGTTCAGACACGTCGCGGGAAATTGTGGAGGGCCGAAACAGGTGTCGCTACGGCCGTTCGTTACGAGTAATGTCGTACTCGAAGGCCATCGTGTTCTCGGGCATGACCCGGACCGACCACTGCCCGGCCTGCGGGGCATCGAGCCGGTAAGTGAACTGCTGCTGGCCACCCTCTGCGGCGTAGGTCTCGTCGCGGGAGGACTGCATGCGCGGGCGTCGCTCCGCACCGAGGCTCACGTGACCGGAGCTGCTCACGCGGACGCGTTCGGCGTCGACCTCGCGTCCATCGGGCGCGACGAACGTCACGTCGAAGTCGGTCGGCGGGCGGGCGTCGTCACCCTGCGGGCGATTATGCGTCGAGAGTGTCAGCGAAACGTTCGTCGTCGCGTCGCTCACCCGGAAGCCGGTCTCGAAGGGCTCCTCGGGCGGCGTCCAGAGCTGGATGTTGAGGTCGACTTCCTGCCAGTAGGAGTTGTCGTCGCGCCGCGTCGGGTCCTTGATGCCGAGATCGACCTGTGCGCTGTAGTCGCCGCGGTCGGCGTCGGCGGGCGGCGCAACGGTAATCTCGACCGTCTCGGTCGACTCGGGGGCGATCTCGCTCGGCGCGTCGAAACTGATCCACGACCGGTCGAGGGTCTCACGCTGGCCGGGGTAACGGCGACGGCGGTCCTCGGTCGAGAGCTGTGGGGTGACCGGTACCGCATCGTCGCCGGTGTTGCGAACGGTGATCTCGCGGGTGTAGCTCCCGCCGGCTTTGAGCTGCGTGTAGACGTGGGTATCCGACTCGATGCGAACAGTCGGTTCCTGCCAGACATCGACGCTGACCCGCGCGCTGTGGACCGGCTGTGGCGGCCGACCAGGATATCGAACTGTCTCGTCGGTGAACGCGATCATGCCGCCGTACTGACCGATTTCGGCATCAGACGGAACCGAGACATCGATCTCGATTTCCCGGCTCTCGTCGGCGTCGAGCGTCGTCTCGTCGGGCGCGATCGACACCCACGAGGGATCGACGACCTGCTGTCCGGGTGTCGGCGGCGTGGCGACCCGTGGCGAGAGCGTCACCGACTCGTCCTCGCCGTTCTCGACGGTCACGGTGACGGTATCGCTTTCACCGGGTTTGAGTTCGAGATTCCGGTACTGATCCTCGATATACAGTCGCGTGTAGTTCGCCGGCGTCGTCTGTGTGGAGACAGCCGTGTCGCTCGTCGCTTCAACGGTTTTTGTTGCGCTATCCGCCTGCGGGGCTGCTGTGACGGCACCGGTAGCGGTTACGAGTCCCGCCACCAGCACCACAAAGAGTAGTGTTCGTGGTTGCATCTTGTGATCACCAGTGTTGAGTAGTGCCCGTCTGGAGGGCAAGTCGAACTGGTAGGCGAGTATTTACCCCGGAGGGTAGTCCCAGTTTGGAACGCTCAAAGCCGGCTTTGAGTGAGTCGCCAAACAACTCTTGAACACACTCGAACAGCCCCTGAATAGCTCGAGATACCACACCGAGAAGAGATAATCAGGTTGTATCAGTCAATTATAAGTGCGGCAGCGACAACGCTCAGCCATGGCCGGCAGCGACCACCTCCTCGATGCAGGCGAATCGATCTGGCAGGCCCAGAAAGCCCATCCCTTCGTCACCGAACTCGCCGACGGCACGCTCGACCGCGGGGCGTTCGAACACTGGGTCAAACAGGACTATCGGTATCTACAGGATTACGCTCGGCTGTGGGCACTCGCAGGCGTCAAGGCCCGCGAGGAAACACGGATGACCGGGCTGCTGGGTGTCTCCCACACGGTCCTCGACACCGAGATGGATCTCCATCGCTCGTTTGCGTCCGACTACGGGGTCTCACAGGAGGAACTCGAAGCCACAGAGAAGGCCCCGACCTGCGTCGCCTACACCAACTTCCTGCTGCGGACGGCCTATGAGGGCAGCCTCGCCGAGATCGCCGCCGCGCTGTATCCCTGCATGCAGGGGTATCTCGATATCGCCGATCACATGGCCGAGCTGGCTGACGACACCCACGAGTATACGCCGTTTATCGACACCTACACGAGCGACGAGTTCCGCGAGGACGTGGCGTGGGGCCGCGAGTTCGTCGACGAGTGCTGGGAGCGATATCCCGGCGAACACGAGGCGATGGAGCAGGCCTTCCTGATGAGTGCGAAACTCGAATACCGGTTCTGGGAGATGGCCTACACCGAAGAGGGGTGGGGCCTATGAGCGGCGACGCGAGCGCGGCGACAGCGACCGAGGTTGCTGTCGACGCCGACACGTTCGCCGACTACGCCGACAATCACGACGACCCACGGTTCACCGACTGGCTGCAGGAACAGAGCGAACCGGAGTGGACCGAAGCGACCGAGCATCAGTTCACCCAAGAGCTGGGCGCGGGCACGCTCGATGACGACGTGATGGCCCAGTATCTCCTGCAGGACTACGCCTTCGTCGGCACGCTGGTCGGCGTCTTCGGCTACGCCGTCGGGCAGGCCCCGACGATGGCCGACAAACGGGAGTTCGTCGAATTCCTCGATGTCGTCACCGACGACGAGGACGACTACTTCGAACGCTCCTTCGACGCCCTCGACGTGCCGGCCGAGCAGTGGCAGGACCCCGAGCGAACCGAGACAACGGAGGCGTTCATCGACCTCCTCGTCGCCGCCCGCGAGCAGGGCGGCTACGCCGAGACGCTGGCCGTGCTCGTGCCGGCCGAATGGATCTATCTCTCGTGGGCGACCCGCGAGGCCGACGACCCGCCGGCCGAGTTCTACCACAGCGAGTGGATCGACCTTCACGCCAACGACGGCTTCGTCGCCTTCGTTGGGTGGCTACGCGAGCAACTCGATACGGTTGGCCCCACGCTCTCACCGCGTCGTCAGCAACGCGTCGCGCGCCTGTTCGAGCGGACAGTTACTCACGAGGTCGGCTTTTTCGATGCCGCTTACGAGTCGTCGTAATCGGCGGCGTCGGCTGGCGACTCGACGACGTGGTGGGGCCCGAGCGGGCCGTGGGTCGGACAGATTCCCTCGATTGTGGTTGCGTTGAGACAGCAGGCGCGCTGTTCGCTGGCGATCGCGCCCTGTCGGACGGGCTTGCCGCACCGCTGACAGTACCCGTCGTCGGTCATGGTCGTCATTTGCGTAGGAGGCGTATAGTTCCGTGGCGGAGCGCACGCCTACGAGACACCCTCGAACAGTGTTTCGTCGACGATAGCGGCTGCAAGCGACGCCACATCGAAGCTGTCGGGCGAGCCGCGAGCCACGACCGGGGGATCGATATCGTCGCGGTCGCCGAGGACGAGTTTCGGATACGACGAGTTGTGATACCCCTCGATAAGGATCACCTGATAGCCATCCGCGCGGAGGTCGGCCACAGTGGCGTCAAGTAATGCGGTTTCGCTGTCAGCAGCGCGCTTGCCACCGGGCGTGATTTCGAACGACAAGGTGAGCGTCAGCCCGACGACCGTGTCGGCACCGGCAGTCCGGTGGCGGTGGGTATCCTTGCCCGGTGTGTCGATCTCGATGTCGTGATGGATGGATTTGATCGTCGCCACGCTTGCGACGCCGTCGAGGGCCGCGACCAGCGATTCGAGCAGCGTCGTCTTGCCGCTGTCGCTGGGGCCGACGAGACAGAGCGGCGGTGTCATGATCGTAACCGCGAGCCAAGATACAAAACGGTGTCGTGGGGCGACAAGCACCACACCCGAGGTGTTATATCCATCGCGGACAGCCACCCGGCTATGACTGCGGTGACCGGGTTGCCGCCGACGATGGCTGACCGGAAGGAGGAGGTGACGCCAATGCTTTCGCAGTACGTCGACCTCTGTGAGCAGCATCCCGACGCCATCATTCTGTTTCAGGTCGGCGATTTCTACGAGGCGTTCTGCGAGGCCGCCGAGGAAGTGGCCCGCGTCTGTGAGGTGACGCTGACCCAGCGCGAGGATTCGACCGGCGAGTACCCGATGGCGGGTATCCCCATCGACAACGCAGCCTCGTATCTCGAAGCCCTCGTCGACGCCGACTACCGCGTCGCACTGGCCGATCAGGTCGAGGACGCCGAGGCGGCCAGCGGGCTGGTCGACCGCGCGGTGACGCGCGTCATCACGCCGGGCACGGTCGTCGAAGACGAGTTGCTGGCGGCAGGATCGACGACCTACGTCGCCAGCGTCGTCGAACGCGACGGTGCTGACAGCGAACGACAGGAGTTCGGCATCGCCGCCGTCGACGCCTCGACCGGCGAGTGTTTCG
>KI543219.1:298350-309524 GCA_000496215.1 uncultured archaeon A07HN63
ACGGCATCGCGCGCAGCGACCTCCACGACCGACTGGGCGAGGCCTACGATCTCGAACGCCTCGCCGGGCGGGTCTCGCGGGAGCGCGCCACCGCCCGTGACCTCCGCGCGCTCCACACGACGCTCTCCATTGTTCCCGACCTCAAGGAACTCATCGCCGACATCCCTGCACTCAGCGACCACCACGACCGGCTCGACGAACTCCGCGATGTGGCGACGCTGATCGACGAGGCGATCACGACCGACCCACCGATGGAACTCACCGAGGGCGGCGTGATCAAGCAGTCCTTCGACGACGAACTCGATACCCTCCGGACGACCGAACAGAACGGCCGCGAGTGGGTTGCCGACCTCGAAGCCGCCGAGCGCGAGCGCACCGGGATCGACTCGCTGTCAGTCGGACACAATCAGGTCCACGGCTACTACATCGAGGTGACGAACCCGAACCTCGATCAGGTGCCCGACGATTACACGCGCCGCCAGACGCTGAAGAACGCCGAGCGGTTCTACACGCCCGAACTCAAGGAGCGGGAAGACGAGATTTTCGGCGCCGCGGAGCGCGCCGACAGCCTCGAATACGAACTGTTCTGTGACGTGCGGGAGACCGTCGCCGCCGAAACCGACCGGATTCAGGCGCTGGCGACTGTGATTGCCGAACTCGACGCGTTGTGTTCGCTGGCGATCACCGCGACCGAACGCGACTACGTCCGGCCTGACCTCCAGCCAGCCGGTTCGGACCCACAGATCGAGATCCACGGTGGCCGGCATCCGGTCGTCGAGACGACCCAGCAGGAGTTCGTTCCCAACGACACCGATCTCGACAGCGGCGGCGTCGCCATCATCACCGGCCCGAACATGAGCGGGAAATCGACCTACATGCGACAGGTCGCGCTGCTCTGCCTACTCGCACAGACGGGCAGCTTCGTGCCCGCCGACGCCGCGACACTCCCGATTCTCGACCGGATTTTCACCCGCGTCGGCGCGAGCGACGACATCGCTGGCGGCGAGTCGACGTTCATGCGCGAGATGAGCGAACTCACCGAGATTCTCCACGACGCAACCGAGAACTCGCTCGTCCTCCTTGACGAGGTCGGCCGCGGGACGAGTACGGCCGACGGATTGGCTATCGCGCAGGCGACCACGGAGTTCATTCACGACGAACTCGACGCCTTGACGCTGTTTGCGACCCACTATCACGGGCTGACCGGTCTGGCCGACGAGCGCGAGGGCGTCCACAACCTCCACTTCGCGGCGACCCGCGAGGACGACGACGTGACCTTTCTTCACCGCGTCGCGCCCGGCGCGTCGTCGGCCTCCTACGGCATCGAGGTCGCCCGAATGGCCGGCGTGCCGACAGCCGTTGTCGACCGCGCGCGAGAGGTCGTTGCGACGACGACCGGCGAGGACAAGACGGTCACTGGTGACAATGAGGCAGCAGAGAGTAGCGACGAGGGGGATAGAACTGACGAACTCACCGACGACACATCGACCGAGTCGGCGGCCACAAACGGTGCGTCGCCGGCCGACGGTCCCGCCGATGGCGATGGCGTGTCCAGCGGTGAGAGCGACACCACAGTCGCCGGCGAGGCGGTGGCCGACGCGCTGGACGGTGATTCACTCGATGCCGAGGCGGTTGCGACGGTGGCGAGCGATCTCCGCGACCTCGATATCGCGACGATGACACCGCTTGAGGCACTCACGACGCTGGACGAACTTCGCTCGACGCTTGCAGACGAATAAAAAACGCACCGAAAACAGGGGTTGCACGAGGGCAACCCCGCCGCCAATCGTCCCCCGCAACGAGTGCCGCGAACCCGACCGCTTGATTGCTGGTTATTGCTCGATTCGTGTCGCCAGTGTGGTAGTGCTTCGAATGTGTGTGCGTCGATTCGCTCGGTTCTGACGGTTGTATACCGATTCTCCGCTGTCGGTTGTGAACCGATTCGACCGTGTTGACTGCCACACCCCCAATCGGGGGCTATGTTATATATTATGAATAACCATTAAAAAATATACCGCCGAATACTCCCGGTGAGGAGAGGGCATCGCGAAAGTGACGCGACCACAGACCACGGCTCGCCCGAAGCGGCTAAATCAGTCGCGCCGCTGAGAGCCGCCAAGACGGCATGCCAGACCAGCTCATCCGCCTCAACGAGGCGACCGTCGACCGGATCGCCGCCGGCGAGGTCATCAGCCGGCCGGCCCGCGTCGTCAGCGAACTCGTTGACAACGCCCTTGACGCCGGCGCGAGCAAGATCGAGATCGCCGTCGACGGCGACGGCACCGACCGAATCCGGGTTGCCGACGACGGCCACGGACTCACACGCGAGGACGCCAGTCTCGCTGTCGAGCGACACACGACGAGCAAGCTTCCGGCCGATGCCGGCGACAGGGTGAGCGAGGTGTCGACGCTGGGGTTCCGCGGCGAGGCGCTGGCCGCGATCTGTGATTGCGCCACGGTCGAGATTGTGACCAGCGACGGCGACGCTGTCGGGACAAAGCTCCGCGTCGAAAACAGCGAACTGACCGTGAGCGATGCCGCCCGCGCACAGGGGACAACGATCACCGTCACCGATCTCTTCGCCGACCGGCCCGCGCGACGCGAGTCGCTTGCCGCTCCGGCCGCGGAGTTCGGCCGAATCAGCGACCGCGTCGCCGCTTACGCGCTCGCCAGACCCGAGGTGCGGTTCTCGCTCAGCCACGACGGCGCGACGACGGTTACCACGGCCGGCGACGGTCGCCGCGACGCGCTGGTCGGCGTCTACGACGCGACAGTCGCCCGGCAGGCGACCGTGGTCGAACATGCGACGGATATCGACACCGTAGACGGCACGGGATCGCTCGACCTCCGTGGGATTCTCGCCTCCCCTTCGGTCACGCGGGCGAGCCGCGAGCACGTCCGAATCGCCGTCGATGGCCGCCCGGTCGCCGACACCGGCCTCAGTCGGGCGGTCATCGACGGCTACGGCTCACTACTCCCGGGCGACCAGTATCCGATCGCCGCTCTCGACGTGCGACCGCCAGCCGGCGGGGTCGATCCGAACGTCCATCCGGCGAAACAGCAGATCGGCCTGCGTGATCGTGACGCCATCGAATCTGCCGTCGAGGACGCTGTCAGCAGCGCGCTGTCGACCGCCGACGCCCGCCGCGCCGAGGCGGCCGCAACCGATCTCACGACCGAGCTCGACGCCGTCGACCGCGCGGACCCGTTCGCCGACCTCCGCGTCATCGGGGCCTTCCGCGACCTCTATCTGCTCTGCGAGGACGACGCCGAGTTGCTCGTGGTCGATCAGCACGCGGCTCACGAGCGGGTTAACTACGAGCGACTGCAGGCGGCGGTCGACGACACCGCGATCCCAACGGTGACGCTCGATCCGCCAGCGTCGGTGTCAGTCGCACCCGCGGCCGCCTCGCTCGCCGATGCACACGCGGATCTGCTCGCCAACCTCGGGTTCGATATCGAGCTGTTCGGCGGCGGAACGGTCCGGGTTTCGTCTGTACCGGCCCCGCTCGGTCGGACGGCCGACGCCGACGCGGTGCGGGCGACGCTCGACGCGATAGCCGCCGGCGAGACGCCCGACGATCCGCGGGACGCGCTGCTCGCCGAGGTGGCCTGTCATCCCTCGCTGAAAGCCGGCGAGCAGCTGTCGACCGAGGAGGCCGAGCAACTGCTGGCACGGCTCGGCGAATGCGAGCAACCGTTCGCCTGCCCACACGGTCGGCCGACCATCTGTCGGATCGACGAGGCGACGCTGGCTGCCGGCTTCGACCGTGAGTCGACGCGATTCGACTAGCTACCACGACTTGCAGTCCGCACAGACGAACGCATCGTCGTCACGCCACTGTCGCTCGATCGTCGCGCCGCAGTCCGCGCAGGTCGCGCCCTCGGGCTGCCAGCGATAGGTGGGCGTTGCCGGCTCGATATCAGAGTCGATGGATGAATCGGCTGCGTCGCTACCGGCGGCTTCAGCGGCGTTGGTATCGGCCTCTGCGGCATCGGCGTCAGTATCGGCGGCGGCATCGGCATCAGTGTTGGCGTCCACGGTGCCGGTGTCACTATCAACATCCGTGGCATCGGCGTCGCTATCGGCCGTCTCGTCGCTGTCGTCGCCAGCGTCGGCATCATCAGCGACGAAATCAGTCAGTGACCGGTCCTCACTCATCGGTCGATGTTGGCACGGCAGCGTAGTAAAACGGCCGGTCGACCGGGGGTCGCAGCCGGAGACTATCGCTCGCGGCGAAGCCGGTCGACGACGAACTCCCGTTCCAGATCACCGAGGAACTCGCCGAGCCGCGGGCCCTGCGTCTCGTCGAAAAAGAGCCGGTAGCCGGCCTCGAAGAGGTCGCCCGGTTCGATGTCGTGGTCGCGGGCGGTGTCGTAGATCGCCGCCTGAATCGTCTCGCCGTCTGCGCCGTCGGCAACGACAGCGGCCAGCGAATCGAGCGCGTCGGTCGTCGCGTCGTCGAACGCCGTCTCGGGGAGGTCGGCCTGCAGCCGGTAGTTGTAGGCGTTGTCCATGCGCTCGGCCCAAGTTCGGGCCTGTTCGACGCGGGCGAGGGCGGCCGCAACGGTTGCCTCGTCGGCGTCGTCGGGGATGTGGCCCTCGTCGTGGGCCAGTTTCTCACGCAGGGTGGGATCGTCGACCATGCCGAGAACGGCTGCGAAAGTATAGGGAAGCCGGATCGGCCGCTCGTCGGCAACCTCGTCGACGACGTGCGGATAGGCCGCCTCGGCGAAGGCCGTCAGCGAGTCGTCGTCGACGCCCTCGTAGTAGGCCCGCTCGAAGCGGTCGAAATCGTCGACCAGCTGGTCGAGCCGTTCGAGATCGAGATCACGGGCTCTCGTCGGGTTGAGCGCGAAGAAATACCGGATGACTTCGGGTTCGAGCAGGTCGAGTAGTTCCGGGACGGTAACGATGTTGCCAGCGGACGACGAGAGCGTCTCGCCGTTGAGCGTGAACCACTCGTAGACCATCGGTTCCGGCGGCTCGATATCGAGGACGGTGTCGGCGATGTCGACGCCGGAGGGCCACGAGCCCTCGGCGTGATCCTTGCCGAACGGCTCGAAATCCACGTCCAGTACCTGCCACTGGGCGGGCCACTCGAAGCGCCACGGGAGCTTGCCCTCGCGGAACGTCGCGGTTCCCTCGTGGCCGCAGCCCTCGATGGTCTCGTCGCCGACCTCCATATCGGTGCAGACGTAGTCGACGGTTTCGGCGTCGAGGTCGATATCGGTGACTGTCTCGGTCAGCTTGCCGCAGTCCTCACAGATCGGATTAAACGGGACGTAGTCGGCGTCGGCCTTAGCTTGGTACTCGCTGAGGACCTCGCGGGCGGTATCGACATCGGCGAGGACGCGCTCGACGACCGGATCGAAGCTGCCGTCCTCGTAGAGTTCGGTGTTGGAATACATCTCGATATCGACGCCCAGCCGCTCGGCGTCGGCTGCCAGCAGCGCGGCAAAGTGGGCGGCGTAGGAGTCGGCCTCGCCGAAGGGATCGGGGATGTCGGTGTAGGGCTTGCCCAGATTCCGGCCGAGCGCGCCGGCGTCGACCTCGCCGAGCCCGACGATGTTGCCGTCCGCGTCGGCGAGTTTGCGCGGGAGCTTGCGGAGCGGATCACGGTCGTCGCTGGTGAACACCTGTCTGACCTCGTGGCCGCGCTCGCGGAGTACCTCGGCGACGAAGTAGCCCCGCATGATCTCGTTGACGTTGCCGAGATGCGCGACGCCGGACGGCGAGACGCCGCCCTTGATCACGATTGGGTCGTCGGGATCGCGGCTCACGGGTCGTTCCTCCCCGCTCGCTTCATCCGTCGTCTCGCGTTGCTTGACGACGCGCTGCTCTATCTCGTCGGCAACGGCTTCGGCCCAGAAATCGTGGTGGTCGTCGCTCGCGTCGGCGGACGTGGCAGCGTCGATCCCGTCCGCGCCGTCAGCGTCGCCGACCCCGTCCTCGTCGCTCATTCTGTCGTGATCCACTCCTCGGGCTCGTCACTGCCCTCGGGGATGATGTCGGTCCCGGTGTGGCGGCCGTGCAGGATCGCCTCGGTGACATCGTCGGGATCAGTGCCGTCGAAAACGATCCCCCGGATGCCGGCCCGTTCGATCAGCTTGGCGGCCAACAGATCGACCGGTGCGGAGGAACCGGCGTCGCGGCTCATCGGCACGACCAGTTCGACGAGTTCCGCGGGTGACATCGTCGTGTAGCGGATCGCGTCGGGGTCCTCGTTGGGATCGGCGTCGTAGACGCCGTCGGTGCTGGTTGCGTAGGCGACAAGATCGGCCCCGACGTATTCGGCGAGGCTGGCCGCGACGGCGTCGGTGGTCTGCCCGGGCGTTACGCCACCCATGACGGCGATTTCGCCCCGGTTGAGGGCCTCGCCGGCGGCAGCGAAATCCTCTGCCGGCGTCGGATTCGTCTTGGCGTCGAGAGCGGCGATCAGCAGGCGGGCGTTGAGCCGGGTGACCTCGATCCCGAGTTCGTCGAGCTGGACCTCGTTGCCGCCAAGATCGCGGGCAGTCGTGATGTAATCGCGGGCTACGTCGCCACCGCCGACGACGATACCGACCTCGAACCCGGCGTCGGCGAGCGACTCGATCGCCTCGGCGTGAGCCGTGATCTGATCGGCCGAAAGCTCCGGGGCCAGCACGCTGCCACCGAGTGAGAGAATAACCTTCATTAAATGCTGATTCCTCCGAGCCGGCCTTAAGCGTTGTCACACGGGTTACCGGAGTTGGTCGGCCTGCCAGAGAATGCCGGCTCCTGACAGCAGCAGGATCGTGAGATTGAACAGCGCCTGAAACAGTGACCGATAGGCCGGCGCGATCAGGCTGTCGATGGTCGCCGACGCGGCGAAGTAGAACCGGAGCAGCGCGATAAGCGCCAGCAGTGCCAGTCCGGCGACAACGAGATACCGGAGCGTCCGTTCGATATCGTCCGTGAGCCACCGCCGCTCGTCGGTCGCCGCCCGGGAATCAGGATCGGAGTCGGCGTCCGAGTCGGTCGCAGCCGGCGTCGTCTCGGCCGTGTCGTCGGTCGTCGCCTGTTCGTCCGCGGTCGTGGTGTCGGTGTGATCGGTGCTCATGAGATACGCCTCCGTACGAGTAGCCCGCCGCTTACGAGGGCGAGAATCGCGACCGGAACCCCAAACCCGGGCGCTCCGTCATCGGTAGAGCCGGCGGCCTCACCGTCGCCAGCGTCGGTTGCTCGACGTTCGCGTTCGAAATCGCTGACCTCCAGCGAGACATCCTGCCTGGTTTCGTTGACAGCGATTCGCTCGCTCGGATCGAGATTCACGGCCGTCCGGACCGTATCGACGATCACGCCGTCTTTCTTCAGCACGCCATCGACGTAGTAGTTGTACTCACTCGGAACCGAGACAGCCATGCTCGTCTCGGCGGTCTGGCCGGGATCGATCGTGCCAACATCGGCAGCAGCGCGGTCGGCGACGAGATTCGAGTCGGCCTGCCGCACGATGACGCTTACCTGCACATCATCTGGCTGGGCAGATCCGCGGTTGGTTAACAGCGCCGTGATATCGAGTGTGGTGCGGGCACCGTTCGCATCACGCACTGAGACGCCGAGCGGCGGCAGCGTGGATTCCTCGATAAACTGGATCGGTGTGCGGGCGTACGTTGGCACCAGTGCTTCCAAGCCGTCGACCCGCTGGCGGCCGGTGTCGACCCGCCGGCCGTCCTGATATACCACCGTCTCGATACGATAACCGCCTGCACGCTCGACGGTGAGCGTTGCGGGGACAGTCTGCTCGCGCTCGTCGGTCAGTTCACCGACAGCGACCGTTTGTGATGTCTCCAGTAATCCCGACTGGGCGTCGATGGCTCGCAGTCGCAGGCTGACGTTCTGGGTCGGGTTCCCGCGATGGCGGAGTGTCGTGTTCACCTGCAGGCCGACCGTCTGGCCGCCGACAGCCTGCGGCTGGATGGTGGCGTCGGCGATGTCGACGTGGCCGGGATTCCGCTCGGCTGGCGGTCCCGAGAGCGCGCCCGGTGCGAGGAGGGCAACGAGAAGCGCCACCACGATCACGCCGCCGGCACCGGCCGCGATGGTTTCGATGCGGTCCATACACGCCGACCGTCGACTGCTAATAAGTGTCTTCGGGAGGCTATAACGCTGTTTTGAGTCACTGACAGGGCGGGCGAGACACTCAAGTCCGCCCGGCACCCCAGCCATCATATGCAGACGCTCTGCGTCGTCGGCGACGACGCCACCGCAGTCGCCAACGAACTCGTTGCTGCAATCGACGAGCGACACGACGGGCGCGTCGCGGCTGTCGAGTATCAGTCTGACGTGGAAAGTGACGCTCGCGATGCAGCACACCCGGCCGCAGACGGGCGATTCACGCTCGGCGGCGACGGCCAGTGGCGCGGCGAAGGTGACGCGCGCTCGCTGCTAGACCAGCTTGACGCGCTTGCGCCAGACTATGAGTACGCCGTCGTCGCCGGAACCAGCCACCACCGACTGCCGGCCGTCGTCGTCGGCGATGTCGACCCCGAGCCCGCGAATATCGTTGCCGATGTGCCAACCGCTGAGGAGGTCGACACCGCCGGTCTCGCCGCTCAAATCGACGAATTCGAGGCACACATTACGCTTGACACCCTCATCGCCGAGGCGAAGGAATCACCGCTGGCCGAACGGGCTGGCGCGATAGCGACGTTCACGGGACAGGTCCGTGCCAAGGATAGCCCCGACGACAGCCGAACCGAGCATCTCGCCTTCGAGAAGTACGAGGGCGTCGCCGCCGAGCGCATGGCCGCCATCAGCGACGAGTTGACCGACCGCGAGGGCGTCTTCGAGGTGCTGATGCACCACCGCGTCGGCGTCATGGAGGCCGGCGAGGACATCGTTTTCGTCGTTGTGCTGGCGGGCCACCGCAAGGAAGCGTTTCGCACCGTTGAGGATGGTATTAATCGGCTGAAGGATGAGGTGCCGATCTTCAAGAAGGAGACGACTGAGGACGAGGAGTTCTGGCTGCACGAACGGGAGTGACGTGGTAAATTGCTGGAAACGATCTGAGGAACTCGATGGGTGTTGTTCAGCGTAGCGTGCTTGGATAGAGAACACTCGAAAGTCCCGCCCGACTGCGGCTGCCTGGTCTGACGAAAAGCGTTTATGCCGCACAGTCACGTAACATTGTCAATGGCAGACGATGGGTGAAGCCAACACGACCGTCCCCCGACCCGACGAGCTTGAGACGTGGTATCAGCTCAGCGACGTGCGGATCGACGGCGACCGGATCATCTACTACGGCGAGCCGCTGATCCCCGAGAAACGACTCCACAAGGAGTTGTGGCCGGCGTTTCAGGACGCCGGCTACGACCTCAAACTGGCACGAACGGACGAGGACGACGGGACCGCACTCGTTGCGACGCCCACGGGCCAGCGCGATAGCGACGGCGTGCCGTGGCTGAATATCGGGTTGCTGGCGGCGACCCTCCTCTCGACGCTGTTCGTCGGCGCCTACGGCTGGTACTACGTGCCGCTGTCGGAGATCACGGCCAACCCGCTGTCGATCCTGCAGGCGTGGCCCTTCACCGCGGCGGTGCTGGGCGTCCTGCTGGTCCACGAACTCGGCCACTACGCGATGGGTCGCTACCACGGCGTCACCGTCTCGCTGCCGTACATCATTCCGTTCGTCTTCCCGTTCGGCACGCTGGGCGCGATCATCCGGATGAAAAGCCGGATGCCGAGCCGGAAGGCCCTCTTCGATATCGGCGCGGCCGGCCCCATCGCCGGCCTCGTCGCCACCGTCGTCGTCTCCGCCATCGGCCTGTCGCTCGGCCCAGTCGAGGTGCCGGCGCGAGTGCTCGAAAGTCAGTCCGGACAGGCCATCGTGTTCAACAACCCGCCGTTACTCGATCTGATCGCCGGAGTGCTCGGCGAGCAGGTAACCTACAGCGACCCCGGGCTCAACCCCCATCCGGTCATCATCGGCGGCTGGGTCGGGATGTTTTTCACCGTGCTGAATCTGCTCCCGGTCGGTCAACTCGACGGCGGCCACATGGTCAGAGCGATGGTCGGGCGGCGACAGGAGACGATTGCCGCGCTGGTGCCGGCCGCGCTGTTTGGCGTTGCGGGCTATCTCTACTACGTCCGTGATCTCGGCCTCAATGACTCCGTTGGGCTGTGGGCCTTCTGGGGACTGTTTGCGATGGCCATCGCCTACAAGGGCCCGGCGAACCCGGCCGACGAGAGCCGGCTGGATCGGCGGCGGCTGGCGATCGGTATGGCGACGTTCGCCGTCGGCCTGCTCTGTTTCATGCTCGTGCCGATTCAGGTGCAGTCATAGGGGTGAGCCGACCCTATCGGCCACTTTAGCCGTGTGTGTAGCCACGGTCAGCCAGCGCCTCGCCGCCGACAGTGACTCCTTCCACGGCGTCAACAGCACGGCCGATCTCGGTCACGGAAACAGGTGTGGCGGCCCGCACGTCGTCGAGTACCGACGCTGGTACCGTCGCCACGAGTTCGAAATCCTCGCCAAAGTGGACCGCGGCCTCCCAGCGATCCGCGGCGTCGTTGGCGACCTCGTCGAGCGCGTCGGCGACGGGGACGGCATCGCGGTCGATGGCGAACCCGCAGTCGCTGGCGTCGGCCAGCTGGTGGAGCGAGCGGGCTAGCCCGTCGCTGGAATCCATCATCGCCGTCGCTGACCCGGCAAGCGCGCGGCCGGCGTCGATTCGCGGCGGAAACTGAAAGAGGTCGTTTGCGCGCTCGACCTCGTCGCGCTCGAAGCAGCGGAGGGCAGCAGCACTGCGGCCGAACGCGCCGGTGACAACGACGCGGTCACCGGGGGTCGCGCCTGCGCGGTCAACCGCCCCGTCAACATCACCGATAGCTGTCGTCGCCACGGTGAACTCGGTATGGCTGTCGAGGTCGCCGCCGACGTACTCGGCGTTGACCGACTCACAGACAGCCTGCGCACCGCCGACGAAGTCGGCGAGGGCATCGGCGTCGAAAGCGGTGTCGGCATAGGCGGCGACTGCCGCCGTGGGTGCCGCCCCGACGGCCGCGAGATCAGACAGCGAGGCGGCGACCGACCGCCAGCCAGCGGTGTAACGGGTCGTCCCATCGGGGAAGTCCGTCGTCGCGTGCAGCATGTCGGTCGTGATCGCCCGTACCGTCGACGACCGCGGCGTCGTCGCCTGCGTGGGGGAGG
>KI543219.1:311232-316804 GCA_000496215.1 uncultured archaeon A07HN63
CTGGCCGCGATGGCCGCCGTCGACGCGGTCAACATCGTCTCTGCGGTGGTGTTCGCGGCCGTCGGCCTCGCGTGGCTGGCTGTCGGCGGTCAGCTCAACGGCCAGCTGGCGGGGGCTGCTGGCGCTATGTTCGTCGCTGCCGTCCTTGTCGCCGTCGCGGGGCGAACGATCTGGGGGCGACGGCGACGCGTGACGGGTCGGCTCACCGACGTAACGGCAAGGTTGTTCGCGTGGCTGAGCACCGTCGTCCCACGCTTCTCCGCGCCGGAACGGGCGGCGCTGGCCCGGCGTGTGGAGGGATTCGTCGACGACCTCGAACTGATCGCAGCCGACCGGCGGACGCTGGTGGCCGTCGGCGGCTACTCGCTGGCCGGCTGGCTGTGTCAGCTGCTGGCCTTCTGGGCGGCCTTCGGTGCCATCGGTGAGCCGATTTCGGTGACCGCGGCGCTGGTCGCGGTGCCGCTGGCGTCGGCCGCGCTGGCGTTGCCGCTGCCCGGTGGAGCGGGCGGTATCGAGAGCGCGCTTGTCGGCGTGCTCGTCGGGACGCCGGTCGCGTCGATCAGCCCGCCAGTCGCCGTCGCTGGGGTCGTCCTATTTCGCGGGGTGGCGTACTGGCTACCAACGACGCTCGGCGGGCTGGTGTTCGCCGAGTCGGCCGTCCACTGGTATCGGCAATCGCAGCGATGACCGGGATTGCTCGCTGATCGCGTGTGATCGTCTCGCACGAAATCGGCCGACAGACGGTGGCTGTGCCGGCAATACGATGCCTTTAAACGCAGCAAACCGGAACACGGCCCTATGGTAACTCTCTACGACGTGCCGGCCGAGGAGCTCATCGAGGAGCTCACAGCCCGGCTCGCAGACCGGCTTGAAACGCCGGAGTGGATCGAGTTCACGAAGACGAGCCACGACCGCGAGCTTCCGCCACAGCAAGATGACTTCTGGGAGCGACGCGCAGCCAGCCTGCTCCGCAAGGTTGCGATCAACGGCCCTATCGGCGTTGAGCGGCTGTCGACGCAGTACGGCGGGACGAAGGGCGGCACCAACCGCTACGCTGTCGCGCCGCCACAACAGGTCGACGGCTCCCGAAAGATCATCCGCGAGGCGCTCACCCAGCTCGAAGACGAGGGGCTCGTCCAGACCGCACAGGGCGAGGGTCGCCGCACGACCGCTGACGGTGACGCCTTCCTTGACGAGGTCGCACAGGCTGTCTTTGAGGACCTCGACCGGCCGGAACTCGAACGCTACGCGTAAGACAAAGGACGGTCCGATACCGGGGTGGATTTTCACTGTTCGCCCGCGAGGCGAATCTCCGTGTCCGAAACGGTTTTTGGTGCAGCACGACGATACGACTGTATGAGCGACAGTCCCGACGACGACCGACTCGAAGAACTCCGCGAGCAGAAAAAAGAGGAGTTGAAAGATCGGCAGCAGGGCACCGCCGAGGGCGCGGAGGCCCAGCAGGCCGCACAGGAACAGGCCGAGGCACAGCGTGAGGCCATCCTGAAACAGCACCTGACCGACGGCGCCCGCCAGCGACTCAACGCCATCGAGATGTCGAAACCGGAGGTCGCAAAGAAGGTCAAACAGCAACTGGTCGCCCTCGCCCAGAGCGGCCGCGTGCAGGACAAGATCGACGAACAGCAGATGAAGGAGTTGCTGAAGGAACTCCAGCCGGACTCGAAATCCTTCGACATCCAGCGGCGGTAGGATGGAGCTGGCACTGCTGTACAGCGGGGGCAAGGACTCCTCGCTGGCGGCACTCCTGCTCGACGATTTTTACGACGTAACGCTCGTGACGGCACAGTTCGGCGTGACCGACGACTGGAAACACGCCCGCGAGGCCGCCGAATCGCTGGGCTTCCCGTTCGAGATCGTCTCACTCGACGATGCGGTCGCCGAGGAGGCCGTCGACCAGATGGTCGAGGACGACTTTCCGCGCAACGGTATCCAGCGCGTTCACGACCACGCGCTGGAAACCATCGCCGACCTCGATTACGACGCCGTCGCCGACGGCAGCCGCCGTGACGACCGGGTCCCGACCGTGTCGCGAGCAACCGCCCAGAGCCTCGAGGACCGCCACGACGTCGACTACATCGCGCCGCTGGCAGGGTTCGGCCGCCACGCGGTCGACGGCCTCGTGGCTGCCAGCTTCGAGGTCGAAACCGGCCCGAGCGAGGAGATTCCAAAGGCGGATTACGAGGCCGAACTGCGAGCCATACTGGCCGACCGCCACGGCGAGGACGCCATCGGCGACATCTTTCCGGACCACGAACAGACCTACGTCCACGACCAGCAGTAGACAGGTGTCGGCACGAGTCGACAGCCAACCGGTTGGCATACCGGAAGATCGAACCGTTGAACCGCGGGCCGGCCGTCGGCCCTGTCAATGGATGCAGGTATCGGCGTCTCGGTCGGCGCCGCCCTCGTGTGGGGCTGCTATCTCTTCTATCTCAAGCGCGCCTTCGACGGCTACGCCGCCTCGACGCTGACTGTCCTGATCAACGGGTTCGCGCTGGTGTGGTATCTCCCCGTCCTGCTCGGGACACTCGGCGTGAGTGGGGCTATCGACGCGCTGGTCGCCTTCGATCCGGCGCAGATAGGTGCCATTGCCCTGACCGCAGTGTCGGTCGCCGGCGCGATGATCGCGTTTCTGCGCGCGCTGGCAGTTGGCGAGGTCTCCTACGTCGCGCCGATCAGCAAGATCGTCCCCGTCTTCGTCCTCCCCATCGAGATCGTCGCGCTCGGGCAGATGCTGACGCTGCTGGAGGTCGCCGGCGTCGTCGTGGCGACCGCGGCCGTCTACGTCGCCAACTTCCGGGGTGGCTCGCTGCTCGATCCGCTCCGGCGGGCGACCACGTCGTCGGCCGCGCGGCTGGCGCTGGTGAGCGCGATGGCCTTCGCCGTCGGCGACGTTGCCAGACGGGTCGGCCTGCAGGAGCTGTCGATCCCGGTCGCGCTGTGGGTGCCGCTGTTGCTCGGCGGCGTCGCCGTCGTGCTGGTGCCGGCGGCCGTGCGAGCGGGACCGCCGAGAACGCTGCGAGCTGATCTTCCGAAGCTCGTGGCCGGCGGGCTGCTGGTCGCCGCGGGCGAGTGGCTGACGAACATCGCCTTCTCGCTGGTGCCGGCGAGTATCGCCTCGCCGATCATCAACACGCAGGCGGTCGTCGCCGTCGTCCTCGGCGGACTGCTGCTGGACGAACAGCAGTTCGGGGTGCGGCTCGTCGCCGCCGGCCTCGCGGTCGCCGGGGTGACGATGATCGCGGTGTGAGTGGCATGCTGATCCGGCGGCGGTGGCTGTTCGGTAGTCGCGGTCGGAATACGTCATCGAAGGCGCGAAAGGAAGACAGATATGTATCCCAGTGCAAGCGGACCCATGACGACGACGCTCGTGACGGTCCGGTACCCGCTGACGGCAGCGGGCCGCCGCACAATCGACCACGGGCTCGATCATCTTGCTGACGACGAGGATTCGCTGATCGTCCTCCATGTCTCGTTGCTGCAGAACGGCGAGACGATCAGCCGAGAGGATCTGCAGGAGGCCGTCGAGGCCGAGTTCGGCGAGATTCGTGCTCACTACATCGTCCGGCAGGGATACATGCTCGAAGAGGCGATCATCGACGAGGTTGCCAGACAGGACGCCGATTACGTTGTCGTCGGGAAAACCAAGCGCGGGCGACTACAGCGGTGGCTCGGCCGGCTGCTCGGCCTCTACCCGGATCTCGAAGCCGAGCTTGCGACACAGCTCAACACGGAACTCGAGGTCGTCGGCTGAGGCGATCACCGCGGCGAAGCAGGCTGCCCCAGCGGAGCCGACGAACAACAGCATTCAAGCGCGGCCCTCGCAAACGCCTCGGCATGTACGACCGACTCAAAGGATTTCGTGACTTCTACCCCGACGAGATGAGCGCTCGCCGGGAGGTCATCGACACCGTCGAGGGCGCGGCCGCACGGTACGGGTTCCGCGAAATCGACACACCGACGCTGGAGGCGACGGAACTCTACACCGACAAATCCGGCGACGAGATCGTCGACCAGCTCTACAACTTCACCGACAAGGGTGGCCGCGAGGTGACGCTCACGCCGGAGTTGACGCCGACGGTCGCCCGGATGGTCGTCGCCAGACAGCAGGCCCTCTCGAAGCCGATCAAATGGTACTCGACGCGGCCGTTCTGGCGCTACGAACAGGTCCAGCAGGGCCGGTTCCGGGAGTTCTACCAGACAAACGTCGATATCTTTGGCTCCAGTGAGCCAGCCGCCGATGCCGAGATTCTCGCCTTCGCCGCGGACGCGCTGATCGATCTCGGCCTGACCGGCGAGGATTTCGAGTTCCGTGTCTCTCACCGCGATCTGCTGGGTGGCCTTCTGGACGCCTTCGACGCCGAGGTCGATACCGAGGCCGCGATCCGCGCGGTCGACAAATCCGCAAAGATAGACGACGAGGAGTACTACCGGCTGCTGGAAGACGCCGGTCTCACCGTCGATCAGGCGGCCACGTTCGACGAGCTGCTGAGTACTGACGACCTCGATGATCTCGTCGATTTCGCCGAGACCGACCGCGTCGCCGACGCTGTTGCCAATCTCGAAGCTGTCCTCGGCGCCGCCGACGATTTCGGCGTTCGGGAGTTCTGTGACGTGTCGCTAGAGACGGCGCGGGGGCTGGACTACTACACGGGCGTCGTCTTCGAGTGCTTCGACTCGACGGGCGAGGTCTCGCGGTCGGTCTTCGGCGGCGGCCGCTACGATGACCTCATCGAGAGCTTTGGTGGGCAGTCCACCCCCGCCGTCGGGGTCGCGCCCGGCCACGCTACCCTGCAGTTGCTCTGTGAGCGTGCCGGCGTCTGGCCGGAGGAGGCGCCGTCGACGGACTACTACGTGCTGAGCGTCGGCGATACCCGCGCGGTCGCGGCCGATATCGCCCGTGACCTCCGCGAACGCGGTCACATCGTCGAGAGCGACGTTGCCGACCGGAGCTTCGGCGCGCAGATGGGGTACGCCGACTCGATCAACGCCGAGACGGTCGTCATCGTCGGCGAGCAGGATCTCGAAAACGACGAGGTGACGCTGAAGGAGATGGCCTCCGGCGACCAGACGACCGCGCCCGTCGGCGAGTTCCCCGGCGACAGCGAGCGGCCGACCTACGAGGACTGGCGCTGAGACGAGCGAGCAGTGACGACAGGATCCGACCCGCGATCCCGACCTGTCGCGACCTACCACGACCGACCGTCGCTCATCATGGCTGACCGCGATACATACGAAAAGGAAAACACGGCTGCCGATACGTGGGGGATCAGGCTCTATATTGGTATCCTCCTGTTTGTCGGCGGACTCCTCACCGTCTATCAGTCGACGACCGGAACCGAGGCCCCCTTTCTGGGTTGGCGTGGCCGTGACGGTGGGCAGCGCTGTCTACGTTGGGCGACTCCTCCGAGCAGCGATATGAGCGCGTTTTGCGGTGAGAACACACCACGTCCTGACCCGGAATGAGCGATTGTGAGGCCGTGACCGACAGGTAGAATCAACGCTGAGATAGAGGCACCGACTACGGGTGATGCTATGAGCCAACTATTAT
>KI543219.1:316824-318548 GCA_000496215.1 uncultured archaeon A07HN63
GGTTCCCGATGAACTGAACGAACCCAGTGAGCACCCCGACGCCGACGAGTCCTCTTCGGAGTGAGCGTCACAGCAGTAGTGTCGGTCACTGCAGGTTGAGACATGGAGTTCCGCGTAGTCGGAATGAAATTTCAAGCGTCACAGCAGTTACGAATATTCCCCGTATTCGTGTCAGCGGGTGTGATAGTGCCCAGACAGCATCACCGGTTGGCACATCCCGCAGTCCGTACTGTTTTGCATGAGCGGCACATAGTATGGTACATGGTAGCAACCCTGTTATACATATCCGGCGAACAGGTCCTCACCCTGAAGTTGCAGTCGATGGTATCGATGACGGTCTTCGGGGTGATTATCGGGTTCCTGCTGCGTCAGGCGTTTCGGGCAGTCGAGGAACCGGGGTTTCTCGATAGAGACACCTCGAATCGATCCCCGTTGGACCCAATCTGAGTAAGCACACCACGTGAGGCGGATGAAATACGCGAATAAAAGTCGCCTCTCGTCGGCTGTTAGACGCTGTCGGCCGTCTCCGTTGTTGGCCCGAGGTGCTCCGCTACTGGCTGTAGGTTTTCGCGTTCCATACACGATTCGTTACAGAACTCAATACAACCAGCCACGCACCGCGGGGTGATCAGCGCGCAACGATTCGCACTACCACCTGCCGAACAGGAAACCCCAAACCACCGGACGAGTATTTACAACAGTATGAGCGAGGATCGGCCCGGGTTCACCGATACACCGTTTCTGCCCGACAGCGACTATCGGGTCCACGATCCTGACCGGCCTCACCCGCCGACCGTGATGCCCGCAGGCCCGGTGACACAGCCGCCACCGGGCGATGCGACCGTGCTCTTCGACGGAACGAAGCTGACAGGCTGGGAGGCAGTCGACGGCGGCGATCCGGGCTGGACCGTTGCGGACGGCGAGTTGATCGTCGAACCGGGCACCGGCGACATTCGAACGAGCGACAGGCTCGGCGACTGCCGGCTCCACATCGAGTGGGCGACGCCGGCCGAGCCGGGTGACGCCGAATACCCGGGCAACAGCGGCGTGTTTCTGGCGGACCGATACGAGCTACAGATACTGGACTGTTCGGCGACAACGATCTACGCCGACGGCTGGGTCGGCGCGATATACGGCCAGCACCCACCAGCGGTCGACGCGTGCCTCCCCTCCGGAGCCTGGCAATCGTTCGATATTATCTGGCGGCGACCGCGGTTCGACGGCGACACGCTCGTCACTCCAGCACGCCTAACTGTTCTCCACAACGGCCTCGTGATCCAGGAGGCGACTGAGCCGTTCGGGCCGACGACGTATCGTGGCTATCATGACTACGAGCCCCACGGGCCAGCTCCACTGCGACTGCAGGACCACGAGTTCCCGGTCCGATTTCGGAATATCTGGTATCGACCGCGTTGAATCGCTACTGAAGCGGAGGCGATGAACCAGCTGTATCTATTTGCAATAGGCGTTAACATGACTGTGAAATGGTTAGCGAAGTTTAATTTCTGTTTGTAATTGATTATTGCGCTGAATTATTTTTATATTTCAATAGACAGTAAATACCCCAATGGTTGATCAGCCATCCCCGCGAGAGTCTGACTATCTCTATACGCTGGCCAACCGGGGAGAGTACAGCGGGATTATCCGGCATATTCAGCACCACGACGACCAGAGCGTTCGCTACGTGCTGCCGGGTGCTGGCGGAGTCCGTGCACTCGTTCGAG
>KI543219.1:318568-325457 GCA_000496215.1 uncultured archaeon A07HN63
CAGTGAGCACCCCGACGCCGACGAGTCCTCTTCGGAGTGAGCGTCACAGCAGTAGCGTCGGTCACTGCGTGTTGAGACATTGAGTTCCGCGGAACCGGAATAAAATTTCAAGCGTCACAACAGTTGCGAATATTGCCCGTATTCGTGTTAGCGGGTGTGATATTTCTCGGATAGCATCACCGGTTGGCACATCCTACAGTCCGTACTGTTTTGAATGAGCGGCACATAGTATGGTACATGGTAGCAACCCTGTTATACCTATCCGGCGAGCAGGTCCTCACCCTGAAGTTGCAGTCGATGGTATCGATGACAGTCTTCGGGGTGATTATCGGATTCCTGCTGCGTCAGGCGTTTCGGGCAGTTGAGGAACCGGGGTTTCTCGATAGAGACACCTCGAATCGGTCCCCGTTGGACCCAATTTGAGTGAGCACATCATGGGAGACCAGTAAAATACACCAATAAAAGTCGCCTCTCGCCGGCTGTTAGACGCCGTCGGCCGTCTCCGTTGTCGCCCCGAGGTGCTCTACTACTGTCTGTAGTTTTCGCGTTCGATACACGACTCGTTACAGAAATTAATACAACCAGCTACGCACCGCAGGGTGATCAGCGCGCGACGATTACCACGAATTCCCGATCCAGTTCCGAAATATCTGGTACCGGTCTCCGTGAATCACTCTGGGGTGGAAGCAGTGGTCTATCTGTATATGATTTTACCATAGATGCATATGATTTTCAAAACAATTAGCAAATTGAATTTCTGTTTGTAATTGATTATTGCGCTGAATTATTTTTATATTTCAATAGACAGTAAATACCCCAATGGTTGATCAGCCATCCCCGCGAGAGTCTGACTATCTCTATACGCTGGCCAACCGGGGAGAGTACGGCGGGATTATCCGGCATATTCAGCACCACGACGACCAGAGCGTTCGCTACGGTGCTGCCGGGGTACTGGCGGAGTCCGTGCACTCGTTCGAAGAGGTGATGACACCGGAGGCACGGAAGGCACTGATTACAGCGGTGCTGGACGAACCCAGCGATGCCGTCCGGGCAAACATTCTCAAGGTACTCCTCCACGTTGACGAGTCGATCATCGACAACGTCATCGCTCGACTGGAGATGGAGCCGCGATCAACGCCGACCGGGACACCGTACCCGCTGATTCTGACGAAGTGGCACGCCAAGCGGTGGCCCGAGCTTCGCTACCTTGCGGTCGCCGGCTTCGGCAGTGTCGCAAGCCAGAGCACGATCTCGAAGCTCCGGACGACGCTCAACAGAGAGGAGAACCTGCGTGTGCTGCGCCGGGCGATCGAGGAGAGCGGAAACGTCGGGGACGAACGGTTCGTCACCCCGATTCAGGAACACCTGCGCGTTGACGAGGAGCAGTATCAGCAGTCCGCCAACGAATCGGCGCTTCGAGAGGTCAAGGAAGCCGCCGTCGAGGCGCTGGTGAAGATCGGGACAAACGCCGCCTACGAGGCGCTGGTGACCGCCTCTCGCGGGACGGACGAGGAGCTCAAGGAACACGTGATCAGTGAGATCGGCAAGTTCGGGGCCCAGAAGACGGTCGATCTGATCGTCGACGAGCTACACAACGAGGAGAACGACGAGTTGCGCGGGGAGGCAGCCGAGGGCATTATCACGTCGTTTACCCAAACGGACTTCGAGGAGGGCCACTCGGTGCGAGAGGAGGCACTCGATCTGATCGGCGAGGATGTCTCGACGAGCGTCTCCAACGAGTTTGCGGACATCGTCCGGGAGTCGCCGCGCAAATCAGAGCAACGGAATGCGGCCTGGTTGCTGGGCCAGCTCGATACGACAGATCAGGAGACCCTGGAGTGTTTGCTTGCGTCGCTGGAGGATGATGATGCCTATCTGCGAAAGGTCGCAACAGCGAGTTTGACCAATCTCGATCCGATCAAGGTCGAAGACAAGATGGAGACGTATCTCGAACAGGTCGAGGAGGGAACCGAGGCGCACAAGCTGGCGACGTTCATCAAGGAGAATATCAAAGACGAGGCAGAGGAAGCCAAGAAGGAACTCGTCAACTACAGCTACGTCGGCAGCCCAAGCGACTACACCGCCCAGCAGTAACCGGGCGAGCCGACACCGCGTTCTCGACGAGGAGTAGCAACCGGATGGCGATAGCAACAGGGCTTCTCTCCGTGAGGTGGCCGCAAATCGTGAGCGCGCACACGGCAGAGCCCGCTGAAAAGGCATCTGACCTTAAATAGATAATATATTTTGATCAGTATGCAGGTGTAGGGATATAATTAGCCGAACCCTTTTATTTTAGCTCGGAGTTTGTTCAGGTGCCCACAACAGACAACTGGGCCAACGTATACTTCGGTCAGGGATCATCTGACCCACCACCCCCTCTGTGGCGTCAGTCTCGCGGTGCTCCGTCTCTCCCCCACCGCAGCTGGCTTTTGCGATGGTAACTCCGTAGCGACGCTCCTGTAAGACGAACTGATCCAGACAGTTTCTCCAATTTGGGAACACAACGTGGTAATATCCACTATGGTTATACGTATAGCAGGAATACTTTCAGTCATGAGTCGAGACCGAACAGAGTCCGGCCAGTACGCTGAGACGGTTACAATCGACCGGGTTCGGCGTGTTTTCCGTGCTGTCGATGGGCCGGCCGTGACGACTGCCGATATCGCAGCGGAGCTCGGTGTGACAGCTGAAGCTGCGCGCCGGAAGCTGAACGAGCTGCACACGCGGGGGATGCTCGGGAAACGAAAGACGGCTGGCCGGAACCTCTACTGGCTGCAGGCAGAGAGCGATGCCGCTGATCTCAACCCGGATGATCCCGTCTGGGGAACGGAGCCGATACCGGGCGACGAGACGGTGAGTGAGGCCGATATCGACGACGTGCTGTACGGCGAACTCAATGAGTAGTGCTGCCCGGCGATCCCCGGCCATCGTGGACACAGGCATGTTCTTTGCGTATTATTACGCGTCTGCAGAACAGCACACCCGCGCACGTGACACACTCGATGCCATCGTCAGTGGAGAACTGTCGTTCGGCCCGCTGTTCACCACGCAGGCGGTGCTCTCCGAGCTTGCAACGCTGCTCCGCCGAAAGAGTACCCACGACGAGGCGATTCGAGCGGTCACCGAGATTCACGACAGCGGGAGCTTCAACCGCCTCGTCGTAGATCGAGCCACGTTCGATAGAGCACTGGAGCAGTTCGAGCAGTACGACGATCAAACCATCTCGTTCGTGGATCACACGACAGCCGTGCTGGCTGCTGAACGAGATATTGACCATGTCCTTGGGTTCGATGCGGACTTTCAGACGCTCGGCTTCACCCGTGTTCCGGTCGACACCGGACTAACTGATACCTGACATACGCCACTCCAGTGTAGATCGATGAGTGACGGCCGAACGAACGTCCTTTTACGCGTTGGGGCTGTATACTCCGGAAATGATTTTCGAGAACCTCCCCACAGCTCCGCGGTCGGAGGAGCTCCTCGACAAGGCCTTCTCGCGGGCTGCCCGGGCAGGCAACGCCAAGGGCGGTCTCGAGGCCCAGCAGTCGATGCTGACCGTCGCGGTCAACATCACCTCCGACAACCTCGAAAACGTCGTCACCGCGTGGCCGGATTTCGAGTACATCGACCCCTTCTACTACGAACTCGCCGACGCCATCGTCGATGTCGACGCCCTCCGGCAGTCGCTCTCGGAGGTCACGTGGGCCAGCCGCCAGATCGAGGAGTTGGGCCGCGAGTACCAGTCGAAGCTCCGCAAGACCGAGCCCGACACGGCGCGCAAACACCGCAAGCAGGCCTTCGCCCGTATCGCCGACATCATGGACGAGATCAAGGACGACCTCCGGGCGGTCGGCGACGCCCGCGACGAACTCAAGACCCTCCCGGACATCAAGCCCGACGAGCCGGCCATCGTCATCGCCGGCTACCCGAACGTCGGCAAATCCTCCTTCGTCAACCACGTCACCCGCGCCTCGAACGAGATCGCCGAGTATCCCTTTACGACGCGTGGCGTCCAGATCGGCCACGTCGACCGCGACCGGGTTCGCTACCAGTTGATCGACACGCCGGGGCTGCTCGACCGCCCCGAGGACGAGCGCAACGATATCGAGCGACAGGCCGCCGGCGCGATCGAACATCTGGCCGATACGATCCTGTTTTTCGTCGACGCCTCCGGCGACTGTGGCTACCCGCTGGACGTACAACTCGCCCTCCGTGACGAGCTGGCCGACCGGTTTGGCGACCGCGAGATTCCCGTGCTGACGATCTGCAACAAGAGCGACCGCTCGACCGATGTCGAGGCCGACGCCTACATGAGTGTGACCGAGGAGGATGGCGTCGACGACGCCCTCGAACTCGGCGTCGAGGCGGTCGGCCACGAGCCTGACCTCCCGTCACGAGACGCCTGAGAACGGGCGAGCGACCGCTACTCGGGCTGGAGTCGCTGCAGCACCGGAATCTCGGCGATCTTTGCCTCGCCGATGTCGTCCCAGTAGAGACCATCCGGTCGGGCCGCGGCGGCGTCGGTGTCGATGGTCTGTGTTGGTGTCACGACTAGATCCAGTGGCACGTCGTGACGGTCGGGCTCGATTTCGCTATCTGCGACGACCTGGCTATCATGGACAGTCGTGGCGACCGTGGTATCGGCATCAACGCGGTCGAAGCCACGCAGGACGGCGAACTCCAGATCGCTGAACCCCTCGCCTTTGCCAACGCGGTTGCCGGCTTCGTCGACGGCGACGCTGCCGGCGACGATGAGGTCGATGTGGGGCATCGCTTCTGGATCGACGGGCACGCCGTGTTTTGCGGAGCCGGAGACTGTCGTCGCGTCGTCGATATCAGGAACTTCGTCCGGTGCGAGCCGGAGAAACGGCTGGTCATCGCTCAACCGCGGGACAGCCATATAGAGCGTTTTGCCGTCGCGGAGCGCCTGCCGGCGGACCGGCAACTGCGGCGCGTCAGGGTTGCATTTGAGCGTATCGGCGGCCTGCCACGCGTCAGTTGCGGCCAGTCGGTCGGCGGCGTCACCTGCGTTGGCGAAGTTCGGAATCCGGCCGTGCGGCGGGAACGGAAACCGGGCGATCCCCTCGCGTCGAGGTGGTCCCAGATTCGCTCGCGGAGGTCGTCTTTGGACATATATCGGTGTCACCATGGCTGCTGAAAACTTCGGGTGCTCCTGGTCGGGCCTGAACGTAACCCGTTTCCCTGCCGGTCGCCGAGAGCGGGTATGTTCGACGGTCGCCCGGACTGCAACGACGAAATCGTACTGGTCGGGCGGTCGAACGTCGGCAAGTCGACGATCATGCGAGAGTTGACGGGGCATTCCGTGCCGACCGGGCAGAAACCCGGGGTAACACAGGAACCCAACCACTTCGACTGGTCGGGCCAGAGCTTCATGTTCACCGACCTGCCGGGGTTCGGCTTCATGTCCGGTGTCGAGGGCGAGCACCGCGAGACGATCCAGACCGACATCGTTCGCTACATCGAGGAGAACACCGACGCCATCCTCGCGGCCGTCCTCGTCGTCGACGGCAAGAGCGTCATCGACATTATCGACCGCCACAGCGACCGCGGCGAGGTGCCCCACGACGTGGAGATGTACCACTTTCTGGACGACCTTGGGATTCCACCCGTCGTCGCGGTCAACAAGATGGACAAGGTCGACGACAGAGACGCCCGGCTCGACGCCCTCTGTGATCGACTCGGCCTGTTCCCGCCGTGGCAACAGTGGAACGACGAGGTGATTGCCCCGATCACGGCCAAATCGGGTCGCATCAGCAGCCTGCGGGCCGCCCTGCGGACCCACATTGAGAGCGCCAAGCGGGAGGAGTTGCTGCAGTTCGTCACCGGGTAGTGTTACAGAGTGAAGCAAATCTCCAGTTGACTATTGTGATTATATAGTAATAGTTGACTGATTGTTTTGCTCTGACGAATAACAGTACCACCGACAGCTATTTTAGGCTCGGGGGAATTATTTCATCTGGTCGTCTCACTAGCCCGAGGATAACGACCATACACGAAGTTTCGTCACTTCCTCGGCCCGGTCTTAGAGGCACCCTTCCGGGCCTTTTGAACGCGCCAGTACGAGTTCCTCAGAGCGGCTGGTATATCGGAATCGGGAACCCCGGCAACGGAATCCCCAGTTGCACCAGCGCGTGCCGCAGCGGTATGTAGCCCAGCAGAACGAAGGCAACCCCGAGACCACGGTGGAGCCGCAGCCGCGTCGTCGTCGACACCGACTGAAACAGCGTCCCGTAGAGAAACAGCGACGGCACCGTGCCGACGCCGAGTGCGGCCAGCGACAGCGCGCCATCGACGGCCGAGGCACCCGCGAAGGCGGCCAGAAACGCGGGATACAGCAGCGGACAGGGCAACAGCCCGTGGACCGCGCCGAGCGCGACGATACCCGGCCCGTTCACGTAGTCGTCGACGTGATCGGTAAGCCGCGTCTGAATCGCCGCTGTCACCGGCGTCAGCAACGATTCGCCCGGCAGCGACAGCGTCCGGCCGCGAAGCAGGTAACTCACCCCCGCCGCGATGATCGCCACGCCGACGACGAGGCCGGTCACGATGTGAAGCGTCCGGAACGCCGTCGATAGCTCCGCGGCCGAGACGAAGACGAGCGAGCCGGCCAGCCCGAACAGCCCGCCGAGTATGGTATAGCTGAGCGTCCGCCCCAGATTGAACAGCCCGTGCTGGCGGACCATCCCGACCGAGAGCCGCGCGGTCCCCCCGGCTCCGTCGGTCCGACTGGCGTCATCGCGTTCGGTGGCCCGCATCCGGTCGGCGTACGTCGTCACCAGCGGGCCACACATGCCGAGACAGTGAGCGCCGCCGAGAAGACCGATCAACAGGAAGACACCGAGGCTGGCCGGCCGCGCGGTCCCCGAGA
>KI543219.1:325477-330475 GCA_000496215.1 uncultured archaeon A07HN63
CCCAGCCGGGGAGTGCAGAAATGATCTGTATCCCACCTGTCCCGGCAGAAGGCCCGACTAGACCGGTCAGCCAGCACACCGCGAGTGTGTAGCCGCCACCGATGGCAAGCCCGCGGAGGCGATACGGTCGCCCACGGACCGTTCGCCCAACCCAGACGGCGACGCCGAGGCTCACCGCGATCCACACCGCGGGATAGAGGAGGGTGCTGTAGCTGGTGAGCGTCGGCTCAACGCGGGTTATGTAGGCGACCATCGCGGTTACAAGGACGAGCAGGGCGACCGCGGCGCTTCCGACGGCGACCTGCACCGGCGATCCGACCCGCCTGATCGTGACCATGGTGTTCAGATTCGCTGGTCCAGTACCGTCGCCGACAGCCGAAAGAGGCCGACGCTGAGCCCGAAGGCGGTGACGGCGACGACGGCGACGGTAGCGATGAAGTACGCCGGGGCGTTGAGATCGACGCCGGCAAGCAGGCCGAGCGCGCTCCGGAGCTCCCAGAGGATCACGAACAGCACGGCACTGCCGAGCAACACGCCCGCAGGTGAGGCGTCTCTCATGAAATCACCCCCGAGAGCGTCGCCGCAACCTTGCTCGCCAGCGGCTCAGCCACCGAGAGGGGTGACCCCTCCAGCAAGACGGGTGTCTCAACTATCGCCGGCACCGGGTCGATGCCGCGGCCGAAGAGGCCGCTATCCTGAATGATGCTCGCAAGTGGGAGCGTGTAGGCCAGCACCACGAGCACCATGCCGATCCCGAACCAGAGCTTCAGGTTGTCCAGCACGACCGGTGAGTCCCCCGGTCCCGACAGCGGCTCTGGAAGCCGATGGCCGTGACCACTGACCGTCGGCGTCCACGAGCTGAGCGCGATATTCGAGACGAACAGCAGTGTCGAGACAAACAACAGCGTCGCCCCCAGCGCGAGCTGTATCCGGAGTTCGGTGATCGAGCCGAACGAGGCGACGAAGTCGAACCCCTGATACTGTGGTTCGGCGGTTCGCCGAGGGACGCCGAACAGCCCCATGACATGCATCGCGTTCGACATCAACGCCATGCCGACGAACCAGAGCACGACCTGCCCCAGCGCGATGGGCCGGCTGTAGAGCTGGCGGTTGGTCAGCTGCGGCCACAGCCAGTAGGTTGCCGCCATGAACGTCAGCGCGACGGCAGTGCCGACGGTGAGATGGAAGTGGCCGGGGACCCACAGCGTGTTGTGAATGAGATAGTTGATATTCATCCCGGCGTTGATCATCCCGCTGAACCCACCGGCGGCGAACATCAGCCCGGCCAGCGTCATCCCCGTGAAGGCGGGGTTGCGCCACGGCAACGCCCGCAGCCAGCCGAACAGCCCGGTGCCGCCGCGCTGGCGCGCGCCGTGTTCCATGCTGGCGACGACGGTAAAGGCGGTCAGCAGACTCGGCAACAGCAGGAACATCGTGTTCGTCATGGCGATCATCTTGAACCCCTCGGCAATGCCGGGATCGACATACTGGTGATGGATGCCGACCGGCGTCGACAACAGGAGGAAGAGGACGAACACAACGCGGGCCAGTGGATCGCTGAACAGGCGGCCGCCGGCAAGGCTTGGCAAGACGGTGTACCACAGCAGATACGCTGGCATGAGCCAGAAGTAGACGACCGGATGGCCCCAGAACCAGAACAGCGTCCGGGTCAACAGCGGGTTGACCTGTTCGATCAGTCCCAGCGACCACGGCAGGAGGAAGCCGACGACGGCGATGGCGATGCCGATAGTCGCGATATACCACATCAGCATCGTCGTCAGCACCATGAACGCCTGTAGCGGGATGCGCTCGTCGGGGTGCTCCTGTCTCCAGTTGTACCACGACCAGAACCAGTCGGCGCCGGCGAGCCACGTCCCGATCACGAAGATCGCCAGCCCGCCGTAGAACAGCGGGTGGCCTGCAGCGGTGCGTAGAACGTGAACAGCACGTCGGCACTGATATCGACCGACGGGACGAACCCGCCGAGCACCGCGACGACGGCCATGAGCGTCCCGACGACCATCAGGCCGTACCACGCCCACGTGTAGCGAATGTCCTCGAGCGGCCGATCCAGGCTTCGAACGGTGGCCCACGTGAACAGGCCAACGAGGAAGAAGATAGTGAACGAGACGACCATCAGCACGCCGTGGGCGGTCAGAATAGTGTAGTAGTACTGCGATTCCAGAACACGAAGAACGTTGGTTCGGTGGAGCCCCTGAATGATCCCGAAGACCGCACCCAGCGCGAGCGCGATAAAGGAGCTCAGGAGAGCTGCCCGGACGACAGCCGCCTCGTCGGGGAACCGGTCCCGGAAGCTCGGCGCACCGGATTCGAGTGCCTCAGCCGATCGGTCGAACCCCCCTGTGCGTACTCGGATTCCGGTTTGACGATCAGTTTGCCTTCCATCGTGTGGTGTCCGCTGCCGCAGTACTCGTTGCAGAGGATGCCGTACTCGGCCGGTTCGTCCACGTTGACCGTGAGCTTCGAGACCTGCCCGGGGACCACCATCGTGTTGGCGTTGGTGCCGACGACCTCGAAGCCGTGGATCACGTCCGGCGAGGTGACGTAGAAGGTCACCGTGCTGTTGGCCGGGACCGTGATCGGATCGGGCCGGAAGATGAACTGCTGGGCGACAACGTAGGCCGCGTAGTGGTTCTCGCCGACCTGTTCGACCCGGGGATTCGAGAAGCGTGGGTCCTCGTCCAGCGCGTTGGCGTTGATCGTCCCGCCGTCGTCGTCGATCATCTGGACGCCAACCGCGGTGGCGCCGTAGGTGACGGTGCTGACGAAGCCGGCGATCAACAGCACCGCGAGCACGAGCCAGATCTTCTCGTAGCTGTGGATATCCATGTGTGATCACCCGATGACAGTGAGTTCGTTCCCGAGGAACTCGACGAAGTACATGAAGATCCACATCCCGACGAGGATCAGGAAGTAGATCAGGATGAGGGCGAGTGTCCCGTTGGGATCGAACTCGTCGTGACCGATTTCTCTGACGGGCTGCTCGTCTGTCATACCTGTTGAAGCGTGGCTCGAAACGATCCTAAAACATCCAGCGTGACCCCAGATACTGGGAACCGGCGTAACGAATTATACACCGCCCGGCATACCATCGCCACAATGGTTGCACCCCGAACGGCGACGCTCGTCAGCCTCGCCGCGCTGCCCGCTGTCGGCTACTACGCGCTCGTGTCTGACCCCAGAGTCGTGGTCTCGGTGGTCAACGTGCTGCTGATTACGGCCGCCCTGTATCTCGCGTTTGGCCCCCACGCGGGCGGCGGTCACGACCACACTGATGAGTACGCACCCGATCAGTCCTGAGACCGCGCGACCGCCGGGTTCGGATCGTGTTGCAACCGCTGGGAACGCCTCATGAGCTGTACTCTCTGTGGCCTGCCGACGCCGGAGCCGCCGGTTACCGGCGAGGCTATCGACGGCGAGTACTGCTGTCGTGGCTGTCTCGAGGTCGCCACCACTGTCGGCGATGTCGAGGAAATGGACGCCGACACGGCGGGAGACGAACTCGATACCGGGGCGACCGTCAGCGACGACGGAGACTACGAGGACCAGTTCCTCCACGTCGACGGGATGCACTGTGCGACCTGTGAAACGTTTCTCGAGGCAACCGCGACCGACACCGACGGCGTGTACGCGGCACAGGCGAGCTACGCCACCGATACGCTGAAACTGCAGTACGATCCGGCCGAGATTGCGAGCGACGCGCTACCCGGTGTCGTCTCGGGGTACGGGTACACCGCCACCGAACAGTCGCTCGACGCCGATAGCAACGACGACAACGAGGTGGTCCGCTTTCTCATCGGCGGCGGGTTCTTCGGGATGATGACGATGATGTGGTATCTGCTGTTTCTCTATCCAACCTACTTCGGGTTCGAGCCGCTGTTGGAGCTGGGCGGGCTCAGCGGCCTGTATCTCTTCGGCCAACTCTGGCTGCTGAACACGCTCGTCCTCGGCTACACCGGGTATCCGATCTTGCGAGGGGCCTACGTCAGCCTCCGAGCCGGCCAGCCGAATATGGATCTGCTGGTCGCGGTCGCGGCGGTCGGCGCGTATCTCTACAGTACGCTGGCGCTGCTCCTCGGTCGCACCGAGCTCTACTTCGACGTGTCGGTGGCGATCATCCTCGTCGTCACAGCCGGGAACTACTACGAGACCAAGATCAAACAGCAGGCGTCGAAACGGCTCTCGGAGCTCACCGCGGCGCAGGTGGAGGAAGCTACACGACCAGACGGCACGACGGTGCCAATTGGCGATGTCGAGCCGGGCGACGAGCTGCTGGTCCGGCCGGGCGAGCGGATTCCGGTCGACGGCGAGGTTGTCGACGGCGTGGCCGCGGTCGACGAGGCGCTCGTCACCGGCGAGTCGATCCCGCGAACGAAGCGGCCGGGCGACGAGGTCCGCGGCGGCACGGTTGTCACCGATCAGCCGCTGACGATCCGGGCCGGCGAGGACGCCGACAGCACGCTCGACCGGATCGTCGCCCTGCTGTGGGATATCCAGAGTCAGTCGCCGGGCGTCCAGCGACTCGCCGACAAGCTGGCGACGGTGTTCGTCCCGGTCGTCGTGACGATTGCCACAGCCACGACAGTTGGCCTGCTGATACTGGGTCACCAGCCGGTCGGGGCCTTGCTGACCGGGTTGACGGTGCTGATCGTCTCCTGTCCGTGCGCGCTGGGGCTGGCGACGCCGCTGGCGGTCGCCCGCGGGATCGGGACGGCCGCCGAACACGGGCTGGTCGTCGCCAGCGAGACGGTTTTCGAGCGGCCGACCGATGTCGACGTGATCGCCCTCGACAAGACGGGCACACTGACGACCGGCGAGATGACCGTCACCGAGGTCGTCGCCGACGAGAGTGACGATCTGCTGGCGACGGCCGCGAGCATCGAGCGAGCGACGGCCCACCCGGTCGCCGACGCCATCGTCGCCGCGGCTGCCGACAGGATGACCGCCGATAGCGAGACAGCGGCGACCCCGGGAGCG
>KI543219.1:330495-331514 GCA_000496215.1 uncultured archaeon A07HN63
TTGCGGGCGTCCCACCCGAGGGGAAGCGCGACCGTCGGCAACTCAGTCGCGGGCCGGGTCGCCATGTCGGCGACGGCAGCAACGACGCGCGGCACTGGCGGCTGCCGATCTTGGTATCGCTTTGCGACGGGCACGAAACTGGCGACCGACGCCGCCGAGGTAATCGTCGTCGACGGCACGCTGGCGGCGGTACCGCGGGTGTTTTCGCTGACAGCCGCGACCAGCCGGCGGATCAGAGAGAATCTCGGCTGGGCGTTCTGTTACAATCTGGTGGCGATTCCGCTGGCCGTGGCCGGCGTGTTGAACCCGCTGTTTGCGGCCGTGGCGATGGGAGCGAGCAGTTTGCTCGTGGTGGCGAACTCGACGCTCCGATCACTTGACTCACGGTAAAAGAGCAACCGGTCTGTTCACAAAAACGCAAAAAATGAGCCGTGAGAGAGACCTCAGACGACGAGGTACTCTTCGAGATTCTCTCGCTGCGTGACGGCTTCGTCTGTTATCTCGTCAACGATGGTCCCGTGATCAATCGCATAGCATCGGTCTGCAAGCCCCTGAATCACCGAAAGATTCTGTTCAACGAAGAGGATCGTCGTGCCGAACTCCTCGTTGATTTGCCTGAGATCCCTCGTGATCGACTGGACGATAGAGGGCTGGACACCCTCAGATGGTTCGTCCACCAACAGCAGGTCCGGCCCGCCGACGAGCGCACGGGCGATTGCGAGCATTTGCTGTTGGCCACCGCTCATCGTTCCCGCGTCCTGATTCGCACGTTCTTCGAGGATCGGGAAGTAGTCGTAGACCTGCTCATACAGTGTTTCGTCATCGCCGCCAACCGACTCACCGACCAACAGATTCTCTTCGACCGTTAAGTTGGGGAACACGTCGCGGCCCTGCGGGACGTACCCGATGCTTCGCCGTGCGTGTTCGTCAGCTGATTTGCCGGTCATCAACTCACCGTTGTAGTGATACGTCCCGTTTCGGGTTCGAGCAACCCCATGATCGACTTCAGCAGAGTTGTT
>KI543219.1:333006-337165 GCA_000496215.1 uncultured archaeon A07HN63
TCCTCCATGTAGTTGAATCCGCCATAGACCTCTTCGAGTGCTGGTGCTTCGAGGCGTTTGTGCTGGTACCCTTGGGCCATCACAGTCGATGTGCCCATCGGGATGTCGAGACCAGCGGAGGTGCGCTGGTTCCAGAACGAAGAGTGGTTGTTACCGACCAGAATCGCCATCACGAAGTCCGGGTCGGCCTCCTTGATGTTACTGATCGTCGAACCGAAGTTCTGCACCGACAGCGGAATGAACTCCTCGTTGTTGACCGACGCACCGTTCTCCTGGGCGATGACCTTCACCCAGTCGGCCGATAGCTGGCCGAAGTTGTAGTCGGCCGCGATGGTGTAGATGTCAGTCCCGAAGTTCTCGATCATGTAGGGCACGACACTGCCGAGTTGCTGGCGTGCCGTCGGGCCCATACAGTAGACGTTCTTGTCGGCGACGCCACCCTCGTACTGGGTCGTGTAGAAGTACAGCTGGTCCTCGCGGTCGATGATCGGCCGGATCGCCTCGCGGGTCGCCGAGGAGTAACCGGCCCACAGCGCGTCGACGTTTTCCTGCTGAATGAGCCGCTCGGTCAGCTGCTGGTAGCGCTGGTTATCTGACTGCGGGTCAGGATCGAACAGTTCGATCTGTTTCCCCATGATCCCGCCGTTTTCGTTGATTTCCTCGATAGCGAGTTTGCTGGCACGCCATTTTGGTGTTCCAACAAGTGAGAAGTTGCCTGACTGGTCTTCAAGCACGCCGATCTTGATCGTATCACTTTCCGAGCCGCCACCGCCGCCTCCGCCGGAACAGCCGGCGAGTGAGGCACCGATCCCGGCTGCACCTGTTGCTACTACTGCTCGTCGAGAGACGCGATTATCGCTCATCGAGCCACCTCAAGCGCGTCATATTGGTTATGTACATGTGCTACTTGGTCAGCAGAATGGTGGGTCGTCTGTCCACTCATAACTCGTCTCACTACAGATACGTATATTATATAAATCCTTCCTTCGATACCGAAAGAGGTGAATGTATATCCGAATATACCTTGATTAATTTTGATATCCTTATATTATGGACACTTACAGAAGAATACCACTCACTTAGATACTGAATTTTAGATATGAGCATTTCGACCGGTTTAATATAAAATATCTATATTACCGAATATTCCGGTACTGTCTCTGTTCCTGTGAAGGTCTGATGAGTATGTAGTCACCCTTTCACTTTGCTAGGTCTCTGTTGGAAAAGAGAGAGTGAGCAGTATCATAATACAGTCAGGCAAAAATCTAAGGATAATGGGTGCACCTTACCCGCTCAGCGAACGCTGTTTATTTGACGATTACGCGCAAATATAGCAAATTTTGTTTTTTCATGCATTTTCTTCTTGTATATTTTCTACCTGTTGATTCACTGTTGAATAATATTACAACTTGGGAAGATATTATATCTGTACCAAATATTGGATCTGTTATTCATGTACGTTTTAGACGGGTGCCACAATTCAATGGAGCCAAAACGGGACTGTACCACCACGCGCATTGATCAGCGGCCAAACACAGGGGGCAAACGCTCATATCTGGTAGCCGCTGGGTGGCGACAATGATCGAACCGCTGGTCGACCTCGGCCCCGGCGCAACGGTCGGAGTTGGGTACCTGCTCACCGCGGGATTGCTCGGTATCACCCACGGAATCGAACCCGATCATGTCGCCGGGATCACCGCACTCACGCACGAGGCGGGCGATGCGAAGCTCTCCGCGCTCGTTGGTGGCTGTTTCGCCGCTGGCCACGCGTTGCTGGTGGTTGCGTGGATCGCCGGTGCGTACCTGCTGTTCGGGACGACATCGTTTCCAGCCGTGTTCGAACAGTTCGGGACGCTGTTCGTCGGGACCGTCCTTGCGCTGTTGAGCCTCTATCTCGGTGTGACAGGGACCCGAAAGCTGGTCCATCGCCACCGGCACGATCACGGTGAGAGCCTGCACTCCCATTACCACGTCCACCTGCCGGCGTCGATTCGTCCCACCAGTGCCGGTCACGACGACCACGACGACCATGACGACCACAGCGAGCACGGCCACAACCACGGCGTTCTCGAATACCTCAAGATCGGGACCGTTGGCGCGCTGTTTACGCTGTCACCGCCGGTCTCGATGATCGCGTTTATCTCTGTCACGGTCGCCGACAGCGGCACGCCGCTCATGATCGGCGTCGTCGCGGCCTACGCGGCCACGATCATCGCCACCATGGCCGTGATCGGTGGCGGCGCGGGCTCGGTGTTCGGGTTCTCGAAGGCGAAAGGCGAGCGGTTCCACGCGATCTCGCAGGTCGTCGCCTCGGTGATCGTCCTTGGGTTCGCGGTCAACGTCTTCGCCGGCCTCCTCGGATAACGAGGTCGGTCCCGCCGCGACGACGGCGTGCTGTCGGCCTGCTCCAGAGATTCGTCACGGAAGTTGGTGATTGTCGAGTGATATCTCTATAGCCGAAACGTGGATGAAAGAATTAAAATTTTTAAAGCCTATTATTTCCTTATTTTGAGTCTATCTCTTTTTCAGCTATCATTACTACACCTAAAGAAACGTTTTTACCATTGTTCTTCGAATCAAGGCTCGTTATGCGTGTTTGTTCACCACAGACAGCGGGTTGGATGAGATGGAGGGATCGAGCCGATGAGTGACATGGTTCCCGGTGAACTCCTGACGGCCGACGAACCGGTCGAGATCAACGCCGACCGCGACACAGCGTCGGTCACCGTCGAAAACACCGGCGACCGCCCCTCGCAGGTCGGCTCGCATTTCCACTTCTTCGAGGTGAATCCGGCACTCGATTTCGACCGCGAGACGGCCTACGGTATGCGGCTGGATATCCCGGCCGGGACCGCAATCCGGTTCGAACCGGGGTGTGAGGAGGACGTCGACCTCGTCGCGTTCGGTGGCGACCGTATTATGAAGGGGATGGGCGGCCTCGTCAACGGTGATCTCGACGAGGAGGAGGTCAAGGAGACAGCAATTGAACGCGCCCGCGAGGCGGGCTATATGGGGGTCGACGAATGAGCCGCGAACTCTCGCGTGAGGCCTACACGGACCTCTTTGGAGCAACCGAGGGCGACCGCCTGCGACTCGGCGACACCAATCTGCTCGCAGAGATCGATGAGGACCACGGCACCTACGGTGACGAGGCCGTCTTCGGCGGCGGGAAAACGATGCGCGACGGCATGGGGATGCAGTCGGGCACCACACAGGCCGAGGGCGCCCTCGACTGGGTGTTCAGCAACGCCGTCATCATCGATCCCGTGATGGGAGTCCAGAAGGGCGATATCGGCGTCCGGGATGGCAAGATTGCCGGGGTCGGCAAGGCCGGCAACCCCGACACGATGGACGGCGTCGACGACGACCTCGTTATTGGTGCAAGCACCGACACCGCACCGGCTGACGGGCTTATCGCCACACCGGGGGCACTCGACATTCACATTCACTTCAACAGCAAGGAACTGTTCGAACACGCCCTCGCCAGCGGCGTAACAACGATGTTCGGCGGCGGCTACGGCGGCGGTGCAACCACCTGTACGACCGGGCCGGAGAATATCAAGCGATTCCTGCAGGCAGCCGAGGAGTACCCGGTAAACGCCGGCTTCTACGCGAAGGGGAACAACAGTAGCCCTGAGCCAATCATGGAACAGATCGAGGCGGGAGCCTGTGGACTCAAACTTCACGAAGACTGGGGATCAACACCCGATGCCGTCGACACGGCCCTCACCGTCGCCGACGAGGAGGACGTGCAGGTCTGTATCCACACAGACACGCTGAACGAGTCGGGCTTCCTTGAGGACACATACGAGGCCATCGACGGCCGGACGATCCACACCTTCCACATCGAGGGTGCTGGTGGCGGTCACGCCCCGGACGTGCTCGAACTCATCGGCCACGATCACATGCTGCCGTCATCGACCAACCCGTCGATGCCGTACACCGTCAACACGTTCGACGAACACCTCGATATGGTGATGGTCTGTCACCACCTGAATCCCGACGTGCCGGAGGACGTTGCCTTCGCCGAGTCACGGATTCGGTCGGAGACCATCGCCGCCGAGGACGTGCTTCACGACATGGGCGCGATCAGCATGATGACCTCCGACTCCCAGGCGATGGGACGGATGGCGGAGGTGATCGCCCGGACATGGCAGAC
>KI543220.1:0-19702 GCA_000496215.1 uncultured archaeon A07HN63
AGGGGCTGGCGCTTCGGTTTGGTCGCGACAGCAATCACGATATCGTGATCGGCTCCCGAGAGCCCGAAAAGGCCCGCGAGGCGGCCGAAAGCTACGAGGCAGAACTCGACGACCGCGGCGTCGACGCGAAGCTCACCGGGTTCGAGAACGAGATGGCGGCCGACCGCGCCGATGTGGTCGTCTTGGCCGTTCCACCGTACCACGTTGCCGACACCGTCGACAGCGTGGCCGACAGCCTCGGCGAGGACGATATCATCGTCTCGCCGGCGACCGGCATGCAGCGCGACGAGGAGGGGTTCCACTACCACCGCCCGGAGGCCGGAAGTGTCACCGCTCTCGCCGCCGGGGCAGCCCCCGATGGCGTCCCCGTCGTCGGCGCGTTTCACAACCTCGCGGCCGGCCGGCTCTCCGATCTCGATGCAGACCTCGGGATCGACACACTGGTCATAGGGGAGGACGAGGCCGCCAAGGCGACCGTCAGCGGCCTCGCAGAGGATATCGACGGGCTTCGCGCGCTCGATGCCGGTGGGATCGCCAACGCGCCAGAAATCGAGTCGGTGACGCCGCTGTTGATAAATGTCGGTATGCACAACGACGGGCTGAACGATCTGGGCGTCCGGTTCGAGTAAGCTACCGCTCGCGGTGGTCGGCGTCCAGCGCCTCGCGCTCGCTATCCGGGAGTTTGATCGCCCGGAGAGAGGTGGCTGCTGCATCCTCGATGCCCGTCGGCTCGCCGGTCGGAGGGTCTCCGCTATCACTCCCAGCGTCGCCCTCAGGGTCGGTGGTGTCGGCTCCAGTGGTAGACTGACTACCAGTATCGCCGCGATTGAGCCATCTGCGAAGTCGGCTGAGCGCACCCATGATCCGATTAGCGAATATTCATCGGCAGCGGGCAAAATAGTACGGACTCCCGAGTCCTGATCGGTAGCAACGAGGCGATCAAATCGGAGGTACGGACGTGGAAGCGACGGATATAGGCAGGTGTTACCCAACAATCAAGTCGTGAACACGAACGCCGACGCCGAGGGCCGGCCGGCGGTCGCCGAGCGGGCCGCGACCGCGGGCGCCGAACTCGCTCTCGAATCGTTCCGCACCGGGATCGCCACCGAGACCAAATCCGGCAAGACCGACGTGGTCACGCAGGCCGACCGCGACGCCCAGACCGAGGTGATCGACGTGATCGAGGCCGCCTATCCGGGCGAACCGGTCGTCGGCGAGGAAGACGACGCGCGGAAAACCGTTCCTGAGGAGGGGCCGGCGTGGATCGTCGATCCGATCGACGGCACGAACAACTTCGTCAACGGACTCCGCACGTGGGGAACCGCCGTCGCCGCCGTCATCGACGGCGAGCCGGTCGGTGCGGCCGTCGTGTTGCCCGCCCTCGGCGACAGCTACACCGCCGACCGCGAGGCGGCCTACCTCAATGGTGAACTGATCCACGTGAGCGACCCCACCGATCCGGAGCTGGCGACCGTCTCGCCGCTGATGTGGTGGGCGTTCGACCGGCGTGATGAGTACGCCGCCGCGACCCGTGAGATCGTCACCCGGTTCGACGATCTGCGACGCCTCGGCTCCGCGCAGGCGACGCTCGCACTGGTTGCGGCCGGCTCGCTTGATGGCGGTCTGACCAACCTCCAGGCTCCGCCATGGGACAGCGTCGCCGGCGTCCATCTCGTCCGGCAGGCTGGCGGGGAAGTCACCGACCGCAACGGCGACCGCTGGCGACACGATTCCACGGGCATCGTCGTCTCGAACGGTGAGCTCCACGACTCGTTGCTGGCGGCGACCCGCGGGATCGACGACGCGACGTAGCGGGCCACCGTTTGCATCGATATCGCCAACCACGCCGGCTGGTCGGACGTAGCACACACCCACAGGAGACCGGAACCCTCAATTGAGCCACGAATCGAGGTGGGATATATGGCTGCCGTCACAGACCGGGTCGATGCCGAACCTGAACGGCTCTGGCTGGCGACGTTCGGTGTCCTGACAGCCGCACTCGTCGGTGGCTCGCTGCTGTTCCGCGAGCGGGTGTGGGACCGGTTTCTCTGGCAGTACTTCTGGGGCCCGGTCGCCGCCGACGGCAACGGTGCGGTCTGTGCGGTCAACGGCGCCTCCGGCGTCGAGTATCTCGCCTCGACGGCCGCCTGTACGACCAGCGAGGCCGCCGGCGAGATCGTCGCCTACCCCGGCTACACGCTGGTCTCCGAGGTTGGATACATTCTCATCCTGTTGTTCGCGCTCGTCGGCGTCTACCTCATGCTCAACCGGCTGGAGATCGGCGACAGCCGCGAACTCTTCTACGCGCTGGTGCCATTCATCCTGTTCGGCGGCGCGCTCCGGACGGTCGAGGACGCCGGCATCGCCGCGCTGGATGCTGGCGTCGAGCCACTGATATCGTTCCCGTTGAGTGCGGCCATCATCAGCCCGTTCATCTACGGGACGATGTTCTGCTCACGCTCGCAGCCATCGGCGTCGGGATCGGCCTCGCCAACCGCGGCCTCGTCGAGCGATACGAGCACGCCGTCTTCGCCATCGGGTTGACGCTGCTGACGCTCTCGGTCGGCTACCTCACGTACATCGGCCTGACGACGAGCTACGCGACAGTGAATCTGCAGGTGCTCGCGGCCGTGCTCGGCGGCGCGACCATTACCGCCGGCCTGACGTGGGCCCTGATCAACGGCGTCGAGCCGAGTATCAACGCCGGCACCGGCCTGATGGGACTCGTCGTCATCTGGGGCCACGCCGTCGACGGTGTTGCAAACGTGATCGGCCTCGACTGGATGCCAGCCCTCGGTGCCGGGCGGAACCTCGTCCCGAAACACCCGGTCAACGCGGCGGTCGTCGATATCACAGGGTCGGTGCTGCCCTCCTCGGTACTGGCGGTGACCGGCGACACGTGGCCGTTTCTGGTGCTCAAACTCGCCGCGGCAACGTTCGTGGTCTGGGTGTTCGAGCCGGAGCTCTTCGATGAGACGCCGCGGTACTCGATCCTGCTGCTGATCGCCGTGCTGGCTGTCGGTCTCGGACCCGGCACCCGGGACATGTTGCGGGCGACGTTCGGGGTATAATCGGGGCCTGCACCCTGTCGTCGTTTGCGTATTATGCGGCAACCTGAGTTGCCCACGCCCTCAAAAATACCCGGAAGAAATTGAACGGTCTGGTTACCCGTATTCGGCTGCATCAGACCACAATACCGGCGTATCGAGATAACAGACTGGCGGCCTGCACGGCAAACCAGCTTATAAAACGCTGTAGCACGTATACAATACTATGAGTTCCGGGCAGCTATGGGCAACCCCAACCGAAGTAGGGTATATTGGCGTCTTCTTTATCAGTTCGATTATCTGTCTGCTCGCGCTGTTTCGAGCACGGGCAATCGACAACGACGAGATTCGGATCGGGCTGGTCGGTTTGCTGGCGATGACCGGTATCTGGGCGCTGCTCAAGACGGTGTATTTCCTGGTTTCGGGCACGATTGCCGAGACGATCTATCTGCTTGGGCTCATTTCCGGGTTCGGGACCGTGTGGGCGTGGCTGTACTTCTGTTCGGCGTACACCGGCCGTGAGTATCACAAAAACAGGACACTCCGGCGACTCGGGCTCGGTGTCTTTCTGACAGTGGTCGTGGTCAAGGTGACGAACCCACTCCACGAGTTGTACTTTACGACAGCACAGGTGAGCCAGCCGTTTTCATATCTCGCCATCGAGCACGGCCCGTTCCACTGGACTGCGACAGCGCTCTCGTATACGCTCGCAGCTGTCGGGCTGTTCATGCTGTTCGAGTTTTACGCACAGTCCGGCTACAGGACGCGCCCGCTGGCTGGGTTGACCGTGTTGCTCGGGCTGCCGGTGTCGCTCGATATCGTGGCCATCGCCACGCCGGAGATAATCAATTTCATCTACGCGCCGCTGGGGGTGGCGGCGTTCGCTGTCGGGTCGCTGTTCGTGTTCGAACAGCAGTTCGCCGCGGTCGGGACGACGGATCTAAACGACGCGGCAACGGTTTTTATCGACGACGAGGGTCGGATACGCGATTATACGGCCGAGGCTGCGGCCGCGTTGCCGGCACTTGCGGACGCCACCGGCGACCAGCTTGCGGACACGCTGCCGGCCGTGAGTGACGTTCTCGACGATGACGACCAGCAGGTCGTCGAGTACGAGGATGACGACGAATCGCGCTATTTCGTCGTCTCGACGCGAACCACGAGTACACGGGACGCGTCAGTGCAGGTGATAACGCTCTCGGACGTGACAGAACTGGAGACCCAGCGCCGGCAGTTGCTGCGTCGAGAGCAGGAACTTGCCCAGCGCAACGAACTGCATCGGGCCGTGATCGCCGCGAGTTTTGCGTTTATTTCCCGGATCGACGAGCAACGACAGTTTACCTTCGTCTCACAGTCGGTTCAGGACGCGCTGGGCTACTCCCCGGACGAACTCACCGGGGAGTCGATCATGCGGCTCATCCCGAACGAGCAGGCTGCGTCGGAAGCCCGCGAGAACCTCAGTGCGGTCTTCGATGGGGACCCACTGGAGATCCAAGAGTTCCCTGTGGAAACCAAGCGTGGCCGCGTCGTCTACACCGACATTCGAGCGGTGCCGATATACGAGCCAGGCGTTCCACCGGAGGAACGGACCGAGGAGGATATCGTCGGCGCACAGATCATGTCTCGGGACACGACTGACAGACGCCAGCGCGAGGGGCTGATCAGCGTGATGAACCGCGTGCTCCGCCACAACGTGCGCAACAAACTGACCGTCATCAAGGGATACAGCAGCGATCTCGAGGCCAGACTCGACGGCGAAGACGAATCGAAAGCGACGAAGGTTGTTGACAGTGCCGAACGGCTGCTCGATCTCACCGAGAGTGCGCGCGAAATCGAGAAAAACAGGGAGATGTCCCCCGAGTTGGAGGACATCGATATCGTCCCGATCCTCGACCGACTCGTCGACGAGGTCACCGACAAGTTCCCGGCCGCCTCGGTGACAGTCGATATCCCGGAGACGGCGACGGTCAGGAGTCTCCCACGCATCGAAACCGGGCTCTGGGAACTCCTCGAAAACGCCGCGGTTCACGGCGGTGACCCAGCCGAGATCGAAATCACGGTGACAGAGACCGCCAGCAGATCGCTGTTACGATTCGAGACTACGGTCCCGGGATTCCCGAACAGGAACGACAGGTGCTGGCAACCGGCACAGAGGAACCGCTCGTCCACGGCCAGGGGTTAGGGCTGTTCCTCACGTACTGGCTCGTGGGGAATCTCGAGGGCGACATCAGCGTGGAAAAACGGACCAAGGGGACCGCGGTGACGATCCAGCTACCGGCAGCAACGGATCAGCAACGCGAACAGCAGCGAGCGTAACCGAGAGCCCATCGTAATCGATCCAGTCGGCTGACCCAGTCGATTGGTCGGTCGGACAACGGTTATTTACTCGATAGCGTCGCGGAGCTGTTGTTCGTAGTCGGCGAAGGCGTCGTCTGTTCGCGAGCGCGGTCGGTCGAGATCGATATCGACCACCTCGTGAACCGAGCCGGGCGACCCCGTGAGGACGACAACCCGATCGGCGAGCGTGACGGCCTCGTCGACGTCGTGGGTCACAAACAGGACGGTCTTGCTCGTCTCCGCCCAGATATCGAGCAGTTCCTCGTGGAGCCGCCCTTTGGTCTGTGCGTCGACACTCCCGAAGGGTTCGTCCATCAGCAGGATCTCGGGATCGACCGCCAGCGCGCGGGCGATGCCGACCCGCTGTTTCATCCCGCCGGAGAGCTCCTTGGGATAGCTGTCCTCGAAGCCGTCGAGGCCAACGAGGTCGATCATCTCGTGGGCCCGCTCCAGCCGGGCCTGTTTGTCGAGGGCACGCTGTTCGAGGCCGAAGGTGACGTTCTTCAGGACGGTCCGCCACGGGAACAGGCCATACTCCTGAAACACCATCCCGCGGTCGGTGCCGGGGCCCTCGGTGGGTTCACCGTCGAGCCAGATGGTGCCCTCGGTCGCGGCTTCGAGACCGGCGATAATCCGGAACAGCGTCGTCTTCCCCGCGCCGGAGGCACCGATGATACAGACGAACTCACCCTCGGTGACGGCGAAATTCACGTCGCGCAGGGCCTCGACCACCCCGGATTCGGAGCGAAACCGCTTGTCGATCCCGTCGACAACGATCTTCCCGTCGGTCGGTTGCTGGCTCATTCGCGCCATACCAGCACCCTCGATTCGACCCGCTGGAAGATGCCATCGCTGATGAGAAAGACGATACTGATGACGAACATGTAGGCGACGCTCACGTCGAGTGCGAGGTTCTGGGCGGCGTTGATGATCTGGAAGCCGACACCGGGCGCGCCGAACAGTTCGGCGGCGACGACGATCATCCACGACTGCCCGATGCTGGTTCGAATCCCGGTCATGATCTCCGGGCTCGCCTTCGGGACGATGACCTTCCGAATCATCGTGAGGTCGCTCTCGACGCCGAGCGAGGCCGCGACCTCCTTCGTGCTCTCTGGAACGCTCTTGACGCCGGCGTAGGCGTTGTAGAAGTTGATCCAGAACGCCCCGATCCCGACGATGAACGCAGCACCCTGGTGGTTGACGCCGAGCCAGACGATGGCAAAGGCGATCCACGCCAGCGGCGGGATCGGCCGTAACACGCGCTGGACGGGCGTGATAGCGTCGTCGAGCAACTGACTCCAGCCGAGGGCGATGCCGAAGGCGATGCCAGCAGCCCCGCCGACAAACAGCCCCGGAATGTAGTGATAGAGGCTGTTGATCAGCCCGACGATCATCCGGGTGAGCGTGACCTCGGTGCCGAGCAGCGGCAGGATGAACGTGGTCGGCGCGGTCAACTCAACGACGAACGCCTGAGCGACCTCAAGCGGCGTCGGCAACAGATACGTCGGCACCGGCGTCGCCGACACCTGCCAAATGACCAGAAAGACGGCGGTGCCGATCGTTCCCCGCAGGAGCCGCTGTCGTCGTCCGGACTCCAGTAGTTCCTCGTCGGCGAACAGCCCGCTTTCGGACTCGGTTGTGGTATCGATGCTCATTCGATCAGGCGACGTTGTCGTAGTGGCTGAACTCGAAGAGCTGGTCGTTGCTCAGTATCTGGCCGGTCTTACCCGTTCGTTTCGCCCACTCCGCAAAGGTTGGTGTGCCGTCCTCGATCCGGTGTGGGTCGGAGACGAAGTTAGCGGCCCGCGAATCCAGTGCGTCACGGGCCGCGTCGACGGGCAGTGATGCGGGCCCGATAACGTTGCTCGTCGCCTGTGCGGCCGCATCGGGGTTGGTCTCGACGAACTCCGTTGCGCGGATATGCTGTTCGACGAACGCCTCGGCGATCTCCGGTGCACCGTCGTAGACGCGTTCGTGCATGAGTGCAACCGCCCCGGGCTGGCCGCCGGGGAAGAACTCCCCGCTCCAGGCGAGATCGCTGTAGCCGGCATCTCGGCGTTTGGCGATCGTCGGCACCGGTTCGATCATGCTGGTGCCGTCAATCCCTCCCGAGAGCAGTGCCTGTCGAACCGGGCCAGCCCCACCCAGCGAGGTGACGGTCACGTCGCTGCCGGGCTCCAGTCCCAGCTCCTCGATCAGCCAGTAGCGCAGGGTGATATCGGGCACTGATCCCGGCGGGAAGGTGCCGAACTCGAAGCGTTCGCCGTTTTCCTCCTCGTAGGCTGCGAACGCGTCGGCGCCGGACTCCTCGTACGTCGCGGCGAACTCGTTGGTCCCCATGATCAACATCGGATCGACGATGTTCGCGTTCGTGATCTTTGCCGGGATCCCCTTGTCGACGACGATCATCGCCGGGATGATGCCGAACATCATCACGTCGAAATCGCCGGTCGCCGAGGCCTGCACGATGCTCGGGCCGTCCGAGAAGATCGTCGTCTCGACCTCGACCGGCAGTTCCTCGAAGTAGCCCTCCTCCAGCATGATGTGTGACTGGATGTCGGGATAGATCGGCATATGTGCCACTCGAAGCGTGTCGATGCCACCGCCCCCGCCGCTACACCCGGCGAGGCCAGCCGCGCCAGCGGTTGCCAGCCCGCTGAGATACGCCCGCCGAGAGACTGGTGCCTGTGTCCCTGTCATCTACCTCGTATCGGCTTCGCACACCGTTTAACCGTCGGATAGGTCGTATTCCTGCCGATACTCCTGACTCACTGCTGCCGATATCTCCGACCGACCGAGGCGGTGATTTTGCATAGAACGGACACGTTCACTCAACTGGCTCCGCTTCGTGGATGGCTCGGCTGTCAGATATATCGGCAATTCTGTCCGACACGCTCTGCTAGCGAGTCTGTTCTTGCACCCACGAGTCGAACCCCGTAGAGCGGTCCAGCAGCAGGTAGCTCAGACCCAGTGTCCCGCCCCATATCGCATGCGCGACGAACCCGATCAGGGTCAGGCGTGGAATCGGAGTCGGGATTTCGAGCAACCGTAACCAGACCGGCATCACGAACCCGGCGGCGACGAACCACAGCACCGTTCCCCAGCCGAGACCGAATAGCGAGGCCCGAATCGGTGGCGACAGCGACGATGCCCGGTCGGTGTACCGATAGCCGGTCGCAAACAGCAGCGCAAAGATGACGCTGTGAAAGAGGTGGGTGAGCCACCCGACCACCGGATGGCCAACCCCGTAGAGCGACCCGATCACCGGCAGGCTGTCGGCGGTGAACTGAAAGAACACCCCCATGAGGAGCCCCGCAACCACCCCGGCTGTCGTGGCGCGGGCAACCGCCGGCACGCTGATGCCAACCGTCTCGGTCACCGATCCGGAGAGCGGTTCGCGCGGCAATCGAACCGTGATGCGGTGTGGCTCGGGGGTGCCCTCGCCGCCAGCGGTCGTGATCCGTCCGCCGTAGCGCTCAACCAGCAGGCTGACCGCCTGTAACCCAAAGCCAGCGGACGGGTCGTCGTACTCCGGAAACGCCCCGGTAGTGAGTAACGCGTGCTGCTCCGGTGGGAGTCCCGGACCGCCGTCGACGACGCTGATCGAGACCGACTGTGGCGTCGACTCGACCGCGATGCGGACGGGGTCAGCACCGCCGTAGCGCACAGCGTTGTCGACCAGTTCGGCGATCACGATATCGAGTCGGTTGTCGGCCGCGACAGTCAGATCGTCGGGCACCGAACCGACCTCGATGGCCCGGTCCGGATGGGCTGTGCGAACCTCCTCGACGGTCGTGGTGAGGGTCGGTTCGAGAGTGACAGCCTTGACATCGGTATTCTCGTTCGGGCTGGCGATGCGGCCGACCTCGGTGATCGTCTGTTTGATCGTCGCGGCCGCGCTGTCGATGGCCGACACCGACTCCGGGCGGTCAGGCTCGTCGTCGAGTAACCCGGCGTGGCCCTCGATGATCGCGGCGGCGTTGAGCACGTCGTGGCGCAACAGCCGGTTGACGAAGGCCGCCCGGTTGGCGGTTCGGCGGATCTCCTCGCGCTTTCTGGTGTTGGCGGCTGCCCGGTCGCCGATGAGCACGCCGACGACCGCGCCGCCAAGCAGCAGGTTGCCGAGCAACAGTTCCGAGTCGATCAATGTCGCCATCATTCCCTCGCGGAAAATCGCTCCGAGCTGTGTTGCTACCAGCAGTGCGGCGAGTCCGACTGTACCGACAAGACACCAGAGTGTGACCGTGCGGACGTACAGCGACGAGAAGCGCCCGACAGCGAGCACGACGCCGTAGACCGTCAGTCCGAGGCCGATCACCAGCGGCGGAAGGCTAACGAGGCCGAACGAGAGCACCTCGTCGACGACCACCGTCTCGGCGACGTAGAGCCGGGTGATGAGAAAGCCGAGCCCCGCAATGACGAGCCCGCCGCCACGGGTCCAACGCGGGGACACGTCTATCATTGGCCGATATTTTCGGCGAAAACAATAGGATGTTGGGGTCGGATGAGCCGGCCGCGCACAACCACCACGCCGTAGCAGGCGGAGCCGTTTTTCAGTCCGACCCCCGCGATGTTTTATATTCCTTTATGTACCACTTTTATGTGAGTCGGGGTTGTATCGGCGGAGTGACTCCCGATATATGGTTGAACCGACAGACACCATCGAAATCCAGAACGTCGTTGCCTCGACAGGGATCGGTCAGGAACTCGATCTCGAAGCACTCGCGACCGATATCCCGGGAGCGGATTTCAATCCCGACAACTTTCCCGGGCTGGTCTACCGCACACAGGAACCGAAGGCGGCCGCGCTGATCTTCCGATCCGGCAAGATCGTCTGTACCGGCGCCGCGAGCACCGACGAGGTCCACGGCGCACTCGACATCGTCTTCGAGAAGCTCCGCGGACTCGGTATCCCGGTTGGTGACGATCCAGAGATCACGGTGCAAAATATCGTCTCCAGTGCGGATCTGGGCGACACGCTCAACCTCAACGCCCTGGCCATCGGCCTCGGGCTTGAGGACGTGGAGTACGAACCCGAGCAGTTCCCCGGGCTTGTCTACCGCATGGATGACCCCGACGTGGTGATTCTGCTGTTTGGCAGCGGCAAGATCGTCATCACAGGCGGGAAGAAACCCGAGGACGCCAAGGCCGGCGTCGAGAACATGACCGAGAAAATCGCGGATCTCGGCCTGTAACAAGTGTAGCGTCCGAGGGAGCAGCTTTAGTGATCACGGTCAAGACTGCTCCCTCAGTGGATACCGACAGCAGGCCAATTCAATCTCAGCACGCTGTCGCACTCTCCCGCAGGCCCGCGTTCGACACGCCGTACGATGGATGACAGCGACCTGACGTAGCAGCCCGTGATCCTGTACATTTATCAGTATCTCGCGGGTAGCGATTGGCAATGGGTGACTCGTCGACTGGGGACGATGCCCGGGTGAGCGAGGCGGTACTCGACACACTCGGCGATGAGTCCACCAGAGCGATTATCGAGGCACTCTCAGAACCAATGACGGCGAACGAACTCTCGGAGGCGTGTGATATCCCGCTGTCGACGATGTACCGGAAGCTCGACCGACTGACCGAGGCAGCCCTCGTCAGGGAGTCCACCGAGATCCGCGAGAGCGGCCAGCACACGACACGGTATGCGCGTGATTTCACCGAGGTGTCAGTTGGTGTCGATGAGAACGAGGAGCTCGTCACGACCATCGAGCGCCCGGCAGTCGAACAGACCGCCGACCAACGACTCGAAGAACTCTGGACCGAGCTCCGGGAGGAAACCTGAATGCCACACGAAACCGCTATCTACGACCCCGCAATCGTCGTCCTGATGGGAGCCATCTTCTGTCTCGGTGGGGCAATCACGTACTTCGCCTACAAGGCCTACAGCCGAACCGGCGATCCATCGCTTCGCGGGCTCATGCTGGGCTTTGGCTCCGTGACAATCGGCGCGCTGGTCGGCGGAATCGCCCATCAACTGTTCGATTTCCCGCTTGAGTTCGGTATCGTCATCAACGCCGGGTTGACCGCCGCCGGTTTTGCGATTATTACCTACTCGCTGTACATCGAAACCTGAGAGGCCCGTAGATCGGCCCTCACCTGATCGTCTCGTTTGACCACACGGTTCAAACCGCCGCAGGCCGACCGTCAAGCTATGACCCACACCGCCGAGTCCGACCAGCTCGAAGCAGTACTCGGTGACCGACTCACAGAGCGCGAGGAGACCGTCGCTGTCGTCGAGTCCCTCACCGGCGGGCTGGTCTGCTCGCGGCTGACCGACGTGCCCGGATCGAGTGCGTATTTCGACCGCGGCGTCGTCGCCTACTCGAACGACGCGAAACTCGAAGCGCTGGCCGTTTCGCGCGAATCGCTCGACGACCACGGCGCAGTAAGCGAGTCGGTCGCCGCAGAGATGGCCCGCGGCGTCCGCGATACGGCCGACACGACGTGGGGCGTCTCGACGACCGGGATCGCCGGGCCGACGGGCGGGACCGACGAGAAACCCGTCGGCTTGGTCTTCGTCGGCGTCGCCTACGCCGGCCCGTGGGGCACCGAGTCGTCGTTCGTCAGCGTGAATCGCCATGTCTTCGACGGCGACCGCGCGGCGGTCAAAGACGCGAGTGCGACGGCTGCGCTGTCGGCCCTCGACGACGCCATCGACGAGGTGGCGGGCGAATCGACATAGAGGCCGTCGCTGGTCAATCCGAGACACGTGACCCGCAGCCGTTTTGCGCGTGGTCGTTGACGGACCGGTATGGCCAACGGGAGCGACGGGAGAGGACCGGAGAGCGATAACGACGATGGTGGTACCGACCAAGCCGAGGACGGTGACCGGTTCGTCGTTGGGATTCAGGTCACGGAGGCGGAACTCAGGTTCGTCGTGCAGGTGCCCACCGATATCGATTCCGGCTGGAGTGACCCCGAGGCGTTTCAGTCGCTGGTCGAAAAACGCACGTGGGAGATTCTCGATCAGGAGTCGACGTTACGAACGATTGCGGCCGAGACATCAACTGGGGCGACGGTCACGCTCGGGAGCATCACGCTCCGGTCAGATGGGACGGTTGTCGATCACGAGCTAGCATCACCGACACCTGCTGAGGACACGTAGCCACACAAAATCGGGAGCAAAAGGAGCGATACCGTGGGACGGCTCAGTCGGCAGCCTCGAAGACACCGACGCTGTCGACGGTCAGTCCCTCCTCGGCGGCGCGTGACTCGCCGGAGACGAGGTCGGTCGCGTCGACCGTCTCGTCGACGCCGACGACCGTCTCGCCCTCGTCGAAGTTGAGGATGATAATGTAGCGGTCGTCGTCGCTCTCGCGGCCGAAGGCGACGACCTGCTCGTCGTCGTCGGCGTCGTACTCGATCCGCTGAAGATCACCGTTCGAACCGAGGGCCGGGTACGCCTGTTTGAGGTCGATCAGCTGGTCGTAGTGATCCTGGATCTCGTCGCGGGCGTCATCCCACGCGAGGGAGTCACGGCGGCCGCGCTGGCCGAGCTCCTGTCCGCCGTAGAGCATCGGCACGCCGGGGAGTGTGAACACTGCACCCGCGGCGGCTTTCGTCGCCGCGTCGCCACAGTCGACGATGTAGCGGGACTCGTCGTGGTTCTCCATGTAGAGCATGAAGGCGGCGTGGTCGGGGAATGCCGACCGCTTGCGGCCCTCGACAGCGTCGAGGATGGCCTCGGCGGGCTGGTTGCCCTCGCCGACCTGTCGGAGCGTGAAGTAGGTCGTCGTATCGAAGTGGATGTCGAACATCCCCTCGTGGAAGTCGGCGATATACGGGATCGTCTCGTCGAGCAGGAGGAACTCGGGGTCGATGGCCTTCAGCCGCTCGCGCATCTCTTTCCAGAAGGACTCCGGGACGGCCCACGCCATGTCACACCGGAAGCCGTCGGCGACCTCGGCCCACGTGTCGAGGGCCTCAAGCAGGTGCCGTCGAACTTCGAGATTCGAGAAATCGAAGTTGGCGATGTACTCCCAGCCGAAGTAGGTGCCGGGCTCGCCGTTGTCCTGCCATTCGTACCAGTCGCGGTACTGTGAGTCGGGGTTCTGGTAGGCGTCCTCGAAGTACGGGTGATCCCGCGCCGAGTGATTGAGCACGAGGTCGAACAGCACCGACATGCCGCGCTCGTGGGCGGCCTCGACGAAGGCATCGTAATCGTCACGGCTGCCGAGGTCGTCGGCGATGCTGAAGAAGTCGGTGATGTTGTAGCCGTGAGGCGCGCCGTCGTGCTGGAGGACGGGCGTGAGCCACAGGCAGTCGACACCGAGATCTTCCAGGTAGTCGAGCCGTTTTTCCAGCGCCTCGAACGTCGTCTCGGCCTCGTCGTCGTCGGCCGCGTAGCCGCGAACGTAGATCTCGTAGAGGGTGACCTCCTTGCCCCACTGCGGCGGGTCGTAGAGCCGGTGGACGGCGAAATCGCCCTCGCCGCCGAGGCGGTCGATGCTGACGGCGTCGGCCACGCTGTAACTGTCACCGATAGCGACGGCGTGAACGCGAAGTTCGTCCTCGATCACGTCGAGCGGCGCACGGAGCTCGTGGCCGTCGATGGTCACCTCGGACTCGTCGACGCCGTCGCGGTCGTCGAGCAGGAACTCGACGTCGAGATCATCGGCATCGCGCGTGGATTCGGGGTGTGGTTTCGGGGTTGCCGTGATCACGGCCTCGTCGTCGTGAATCTCGCCGTCGAGGCGGATTCGGGGGCGCCCCTCGCCCTCGTCCTCCGATTCGCCGAGTGCGCCCGAGCCGGAACCCGAGGCGAACCCGCTGCCGCTGCGTTGCTGTGGTCGCGCCGAGCCGCTCTTGCCGCTATATCCGCTGTACCCGCTGTACCCGCTCACGCCGGTCGCGCCGGTGCCCTCGCCCGTTGGCTGGTACGCACTGGGGAAGACGCGGATCGTCTGATCGAAGGTGTCCTCGGGTGTCGTCAGCGTCGCCACATATCGACCCGGCGCGTCCGGGACGAAATGCTCGACGGCGTCGTCACCGAGCGTCACGTCGCTGTCGAGCGGCGCGTCGCTGATCGTCCAGCTGTACTCCGCATCGGGGGCTGGATCTCGGGGGGCTAACTGCACCGCATCGCCTACGGCCAAAAACTGCGGCTGTCCTGGGTGTTCCATATGTGTACCTTCGGCCAGGGTTACTTTGCTTTTGTGTCTTGGGAGACGGGTATTATCGATTATCGTCAACAATAGTTATAATCGTAAAACGTGTTTTCAGCGGTCTCTGAACCCATATATAGGTGTATTTCGAGTATTTATATAATATTACCATCATCATATTTGTTCACCTACAATCGCTGACACCGTCGAAGTCAAAGCCACCAATACTTAGTCGTGGACAGATAATCGGGAGTTACATGCGACTTCGCACCGCGCTGAACGAGTACAAACGTAACCGTGACGGGCGGTTTCCGGCGGAATGTCGGACCACCGACGGTGCGTTTTCAGCTCACGGGGATCGACTCGTCTACGTCGACCCCGAAGGCAGTTTGCGGGACTACTCTTCGGCGCTTTCCGGCCTCTACGGTATCGACCGTGCCCGACTGGGTATCGAGACGAAAAACGGGACACAGTGGTTCGACGAGTTCGCCACCGTTCGCCAGCACTACTACGGGGAGACCAACGTCGTCGAGACGGAGTACGATGCCGACGGGTTCACCGTCCACCAGTACGATCTGACGCTCGGACGAGCCCACCTCACACACGTCGAGTTACGGGGCTCGATCCCGCCGAATGCGGAGCTGACGGCGTTTCTCACGTTCGCGCCCGGCGGACAGGAATCGAAGGTCGGCCGGCTCATCCACGGCGATGCCGGCCCCAATGACACCAGTGCCGTCGAGGTGTTCCACCGCACCGAACACGATTACGTGACTGCCTCGACGGGCATCGTCGACGTCCGCGGCCAGATCCCCGAGCGGTTCGACGAGATCCTCTCCGACGAGGCCTACGAGTTCCCCCGCGATGCGGTTATCAACCGCTTCGAGGACACCCACCTCAGCGGCGATGTCGTCGTCAACGCCCCGCTGGAGCAGAGCGGGCGAGCGGCAAAGACCACCCTCATCACGCAGCTCTCGGATCACGATACCGTCGACCGTGAGGCGGCGCTCAGGGATCTGCGGCAATGTGCAGAGGCCAACCGGACGGCCGACGACATCCGGGAGGCCGGGCGGGAGCGAGCCGCGGTGTCGGTCCCGGATTCGGCCCCGAACAGCAACGTCGTTCGCTCCGATCTTCGCGCGCTCGCGCTGCTACACGCGCCGAGTGGCGCCCACATCGCCGCGCCGGAGTTCGACCCCTTCTACGCCCATTCGGGCGGCTACGGCTATACGTGGTTCCGCGACGAAGCCGAGGTCGGCCGGAACCTGCTGGCCGCCGACGAGCGACTCGATCTGGAGCTGGGAGATTCGCTGGCCGAGACGGCCCGGTTTCTCTGTCGCACACAGGAGGCGGACGGCTCGTGGTCACACCGGGTGTGGGCCATCGATAGCTCCCTCGCGCCGGGGTGGGCCCATGGTCGGATTGAGGGCGGCAGCAACGACGACTATCAGGCCGACCAGACGGCCTACGCGGTTACCTTTCTCGCGGAGTATCTGTCGGTACGCGGCGACCAGCTCGACGCCGATCTGGGGGCAAGGATCCGAGAGACGATCGAGGCCGGCATCGACGCACTCGACGACTCCCTCGGTGACGACGGGCTGCCGGAGCCCTGTCAGAACCTCTGGGAGAACATGTCGGGGCGGTTTACCCACACCGCAGCCACCTTTCTCACCGCCTACGCCAAGGTCGGTACCGCGCCGGTCGACGACGAGCTGTCGGGCCACGCCGAGAAACAGGCCGAGAGTGTGTTCGAGGCGTTCGGTCGACTGTGGAGCGAGAAACGCGAGGCCTACGGGATCCGGCTGAACGCCAGCGGCAAACTCGACGACCGGATCGACTCGGCCACGTTCGGTGTCGTCGATGCGATGGCCGCCTACGACAGTCTCGCCGATACCGATCTCGATAGCGACACACTCGACCGGCTCACCGATCACGTCCAGTCGCTGTTCGACGCGCTCTATCGTGATCCCGCCGACAGCGACGTGGCCGGACTGGCTCGCTTCGAGGGCGACACCTGGCGCGGGGAGGGCCAGCAGGGCGAGAAAATCTGGTCGGTCTCGACCGGCTGGGGGGCGACAGCAGCCACCGACCTCGGCGTCTTGTTATCCGAGTACGACCGCGAGGTCGACGCCACGGAGTGTTTCGAACAGGCCGGCACGCTTTACGAGCAAATGTTGCCCGGCGGTCCGCTGACAACCGAGGCCGGCTACCTCGCCGAGCAGGCTTTCGACGACGGCACGGTCGACGGCGCGGCACCGCTCGGCTGGTCACACTCGCTGCGGCTGCGGGCGACGGCGACGCTCCGCGAGCAGAACGCCCTGCCGCTGTCGTCGCCAGCCCCGTCGGGGCCCGAAGGCCGACCACGGTGGACGACCGGCGAAAAGTACGGCGTCGCCACGGTCGCCGATCACGGAAAGGACGATGCCTCGAAGGTGTGGTTCACACTGACCGAGGGCGCGCTAACCGAGATTCGGTTCCCGCGGGTCGACCTGATGAACCTCCGGACCGTCGACTTCGTGATCGCCGACGCCGCCGACAAATCCGAGTACACCGCCCGGACGTACAACGAGACACGCCGCGACGACGACACCGAAACCATCGAGCGATACGTCGAGCCGGCCGACGACGACGCACTGCTGTTCCGCCATATCATCACCGAACAGGGCGACGGCCGCGGCCACAGGTGGACGCTCACCGTCGAGTACGCCATCGACCCCGATCACGACGCCATCCTCGCCGATGTGACGTTCGAACACGACGATGCCAACGAGTACGAACTCTACTCGGTTGCCGATATCTCGCTGACAAACACCGGCACCCGCGACCGCGGCTACCGGCTCGGCGAGCGGGGGAACTATCATCTGGCCGCCCGGGATGCCGAGGCCTACGACACCGGCGCGGAGGCGCTGTTGACCGATCAGGAGGGTGACGTCTACAGCGTCGCGGCGGCGATGACGACCAGCAGCCGGTTCGACTGGGCGACCGTCGGCGCAGCCGGCTCCGCCCACCTCGCCAAGCTGTTCAGCGAGGGCGAGGAGCCGCTGCCGAACGACCGACTCGACGACGACAACATCGTCCTCGCGGGTCGCGTCGGTACCGGCAAGGAAATCACCGAAACAGTGGCACTTGGCTTCGCTGACAATGCCGACACCGCCGCCGCGCTCGGCGAGGCGCAGGGCGCCCTCGACACCGGGTACGAGGCTGTCCGGTCGACCTACACCGAGACGTGGCGCGAGTTCCTCGCCGACAAGGAGATTCCCGAGTTTATCACCGAGGATGAGGGGCTCTACAACCAGTACAAGAGCTGTCTGATGGCGCTGCGTGCGGTCGAGGACAAGACGTACATCGGCGCGGGCATCGCCAGCCCCTCGGTTCCGTGGGGTGAGGCCGTCACCGCCGACGAGCCGAAGGGCTACGGCTACAATTTCGTCTGGTCGCGGGACCTCTATCAGGTCTTTACCGTCTTCGAGGCCGTCGGCGACCACAAGACAGCGGCCGACGCCCTGGGGTATATCTACGAGTACCAGCAGGACGACGAGGGGTTCATTCCGCAGAACACCTACGTCAACGGCCTGACCCGCTGGGGTGGCGAACAGATCGACAACATCTCCTTCCCGCTGATCATGGCGTACCAGTTGGCCGAAAACGGGGTGACGTTCGACGATGTGGACTTCGAGTACATCAACGTCAAGCGGTCGGCCGACTACGTCGCCCGCAACGGGCCAGCGACCGCACAGGAGCGCTGGGAGGAGGAGGCCGGCTACTCGCCGTCGTCTATCGCCGCCGAGGTCGCCGGCCTCGTCTGTGCGGGCGATCTGGCTATCGACGAGGGCGAGACGGCCGACGCGCTCGTCTGGCTCGCACTGGCCGACGACTGGGCCCAGAAGGTCGAGGACTGGTGTGCGACCAAGACCGGGACCGAGCTCCACACCAACACGCCGTACTACGTGCGCGTCACGCGGGACGGCAACCCCGAGGCGGGCCATCTGCGGACGCTGGCCAACGCCGGGCCGACGCTCGACGAACGCGAGATCATCGACGGCGGCTTCCTCGAACTCGCCCGGCTCGGCATCAAGCCGGCCGACGACGAGATCATCGAGAACTCGATCACCGAGGTCGACAACACGATCCGCATCGACACGCCGCAGGGGCCGGCCTTCTACCGCTACAACGGCGACGGTTACGGCGAGCGCGCCCTCGGCGAGAAGGGCGCGCCGTGGTCGGTCCAGACCAAGGGCAAGGGCCGGCTGTGGCCCATCTTCACCGGCGAACGCGGCGAGTACGAGCTGCTCGCCGGCACCAGCGAGGGCGAGCTCGCACCGCGAAACCTGCTCGAAACGATGGCCGGCTTCGCCAACAGCGGCCGGATGATCGCCGAGCAGGTCTGGGATCGCCACATCGACAACGAGTACAACTGGGAGATGGGCGAGGGGAACCGGCGCGGCGACGCCGCTGGCCTGGAGTATGGCCCAGTTCGTCCGGCTGGCCCACGGGATCGCGGCCGGCGAGCCAGTCGAGACGCCGGCTGTCGTCGACGAGCGATATCGATCTGCCAGTCGGCCAGCAGGACCGACACTACAAGTGGACAGCACGAGCACGTCGACCCAGAAATCCACGGACGCGGAGACCCTGACGATCACCGGCGAGACCGATGGCGCGCTGGTGGCGATGAAGGCAACCGACGAGGCGACGGTGACCACCGTCGAGGACGGCAAGTTCGAACTCACGCTGCCTGTCAGTCACGGCGAGCGAACGGTGACGGTGGCTGCCGCCAGCGATGAGGAGCTCTCGACGGCCGCCACGACGGTGATAGAGCTGTCGATCTAGCGAGAATGGACGGACGAATTCAGAGTGTGAGAACGTCCTGCAATTGAGGTGCAGTTTGACCACCTTTCGGACGGCCCCGCGATGTTTTTGCGGCCCGACACCCTAGAACCGGTATGGCTACCTACAGGCGGCGAACGCGGATTCGCGCGCCGCTCGACGATGTCTGGGCGTTTCATGCACAGATTGACGGGCTGGAGGCGCTGACACCGGGGTGGATGGGGCTCTCAGTGCGTGGCGTTCGCGGTCCCGATGGCGACTCAGATCCCGACGAACTGGTCGCCGGCAGCGAGATCGACATGGCGAGCCAGCCGTTCGGCCCTGGTTGCCGGACATCGGAGTGGCGCTCGCGGATCGTCGAACGAGACCGCGACGAGGGGTACCGGATGT
>KI543220.1:22432-26441 GCA_000496215.1 uncultured archaeon A07HN63
TGGACGTTGTCGACATTGGATTCACGTTGTCCATTCGGTGTCTGATCTCGACGCCTCGCTGGCGTTCTATCACGACCTGCTCGGACTCGACACGCGTGACGAGGATCGCTTCGAGAACGACGAGGTGCCATTCATCGCCGTCGTCGCTGGCGGCCGCCACATCCACCTCGTCCCGAGCGACGAGCCGATCGATGTTGCAGGCGAGCACATCTGTCTGCTCGTTCGTTCGAAGGAGATGGACAGCCGCGAGGAACTGGAGGAGCTGCTGGCCGATATCGAGGCCGCTGGCTACACGGTCGAGGCTGGCGAGCCAAAAAAACGGTACGGCGCCTACGGCCGCGACTGGGCGGCCTACGTCCGGGACCCCGACGACCGGCGGGTTGAACTCAAAGTTCACTGAAGCGTTCACGAACCAAAGTCCGCAGCGAGCACCGGCTACTCGTCGAACTCGATAGCGAACTCCGCGCCGCCCTCGTCGCTGTCGCCGACATCGATTGTCCAGCCGTGGCCTTCGATGATGGTTTCGACGATGGCGAGGCCGAGGCCGGTGCCGTCGCCACCGGTGTACCCGTGTTCGAATATCTGTTCCTGCTCGGTCTCGGGGATGCCGGGCCCATCGTCGGCGACGGCGACCCCGTTCTCTGTCGCCGATACCGTGATCGATACGTCCTCGCCGACGTGATCCAGCGCATTCCGGAACAGATTCTCGAAGGCCTCTTGCAGCCGGGTCGGGTCGGCCGACACCTCGTCGAGCTGTTCGAGCCCCTCGGTTTGCAGCGTCGCCTCGGGAGTATCGACCGCGCTCCAAGCCGAGGAGACGACCCGCCCGATATTTGTGGGTTCGATGTCGCCGACAGCACGGCCTTCGCGGGCCAGCGTCAGGAGCTCGTTGAGCATGGTCTCCATTCGCTCGGCCGCCTCGACGGCAGGTTCCAGATGCTCGGTGTCGCCGGTGTCCATCGCGAGTTCGAGATAGCCGTTCACGACGCTCAGTGGGTTCTGGAGGTCGTGACTGATAACCGAGGTGAACTGTTCGAGTCGTTCGTTCTGTTCCTCCAGCTCGTTGCGACGCCGGCGGCGGCGGTCGGTGTGACCGATCAGTTCGCCGACGGCGGTGAGTTGCTGTCTGACCGACTCGGTCCACCGGCGGGGCACCTCGGTGGTGATGACGATCATCCCGGTGAGTTCCCAGTCGATGACGATCGGGAGTGCCAGCAGCGTGCCCTGCTCGGCGTCGTACTCGGGCGGATCGTCGCCGGCCGTCGAATCGTAACAGACCGCATCAAACTGCTGGAGTCGTTCCTCGTAGCCCGGGAACGCCGGTGCAGGCAGCGACTCGTCGCCGACGGGGTCGAGCCCGGTTGTGACGGGTGCGTCCTCGACCCCGTCGTCTCGCCAGCCGTACTCCTCGACGAGTCGGGTTCCCTCGTCGTCGTGCTCGTAGAGCAGACACTGGGTCGCATCGAGTTCCGTCGCCAGCGACTGGAGTGCCCACCTGATCTTGACATCCACCTCGTCGGCCGCCGCACTCATCAGCGACCGTGCAACGTTGAGCGTCGTCCCCTCCAGCGCCTGCGCGGAGGTGGTAACCAGCTCCTGTGCGCACTCACGCAGCCCGGAGACCCCGTCGGTGGTCGTCAACTTGGAGGCGGTTGTCGCCGTCGCCGCCGTTTCCAGTGTCGACGAGAGCTCCGCATCGTCGACAGCCTGCTCCATGGCATCGGTGACACCCGCCGACGCGCCGGATTGCTGACCGGGTGACGGTGACTCCCCCGTGTTCTTGTAGATCACGTCGTCGAAGCCGGTCCGAAACGCCTGTCGGACGGTGTCGGCGTCGGGATCGGCCGCAAACAGCACGGTCGGAAGCCCGTCTGTGTCGTCGAGCGATTCGTACAGCGAGATCGGATCCGTGTCGGGGAGGTCGGGTGAAACGACGAGACAGTCGACATCCTCGTCGACGGCATCACCCGCGGCTTGCCCGGTCTCGGCGGTCGTGACAGCCCACTTCGGTTCGAAGGCTGATCGCACCACCTCCCGGCAGTCCTGGCTGCCGTCAGCATAGACGAGCTGGAACGCGGTACCCGCACGGCTCATACACAATGTTGTGGTAGTGGGGTGTATCAACTTTCCTGTCTGAAGACCGACCTGAGCAGCCAATATTGCCGATTGTATGATACTTCCTGAAAAACAACCGTTGCGAACAACAGATAACACAGAACGATGGCGCGCTGAATGGTATCGCACACCCTGTGGTCGCCCAAAGACTGAACGCGCTTGGCGCCGACTATCTGGCCATGGGCGATACGGTCAGAGTGGTCGTCGTGACCGACGACGGCGAGACGGAGCTGACCGTCCAGCGCGGGCGGACGCTGCGGGACGTGCTGCGAGAGGCCGGCCACTCGCCGTATACGGCGCTCACCGAGCGCGCGAACTGCGGCGGCCGCGGGCTGTGTGCGACCTGCGGTGTCCGACTGGAGACCGAGGTTGCCCCCGACCACTGGCACGACGAGTTGGCCGAGCGGTTCGGCTACCCCCGGCTGTCGTGTCAGGTGACCGTCGACCGTGACCTGCGGGTCAGACTGGTCGACGACAAGCTGGTCTGGGGCGGTCGAGAGTAGTTGCCGGCCGACCACTCAAGCCTGTCCAGCCCCCCATGTGTGTATGGAGCAATCGAGGTGCAAGCAGGCGTGGGAGTCGGTGTCGGAAACGTACGCCGAACAGCGCGATCCGGACGGCTCGGATGCCGCGCTGATCGACGATATGCTGGACCACTGTCCATCTGACCCGACGGTCGTCGATATCGGCTGCGGCGACGGCGCGCGCACGCTGGCGAACTTGCCGGCCGGTAGCGTCGGCGTCGATTTCGCCCGCGCCGGGCTGTCGATGGCCGCCGAGACCGTCCCGGACGCAGGGCTGCTGCAGGGCGAGATGACGACCCTTCCTATCACCGACGACATCGCCGACGGCCTGACCGCCTATCACGCGGTCTTTCACGTACCACGGGAGCAACACCCGGCTGTTTACCGGGAGTTCGCCCGCGTGCTGCAATCCGGCGGGATGCTGCTGTGTACGCTCCCCGGCGGTCGCTTCGAGACGACGCGACGGGGGTGGATGGGTGGCTCGATGTTCTTCTCGGCGCCGGGCCGCGATCAGACGCTCTCGCAGCTAGAAACTGCTGGCTTCGAGGTCATCGAGACACCGACAGCGACGGATCCGCTCGGCAGCACCACCGAGTTCGTCCTCGCGGAGTACACCGGGTAGCTCACTGAGCCTCGGTCGGCCGCGAGCAACGAAGACAGAGCACGCTCTCGGCGATCCAGTTCACGTCCCGGGAGTCACAGTGTGGACAGCGATGGTGGTCGGTCGCGTACTCGGTCGTCCCGCGCGGTGCGGCAAGAAACCCCTCGGTCACACAGCCGTCGACGAGGCTCTCGAAGCGCTGCTGTTTGAACTTGGCGCGGTGGGCGAGAAAGTCGCCGGGTGCGGCGGGGTCGGAGCCGTGGAGGTCGCCCCACTCGATGGCGATCTCGCCGTTGTCGAGCGTTCTGGCGAGCTGTTTGATCGGTGCGGCCGCCGCCTCGAAGAGCGGTGTCGTTGCCACCGCCTGTGGCTGCGTGCCATCGTCGACAGCGTCCCGGTAGGAATCGGCCGCGGTCGCATAGGCCGCGGCCACGTCGTCCAGTCCGGCGGCGGCACGAAAGTCGGCGACGAATTCGTCGAAACAGGCCGCCTGCAACGGTGTCGCCATCGTGTCGGCAAGATCATTCGCCACCGCGATCCCCTCGACACCGCGCCGCGAGGCCCGGCGATCCCGTCCGGCGATGCGATAGGCGAGCGTCGCGGTCAGCAGGTGCCGCAGGCCGTCGCCGACTGCACCGCGGTCGTCGGCCGCAAACGGATCGCGGTCGTCACGTGGCCCGGCTAGTACCGACCATCCCGACCGGCTGTAGTAATCGCCGGCCGTTTCGTACCGCCTCGCCGCCAGTGCCGCCACCGCGTCGGCGTAGTA
>KI543220.1:27009-32978 GCA_000496215.1 uncultured archaeon A07HN63
CCACGGTTCGGCGGCAAACACGACACGGCCGCCGTCGGCCTCAACGGCGGCGATCCCCTCGTGAAGCGCGCCGAGACGAACCCGTTCGACGCGGCCGCCGGCCGCCGCAACAGCCTCGTCGATCCGGGCCGAGGCGTTGGGTGTCGTCACGACCACCGGGTCGTCGGTGGTATCGCCATCGACCGAGCTACCCCGGCGTGTGTAGTACCCGGCGAGGATCGCCACCACCGTATCCTCGTGAATGATCTCGCCGTCGCCGTCGAGCACGACGATCCGGTCGGCATCGCCGTCGTGAGCGATCCCCAGGTCGACGTCGCCGTCGGCGACGAACGCTTGGAGATCGCCCAGCGTCTCGGGCGTCGGCTTGCTCGGTCGGCCGGGGAAGTGGCCGTCGACGTTCGCGTTGAGCGCGACGACGTTGGCCCCGAGGTCGCGGAGAACGTGTGGCGTCGCCAGCGCGGCCATCCCGTTGCCGCAGTCGACGGCGATATCGAGCCCAGCACACGGGGAATCCCCACCGGCTCGCTCCCGGGTGTAGTCGACGACCGCCGCGCGATAATCGGTTAGCGGCGTCTCCCGATGGGTTGTTCCCCACTCGTCGAAGCCGGCCACAGCCTCGTTGTCGACCGCCTGCTCGATCCACGCCTCCTGCTCGTCGTCGAAGGCACGCCCGTCGGCGAAACACTTGATTCCGTTGTCGGCTGGTGGGTTGTGTGAGGCGGTGAGCATCACCCCAAAGCGCCCCCGACTGGCGAACCCGAGGGCGGGCGTCGGGAGCTGACCGACGCGAATCGGTCGCGACCCCGCCGCGGAGACGCCGGCCTCGACGGCTGCCGCGAGCCCCGAACCGGTCGTGCGGCCGTCACGGCCGATCACGACCGCGGGTGTCGACGCCGAGCCGTGCTCGACCGCGAATCGGCCGACAGCACTCCCAACCCGGAGAGCGACCCGCGGCGTCACCGTCTCCTCGACCGGGCCACGGATGCCGGCAGTTCCGAACTCGATCATACGAATACTATCGCTCGCCCACACTTAGTGGCGGGTGATCCGCGGTAGGGTGCCGAACTGAGGTCAAGAGTTGAGACAGGCGGTTGATCGCCGAACTGAAGGCGTCGGTTTTGACACGCTCAGCAGAACGCACCACCACGCTGGCTTGACGTTTATCTGTGCGGCGATACAAGCAACGCTCATGAGCGATACCGACCGCGTTCGTGCACACGTCTACGTCAGTGGTCGCGTTCAGGGTGTGTACTACCGCGCCAGCACGCGCGATGCCGCCGGGGAACACGGCGTCGACGGCTGGGTGCGAAATCTCGACGACGGCCGCGTCGAGGCCGTTTTCGAGGGCGACGAAGACGCCGTGGACACGCTGTGTGAGTGGTGTGAAACCGGTAGCCGGGCTGCCGACGTGGAGGATGTGGACGTAACGTTCGAGGACCCGAAGGGAATCGACGGGTTCGAGGTCAGATGGTGACGACGGCCGCGTCAGTTCGGCCGCAACCGAGTGGTCTATACTCACACAGCCACACTAGATAGCTACATGGAGTACGTCCAAGAGCGGGTGACGACGCTTCACGACCTCCGGGAGCCGACGCCGCCCGCGCCGACCGACCGGACGGCTGTCGTCGTGCCGATGACCGAACGGGAGTACGCCGGGCTCGGTGCCGAACGCGTGCTGTCGGAACTGGAGGCCGTCGACCCCGCACGGGTGGTCGTCCCGCTGGGCGCACCCGCCGAGAAGGTCGGCCCGTTTCGGGAGTGGCTGGCCGACTTCGATCTCTCGCTCGACGTGCTGTGGTGTGATGGGCCGCGTGTGAGCGACCTGCTTGCCGACCACGGTCTCAACGGCTCGGCCGGCAAGGGTCGAGACGTCTGGCTCGCCCTCGGGCAAGTTTGCGATGCCGACTACGTCGTCTGTCACGACGCTGATACCAAGACCTACGACCGGTCGTACGTCCCACGGCTGCTGTTCCCGCTGGAACACGGCCACGAGTTCAGCAAGGGCTATTACGCCCGCGTCGAAAACGGCCGGCTCTACGGCCGGTTCTTCCGGCTGTTCTACGCCCCGCTGGTCCGGGCCCTGTCGGACGCCACGCCGGAGGCCGACATCCTCCAGTATCTCTCGGCGTTCCGTTACGCGCTGGCCGGCGAGTTCGCGGCCACCGGCGACCTCGTCGGCCGGATGCGCGTCCAGCGGTCGTGGGGGCTGGAAGTCGGCACGCTCGGCGAGGTGTTCGCGGCGACGGGGTTCGACGGCAGCGCACAGGTCGACCTCGGGGCCTACGAACACGACCACCGCGCGGTCGGCGGGCCGACCGGACTCTCAGATATGAGTCAGGCGGTTGGCGACGCGCTCTGCCGGGTCGTGAGCGAACATGGCGTGAACATCGAGTACGCGACGCTGGCCGACCGCTACCGCGCGGCCGCCGATGGCCTGATCGACCAGTATGCGGTCGACGCCGCCTACAACGAACTAACGTTCGATCCCGCCGACGAGCGCGAGCAGATCGACACGTACGCCGAGACAATCGGCGAACCGGGCGAGGATACCCGTCTGCCGGCGTGGCGCGACGCACCGATCAGCCCAGACGCCGTGGCCGACGCGGCCGCTGCCGACCTCCGAGCAGCAACCAGCGATTCGATGCCAGCCGAACCCTCTGTCGGGAACAGACTCAATTAACATCGCTACGAGGAACCAGCTATGGCCACCACTGGCGACGAACTCGCCGGGATCGTCGACCTCTTTGGCGCGCTGACACGCGCGGAACTCACCGATGCACTCGCCGAGTTGGCATTCAAACAGGGCGAGACCGTCGATAGCGACGCCGTCGGAGCAGCCATCGCGACCGCGCTGGCCGACTACGTGCTCGTCGAGTACGACCCGCCGGACAGCGGCAACGAAAGCGAGTCAGCCGACTCGCTGCTGGCCGTCGGCCCGGCGGCGTTTCCGACGCTGCCGGAGCACGGCGAGGACCTGCCGCATATCCTCGACTACGAGCACCGCACCGTCGATCGGGGCCGACTCGCCGAACAGGTGCGAGAGCGACTCGAAGCCGAGGCCGAGGCGGCCATCGAAAACGGGGCAAGCGAGCGCGCGGCCGCCCTCCACGACATCAGCTACGATCTCGAGGCGTGGGGCAGCGTCGAGGTCGACGAGATACGAGCGTCGCTGGCGGCGCTGCTCCCGCAGGACTAAGAGGGGTCGACGCCAAAATTAGGTATGGACCTGTCGGGGGTAGCACGGCACACGCCGTCGAGACTCGGCGACCACGAGCAGGAGGCCGGCGTGCTCGCCCCGATCATCACCGACAGCGATGAGACGGCGATTCTCTTCACCAAGCGCGCCGACCATCTCGGCGACCACCCCGGACAGATGAGCTTCCCCGGCGGCAGCAGAGAACCGCGTGACGCCGATCTGGAGGCGACCGCGCTCCGCGAGGCCACCGAGGAGATCGGCCTCCGGCCCGAGGCGGCCGCGGTGATCGGCACGCTTGACGACATCGAGACCGTGACCCGGTACATTGTCCGGCCATTTGTCGCCCGGATCCCGGCGCAGCGCTACGTTCCCGACGAGGAGGAGGTCGCCGAGATCATCCGGCTGCCGGTCGCCGCGCTGACCGACCGGGAGAACTACGAGTCCGAGTACCGCGAGCACCCAAACTACGGGCCGATCCGCGTCCACTACTTCACCGTCAACGGCTACACCGTGTGGGGCGCGACCGGCCGCATGCTGGCACAGTTGCTGGAACTCACAACCGGGTGGACGGTTCCACCCGAGGTCGACCAGACTGTCGACGCGGATGTCGACCCCTCTTAGGAAACACTATTGGTGTCGCTCAACTGCGAAAACGTAGCTCAGCCGATGAAGGTCCCGATCGAAATCGAAGACAGGTGGATTAGCATTTCCCCCGCTTGACGGTCTCGATGATCTCGATCCCCGCGGCGTAGGTTTCGGTTGCGTGGACCTCGGTGGTCGCCTTCGAGCCGTGGCCGGGGATCAGCCACTCCTCGCAGTGTGGACACTGCCTGAGGTGTGTTTTCGCGTACGTCATCTCCGGTCTCGGGCGATACTTCACCTCTCTCCGGTCGGCCACACAGTTGTCGGCGACGCTAGTGAAATGAAACTGTCCACCACAGTACGAACATTCATCCTGGTGGTAGATGCGGTGTGACCCACAGTTCGCGCAGTTGTCTGGCATTGGGGCAACTATTACGAAGTATTATTTCACGTTTTTAAAACTATTGTGGCTAACACAACAGTTGAATCTATATACCTTATATATTGACTGGTATCGATAGTATTTCGAAAGTAACTTCGGTGATCGTTGTTCGCAGATGGAGATTCTAACCGACTGGTATAAGTTGATGATGCGGTTGAAATGGACGATACGGTCCTGATCGACCCGTGGAGATAGTTAGAAGAGAATTCGCGTGTTGATGCCGGCCGTGTCGCCTGTGTGTTCGTTACTCGTCGGCCGCGTCGTCGGTATCATCGTCAGCAGCGGGCTCATCGTCAACATCGACAGCCTGTGCTGACTCGGCTTTCGGGATGCGAACCTGCAGGGTTCCCTCTGGCGTGAGCGTCGCCTCGGGCGTCGTCGACGCGCCGGTGACGCTGGCCACATCCGGGAGGGTCACGCTGCCGGACAGCGTCAGTCCGCGGCCGGGAAACCGCATCTCGTAGCCCTCGTGGAACGCCCGATAGCGGTCGATCCTGACCTCCAGTTCGCCGTCGACAAACCGGACCTGTACGTCCTCCTTGCTTGCGCCGGGGGCATCGAACACGACGAGATACGCATCATCTGACTCCAGCAGATCTGCCGACAGCGGCTTGCGCTCCTGGACCTTGCCGACGCCGCGACCGACGCTCTCCAGTACCGTGTTGATCGCCTCCCGGCCGTAGGTTTCCAGCCGTGTCATAGCTCGATCTCCGCCAGTGAACTGTTGCTGTTGCAGTACGGGCAGCTGAGGTCGGCGACGCCGTGATCGTCGGGCACGTCGTAGGTGTAGTGCACCTCAAACATATCGAGTTCGCAGTCACCGTTGTCGCAGTCGACCTCCACGGTTTCGGGCATAGCCGGAGGGAGGGGTGCCACGAAGTTAAATGACGTGGCATCCCATCTCGCGGCCGGAAACGCGGACCACACGGCTTTAGCCGCTCGGTGCCGAACGCCGGGGTATGACTCGGCCCTCGGAGCTCGCGGTCACCATCGTCGACGGCTACGTCGACGAGCCGGCACACTTCGGCGTGCCGCCCTACATCTCGACGTATCCGCGGTTTACCGCCGGCGCGCTCGTCGACGCTGGCGTTTCCAAGTCCAATATCACCTACCACACAATCGACGAACTCCGCGACGACAAGCAGAAGTGGAACGCAGTTGCCGACGCCGACCTCATGATCTACGTCGGCGGGATGACCGTCCCCGGTAGCTACGTCGGCGGAACGCCCGCCGAGCCCGAGGAGGTGAAGGAACTCGCGTGGGTCGCGGAGGGCACCTCGCTGATGGGCGGGCCGGTCCGGTTCGGCGTCGGCGACGAGAACGCCGGGGCAACCGAAACCGAACGCAAGGATCTCGACTTCGATTTCGTCGCCAAAGGCGATGTTGAGGCGGCCGCCTACGATCTCGTTGACACCGGCTAGAGGGGTTCAACAACCGGATGCGCGACAACGACGAACTCAGCCGCTGGGCCCCCGGCGGTGCGTTCATCGTCGAACAGCATCCGAACCATCCCGACTACCTGATCTGCGAGATGGAAACCTCCCGGGGCTGTGCCTATCGCTGTTCGTTCTGCACGGAACCGCTGTACGGCAACCCCGCCTTCCGCACGGCCGACGCCGTCGTCGACGAGGTCGACACCTTGTCCGACTACGGTGTCAAACACTTTCGGCTCGGCCGGCAGGCCGACATCCTCGCCTTCGGTGGCGACGGCGAGGCGCCGAACCCAGACGCACTCCGGCGGCTCTACAC
>KI543220.1:33944-59552 GCA_000496215.1 uncultured archaeon A07HN63
GAGGCTCCAGAGGACGCGCGACACACGGCGACAACGCAGGGAATCGGCTGCCAAAACTACTGCCGGGAATCAATCTGCTGCACGGTCTGCAGGAGGAACGTCGCGCGACGTACGACCACAACCGGGCGTTCCTCCAGCGCGTCTACGATGCGGGCTGATGCTCCGGCGGATCAACATCCGACAGGTGATGTCCTTCGAGGGTACCGACATGTCCGACACCGGCACAGCCATCGCCGAGCAACACAAGGACCTGTTCAAATCCTACAAAGAGGAGGTCCGCGAAACCATCGATCAGCCGATGCTTGAGCGCGTCGCGCCCGCTGGAACCGTCCTGCCGGACGTGCATCTCGAATACCACGAGGATGGCCGCACGTTCGGCCGCCAGTTGGGGACCTATCCGCTCTTGGTCGGCCTTCCCGAGGAACGACCACTCGGCCAGACCGTCGACGCGGTCATCGTCGATCACGGCTATCGGTCGGTGACAGCGGTGCCATACCCGCTCGATATCAACAGCGCAAGCATGACTGAACTGGAGGCCATTCCGGGAATCGGCAAACAGCGCGCCGGCAACCTCGTCGTCAACCGTCCGTACGAGACAGCCGACGCCGTCGGCGGCGAGATCGATCTCTCGCCGTTCGTGACAACCGAGTCGGGAGCGAGCCAGCCCTCAGACTGATGGAGAGTTTGGAATCGGAACTTGACCGGGCACGCGACCTCGCTATCGACGACCTTGCTGACGCCATCGAGTCGATTGGCTTCGAGTGTACGCGGTGTGGAGCCTGTTGCAAGGGGTATGACCCAGACAGCGATGGCGATGGAGAGGAGAAAGCAACCGACGATGCCGACGCCGCCGACCGCGAACCGCATACGGCGACCGTGTTTCCCGACGAGATTCGCGATCTGGAGGATGCCACCGACTACGACTGGCGCGACATGGCGCGGCCGATGCCGTACGGGCTCGATGGCGACGGTGACGACCAGTCTGGCGAGACCTTCGAGTGGGCACTCCAGACCGACGCCTGCGGCGACTGTACCTTCTACGAGGAGAGCGAGGACGGCACCGGTAGTTGTTCAGTGCACGACGACCGCCCGCTGATCTGCCAGACCTATCCCTTCAGCGTCGCCCTCGGCGGGACGAGTCAGCCGATGGGCGAGGCCGTTGACGGCGAGGGCATGGTTCGCGCCCACGAGTGTGAGGGACTCGGCCGCGATATTTCGCGCGAAGAGGCTGAAGAGTTGGCCGCCGCGCTCAAGGAGCGGGCGATCCGCGAGATAGAGGAGGCGATCAGCGTGCGTGAACAGTACGACCCACAGGATGTTGACGGCGTCGTCGTCCACGATTCCGAGGGACAGAAGCGGCCTGACGGGACACCAGTTGAGACCGACGATTAACAGCTACTCTGAAAACGGGTTATCGGCTGTCGTGAGACGTGTGATACCCGAAACACCATCGAAGCCATCGTCGAAACTGTAGAGATACTCGATATCTGCCCGCTGCATCGCGGCCACGATGATCGCGTCGGTCAACGAGAGCGACTCGTACTGTCTGAAAAGCGAGCGACCGGTATCGAAATCCGATTTCGTCGCCTGCGTGAGGGTAAACCCGCTACTCTCGATCACTGCATCCAGCGTTTCGGTGGCAGCACTGTGGCCGCTCTTGGCGTGAAGGTAGTTGATGATCTCCTCAAGCACATCGCCAAGGACGTAGCCGGTCGGAAGCGTCCCCGAGTCGATTCCCTGCAGAATCGCCGCCCCACGGTCGTGGTTTTGATCTCGCTGAAGTCTGGCAGCGATGATGACGTTTGCATCGACGGCGACCTGTGGCATCAGGAGTCACCAGCAATGAGGTCGTGATCTGCTGCAGCGTCGGTCTCTTCACCGATATCGACGGGCTCTAGATCGTCGAACACACCGTACTGCTGTTTGACGAGTTCGACCGAGAGCGTGCCGTCTTCGTCAACCTGCCACCGGAGTTTGTCACCAGCTTCGACGCGTGCCGCCCGCCGCACTGCGGCTGGAACGGTCACCGAGTAGCTCTCGTTGACCGTTGTTTCGTTTTCGATCTCAGGAGGCATATGAGTACGTTAGACTGCATAAATAAAATAATTTGCCCCCAAATTTGCTCAACAGCTGCTCTATGATATAGATGTCTGAAAAAATACCGCTGGCGGTGTGTTTCCGTATACGACGTTAGCCGCCGCGTTTTAGCCGCCGCCACTCCCACAGCCGGTATGGCCGACGACGAGCCCCGGCAGGCAACGTTCGGCAGCGACGGCGACCTCGACACCGAGCGCGACCCCGACGCTGACACCGAGAACGACTTCGGCGAACCGAAGCAGGCCGACGAGACCGACGGCGGCTACAGTCGCTATACCGTCTCCAGCCTGCTGCAGAAAGCCGTCCGCCGCTCCGACGAAGAGGTCGCCGCGTGGGCCGCGTGGGAACTCCAGCGGTCGGGGTACGGCTGGAACCTCTGGGATCGCCTCAATCTCTACGTCGTCGAAGACCTCCGCGCCGGCGAGTCGGTCGCGCTGACGATCCAGCGATACGAGGAGCTGGCGACTGATCGCTGGGCAAACGACGACTGGCGGCAACGCCTCTGTGCGATCCACGCCGCACTCGCGGCCGCGCGAGCGACCTCGACGCGGGAGGCTGCCAACGCCGACGAATACTTTCGCAAGGTCGCCGACGAACGCGCTGACGCCCGCGAGGCGGGTGAGGAGCCGACCGTCGACTTTCCGGCTGGTGATCTCGAACCCGAGGGCCGGTTCGACGCGATCTTCGACGGCCACACCGGCGAGGGAGCCAAGCGCGACCGCGGCACCCGCTTTTTCAAAACCCGCGGCGCGAGAGTCGGTCCCGAGGGCGAGGACGAGCAGAGCGCGCGCTGGCAACGGCTGAGTATGGTGCTCGACGAGATCGATTACTCGGAGGCCGAGATCAGCCACGCTATCGAGCCTGTCGACAGCGACGAGAAGTGGGACGAACCCGAGGAGATCGAATAAGCCCCGGGATCGCAACCGAATAGTGGGTCCCTAACCGACGAATAGCCATGCTATTCACGCCGGGGCCGACCGCGGTCCCACCCGAGGTCCGAAAGGCGATGGCCGAACCGCAGCCGAACTCCGCGGTTCAATCCGAATTTGCCGATCTGTACGATCGACTCTGTGAGAATCTCCAGCAGGTCTACGACACCGACCACGACGTGATCGTCCCGGGTGGCGAGGGCATCCTCGGGCTGGAGGCCGCCATCGCATCGCTGGTCGCGCCGGGCGACCGCGTGCTCTGCATCTCGAACGGGATCTACGGCGACGGGTTCGCCGATTTCGTCGCCGACTACGACGGCGAGGCGGAACTCGTCTCGGCCGCCTACGACGCGGGTTACGATCTCGACGCTATCGAGGACGCACTCGCGGCCGCCGAGGAAGCCGACGAGCCGTTCACACTGGCGACGCTGGTTCACTGCGAGACGCCGACCGGGACGCTCAACGACCTCTCACCCGTGCTCGATCTGCTCGACGAATACGACGTTCTGAGCGTCGTCGATGCCGTCTCCTCGCTCGGCGGGACACCGGTCCCAACTGACCGGATCGATGTCTGTCTCGGCGCCTCCCAGAAGTGCTTCAGCGCGCCACCCGGGCTCACGACGGCGGCCGTCAGCGACCGCGCGTGGGACGCGATGGAAGCACGCGAGCAGACCTCGCTGTACACGAACCTCCTGCCGTGGCGCGACACCTCCGACGGCTTCCCGTACACGCATCTCGACGCCAACGTCGCCGCCCTCGATGTGGCCGTACAGCGCGTCCTCGACGAGGGGATCGAGTCGGTCCACGACCGCCACGAACGCGCCGCCGAGCACTGTCGCCAGCGAGGCCGCGAACTCGGGCTGTCGATCTATTCCAGACGAATCGCGGGCGTCGCCGACAGTGACGGCGTTCCACGCGCCCGGCGAGGCCGAACGAATCCAGCAGCGCGTCGAGGCCGACCACGATATCGTGCTGGCGACGAGCCTCGGTGATCTCGCTAACGACATCCTGCGGGTTGGTCACATGGGCTACAACGCGGATGTCGAGAAGGTGGATCGCGTGATGGACGCGATTGGCGACGTGATCGCGTAGCTACTCGCTGATCGTCGTCTCGCTGATCCGAACGCCCTTGCCGGCCAGATGTCGCATCTGTCGCTGGGCGAAGTCCTCCTCGCGGCTCCCCCGCGTCGCCAGGACGTACAGCACCGCGTTGCCGACGGGCCGCATCGTCCGACCGGCCCGCTGGGTGCCCTGCCGGCGCGAGCCGCCAAGTCCGGAGGCGACGATAGCGAGTTCGGCGTTCGGCAGGTCGATCCCCTCGTCGGCGATCCGCGAGACAACGAGGGTCTGCTGGCTGCCATCGCGGAGGGCGGCGAACTGGCGCTGGCGTTCGTGGTGGGCGGTTTCGCCGCTGATGAACGGCACGTCGAGGGCGTCGGCGATTGCCTCGCCCTGATCGAGGTAGTCGACGAAGATCAGCGTCTTGGCATCGGGATGCTGCCCGCGGAGGGTGCGGATCTCGTCGATCTTCGCGGGGTTTTGGGCCGCAATGCGGTGGCGGTCGTTGGTGTCGGCACTGCTGTAGGCGTTTTTCGCGTCGTCGTCGCGCCACGGCACGTAACGGATCTGGACCTCGGGTTCGGCGACGAAGCCCGCCTCGAAGAGCGCGGCCCAGTCGGTGCCGATTGGTGGGCCAATGAGGGTGAAAATCTCCTTTTCCTTGTCGTCTTCCCGAACTGGCGTGGCCGAGAGCCCCAGCCGATGTGCAGCCTGTAGCTGGGTACTCCGACGGAAGATCGGACTCGGAATGTGCTGGACCTCGTCGTAGATGATGAGGCCCCAGCCACGGGAGTCGAACAGCTGGCGGTGGCGATCCATGCCCGCAGTCTGGTAGGTGGCAATGGTGACCGGCCGGATTTCCTTCGTCCCGCCGTGGTACTCACCGATGTCGGCGTCGGTTAGCGTCGAGTGGGTCGTCAGCTCCTCACGCCACTGGGCGGCGAGTTCGCGGCTCGGCACGAGGATCAGCGTCTCGCCACCGATAGCGACGAGCGCGGCGATGGCAGCGATTGTCTTCCCGCTGCCGGGTGGACCGACGAAGACGCCGGCCTGCTGGTCGAGGAAGGTGTCGACCCACGCCTCTTGATACTCCCGTAGCGAGGCGGTCAACTCCGCTTCCAGCGCGTCGCCGGTGTCGAGATCGCGGTCGTCGGCGACCGGGTAGCCCGCCTCGTAGAGCGTTCGTTTGACCGTTGCGACCTCGTCGCTGTTGACCCAGGCCTCGGTGTCGGAGATGGGCGCGCGCAGGGCGTTCTCGGGGAGTTTCTGCTCGGCGACGTTGCCCATCAGGTTCTCGTTTGCGGCCTCAAGCACGGTGTAGTCGTCCTCGTGGGTGTGCAGGACGAACTGACTGGCCCGCTCCCACTGCGCGGTTACCCACTCTTCGAGATGCGGCGACTCACGCGGCAACACCGAGCGCATCGCCGCCAGCAACTCGTCGACATCGTCGAACGGTGCAGCCCAGATGTCCTCCTGCCGGATGCGATAGAGGTAGCCACGCGTGCCCGGTTCGGTCCCGGTCGAGTCGACCAGATGGGCGAACTGCGCGAGTTGCGCGCGAGTGTACTGGGTCGGCTCGTCGACGACGATCTCTCGCCGCGTCGGAAAGAGGACGACACGCTCGCGGCCCGCGAGTCGCGACGGTTGAGGGATACCAGACGACTGGGTCGTGTTCGACATCGGCACTGTCGAGTTTGCCGGCGGTTTCGAGGGCCTCAAGTTCCTGTTCGGCTACCTCGCGGCTGCAGTCGAGCCGGCGGGCGACCTGGCTGGTCGTGAGCACCGGCCGCTCGGCGGCGTCGACCGCCGCATAGAAATTGTCCAGAGAGAGCGAGCCCGCCGGCTGGTCGTCGGCGTCGTCGGTAGATTCGGCGTCGGCATCGTCGGTAGATTCAGCATCGCCATCACCAGTGGGTTCGGCCTCACCACCGGAATCAGCGTCGGAGTCGACAGAAGCAGCATCGGCGTCGAGTAAATCATCGGCGTCGCGCGCAGCGTCGGAGTCGGGATCGCTCATTAGGAGAACCAACACTGTCGAGCCCCAAACCCGTTGTGACCCGCGGCCGGGTTATCGCCGGCAGTGACGGCGAGTGAGCTCGTCTTTCGACCGGAATCGGCCGTCGCACTCCACACACTCGACGGAGCCAGCACCGGCGTCGGTCACGATGCGGTGGCCGCCGACTGAGAACGGGCGGTCCACAGCACGCGGGCGAATGCGGTCGGGGATCTGCTCGTCGCGGTGACCGCTGAGGTCCGTCCTGAGCCGGATCGTCTGGAGATCGGTATCGTCCCAGCGGTCAGCGTCGCTGGCGGCTGTCCAGTCGGCGACCTCCGTCCAGCCGGTAACGATCACCGGCGAGCGTGTTTCGGTATCGCCCACGACGACGACGTACCGGATGCCGTCTCTGACGAGCGCGAACCGCCAGCCGTCGGTCGTGTTCCAGCGGAGCTGGCCCGCCTCGATGGCCTCGGTGGCGATGGGAACCGACACGTACCGCCCCTGCTGGTGCAGTCGCTGGCGGAAGTGGTCGGTCTGCGCGTACAATGAGGGAGTTCGCGGCGGCGGGTCCGACGGCGTCCGGTCCGTTTGCGGGGCGTCGGTGCGCGGGGCTGTGCTGCCGGCCGCGTCCGCGTACGCAGCCGGTTCGGGCAGCGTACTGTATCCGGGGGTCTCGTCGACACCCGGACCGGGCTGTCTGGATGCCACTACCACACACTATGTGGAGGGGGGTGATAAATTTTCAGCCGAATCGGGGTGTGGGTTGGCAGTTGTCACCGCTCGACGACCCAAAGTGACCGCCTATGCGCGGGCGAACCGGGGAGAAACGACAGCAGATGGCCGAACTACCTGTTGACAGCGAAAGCCGCGTTTTCAAGTACTCGCACCGAGTAGGTGTGCACAACTGATGAGCGAGGATTTCTACGAGGTACTCGGCGTCTCACGCGATGCCTCGGACGACGAGATCAAGCAGGCCTATCGGGAGAAAGCCTCGAAGTATCACCCCGACGTGAGCGACGAGCCCGATGCCGAGGAGAAATTCAAGAAGATCAAGAAAGCCAAGGAGATCCTCACCGACGAGGAGAAACGCCAGGCCTACGACCAGATGGGCCACGACCGGTTCGAGGAGGCCGAGAAACGCGGCGGCTTCGACGAGGGGCGTGGCGGCGGTCCCGGCGGGCCGGGCGGCTTCGGCGGGTTCGGCGGCGGCAACGGTGGTGCCAGCGGCGGCTTCGAGGACATCTTCGAGCAGTTCTTCGGCGGCGGAAGCGGCGGCATGAGCGGCCAGGGCGGCGGCAACCGCCCGCGACAGGGCCGCAACCTCCGGACATCGATGGAGATCGATCTCGAAGACGCCTACCACGGCGTCAGCAAGGAGTTCACGGTCACGCGTCCCGAGAAGTGTTCGGATTGTAACGGCGAGGGCCACCCGCCCGATGCGAGCGTCGATACCTGTCCCGAGTGTGGCGGGGCTGGCGAGGTCCGGCAGGTCCAGCAGACACCGTTCGGTCGCGTCCAGCAGCGGTCGACCTGCCCGCGCTGTAACGGCGAGGGCGAGGTCGCCGACCAGACCTGTCGCACCTGTGGCGGCGACGGCGTCGACCAGAACGAGGTGACGCTCACGGTCGAGGTGCCGGCCGGCGTCGAAACCGGCCAGACCCTCCGGATGGATGGCGAGGGCGCCCCCGGCGAGAACCGCGGCCCGCCCGGTGATCTGCTGATCGATATCGAGGTCCGGGATCACGAGGACTTCGAGCGCGATGGCGCGGACCTCCACTACGATCAGCCGATCTCGTTCCCGCAGGCCGTCTTCGGCGACAGCATCGAGGTGCCGACGCTGGACGGTAAGAAACAGCTTGAGATCCCGGACGGCACCCAGAGCGGCGAGCGGTTCCGCCTCAAGGGACAGGGAATGCCGAAGCTCCGCAGCCGGCGGTCGGGCCATCTCTTTGTGACCGTGCAGGTCGTCACACCGGACTCACTGAACGAGGAGCAGAAAGATGCGCTCGAACAGTTCGCCGAAGCCGGCGGCGAAGAGGTCGACGTCTCCGAGGGCTTCTTCGAGAAGATCAAGAACAGTTTCTGAGTCCTCACCCGGGCAACGCGGTGCCGCATTTGCGCTGAGAGCAACGACGCTTTTGGGCTCGCCAGCCACACACGATTATGGACGCCTCCGTTGTCGGTGATCTGCTGCCGCGGGACCGCCGCCGCGACCAGCCCGCGCTGGTGGTCCCGGCCAGCGACCGCGAGATGAGCTATCGGGATTTCTTCACCACCGCCTACAAGGCGGGCAACGTCCTCCGATTTCTGGGCGTCAGCGATACCGCAACGGTCGCTATCGAGCCGACAGTCGCTCCGGAGCCGATGCTCGCCGTTCTCGGCGCGGCCCAGCTCGGCGCGGCAGCGACGTTCGATCCAACGGCCGACGCCCGCGTCAGGCTCGTGCCGGTCGAACAGGAGGCCGAGTACACCCCGCCGTCGGGCGCGAAACTCGCCGTCTACGGCGGGCCGCCGGAGTCGCCGGCGACGGTCCACTGGGAAGAGCAGGTCTGGAGTGAGAACCCCGGCTTTCCGGAGACCGCGGTCGATCCCACTGCGACCGCCCTGCGCGGCGACAGCGAGGACTACAGCCACCGCGACCTCCTCGCCGCGGCCGACGAGGTTGTCGACGCGCTCACTCTCGATAGCGACGTGCGATTGGCGATTCGGACGCCGCTGGCACAGCCGGTGACGGTCGTCGGCCTGCTTGCCGCGCTGGCCGCCGAGGCGACAGCCGTGCTCGTTGGCAACGCGGATCAAGCAGTCGAGGGTGACGCCGCAGTCGTTGCTGGCGGGGCGACAGTGCCGGAGTCGGCGGTCGTCTCCGCGGGCGAGTTGTCGCTGTAGGACGGTCGGGAACGACAGTTTCTTAGCGACGTTCGGCCCTATGTGGAGATGCGCGTGGGTAGCCAAGCTAGGCCAACGGCGCAGCGCTTAGGACGCTGTCTCGTAGGAGTCCGCCAGTTCGAATCTGGTCCCACGCACTCTTCCTATGACCAGACAGGATGATCTCGATAGCGTATATTCACTGCTCGATGATTTAGAAGCTACAGTCGGCGGAAAACGGAAACTTGGGGACTGTGACGGTCGAATGAACTGGCCTAATCGTGGGATCTACTTCTTTTTTGATCCGGAGGAAACCCGTTCCGAACCTGACCAGCTACGATTGACACGCATCGGCACCCACGCTGTCTCCGAAGGAAGTAGCACGTCGCTTTGGAACCGGCTGCGAACCCATCGAGGCCCACAGCGTGGCACATACGAGGACGGAGGCAACCACCGAGGATCCGTGTTCAGGAAGCGGATTGGAGAGGCAATCATTGAGAAAGACAATTTAGAAAAAGAGTATTCCGAATGGGGTGTCGGATCAAGTGCTGGCCGAGAGTTACGAATGGAGGAACTGGATATGGAGCGACGAGTAAGCGAATACATCCGCGACCTACCGTTTCTCTGGGTTGATGTAGATGATGAGCCAAGCCCTGAAAGCGACCGCGCCTATATCGAGCGAAACATGATTGCCCTTGTGAGCAACATCGATACAGAATCTATCGACCCGCGACGAGAAGATTGGTTGGGCCACCACAGTCCAGTCATGGAGATCAAACAGTCAGGGCTGTGGAACATCAACCATTTGACTGAAGACTATCAGCCCGAGTTCTTGGAGACATTTGAGGGGTACATCGACAGAATGCCGGGATTCGCTTAGATGTGGTCGTTGTACCAAGCCAGCGTTTCCCCGTACCGAAGTCAATCAGTTGGTGTTTCGGTCTGCACAGGTGTATTCTCAAGCAGAGGAAGTAGCTTGTCGTAGTAGTCACGCCCAGCGTGGAATACCAGTATGTTATCTGAGGTGAGTAGTTCTGCCTGCCGCAGTTGGCTGAAAACGGTTTGCGACCACTCGCGTTTCCTGTCAACGGAAGCCTCGCTCAGCGTTTGGTCATACGGTTCGATAGGTGAGTCGTCGGGATCAAGCAGGTGATATTTCGCCGAAATAATTGTGCGCGAGGGATCGGTTGTCTCCCCAATACACCTACTGTCAGTAAGAAGTCCTAATCCTCCTCCTGCACACTCGGATGCTGCTGTGACCCGTCGGGATGTCGCTCGGCAAAGAATTTCTGCATGACCGCCACCGACTCCACATTGCGCTCCTCACGTTCACTGGGTCAAATACAATCTCACCAGCGATGACAGTGGCAACACCGTGCAGTTGACAGCGTAGCCCAGTATCGTGTTAGCCGGCCATAACTATAATGAACATTTATTAACTTTCAGCCCGTGTTATTGTCTACGCGGCGCGCTGTATCGCAACTAACTCCAGAAGACGATAGCACGCTCACGGCTACCACCAGCCAGCGCGGCTGGTGACCAGCGATAGCAACGGCTGTGAAACCGACGCAACGAGAAACCGCCCAACCCGATAATCCCGTCTCGGTTCCGACGACACCGTCGACAAACAACCGCAACCCACGGCGACACCACACCACAGTCGGCTCCCGAACCAGAGGCCGCCGTGGAATACACCAACCCAGCACAGACACATGCCCCGTCTTGACACCCAGATCACCGAAATCATGAGCAGTCCAGTCCGAACAACCGACAGCCAGACCCCTGTAGCCACGGTTGCCGAGACACTGCTCACGGCGGATATCGGGTCTATTGTCATCGACAACCCCGACGGAATTGTGACGAAAACGGATCTTATCACGGCCATCCGTGACGACGGCATCGACGCCCCCGTCGCAACGGTGATGACCGAGTCGGTGGTGACAGTGTCACCGGATGCCGATGTCCAGACAGCGGTCAACCGAATGCAAGAGCATCAGATCAAGCATCTCGTCGTCGAACGAGACGAAACGCCGGTTGGCGTCGTGACAACGTCCGATCTCGCCGCGCAGTTGGCGACCGTCCCCGATTCGATCATCAACATGTTCGCCACGTCGAGTACTCCAAACCAGATCAACAGATACGAATGCACCCGCTGTGGCCGGCGTGTGACGGCGGACACACAGCCAAAGGAGTGTGGTGAGTGTGGCGCGCCGACCCGTAACCTCAGCGTTGCGCGTGACTGAGCACTGAGTGCCGTGCCGTTCGTTCAGCCATCCACCTAAGAACGTAAGCAGTGCTGCTCGCTATGAAAAACTGGACAGAAATAATACATGGGGACGACGACACACAGCTATGTCCCCGAATCGGTCGCTCGCGCTCGCGGTGGCGACAGGTCTCGCAATTGGTGGTATTGTCTACCAGTTCCTGCTGACAGACTGGTTTTTCGTGCAGGGTGTCACCACGACGTACGTGGGCCTCACATATTTCTATCTCGCCTTCGACGTGCCGCTCCTTGGCGGTCAACATCTGCAGTACACCGACCGCCGCGACAGGTTTGGCTACGCTATCGGCCTCTTCGGACTGAGTACCGGCTCGCTCGCGCTCACCCACTACGCGCAGTTCAGTCAGTCGGAGACGTTTGGCGTCCTCGTATGGACAGCAGGCGTGATCGCGTTTCTGCTGTTCGCCTCGATTGCGAAGGACCAACAGCCGAGAGCGGTATAGTCGCCGCCGAGTGACTCAGCAGACTAACCAGCGTCCAACCGTTGGGTACCCGATGCAACCCTACTGAGTGCCTCGGTGGTATCACTCCTCCTCGCGCACACTCGGATGCTGATTCGGCTCTGCCGGATGCGGCTCGGCGAATCGCTCCTGAAGCACGTCCAGTGCTTCCGCCTCGCGTTCCTCGCGTTCCGCGTCATCGATTTCCTCACAGCCCGGCGGGCACTCACGACCGCGGCCGGTGAAGTAACCCTCCGGCGTCACCCAGTCGTGATAGAACTCCTCGTCGGAATCCTCGATCAGCGTCACGCCGACGGTCGCGCCATGACCGGCGACGATAATCGCCTGATGCGGCTGAGCGGCCAGTCGCCCCGCGGCGTAGAGACCGGCTGCGCCGGTCCGACCGCGGTCGTCGGTGTCGACAAACTCTTTGCCACGGTCGAGAAGTTCGACGCCATCGATATCGCGCAGGAAATCGACCGTGTTCTTCGTCGCGGCGACGACGTTGCTCGCGGTGAGCGTCCGGCCGTCTTCGGTGTCGGCGACGAATCCGTCGTCTGACCGTTGGAGGTCGACAACGCGACCCTCACGGCGGTCACAGCCGGCGCGGTCGGCCTGCTCGCCCATGAGTTCTAGAAGGCGGTGACTGTTGACGCCGGCGGGAAAGCCGGGATAGTTCTCAAGATTGGCGTTCCGCCGGAGAATCGGATCACCGTCGTTGACGAGCAGGGTGTCGAGTCCGGCGCGGGCGGTGAAAATCCCGGCCGACAGACCCGCGGGACCGCCACCGACGATCAGTACGTCGCAGTTGGTCTCGGTCGTCATGTTGCCACTATGTTTGTGGAGTGTCGGGTTATACTCCTCGCTCCGCGGTATCGGGGTCCGCCCGCAGGAGCAGCGACACCGCCAGCACCAGCGCGATCAACTCGAACGCTGCCAGCATGGCGAACAGCGTCGTCCGCGAGCCGTAGGTGAGCGCGGCGCCCGCGACTGACGCACCGAGCGCGCCGATGCCGAAGATCGCGAGGTAGGTAAACCCGAAGGAGAGGCCGCGATACTCGGGCGGGGAGTACGTCGCAATCGTCGCCTGACTCAGCGGCTGAAGACCGAACAGCGCAAAGCCCAGCGCGGCACTCACCGCCAGCAGCGTCGGCAGCGATCCCGAGGCGGGAACGAACAGGAGTGCGATCACGACAAGAGCGGCGAGCATGCCTGCCAGGCCGCGTTCCGGCGCGATGGCGTCGGTGAGTTTACCACCGACATACTGCCCGGCGACACCGACCGCCAGCAGGCCCGCGAAGAGATACCGCGAGAGGTCGAACTCGCTGGCCGCCGGGCTGTCAGCGATGGGGCCAATGGCCGCCGCGGGATTAACCGCCAGCAGCGGATCGAGAAAGTCGCTCAACAGCCTGGGCAGGAAGGTCAGCATCCCCCGGTAGTACAGACCATTGAACAGCACGAGCACGAACACGGTGAGAAAGCCCGCGGTGAACAGCCCACGGGAGGCGGTGACGAACTCCGCCAGCGAATCGACATCGGGTGCGGTGGCGTCGCCGGTGTCGCCATCGTCGCCATCCTCGCTGCCGTCTTCGCTTCCGGTTTGAGCGTCGCCGTCGACCGCCGCGGTTTCGTCGAACTCGATAAACAGGCCCAGACCGCCGGCGACGAACGCGGGGAGCGCGAGCAAGACCACCGCAGTCTCCCACTCGACGACGACCAGCAGCAACGCGGTGAGGAACGGCCCGCCAGCGATACCGACGTTGGCGGCCATTCCGTGGTAGGCGAAGGCCGCGCCGCGCTGGTTGGTGCCCTTGCTGATGAGTGTCAGCCCTGCCGGGTGGTAGACGCTGGCAGCCAGACCCCAGACAGCAAGCGCGAGGGCGATACCCGCGACGCCGGGCAGCAGTCCCAACAGCACGAACGCCGAGCCCATGCCGAACAGACAGCCGACGATGAGGCGGCGAGAGCCGAAGCGGTCCACCAGCACACCGCCCGGCAGCGCGCCGACACCGAACAGGCCGTAGCCGACGGCGACGACGGTGCCGAGCGTCGCCGAGGTAACCGAGTACTCGACCAGCCAGACGGTCAGCAGGATCGGAACCGCCAGCTCGTAGGTGTGGACCATCGCGTGACCGGCCATGGTGAACCCCGTGATCGCGCGATCATTGGCGTTCATCGGCCACCACCGCTCCGGGTCGCTCCGGCTGGGTGTGGAGACACAGTATAGAGTAGGGGTTCCCCGTTCAATGCGTTTTTCATTCGAATCCGTCAGCGCATACGGGATCAAGATTTGGGATCAAAAGAAGATATGGGGTCTCACATTCGATCCATGTGCCGATACAGCCAGCAGTCCGCGACGACGACATCCACAGGGATGGTAATGGAGAGCAGGTATCGCCTGCGACTGGTGACAGATCCAAGCCAGCAGTCCGGCCAGCTACTTCAGTACCGAGTGGATACCGGGTCTGTCTGCCGGGCGTCTGACATTTCCAGCACTTCTTTACTTGTTCAGACAACATATATACAGTAATGGACTCTGTCGACGACATCCTTTCGGACATCGTGGCCGATGTCGACGCTGTATTCCTCTTCTCGCCGAATAGCTCCTTCTACGAGCGGTTCGAGGGCGACGAGACCACAGTGGTGGTCGCGCCGGAGAATACGGTGGATGCGGCGACGTTTGTCGAACTCCCGATCGAGTTTACGAATATCCGCGAACGGATCAGATTCGGGATCGAGGGCGCGATGAACGACGACATCGTCGCGGCAGGCGACACGGTCGCCTGTGTGGGTTCGATTTTCAACGGCGAGACGGATACAGCGGTTCGCGTCCGGGTGAGCGAGGACCTCCGCTCGGGGCTCTACGATCTCTTTACCAACTCACGGGCCGATCCAACTGTCATTCGCAACGTCTTCGAGGTGGCGCTCGAACTCGGCCGCAAGGGCCAGAAGGGGAGCCCGGTCGGCGCGCTGTTCGTCGTCGGCGACGCGGGGAAGGTCATGAACAAATCCCGGCCGCTGTCGTACAACCCTTTCGAGAAATCTCACGTCCACGTCGGCGACCCGATCGTCAACGTGATGCTCAAGGAGTTCTCCCGACTCGACGGCGCCTTTGTCATCTCGGATTCGGGGAAGATCGTCTCGGCGTACCGGTATCTCGAACCGAGTGCGGAGGGGATCGATATCCCAAAGGGCCTCGGCGCGCGCCACATGGCCGGTGGATCGATCACCCGTGATACGAACGCGACAGCCATCGTCCTCTCGGAGTCCGACGGTCTCGTCAGAGCGTTCAAGGGTGGGGAACTGATACTCGAACTGACCCAGAGGAGTACTAACCGTATGATATCCGCGTTGCAGCTGGTGCTACCGGAGTGGCTGGCGGTCGTCGACCCCGAGATCTGGATAGCGATACTGATCGTCCTGCTGGGGCTCGGCCTCGGCTATCTCACCATCGTCGGCGGCCGGCGACTGCTCGAACGGATGGGGATCGACGACGCCGTCGAGGGAACGGCCGTCGAGCGAACGGCCGGCGAGTACGGCACCTCGACGGTCGGCCTCATCACCCGGCTGGCCGGCTACTTCGTGGTGCTTATCTCGTTGTTCGTCGCCGGGACGTTTACCGACATTCAGTTTGCGAGCCTGTTTTTGCGCGCCGCAGCGGTGTTTCTGCCCCAGCTCGCTATCGCGCTGCTCATTCTTGTGATCGGGATTGTCATCGGTGACAAGGTGGAGGTGCTGGTCGCCGAACGACTCCGTGGGATCAAGCTCCCCGAGATTAGCGTCATTCCGGCAACCGCCCGGTACAGCGTGCTGTTCGTCGCGGTACTCATCGCTCTCGGTCAGATCGGCGTCGCCACGAACGCACTGATCGTGTTGCTCGGTGCGTACGCGCTGGCACTGATCGTCTTTACCGCGATTGCGACGCAGGAACTGCTGGCCTCCGGCGCTGTCGGTGTCTATCTGCTACTGACAGAGCCGTATTGCATCGGCGACGAGGTGGCCGTGGCCGGCCAGCAGGGGATCGTCCAGGAGATCGACCTGTTCGTTACGCGGATCGATACCGACGGCGAGGAACACATCATCCCGAACCGGACCGTCCTCCGCGAGGGAGTCGTCCGCATACAGTAGTAGGCCTCTAGACCCCACTGCAGTCGGAGCGCAGGTGGCGAGACCGATAGCTATCATCCCAGAATAAAATTCAAAATTGATAATTATAGAGATACTATTAAACATCTGTCTCCACTGACTTTCAGATAGCCTGTGGGTGCTGGTCGCAGTCACAGGCCACATGTTCAACACTGACAACCGAGGCACCAATGCCTCTGGTTCACCCTACCCTTTTGCGATTGTGGTCCAAATGAGGAGCAACACATCGTGATCGGTACCGCACGTCTCTGTAGCAACAGCTGATGTGAGTGGTTCGCTGAACTGCTCAAACATCAGTGGAGTATGTCATCAGACTATCTAGTTATCAAATTAAAAAATCAGAGAGGAGCTTTTATTATCTTCTCCCCGGAATGATGTAGTAGCGCCTGTGGGTGCTGGTTACGGTCACAGGCCACCCGCATTACGCGGGGAGAGCCGAGGCCCGCGGCCTCGGTTCCCTACCCCTACCTGATAACTACACTCCGAGTGGCAAGACAGTTCTTCGCCACAGGAACCGTACGGCACCAGCTGATCACACTCGATTATGTCTCTCCGGAGAACAGCACCACAGGTACCGAGTTAGCTAAATGGAGAGAACCGAGGCGCGGATAGCCCCAGCTCCCCACCCCTAACCTAATTATATGCGTACGCTGTTGTAAATCTTTTCATCAGATATGATAATCTGCGCGCGCTTCAGGGTCTGAAAAGAATTTATTTCGGAATGAAATATAATCGCAGTTCTCTGATTTCCCGCTCAATACACCGTTTATACCCAAAAATACGGATTCTCTATTCTGATAGTTATTTCACATCATATTTATAATGTTACCCTCTGTGTGCAACTCCAAAATTCAGATTCAGTAATAATCGACTCACAGGTAGTCATCGTCCGATACTCGTCTGGCGTTAGTGGTCAGTCGCCGACTCACTGTCCGTGCTTCCGTGATCGATGGGTGCAGCCGGAACGCCGGCGACCGTCTCGCCGGCGGGGACATCCCGGACGACAAGCGAGTTCGCCGCGATCTGTGCCCCGGCTCCGATCTCCACGCCGGGGAGAACTGTTGCGCCCGCGCCGATCATCGCCCGCTCGCCGATTACCACCTCACCCAGCCGGTACTCCGACTGGAGGAACTCGTGACAGAGCAGCGTCGCGTCGTAGCCGACGATAGCGTGGTCGCCAACCGAAATCAGCTCCGGCCAGAACACGTCCGGCGTCGCCTCAAGCCCCCAGGAGACGCCGGTTCCGATGGTCGCGCCGAGGCGGCGGAGCAACCAGTTTTTGAGTCGCAGACTCGGCGACACCCGGATCAACCAGACGATCAGGTAGTTGCCCACCACGCGAAGCGGCGACCGGATCGACGCCCACGACCACAGCGAGTTGGTCGGACCGGGCGTCGGCTCGCGCTGCAGCCGGTCGTGGCGGCGCACGTTCTCGGTGTCGGCGGTGGGGCCGCTGTCGTCGGCATCGTCGCTGGCGGTCGGTGACACGGGCTAGCGTTTGAGGAGCGGATACAAAAATATCGACCGTCTAGCGAGGAGTTACTCGCCGCGCAGGTCGTTCATGTGGTCGATACGGGACTGGACGAGGTCGGCTTTCCCGATATCGTGACGAATCCGGAACTCGTCACCGGCTGCCGACAGCGCATCCTCGGCCAGCTCCTCGGCTCCGGCGATACTGTCGGCGAGACCGACCACCGCGAACGAGCGCGAGGTGGTCGTATACAGCCCGTCGTCGCGGGCATCAACGCTGGCGTAGAAGAGGAGTCCGTCGCCGACGGTCTCCTCGTTGACCGCGATCTCCGCACCCGCATCCGGGTCGGTCGGGTAGCCGTCGGGAACGGCGTACTTGCAGACGGTGGCTTCACCCGAGAACGCCAGTTCCGGCAGGTCGTCGCCGTCGCGGGCGGCGGTCAGCACGTCAATAAACGGTGTGTCGAGGATCGGCAGTGTGTTCATCGCCTCGGGGTCGCCAAAGCGGGCATTGAACTCGACGACCCTCGGTCCGTCTGTGGTCAGCATAAACTGCCCGTAGAGCACGCCCTTGTAGTCGGGCATCGCTGCAACGGTCTGTTCCATGATGTCGACGGCGGCCTCGTAGTCGCCGTCGTTCATGAACGGGAGCTGGAATCCCGCGTCGCTGTAGCTCCCCATCCCGCCGGTGTTCGGCCCCTCGTCGCCCTCGTAGGCGCGTTTGTGATCCTGCACGGCGGGTGTCGTCCGGAGGTCGCCGTCGGCGACGAAGGCCTGAATCGTGAACTCCTCGCCGATCAGTCGTTCTTCGAGGACGACCTGGTCGTACTCCGAATCACGGAGGTAGGCCTTGGCCTCCTCGCGGGTTACCTGATCGCCGATGACTTTCACGCCCTTCCCGCCGGTGAGGCCGACAGGTTTGACCGCGAGATCCATCTCGCTGTCGTCGATGTACTCGCAGGCGGCGGCTATGTCGTCGAACGTCTCGAAGACAGGACAGCCCGGGATATCGTTGTCCTGCATAAATCGTCGCTGAAACGCCTTGTCGGTCTCGATGCGGGCCTCCTCGGCGCGTGGGCCAAAGGTGTAGATCCCCGCGGCGTCGAGTTCGTCGGCCACGCCAGCCTGCAGGCCGGATTCCGGGCCCACGATGGCGAGCGTTGCGTCGATGTCCTCGGCGTACTCGCGGATCGCCTCGGCGTCGGTGCTATCGATCGATTCGAACCCCTCGGCTACCTCGACGATACCCGGATTCCGGTTGCCGGCGACAGCGTACAGCGAACAGTCAGGCGCCAGCGCGCGGGCAATCGCGTGTTCGCGGCCGCCACCGCCAACCAGCAGTACGGTTTCGCTCATACCAGAGCAAGGTCGAGGGCTGCGTGTAAGTGTTACTTTGTCCGTTCGGCAGCCGACAGCCAGCAGCGAGTTTCGTCGATTTACTGCTCGAAGGGATTATCGAGCACGACCGTCTCGTCGCGGCCCGGACCGACGCCGATAGCATAGATCGGCGCGTCAACCTCGGCCGAAATGTAGTCGAGATAGGCCTGTGCGTTGTCGGGAATGGCGTCGTAGCCCTCGACGGCGACCGCGCTCCAGTCGACCTCGTCCCACGGCTCGAAGGATTTGAGCACGGGGTCACACCGGCCCCAGCGTTCGGTCGTCGCCGGCATCGTGAGCAGTTCCTCGCCGTCGAGATCGTAGGCGTGGCCGACGCTGATCTCGTCGAGGCCAGCGAGTACGTCGATGTGGTTGACAGCGATGCCGGTAAACCCGTTTGCGCGAGCGGCGTGCCGGAGCATCGGCATATCGAGCCAGCCGATGCGTCGCGGTCGACCGGTGACAGTGCCGAACTCGCCGCCTTTCTCGCGGATGAAGTCGGCGAGCTCCTCCTCGCTGTCAGTTCCGTCGAGTTCCGTCGGCAGCGGGCCGGTGCCGACACGCGAGAGATAGGCTTTCACGATGCCGACCACCTCGCCGCCACCGACGACCGTGGGGGCGACACCGGAGCCGACGGCCGCGCCACCGGCGGTCGGATTCGAGGAGGTGACGTACGGATAGATCCCGTGGTCGATATCGATCGAGGTGCCCTGTGCACCCTCGAAGAGCAGTTCGTCACCGGCGTCGAGCTTTGCGGTGAGGAACTCACCGGCGTTGACCGTCATCGACTCCTCGGCGAGTCGCTTGCCGTAGGCACGATAGGTCTCGAACAGATGATCCACATCAAACGCATCGGCGTGTTCCGAGGTTGCGACGTCGAGGCCGTAGGCCTCTTGGGCAAGCGTGCGCTTCTGTGGCACAGCGTATTCGAGTCGCTCTCGCAACACGTCGGGGTCAAGCAGGTCGCCGATCCGGATACCGCGCCGGCCGGCCTTGTCCTCGTAGGTCGGCCCGATGCCACGGCCGGTGGTGCCGGCTGCGAGGTCGTCGTCGCTCTTGGCCTCCTCCTCGATCCCGTCGATCACGCGGTGGTAAGGGAGGATGACGTGCGCGCGACGGGCGATCCGGACATCCGGATCCAGCCCCTGCTCACGGAGCGTATCGAGTTCGTCGAACAGCGTCTCGGGATTGACGACACAGCCGTTGCCAAGCACCCCGACCTTGCCGCGGACCGCCCCGCTCGGGACCAGAGAGAGCTTGTACTCGGTGCCGTCGTGGACCACGGTATGGCCGGCGTTATCGCCGCCCTGATACCGAACGACGACATCGCTGTCCCCGCCCCAGATGTCGACGAGTGCGCCCTTGCCCTCGTCGCCCAGCTGAGACCCGACGATGGTTACGGTCATAACGACTGTGGGTTTCCTACCGGGGGGTAAACCGATTACGGTACAGAAACAACAGGCCGTTGCAGCCACGACTCATCTCAGGCTCGGTGTCTCAATACACCCCGCCATGTTGGGCACAACTGAAGTGGTAACTACTATCACAATAGACGACAAAGATCAACTGTTCGCTGTCGACGACAATAACACTTAAACCCTCCCAAGACAAGTTAGCACATATCATGATTGATCGACTCGAAAAGGAAGTCGACATGCTCGAACGGCACCTCCAGGTGCTGCGAATGGTGATCGAAAACGAGCCCATCGGGATCGTCAAGATGTCCAACGAAACGGGGTATCCACACCACAAGGTGCGGTACTCGCTTCGGGTCCTCGAGGAAGAGAACCTGATCGAACCCTCCAGTCAGGGTGCGATCCAGACGGACCACACACAGGAGTTCGTCGACGACCTCGACAACAAGATCGACTCTATCGTCGACAAACTGGGCACGATGCGGATCGACGACGCCGCCGAGGTCGAGAGCTAACTACTGACGCCGATTTGGATTCTCCTGCCGCCTGCATTCTCTACAGTCCATACACCACCGAGCCACCGCGTCGACCGATCACAGCTCCGGGACGCGAAGATCGAAGCCATCCTCGATCCGGTCGACCAGACAGAGATGGAACCCGCGCTTCCGCGAGAGGCTGACGAAGCTCTTGCCACGGCTCCGGCTGAGGAACCCGCCGCTGGTGGCATCCTCGGCGGCTTCGAGCGCGCCGGGTTCGAAGTAGCTCGTCGTCACCGAAAAGCCGGCGACAAACTCCTGTTCGCGCTGGCGAATCTCGCTGCCATCCTGGATTACCTCCTCGACCACGTCGCCGCCGACGGCCTCTTTCGACTCCTCGAAGGTGGCGACAAACAGCGGGTTGCCGTGTTTGTCGCGGACGATCAGGTCGTAGGGAAGCTCGATTGGCTCGTCATCCTCGTCGGTTCCGAGCTCGACGGTTCCGCGCAGTTCGATCCGGTCGATCTTCGGGATCGCATCGTAGATTCGTCGCATCCCACTCTGGGTGCCGGTCCCCTGAATATCGTAGAGGAGGTCGCGAACGATCCAGTCGGCGAAGGCAACCTCGATGCGGTTCTCGAGGAACTCATCGAATGGATCGCCGTCGACCGTGAGTCCCTCGGTCTCGAAGGTGGTGTGGCTATCGATCCGGAGATTCTCCGAGAGCTCGTCCGGAGCAGCCCCGCCCTCGTGAGCGGTATCGAGGGTTGCTGCTCCTTTGGAATCGTATCTGACGAAGAGGCTGGTGCCCTCCAGCGCCGACACGGGATCGAGCGTGTGCCCCGAATCGACATCGGCCGCGGCAGCCGCCGACGGCGTCGGCTCGGCTTCGGCGGCCGCCTCAGCCGCCTCCTCGGCCTCGGCAAGCTGTGACTCAAGCTGCTCGATCTCGGTTTCGGCCTCCGCAAGTTTGGTTTCAAGCTCGTCGATCTTCTCTTGGGCGGCATCGCGCTCCTCACGAGCCTCGTCGCGCTCCTGTCTGGCCGTGTCCCGCGCCTCAATGAGTTCCTTGTGGCGTTTCTCGGCCTTCTCCATGACGGCCTCCGCATCCTCCAGTCGGTTGCGCAGCTGCTTGCGGGATAGCTGGCCGTCGCTATCGGCGCCACTCGACTGTGGGGATCGCTGTGTGAGCTGCTGGCCGTCACCCGTCTGTCCTCGCGACGAGGTCGCCTCCTCGTCCGGGTCGAGCGACGGGATAGTCGTCGTATTTTGCCACTCTGACTCCTCGCTGAAGCGGTTCGCGTTTCCGGACGCCTCGGCTGTCGCAGAGCCGCCGGCCGTCTGGGTCTCACCCGAACCGCCGTTGGCGGCGCGGCCGCCGGCTGTGTCGCCGGTGGACTGGGTGGTTTCAGCGGGTTCGGATGGGGGGGCAGGTGGCCTATCAGGCGTCGTTGACTCCGTCGAGGCGGTCGCTGTCGAGTCGTCTGCAGCACCGCCAGCAGCCGTCGTCGCATCCGGCTCCCCACCGGTTGACTCGCTCGCGCCACCACCGTTGGTGGCTGTCTCGGACGCATCGGTAGGCTGGCCGCCGGTGGTTGCTGTCGACCCGTCGTCGTCGGGCACTGGGGTCGTTGCCGACCCGTCGTCAGCCGCACCAGAATCGGTGTCAGGGGTATTGTCAATAGAGATTCCCGTATCCGCCGCAGCCGCAGTGTTGCGCTCCGTCTCGGGGATATCGACTACATCGATATCAGCTGCATAGACTCTATAGATGCCAATCTCATCGTTAGCGCGCTCGAAGGCCTCGTCACCGGTGAACAGCTGACGGCTGTTCCCGACGAAGGCAACACTCATCGAGCGTCCGCCGTAGTAGACGATGTAGTAATCACCGGAGTGAACATTCTCGGAGAGCTTGATGTAGCCGGTAAAGTTACCGCTGGAAAGCGTGTCGTCCGCTTCGGAGATAGCCGTATCGTTCGTGTAGTACTCCGCCTGCTTCTCGCTGTCCCCGGTCTGCATCGTATACAGCAATGGCAGAGAGGGATCGGGCGCCTCGTAGGCCGTCCCGTCGGCCCCGTCGAACGCCGAGAGCGAGCCGTCGACGACACCGATGACGTTGCCGTTGAGCATGAACGCCCATGTTGACGCCGTCTTGATCGCTCCCGAAAACTCGGCGTCAGCAAGGTCGTTTAACCCGTCATACCCGCCGCCGAACGAGGCAGTATCCCACTCGGTTACGGCGTTGACGATCTGACCATCCATTTATATTACACTCATCAACCCAACTCAAATACTTTCCGGACTGTCTGACTCTTTTTTCGTGCATTGTGACACGTAATATGGACTCACCATCCGGATATCCTGGACCGGGAGTGCTGGAGCTCCGCAACTCGTTGTGGACACATGGCGGCAGTACTCGTTGTGAACGCGTGACGATATTTTCTCTCGGCACGACTGCGCTCACACGAATCTGAGCCCAGCCACATCTCGCTGTCACCGAGCGGTCACAACCTGATAGCTTTCCCACAAATTACTACTAATATATAATTGCTATGGGACACTTTTATATTTGAACCAACAGTAACAGAAAGTGCTGGTGTGCCATCTCCCGGGCAGGTATTCCACGGGCAGGCATCCCAGTCGCTGTACCAATCCTCTACTGTCCCGACATGGTGGGCACCAGTCGGGACAATCCCTACTTCAGTAGCTGAGTCCCCAGTGTGTCCTGCCAGCCGGTAATCAACCACCATTAGCTAGCATATTGGTAGAGCAATCACGGTCGAAGTACCGGCTACGCATCAAGTATCGAGGTCGCTTCGCCGTCCCGCACATATCGGATGTGCAAAAGTAGTTTTTTACCTATATGTCCGGGACGATACTGCGGCTGGTGTTTATAAAAGTCGCTACCCAACAATATCTATGGGTTCTGAAGCGCAGTCAGGTGGTTTCATTCGCGACAGCTACGCGGCGAAGCTCACCCTTTCGCTGGGGGGCGTTGTCGCACTGGCCACCGCATCCGGGCTACTGGTATACCTGCAGGCAACCGAAGTCGCCGGCTCTCAGGCCGGCATTATCGGGTCGAGTATTCTCGGCCTGATTCTGATCACCGTCATCAGCCTTGCGCTGATCGGTGTGACCATCGGGAGCAACACGATCATCGCTCTCAGACGGTTGACGACGAAGGCCAATCGGATGGCCGAGGGTGATCTCGATGTGGATCTAGAAACGAAGCGAACTGACGAGATCGGCACACTTCATGCTGCGTTCGATTCGATGCGACGGTCGCTCCGCGACCAGATCGACGCCGCACAGGACGCACAGGCGGAGGCACAGTCCGCCCGCGAGGAGATGGAGCAGCGGGCCGAACAGATCGAGCGGAAGGCCGAAGAGTACGAGCGTGTGATGCAACAGGTCGCCGACGGCGATCTCACCAAGCGTGTCGATCCAGACACCAACAACGAGGCGATGCAACAGGTCGGCGTCGCGTTCAACGAGACACTGGACGAGATCGAGGGGACCGTTGGCGACGTGAAGGCGTTCGCCGATCGGGTGGAGGACGCCGCTGCCGGCGTCGATTCCACTGCTGATCAACTGTACGACGATAGCAGCGATGTCGCCGACGCGGTCGACGATATTTCCGAGGGGGCACACAAACAGACCGAGAACCTCAGAGAGGTTGCCGAGGAGATGGACGGCCTCTCGTCAGGCGCCGAAGAGGTCGCCTCGACCGTCGAGACGGTCGCCGATACGACCCAGAACGCGACAGAGGCCGGCACCGAGGGCGAGACCGCCGCCAGCGACGCGATCGAACAGATGGACGCCATCGAGGACACGACCGAGGAGACAATGGAGGACATCGAGGCTCTTGACGAGGAGATGGCCGAGATCGGCGAGATCGCCGACATGATCAGCGAGATCGCCGAGCAGACGAACCTGCTCGCGCTGAACGCCTCGATCGAGGCTGCCCGCGCTGGCGAGGAAGGCGATGGGTTCGCCGTCGTCGCCGAGGAGGTCAAATCACTTGCCGAGGAGACCAAGGAGGCCGCCGCCGACATCGACGGCAAGATCGAACGCATCCAGGAACGCACCGGCGAGGCCGTCGCGGGCATGGACGAAACCAGCGTCCGGATCAGTCAGGGCGTCGACACCGTCGAGGGCGCGATCGAAGAGCTCAACCATGTGATCGAGTACGTCGACGACATCGACAGCAGCATGACCGAGATCAGCCAGACGACCGAGGAACAGGCACGGGCTGCCAGTTCCGTCGTCGAGATGATCGACGAGGTTGCCGAGATCAGCGAGACCACGACCGACGCAGCCGACGACGTGACCGAAACCGCCACCAGCCAGCAGCAGACCCTCCGGTCGGTCGAATCGTCGGCCGACGAACTCCGCTCGCAGGCCGCGAAGTTGCGGGAGACGCTGGACCGCTTCGATGTCGAGGGCGTCGATTCGACGACCGCCAGCGACAGGACGGACTCGACTGGCCCGACAGCTGGTGGGAGTCTGACCCCAGACGCGACAGGGACAGCAGAGCCGGCAGCGACTGACGGTGGACAGGACAGTGACGACGAACATGGCGGATTCAACTTTGGTGATAGCTAATGCTACTGGAAGCAACCGGCTGGGCGACTGTCGGCGCAATCGTACAGGCACTCGGCACCATCCCATCGCTCTACGCCGCACAGAAAGACCCGAAAAACCGGCTCTACTACGGCGTGCTCGCGGCGATCACAGGCATTGCCGCTGTCGCCTACACGTTCACCGCTCTCGAAATCGGGACGATCGCTGTCGGCGATGCGACGTTCTACACGTCGCGGTACGTGGACTGGTTGCTGACGACGCCGCTGTTGATACTCTATCTGACGCTGCTGTGTCGGCCGGGACAGCGGATGTACGCGCTGTTGATCGGCCTCGACGTGGCGCTGATCGTACTGGGGATCGCCGGCATCTTCGCGCAGGGCACCGTTGTCTCGCTGTTCCTCTTCGGGATGGGGTGTCTCGCGTACGTGGTGCTGGCGTACCTGCTCGTCGCTGAGTTGCCCAGTCGGTCG
>KI543220.1:60978-64147 GCA_000496215.1 uncultured archaeon A07HN63
ATCTCGATATCCGGATCGATAGCAGTCACCATGATGACACGACACTCGTGATGTGACTCCCGAACGGATGCAAGCACCTCGTCGCCCGTCCATCCCCGGCCATGCGACGGTCGAGCAAAATCACGTCGACCGTCTCGTCGACGGTCTCGATAGCCTCCTCGCCGCTGTACGCTGTCCGGACGCTAAAGGCATCCTCAAGCCGGTACGCGTAGAGATCAGCCACGTCAGATTCGTCGTCGACGACGAGGACAGTAGGTGTATCAGGTGAGTTATCAGACATTGACAGAGTAGGCCGCCTACTGGGTTTCATACATTGGACGGATATATGCGTTTGGCATACGGGCCTCACCAACATATTCGGAAACCAACATCAGGCCGCCAGCAACGCGTATACGAGGAGGAAACCGAAGTACAGCAGCACCAGCCCACCGAGAGCGATAATCCGAAATCGGTCGAGCGCATCTGCTTCCGCGCGATAGGCCTCGTGGAAGCGCTCGCGCTCGGCGTCGGCAAGTCGCTCGTAGTGCTCCACGCCGAGATGGAGCCGATACTGCGTCTTGTCGGGCACGTCTAACGCACAGTAGGGACACTCCTCGGTCGTATCGCCCACCGGAATCGAGGTCGGCGGGTGGTCGCTCTCCGTGGTTTCGGTCTCACTCGTGGTGGTCATACGCCACCTCCACCGAGGAACGGCGGCGTGACCGATGGCGTCGAGACGATCCAGAGGCTGATCATCGTATAACAGATCATCACCGCCGTGATCCCATACTGGCTCTTGATGGCTTCGAGTCGGCCCGGCAGGAGCTGGTAGCCAGCAGCGTGGGCAACCCAGACCGCCACGAAGTGACCCACAAGGACGAGCGCGAGTTCCAGTCCAGACACCCAGCCCGGGAGCGTCGTCACGACTGGCAACTGCGAGGGCGGGGCGAGCGGCGCGGACGCGACGGTGGCGACTGCGGGCACCAGCCCGACGACAAACGCGAGATAGTGGGCAACGTGATAGCCGGCAGCGATCGCCAGCAGCGATGGGGCAAAGCGCTCTGCGAGGGCGGTTCTGGTGATGTACGTCCGCCCGAACCGGCGGGCGACAGCCATCGACCACCAGAACGCACCGAGAAACAGGCCGAAGCCAGCCAGATAGCTCAGGAGGTAGACCACCAGCGGCGGGAGGCCGAGGCCCACGATAGCGGTCGCAACATCTCGCCACAGGCCCGTGCCGACGAAGCCGTCGAAGGTGGTCGCATAGAGGAGCGCGACGACGAACACGACCTCGTCGCGGCCCGAGACCACGTCGGCGTCGCTGAGAGCAGTCCCCGGGAGTCGCACGGTGAGGCCGTCGGCTGTCTTGGCCACCGGAGCGACACGACCGAACAGCCGGAACGCCGTCGCGATTGGATCGACCCGCGAGAACCACACCTCGGTCCCGAAAACAACACTTCCAGCGGTCGAAACCGCCGCGTACGCGACAACCGTCGTCGCCAGCAGCCGGGGATCGTCGGCAAGCGGGCTGATCACTTCGAGCCAGATGAGCCCTAACAGCCCGGCCACGCTCGGCCACGATCCAAGGCGGTCGGGATACTGGTAGTTTAGCGAGGGAGCCAGCGACGCGAGCGTGCGAAACGGGTTCAGCGCCGGCCAGCTATTGCCAACGAGATACGTCGAAGCGACGTACCCACCCCACCAGAGCACCCAGACGAGAAGCACCGCCAGATTCCGGTAGCCGTCTGCCGGGCCAAGATAGCCGACCGCGACCGTCACGGCGAGTCCGGCGACACCGACCACTCTGGCGCCGGCGGTGAGAATCCGGCCGGGCGCCGGGAGTCGCACGCCCCAGTCGTGAATCGAGCGGATGAACGACCGGTCGGTGACAAACGAGGCCAGCAGGAACGAGGCGCCGACAGCCCCACCACCGGTGGACAGAAACAGCCACGTCGGCACCGAGACCGTCGTCGTCGACCCCCGGAGCGCACTCGCGTGGGCGAGCACTGAGCCGGAGACCACAGCCAGCAGGGGAACCACGAGCACGGCCACGAGTAGTGCGCGCAACAGAGTGAGACGCTGGACTGCAGCCACGCCGTAGCGATCCATTGGTGGAAGTAGTGAGAGGACACACGAGTAGCTTGCGAAACCGTTGGCACGGCCACGGCTCGGACGAACTCGACACGGTATGGCAGACAGATGCGGCGCGACCACGGCGGATGGACACGACCATCCGGACAGACGCGACACGACCATCGCGGACAGACGCGGCGGGGCCACGGTCGGACGGCCGCACCGCGAGGTGAGAGGATTTTTACTGGCCCGATTGCAAGGGAGTGATATGAGTACGGAAACAGAGGAGGGCCACGACGACCACCACCATCACCTGCCAGCAACCGAGGACTGGCCGCAGGGGTTCGGCGAGGCGAGCTGGTGGCCGTTCGTGACCGCCGCGGGAGCCGCGGGAATCTACGTCGGCGTGGCGCTGTTTATCATAGAGGGTGTCGTCGGCCCGATGGCCGGGCCGGCGGTGATCGCCGGCAGTGTCGGCCTCTTCCTGACCGGTATCTACGGCTGGCTGTATCACGCGTTCGTCAAGAAATTCTGGAGTCGAGACACCAACGAGAACGGGATCGCCTCGCTTCGCTATGGAATGATCGCCTTTCCTCGGCTCCGAACTGGGGACGTTTGGCGCGATATTCAGTTACTACTTCTACTTCCGTGCCGGCCCGGGGTGGACGCTGCCATCGACGACGCCGGATCTGATCAGTTCGCTGATCCTTGCCAACACGGCGATCCTGATCGCCTCCTCGTTCACGCTCCACTGGGCCCACGTCGCCCTTCGGAACGATGACCGGACGAACTTCATTCGCGGCATGGGCGTGACGATCCTGTTTGCGGTCGTCTTCCTCGGCGGGCAGGCGCTCGAATACTTCGAGTTCATCGAGGGCTCGTCGTTCACGTGGCAGGAGGGCATCTACGGCTCGGCGTTCTTCGGGCTGACCGGGCTCCACGGGCTCCACGTCGGTCTTGGCGCGGTCATCCTCGGGTTCGTCCTGATCCGCGGCCTGTACGGCCACTATTCGGCCGACCGGCATCTGTCGGTGAGCACGGCCTCGATGTACTGGCACTTCGTCGACGCGGTCTGGATCTTCCTCGTCGTCGTCCTCTACGTCGGCGCGGGTGCCGC
>KI543220.1:65263-74237 GCA_000496215.1 uncultured archaeon A07HN63
TCGACGACGCGACTATCTAACGATAGTCGGGAGTGCAGCGACGGTCAGTTTCGCCGGTTGTCTGGGTGGCGAATCGAGCGAAGCGATCCAGACCAGCTACGACTGTGATCTCACCAGCCAGGAACCGGTTAGTTCGCTGCCACAGCCGACGCTGGGCCCGGACGATGCGACGGTGACGGTCGATTTCTTCGAGGACTTTGCCTGCCCGCACTGCGCGACGTTTGCGACCGGTTCACTGCAGCAACTCAAAAACGAGTATCTCAACGGTGAAAGCGTCCGATTCCGCCACTTCGACTTTCCGATCCCGGTCAGCGAAACGTGGTCGTATGCCGTTGCCAACGCCGCCCGGAGTGTCCAGGAATCCCTGACCGATGCGGCCTTTTTTGAATTTAGTCTAGCAGCCTACCAGAATCAATCCGAGTACGCGTACGAACTTCTCGGTGACCTTGCCGACTCTGTCGGTGCTGCTCCCTGTCGTGTGATGAATGACATCAGTAGCGAAACCTATGATCAGGTGGTGGCAGACAATAAAGAAACCGGGGTGTCACGCGGTGTCGAGTCCACGCCGCAGATCTTTGTCAACGGAGAGAAAGTCACCGTGCCACGAGGTGGCGACCGGTATACCCAGATTAGCAACGCTATCGACGCGAACCTGTGAGGCGACCGAGACCGGCAAAGAGGTGACGAAACGACGGCCGCCTCAGTGACCCCGGCGGCTGGCTCAGTGAACCGGCTGTTCGCGGAGCCGGTCGGCGAATTTCTCGCGTACCTTGTCGAGTTTTGGCGGGATATGCACCGAGCAGTAACCCTGTGCGGGGTTCTTCTCGTAGTAATCTTGGTGACGCTCCTCGGCACGATAGAAGGTATCGAGCGGTTCGACCTCGGTCACGATATCGTCGTCGTAGGCGTCGCTGGCATTGAGTTCGGCGATGAACGCCTCGGCGGCCTGCTGCTGGTCATCGCTGTGTGTGAAGATCGCTGATCGGTACTGCGTGCCCACATCCGGCCCCTGCCGGTTGAGCTGGGTCGGGTCGTGAACGGTGAAAAAGACCTCAAGCAGGTCGCCGTAGCTGATCTCGCCGGGGTCGTACTCGATCTGGACGACCTCGGCATGGCCTGTGTCGCCGGAACAGACCTGTCGGTACGTCGGATCGACCACGTCGCCGCCGGCGTAGCCGGAGACGGCCGACTCGACACCTGCGAGCTCCTTGAACGGAGCCTCGATACACCAGAAACAGCCGCCACCGAACGTCGCCGTTTGGGTTGCCATACAGTGCGTAGGAACTCGGAGGGCTAAGAAGCTACGGCGGGGTTACTCGCCGCCGGTCCAGCCGCCGTGATGGCCGAGCGTGCCGAGATTGACGCGCGAGCCGATACTCGCCCCTTTGACGCCGGAACTCAGCGCGTAGACGGTGCCGTCGTCGCAGACGAAAAAGACCGTCTCGCTGACGACCGTCGGCGAGGAGTCGACCCAGTCGCCGGTGTCGACCATCCAGCGTCGGCGGCCGGAGTCGATATCCAGCGCGTAGAGATAGCCGTCGTTGCTGCCGACGAAGACGAGGTCGCCGGCGACCGTCGGCGACGACCACACGCGGCCGTCGGTGTCGAACGTCCACACCCGGTCGCCCGAGCCGATATCCAGCGCGTAGACGGTACCGTCGTCGCCGCCGACGAACAGTTTCCGTTCGGCGACCGTCGGCGAGGAGTGGACGACATCCTCGGTTGTATGCTGCCACTCCTTTTCGCCCCACTTCGCGTCGATCGCGTAGATGTTGCCGTCGCCGCTGCCGACGAAGACGGTGCTGTCGGCGACCGTCGGCGAGGATCTAACCGCGCCGTCGGTCTGGAAGGTCCACCGTTCGTCACCGCTCGATGCCGAGAGCGCGTACACACAGCCGTCGTCGCTGCCGATATAGAGCGTTCCGTTGACGACGGTCGGCGAGGAGTGGATCGCCCCGCCGGTCGGCGTCGCCCAGATCTTGTTGCCGAGCGGCGCGCTCAGCGCGTAGACAGAGCCGTCACCGCTGCCGACGTACACTGACTCGTCGGCGACGGTCGGCGAGGATTCGACGAAGCCGCCGGTCTGGTAGGCCCAGTACTTGCTGCCGGTTTTGGCGTCCAGCCCGTAGACACAGCCGTCGTCGCTCCCGACGTAGACGCCGCCGTCGACGACAGAGGGGGCTGACTCGACGAAATCGCCGGTCTCGAACACCCACTCCTCCTCGCCGGTCGTGGCGTCCAGCGCGTAGACGCTGTCGCTGTCGCCACCGAGATAGACGAGGCCGCCGACCACGGTCGGCGAGGACCCGCCGAGGCCGCCGACCGTCGCCGTCCACTGCTGATCGCCAGCGCGGCGTTCGAGCCGGTCGGCCTCGGTGATCTCCTCGTCGTCGTCACCGACGGAATCGGGAAGTTCGGTGTCGACCTCGAAATCCCAGTGTTCGCCTTTCGCCTCGATACTCTCCTTGTCGTCGCTCACACACGTCTTTCCGGCGCGCGAGTAAAAAATCGGTCGGCACGCCTTGGAAACCCGACAGCTTCTCACGCGACGCAGGAGTCGGCAGCCAGCTCACGAACCGGACAGCGAGTCGACGACCGTCTCGGCGTCGACAACGAGGTTGTAGGCAGCCTCGTCGTCGTTCCACAGCGCGAGGACGTTCTCGAAGGCCAGTACCGCGCCGTAGGGGGCCGCCGCCAGATCACGGTTGAGCCCCGACTCCTTGGTGAGGACGGCGTAGTGGTCGGTCGACTGGCTGCCGTCACCGATCCGGTACAGAGAGTTGCCGTCGTCGCTCAGATCGTGGCTGAGTTTGACCGCCAGCAGGTCGATCCGTTCGGTGACGTGGTTGTCCATCTCGGCCATCCTGGCATGTCGGTCGCGGCTCGCCTGAAACGGGTAGCGACGCTCGCCGTCGCCCCGGAGAACGCTGTAGGCGAACTGCACGTCGACGTTGCGGTAGGCGTCGGGCTCGACATCAGCCTCAGTATCGTCGTGGCCATCGGCGAGTCGCTGCTGGAACGCCGGTGTGTCGAGGTCGGATCGCACGTCGAATGACCACCCGCGGTCGCTCGGGGTTGCGTCGGGCCACAGCCGGAGTGTCGGTGCGTACACGGTCGCCTTGTCGCCGTCGTCGGCGACTGCCCGCTCGATCTCGCGCAGCCCGGTCGCCGTGTTGCGGTCGGCCGGTTCGAGGGCGACGACGCTCCCGTCGGGTGCGAGATACTCGAGTGCAGTGTCGAGGACGCGTTCGGGCTCGTCGAGTTCGTTGAGGACGTTCCCGAAGAGAATGAGATCGAAGCCACCCGCGTCTCCGGTGTCGCTACCGCCGGCGTCGGCCGCGTTGCTGTCGTCCGTATCGCCCTGCCCGATGCTGTCGTACTCAAACTCCTCGATTGTCGTCCGGTGAATCGTCGGCCGAAAGTTCCGGGCAGTTTCGTCGAGCAGTCGGTCGAGTACGTCAGCGGCCGCGCTCGGTTCGACGGCGTGGTAGTCGACGCTCGCGGCGCGTTCGTCGATGCCGCTGGCGTCGCCGTCGTCATTGTTTCCGCCGTCGCCATCACCGTCGCCACCGAACAGGAAATCGTGCAGGCCGAGCGCCGGCCCACCAGCACCCGCACCCACATCGAGCACGCGGATGGATCGCGGCAGCAACCCGCGTTCGGTCAGCGTCGACAGCACGTAGCCGACGGCGGCGTAGTACGCCGGCAGGTGGTAGATCGCGTAGCCAACGGCCGTGGTGTCGTCGTACTCGACGGGCTCGCGGTCGAGATAGTCAGCTTTGAACTCGCGGATCGCCGTCCGAAGCTCGGTACCCGAGTCGCCGCGGTGCCAGTTCGCGCCGTACCGCTCGACCAGCAGGTCTTCGAGGGCCATGCTGTAGCGGTTTGGAAACGCGTCGGGCGCCCACTCGCGGTGGGGAACGGGCCGTCCTCGATTGGGACGAACGCCCCGTCCTCGCGCTCGACGAGGCCGAGGTCGAAGGCCTCCTCGCGAAGCGTCTGTCGGACGACCGCAGGATGGGGCTGGCCCTCGATGTACTCGCAGATCTCGTCGGGGTCGATAGGGCGAACCTGCTGGAGGTACTTCGCGTTCGAGCGGACGGCCTCGCGGTCGATCACTCGTGTCTCACCCGCTCGTCGGTGCCGACATTGGTCTTGGCCTCGTTGTAGAGCGCGGCGAACGCCTCGGCGTCGGCCGCGGCGATCCGCTCGGCCGCATCAACGATGGCATCGGCGCCGTCGAAGGCCGACTGAATCTCGCTGTAAACGTCGGGCGACCCTTCGGTGACGGTCGCTGCCACGTCGGTCAACTGGGCGGAAACGGGCGTGGCGAACTCCTCGCGCACGTCGCCAGCGACGAGTGCGTACGCCAGGACGGCCGTATGCGCGCCCGCCTGCACGGTCTCCATCGCGTCATCGTGTTCGGCCGCGGTCGTCTCGAAGACGGTGTTGCCCGCCTCGCGCATGTCCTCGTATATCGCGTCTAGCACCGGGCCGTCGGCGTCGGGGACGACGGCGACGTTGCCGGGAACGCGCGGCGGCGCGAACAGCGGGTGCAGACTCGCCCGCTCGCAGTCGGGAGCGTGGTCGGCCATCGCCGCCAGCGGGTCGGCCATAATCCCCGAGATATCGAAGATCGCCCGCTCGGCATTGGGCGCGTAGTCGGCGACCGCGTCGGCGACGGCCGACATCGGCACGGCGAGACAGACCGCATCGAAGGTCTCCTCGGTGTCGGGGTCGACCGCGCGGGCCTCGCGGTCGGCCGCGGCGTCGGCGGCGATTTCGGGATCGGCGTCGGTGAAGGCGACGGCGGCGTCAACGGTGTCGGCGATCCACCGACCCATCTCGCCCGCGCCGACGACGACGAGGTTCATACCCGGTGTTTCCGTCGCCGTCTCAAAAGGTGTTCGACTGGGTCGCTACGCCATCGCCTCGAACCGCAGGTTCTCGTCAGGAACCGTCTCGCCATCGTGATCCAGCACCGTCTCGAACTGCAGCGTGACCGACTGCGGCGACACCGGGTCGGCAAACTGGATCGAAAACAGCCCGGTCGGCTCGGTGATCTCGCCGGCCTCGCCGGTCATATCGACCGCCCGTGCGCGAACGAAGCTCGCACCGTCGCCACCCTCGACAATCTCGAAATATCGCTCTAGCACACCCGCCTCGACAGCGTCGATCTCGGCCTCGGGGGCGTCGCAGGCGACCCGTGCCGTGTACTTCTGGACGCCGGCTGGCGACTCGGTCACAACGACACGAACGCCGGTCATCGCGTCGTCGGGGTTCGGTGGTCATACCGTGAGGTCGGACGCGTGGGGCCTGTGGCTTTCGATCCGTCAGCAACGCCGCGGTCAGAGTGGTTACGCGACGACGAACTCCCGGGGGTATCGGTCAGGTTCTCGTAGCCGGCCTCGGTGACGACGACGATATCCTCGATCCGGACACCGCCGACCGCGGGATCGTAGAGCCCTGGTTCGACCGTGATGACCTGCCCGGCTTCGAGATCGCCGCCGGTCGGGCTGAGACGGGGGTACTCGTGGACCGCGAGACCGACGCCGTGGCCCGTGCTGTGGATGAACCCGGTCTCGGTCGACGGATCGGCCCGCAGCGTGGGGTGACCGGCGTCCTCGTAGACCTCGCAGGCGGCGGCATGGACCTCGGCCCCGCTCGCGCCCGCCTCGACGGTATCTAGCGCGGCGTCGAGGGCGGCACTGGTGAGATTGTACCACTCCCGGTGTGTGTCGCTCGGGTCGCCGACACAGAAGGTTCGGGTCATGTCGGCGTGATAGCCCGTCGTCTTGTCCTGTGGGAAGATATCGACGATGATCGGCGCGTCGGCCGGCAGCGGGCCGCTACCGCGGTCGTGGGGGTCAGCCGCCTGCTCGCCGCCGGCCACGATGGTGGAGTCAAGCCCGCAGCCATCTTCGAGCAGCGTTGCCTCGATCTCGTGTTTGACGCGCTCGCTGGTGAGCGGCTCGCCGTCGAGGACGAGTTGTCGGTCGCTGTCGACCGTTGCGGCTGCGAGTAGCGATTCGGCGGCCGCCATTGCCGCCTCGTTGGCCACCTGCGCATCGCGGACGTAATCGAGTTCGGTCGACGTTTTCGTCGCCCGGAGTTCGACGAGCGGGTCGTCAGTGTCGATGGCAACCGAGACGCCCTGCTCGCGGAGGCCATCGGCGGTGCTCAGCGGGAACCGTTCGGGAACGAGGGCGCTATCGACGCCCTTGTCGTCGAGAAACCGGGCCAGTACGCGGTGCTCGGCCTCGGTCGGTCCGTACTCCTCGACGAGTTGCTTTCGGTCGTAGTCGGTCGGGCGCTCGACCGTTGCGGCGCGGCTCTCGTCGACGGCGCGGCCGTATTCGAGTCCCGAAACCAGTAAGGCGAGGCCGCCCTCGTGATAGCAACTCACGAAGGGGTCGGGGGCGTCGAACCCGGAGAGGTAGCGCTGGCTGGGGTCGTCACTGTCGGCGTCGATGAGGTAGGCGTCGGCATCACGGTCGGCAAGGTAGTCGCCAAGGGGGCCAAAATCCAGCTCCATACCCCCCCGTAGACGGCGAGACAGGTATGTGTCTCGGTCGGCGGCCCTCCACTGCCGGTCGAGAGTAACAAGGGCTAAGCCGCCGGCTGTGGACCAACCTGTATGCGACTTGAGGAGTACTGGGGTGTCGGTCCGAAAACGGCCGAACTGCTGCGGGACGGCATCGGCGAACCCGAGGCTATCGCGGCCATCGAGCGCGCCGATATCCGCACGCTGACGGCGGCCGGCCTGCCGCGGGGGCGAGCCGTCCGCATCCTGCGGCGGGCGACCGGCACCGAAGGCATGGACGTGCTGGCGACGAGCGACACGCGAGACGTGTACGACGACCTGCTCGCGCTGGCCAGCGAGTACGCGCTCACCGACCACGCCGCAGATCGAATCCGTGTCATGACGCCGCTGACCAGCCGCGACGCGATGGCCGACCGGCTGGACGACGTGCTGGCGGCGAAAGCCGCGTGGCGCGGGCTGACGAGCGACGAACGAGCGCAGGTGACCGACGCCTTCGACGCCTACGACGACGCGGGTGGGACCGACAGCGCGGCCGTCGCGGCCGCCCTCGAACTCAAAGCCGTCGGGCTGGACGGCGACCCCTTCGACGCGCTGGCCGACAGCGACCCCGACGCGCTCCGGGAAGCAAAAGGCGCACTCGGCTACATCCGCGAGACCGACGACGGCCCGGAAGTACTGGATGGCGCGGACGACGAACTCGATACACTGCGCGAACAGCGGGACGCAGCGGCCGACCTCTCTGACGCCGCGTTCGATATCGTCGACACCGTCCGCGACGACGGGATTCGGGATATGGAAACACTGCGGCGGCGGGTGGTCGACCACATCGCCGAGGAGACGGGGATCGCACAGTCGCGGGTGCGGTCGGCCGCGGCCGACGACGCGGTCGACGCGGCGGATTTCGTCTCCCAGACGCTACGGTCGCTCGTCGACGAGCTGGAGGGCGCGGTCGCCGACCGGGAGGCCACGGTTGCCGACGAGTTACAGGGACAGATCGGCGACGCCGAGGCCGATGTCGAGGCCGCCGTCGAGGCCATCGGCGATATCGCGCTGTCGCTGTCGCTGGGACGGTTCGCCGCCGCCTTCGACCTCCAGCGGCCCCGATTGGTCGACGACGGGATCGCCGTCGAGGGCGCGCGGAACCTGTTTCTCGACGGCGACGTGCAGCCGATCACCTACGGCGTCGGGGGCCACGAGATCACCGACACGGGACGAGCGCATACCCCACCGAGCGGCGACCGCGTGACCGTCCTGACGGGTGCGAACTCCGGTGGGAAGACGACGCTTTTGGAGACGCTGAGTCAGGTCGCGCTGCTGACCGCGATGGGGCTGCCGGTGCCGGCCGAGACCGCCGAGGTGGGCGTCTTCGAGACGGTCGTCTTCCATCGCCGCCATGCCTCGTTCAACGCGGGCGTGCTGGAGTCGACGCTGAAATCCATCGTCCCGCCGCTGACCAACGACGGCCGGACGCTGATGCTCGTCGACGAGTTCGAGGCGATCACCGAGCCCGGCCGGGCGGCGGACCTGCTGAACGGGCTGGTCGAGTTGACCGTCGACCGCGAGGCGCTGGGCGTCTACGTCACCCACCTCGCCGACGATCTGAGTCCGCTGCCCGACGCGGCCCGGATCGACGGCATCTTCGCCGAGGGGCTGGATCAGGATCTCGATCTACGGGTGGACTACCAGCCGCAGTTCGGGACGGTCGGCAAATCGACGCCGGAGTTCATCGTCTCGCGGCTGGTCGCCAACGCCGGGGATCGGGCCGAACGCGCCGGCTTCGAGTCGCTGGCCGCCGCCGTCGGCGAGGAGGCCGTCCAGCGCACGCTGTCGGACGTCGAATGGCAGTAGCCCGGCGCGTCGGGCGTGATCTGCTGAGTCGCAGGCGTGGGTCCAAGTTGCGGGCGTGGGTCTGGCTGGGCGAACGCGGCGAGCAGGACGCCCTGTTTCGGTACGTTTAATATCGAATCACGACGCTGTCTTGATATGAGTGGACGACCCCTCGATGTTCTTGAGGCGTCGCTGGAGGAGCCGGTGACCGTCCGGCTGAAGGATGGCACCGCGTTCACCGGCTCGCTGGCCGGCTTCGATCAACATATGAACGTCGTGCTCGATCCGCCGGCCGTCGACGACGAGGAAGAGCACGGAATCGATGAGGGCGTCGACGAGATCGCCGTCGAGGCGGTCGAAGACACAACCATTATACGCGGCGACAACGTCGTTTCGATCAATCTATGACCGGTGCAGGAACCCCGACGCAGGGCAAGAAGAACAAGACGACGCACGTCAAATGTCGGCGCTGCGGCGAGAAGTCCTACCACTCGAAAAAGAAGGAATGCTCCTCGTGTGGCTTCGGCAAATCGGCGAAGCGACGCGACTACGAGTGGCAGTCGAAAGCTGGCGACAACTAAGGACTCCGTCCTTGCGGTTCTC
>KI543220.1:74257-77187 GCA_000496215.1 uncultured archaeon A07HN63
TATTGATACGTGTGGGGAGCCGTGCGGTCAGAAACATCCTAAGTATTATTCACGATTGTCGACTATGCGTGTTCGATGACTCTCAACGTGTTGGTGGTGGATGATTCAGAGTTTCAGCGAAATATCATTAGTAACTCACTCGACGGCTGGGTAAATGTGATTGCAACAGCAAAAAATGGAATCGAAGCTGTTGATCAGTTCGAATTCCACAGTCCGGATCTGGTTACGATGGATATTATGATGCCGGAGATGAACGGGCTCAAAGCGTTGCGGGTGATCAAGGAACTCTCTCCGAACGCGGTCGTGATAATGGTGACAAGTGTCTCACAGAAAGAGAAAATGCGAAAGGCAGCACGCCACGGGGCTGACGGGTACGTCACCAAACCGTTCGATGCGAAGGAACTCATCGACGAGATTGAGGACGCGCACGAGGTTGGCATCCGGTGAAACTACAGGTTAGTGGCCTCCGACACCAACCAGCATTGTGCTACTCCTTTTTAACCAACGTCCTTTCGAGGTGTTTGATGAAGTCTCGCCGTCCGACACACCGAGGCGGTGAGCGATTAAAGCCACTGTCGAACATACACGGGCCAGAAAAAAAAGCAGTCAGGTCACCGAGTGAGTATACCCTTACTCGTCGATGACTGGTCGTTTTGGTTGCTCGATACCGTGTTCCTGAAACGCTGTCATCGCGCGGGCTGTGACATCAGTGCGGAAGCGTTCTTCATTCCGCAGGTCATTGACGTAGGCCTTCCCGGTGAGAGTGAAATACGAGGGGTTGTCCGCAAGATGGACCTCGGCCGGATGGTTGTCGGTCACGTAGACATACGGCGAGGTGATGATCGCTTCCTCGACAAGTTGTGTCGCCGTCGTCGGATCGGCCGCTGCAGCAACATGGAACTCGATGGTCACGAGCATCTCTGCGTTGCCGGCGGTGGCGTTTGCGATAGACTCACTGAAGTAGGCATCGTTCGGGATGGTCACCAGATTGTCGTTGGGGGTCACCAGTTGCGTTGATCGCAACCCGATGGCGACGACCTCACCGTAGTGCTCGCCGATGGCAATCTTGTCACCCATCCGGTAGGGCCGTTCGAAGAGGATCGACAGCCCACCGAGTACGTCGGTAAATAGCTCCTTGAATCCAAAGCCGAGAGCGGCCCCGAACAACCCACTGAACGCGAGGAGCTGTTCCGCACTCGGGTCCACCGTGAGGCTCACGACCCCATAGGCGGCCAGCCCGTAGATGCCAACTTTGAGTACCGGAATGAGCAACAGCACTCTGAACCGCTCGGCCGCCAGTCTGTCCGCCAGTGCCTGCAGAAGGCGGTCGACAACCGTCGCGAGTATGTAGGCCACAACGAGGGTGATAACAATGCTCAGAATCGCCCCAAAGCCGATATCGAACTGTCCCAGTTGCTCTGACCCTGCCGCGCTCACCATACCAGTTGCCTCCGCTGGAGATGGGTAATCGTCGACCGCAATCGAGTCGGTTCAAGCCGCACGGTACCGTCCCCATCAACGGTGACGAGATTGTTCGTGCGGAGCGTCTGAATGGCCTGCTCGGGAGTGCTATCACGGCAGATAGCCGCTATCGTCTCGCTGGCTATCGCCTCGTTCGTGAGCACGAGTTCAAGGACGAACGCTGTATCACGGTCGATGTCCAGCGACTCGTCGACCTCCTTCACGTACGCCGGGGCGATGGTTCCGTCGCGGATTGATCGTTCCCAGAGATCGACGGCGACCCGCGGTGCGCCGGCCGACAGTGTTGCAATCGTCTGATAGACGACGGCCTCGATATCCGTCTCCTCGTCGGTGCGGGACTGTGGCAGGATATACTCTGGATTGACACGCACCGACGGCGTGGGAACAGCGACCCCAGCGACCGTGGTTGACTCTACGTCGATATCGAGCGTTTTGACCCGCTGTGTGTCGTCAACTTCGCGGAAATCCGGCTGTTCGTTATCGTGGTATGACTGCAGCAACTCACTCACCTGACTGGCTTTCAATCGCGGAATCGAGATCGGGTCTGGAAAGAGCGAGCCGAGAGCCGTGACGGCGGTGAGGTAGCTCCAAGCATACCGGTTCCAGGCTGTCACAAACACCGTCTCACGGCTGGCCATCTCCTCGATAAATACATCCAGCGTGTCGAACCCGCCGATATCGCGCTGATAGAGCAACTGACAGTCGTCGACGAGCACAATTTCTGTGTCAGGAAACGGTGGCAGCGTGTCGCTGGCGGCGTCGCTGATGCTGACGCGTCCGGTTCTCGACGGAAACTCTCGTTCAATATGATCGAGAAAGCGGTCGCGACACGCAAACGGCTCGGCGACAACCGCGATGTTGGACTCGTTGCTATCGAGCCCGTTGGTGACGGCACCGCGAAGCGCGGTAAACTGCTCGTCGAGACCCGCCGTTCGAAGCCGGTCCAGTGTCAGTGCAGTATCAGGCATCACGTGTGTATTCAATCAAGGTTTCTTTCATCCGATGCGGCTCGAATGCTGGCACTGTTTTCGGTTGAGCAACTTATAATTGTAAGTGAAATCGGCCGATTGGTGGCGTGGCACCCAGCCTCGATACCCAAGGGAGGATGACATAGGTCGCCAGCGAGGCCTGTCAGATTGTTACAAACCGGGGGTGCATGCCAATCGAAAAGTCGAAGTCTTGCTATCTGGCTGCGAGGAAGATTTACTGTGGATGCCATTAACCCGTGAGTATGGACTGGTCGCGGGTGGGGCCGCCAGCAGCGAGCCGAGGGCTGCTGATCGGGAATCTCGTTCCATTGGCCGGTGTGGTTGGGGTGGGCTGGAGCCTGCATACACTGCTGGTCGGCTACTGGCTGGAAAGCGGGATCGTCGGAGCTATCTATGTGGCCAAGATCCTGCGCGCGGAGGGTCAAAGCTCCGAGGACCCCTCGTTTTCACTGCCAACGC
>KI543220.1:77207-78767 GCA_000496215.1 uncultured archaeon A07HN63
GGTGACAAGTGTCTCACAGAAACGAAAAATGCGCAAGGCAGCACGGCACGGGGCTGACGGGTACGTCACCAAACCGTTCGATGCGAAGGAACTCATCGACGAGATCGAGGATGCCCACGAAGTTGGCGTGCGATGAGATCATCGCCTGTCGATCCGCCATCACCAGGCCGCACCGATCGAACCCCCCCCACACGTCGTAGTTTCGCTGGTTCTTGACGACGTCTTGCCGACCGGCTCTTCGAGAAGTTACGAGAGTATCGATCCCACCAGCCTATGGCATTCTCAAAACAGGGTTCATCCACATAGTCAGCAATTCGCGTCCGGTCTCACTGCTCGGAACTACTGTCAGCAGTAGCTGCGGCATCCCTCGCCTCCGAACGCAGTTCATCCAGCTCACCGAGCAGGTCGTCGATCGACGGCCGGTCGAACGTCGAACTCCCCTTGTGGACGTAGGCGATCTCGGACGGCGACGCGCGACGGTCGAGAATCACGACCGCCGGCATTCGCCCGAAGAAGTCGCTGAACCGGCCGAGTACGCCGAACCGGACGGGCTGATCGTAGGCCGCGCCGATCTCGGCGTCGGGATCGGCACAGAGCGGATACGGCAGGTCGTATTTGTCCTGCCACCCTTCGACCTTCTCGATCGGCTCCGGCACGATCGAGACGGGTTCGGCGTCGCGGTTGCGAAACGCGCCGATGCGGTCGGCGATCGTCTGGACCTGTTGCCGGCAGTTCGTGCAGTAGTGATCGCGCTGGAAGAACAGCACGACAAAGGCGATGTCGTCGTCGAGGTGGCTGATCGAGAACGGATCTGGCCCGGCCGCGACGTTCGGCAGCGAGAACTCGACTGGTGGTTCGGTCATAGGTGACTGTGGGGCTGTGGGGATTCAGGATAGCGATGCCTCGATTGCGTCGACGACCGCCTCGGTCGTCGGCACGTCGTGGCCCTGGCAGAGCCGCCGGTCGCCGACGACCAGCACCGGCGGGTGGTAGCCGCCATACCGGAGCGCGCCGAGGACGTGGGTCCACCACGAGCGCACCGTCACGCGCACGTCGGCGTCGACCTGCGCGGCGGCCTGATCGGCTGCGCGAACGAATAGATTACACTCCCGACAGAAGCTTTCCGGTATTCGGAGTTTGCCGTGGTAGCCGGTGACAATGTAGACCGTGATCTCGAGGTCGGCGGCCGTGTCGGTGGACCGCCACGGCAGCAGCGACGCAACCGGGATCGACGACTGTGACTCGTCTGTGGCCTCCACTGTCGCGGACATCTGTGTCGGTGTTGGCGACCACCGTGTTTCGTGGTATCGTTGCTGTGCGTAGGGAACGCACAGCCGGAGTAGATGTTAACCAGTCCCACACATGGCAGGCGTATGAGCCAGCGACACCGACAGCTTGCATCGACAACCAGCCTCTGTCCGGACTGTCTGGAGCGCGTGCCCGGCAGCTACGTCACCGACGAGGAGTCGGTCTACCTCCGACGGGAGTGCGACGACCACGGCGAGACGGACGGAAAGTCTGGGACTCGCTAGACCACTGGGAGTGGGCCGAGCAGTTCGA
>KI543220.1:78787-80746 GCA_000496215.1 uncultured archaeon A07HN63
ATCGGGTCGGCGGCGTCAGCACTCGAAAGCAAAGAGTTCGACGACGAGACGCGTGAAATCCTTGGCCTCGATACGATCGATGAACTGTTGACGAACCTCGATGTTGACGATCTCTCGTCGGTCGGTTCCGATGGCAGCAGCAACGGCGAGGCACAACTTGAGGTTGATGCCGCGGTCGACGGCGAGTGACTACTCGGTATCGTTCCAGTACTCCTGCCACTCGCGTAGCGGCACACGAACCTCGCCAAGGCTGATCGTTACCCCACCATCGAACCGCCAGCGCGCGGTGTCGGCCTCTGGGCTCATCTGCATCGGGACATCAAGCGTCAACTCGTCAACTTTGCATTCGAGACACTCATCACTTTCGGCAAGTTCGCCAGTGATCTCGTCGATCAGATCCAGCCAGTTGTCGACATCCGGCTGCGGGTCGATCTCATCGAACGGCAAGCCGTCAGCCGACGATCCATCCATACAATCGTTGTGGCGACGCAGCGCAAAAGGCGTTTCCGCCGACCTCCTCGTGTGGAATACAACAAGTCGACATCCGCTCTATGGCCTTTCGTTCCACCGCGGGTTCGTCTGTCCGATACATCGTATGCGCCGGCACCCTGACCGTCAGCGTCCACGCCCTTGACACGCTGAAAACCACCACGGACGAGCATACGCCATCGACCCGAATCGTGTGACTCGGTCGTTGACGCCGAGACTGATCTCGTGGCATCCAGAACAGTCAATCACGCGGTGGCTGTAAGTGGGCGATTGCGCAACAGCGTTCCTGAAACCGCAGTTACCGACAGTGTACCATAGAACTGCTCTCACCCGAAAGTAGACGTGTAGATCGAGCGACGAAACACACCTCAGACTGGAATTACATTCGTGCTGGTATGCAAGCTACAGGGCACATATGTCACAGAAAATCAGTTTCGATCCGACAGACAAGACCGATCAGTATACTAAATCAGAGTTAGTTTCACAAGGGATATATCTCACTCGCCTACATTTGAACTATGATCAGGTGGTTTCAATCGAAGAAGTTCGCTGTTCAGCTCATTATTCTCGCGGTGGTCTTTGACCCCCTTGGATTTGCTAGCGGGTACTTACTCGCTCCTTCGGTTGATATTGCTCCGATTTACGGTGGGATAGCCGGACTACTCGGGGGAAGCTTCGTACTGTCGCTTCATGTTCTCTACACAGTGATGACTCGATGATCGATATGTGGCCACACCCCGTCGACTGGTTCTGTGTTTACCTGCCAGAATAATGTAGTTCGGGTGCTGACTGTACGCTCTGTATCTTGCACGCGACTCCTGATGGTATCTAGATAGATCCCCGTGGCAAGCTTTCTATGACACGCTGGAGTCGACAGCACGTCGGCTGAAAACCCTGTATCGCAATGACAGAGCGGCAGCGTACTATCGGACAACGGTTGCCGCAACACAACGGGCGACGGCACTCTTCGAACTGGCGTGGCTATCCACGACTACGTGCAAATCTTCGACGAAATAAGCCACGAATGCTGCTGTGCGCTGTGGACGGGTGCTACTGACACCGTAGAGGGAAACACACTCGTCGGACCAAGGCACTCGGCGACTCGAACCCGTGCATCTCCGCGGTGGTCAGCCGAATCACGCAGAGCCACTCGCACGGCCACACCATCGGGCCACCGGCCCCACCTCCTCACAAAATTTTGTCCAGTCCCACCGGCAGGAATCACCGTATATCAGAGCGATGGAGAAATCGAGTGAGGCCAACATGCAAGTACCGTGAGTTCCTTTGTCATGGTACAGGAGACCACAGATGCAACTCGAACTACCCCTTCCACGCGGGGTCTCGGTCGACACACCGGAGTCTGAGCACGATGCGGTACAGATTCACGACCAGTCGGTGACCATCACCGACATCGACGACACCGTTGCCACCGCGGCACGCGGTGGCCTCCTCTACAGCGTGTACGACCTG
>KI543220.1:80766-89053 GCA_000496215.1 uncultured archaeon A07HN63
AATCGAGTCCCTGTTCCAGACGATCATCGACAGTGGCGGGCCGCGACCGATCCAGCTATCAGGTGGCGAGCCGACCGTCCGCGAGGACCTGCCCGAACTCGTCGAACGCGCCGGCGAGATGGGGTTCGACCACATTCAGGTCAACACCAACGGCATCGCGCTGGTCGAACGCGACGGCTACGCCGAGCGACTGGCCGCGGCCGGCGTCACCGCGATCTACCTCCAGTTCGACGGTCTCCAGCCCGAAACCTACGAGGCAATCCGCGAGGTCGACCTCACCGACACGAAACGTGCCGCTGTTGAGGCCTGCCGCGACGCTGGCCTGTCGGTCGTCCTTGTCCCCACAATCGTTCCCGGCACTAACGACCACGAGATGGGCGATATCGTCCGCTACGCGCTAGACAACCGCGACGTAGTGGAGGCCGTTAATTTCCAGCCGGTCGCCCACTTTGGCCGCTACAAGAAAAACGAGGGCCGGTTCTCGCTGGACACGGCCGCCGAACGGCTCGCCGAGGGGTTCGACGGCCTCGACGCGCGAGATCTGATGCCGGTGCCCTGCTGTTCGGCCTACTGCCAGTCGGCGACCGGCCTGTTGCCGAGCGACGATGGCCCGATCCCGGTGACCCGGTTCCTCTCCGACGACCTGTTTACCAACGTCTCGGGAATGGTCGACGAGAGTGACTGGATGGAACTCATCGCCAAAACGCCGGCCGGCGAAGAGGCGGCCTGCAAGTCGGCGGGGTGCTGTGGCGGCGACGAAATCTCGCTGCCGGCGGGTGCCGACGAGATGCTGGATCGCGTCCTGCCGGTCTCGCTGACCGGATTCATGGACGCCGACGCGGCCGACGCCGAACGCCTCGACAACTGCTGTATCTCGGTCCCGACCGAGGACGGCGATCTCGTCCCGTTTTGCGGCTACAACATGACGACCGACGACGGCGAGTACGCCCTGCGAAACCGCAACGACTGGGGCGGCCGTCCCGGCGTCGGCGAGCCGATACCGGCCGACGACGAGAGCGATCTGCCCACCGAAGAATCGACCTATCAGCCCGAGGAATCGACGGCGAGCGACGACTGACCATGCAGGGAACCCTCGAAACCGCGCTGGCGAACCCGTGGGGCACCCTCCGCACGGTCCTTGATGGCCCGCTACACCCCGGGGGACGGGCGGCGACCGAGAACCTGCTGGATCGCGCCAGCGTAACTGCGGGAACGCGTGTGCTCGATATCGGCTGTGGGGCCGGCGAATCGCTGGCGGTCGCCCGCGATCGGGACGCGCGAGCGGTCGGGCTCGACCGCGACCCAGCCGGCGAGCGAGCGATCCGCGGCGAGATGACACAGTTGCCGGTCGTCGACGACAGCGTCGGGGTCGTCCTTGCCGAGTGTGTGATGTGTCTGGCGGCCGACCGCGAGCGCGCGCTGGCCGAGGCGGCCCGCGTCGTCGAACCCGGTGGGCGGCTCGCGCTGTCGGATGTCGTCGTCGAGGGCGAGGTGCCGGATCTCCCCGACCCAATCGTCGACGCGCTCTGTCTCACGCGAAGCCGCAGCCGCGAGAAGACCATCGCCGGAATCGAGGCCGCCGGCTTCGTCGTCAACGACGTGCAGAACCACCGCGAGGACCTGCTGGCGATGCAGGACCGAATCGCGGCGCGTGTCGACTACGAGGGCCTGCTGGGACTCATGGGCGAACGGGGGCAGCGACTGCTGGACGGGATTCACGAGGCCGAGGCCGCCGTCGCGGACGGCCGGATCGGCTACGTCTCACTCGTTGCCGAGCGATCAGAGCGATAGCTGCGGAATCGACCGACAGGCCTCTATATATGCACGAACGTGTATATATTAACTCGCAGACGACGCCGAGACGACACAAACACGAGGCTTTTTGAAGAGCGACGATAGTACAACTAGTATGGATTCCGGCCGGGATTCGACCACCCAGTCACCCGATGAGCCGACCGAAAAATGCGGCGTCGTCGGGATCGCACTGGAGGATCGACCCGTCGCACGACCGCTGTATTACTCGCTGTACGCGCTCCAACACCGCGGACAGGAGTCCGCCGGCATCGTCACCCACGACGGCTTTCAGCAACACAGCCACGTCGAGATGGGCCTTGTCGGTGACGCTTTCGACGAAACCGACCTCAACTCGCTGAACGGCTCGACGGGGATTGGCCACGTTCGCTACCCGACCGAGGGCAGCATCAACGCCTGCTGTGCCCAGCCCTTCTCCGTCTCCTTCAAATCCGGCTCGCTCGGCCTCTCGCACAACGGCAATCTCGTCAACGCCGACGAGATCCGCGACGAGCTGGCGAATCTCGGCCACGCCTTCACCTCCGATGGCGACACCGAGGTCATCGCCCACGATATCGCCCGCAACCTGCTGGACGAGGATCTGATTCAGGCTGTCAAACACACGATGGAGCGGCTCCACGGCTCGTACTCGCTGACAATCATGCACGACGAGAGCGTGATCGGCGTCCGCGATCCACAGGGCAACCGCCCGCTCTGTCTCGGACAGGTCGATGACGGCTACGTGCTCGCCTCCGAGTCGACGGTCATCGACACCCTCGGCGGTGAGCTGATCCGGGACGTGAAGCCGGGCGAACTCGTCGTCCTCGACAGCGACGGTACGGGGTATGACTCGTATCAACTCGTCGACAACGACACCACGGCTCACTGCTTTTTCGAACACGTCTACTTCGCCCGGCCCGATTCGATCATCGACGGCAGCCTCGTCTACGAGGTTCGCCGAAATCTCGGCCGCAAGCTCTGGGAGGAAACCGGCATCGAGAGCGACGTGGTGTTGCCGGTTCCCGACTCCGGGCGTGCCTTCGCGTCCGGCTATGCCGATGCGGCCGGCGAAACAACGGCCAGCGGCGAGCCACGGCCGGATGGTGACTCCGGCGTGCAGTTCGCCGAGGGCCTGATGAAAAATCGCTACGTCGGGCGGACGTTCATCATGCCGACACAGGACGAGCGCGAACGCGCGGTCCGCCTGAAACTGAATCCGATCAAGTCGACGATCGAGGGCAAGTCCGTCACGATCATCGACGACTCGATCGTCCGGGGGACGACCTCGAATCAGCTGGTCGGCCTGCTGAAAGACGCCGGCGCGGAGGAGGTTCACATGCGCGTTGGTTCGCCGCCGATCGTCGCCCCCTGCTATATGGGCATCAACATGGCGACCCGCGAGGAGTTGATCGCGGCCGACAACTCCGTCGAGGAGATCCGCGAGGAGATCGACGCCGACAGTCTGGCCTACCTCTCGATCGACGCCATCGCCGAGAGTCTCGACAGCGAGGAGATCGACCTCTGTATGGGCTGTGTCACCGGCGAGTACCCCTACGATATCGAGGGTGAAACCACGGACCGTGAGGTCGACCGACCCGCCATCGGCCAGCCGGACGCCTTCGCGGCTGACGACTGAGATGCCGAAAGAGGTTTTCACCGACAGCAACTACATCTGCTATGGGAACTGATACGGACGCAGACGACCAGCCGGCCGAGACCGGTGAGGTCAGCCGCACGTTTCTCCTCGGATTGATCGTCGTCGGTGTGCTCCTCTTTGGGCTGTTCGTCTGGTTTACGCTCACCAGCGGCGGCTCAACCCCGCTTTGAGCCGCCCCGGACACCGTCAATTATCCTGTCTGATTCCTGGGCGGATACACTTTTTACTACGTCTCCGCAGTGTTGTATCATGTCTGTAGAACAGGCCGGAAATCACGACTACCGTGTGTTCGATAGCATCGATGGGGACGGAACCCTGAGTTTGATAACACCTGACAAGAACTGTCTAGTCCACGTTACGGGATACGAGGACCCGAAGCTACGCAAGCAGTTAGCAGCCGCAAACACTGGAAGCACAATCAGGCTACAACTAACGGAATCGGACGAAGACGACGACGGCTATCGGGCACAGCGGCCGTCTGGTGGAGTATCGGTCACACTGAACCCACCCTGTCGGTTGCAGGAGCGTGTCGGCGAGTGGGAGTCACCGGCTGCAACAATACTCTGATCGGTAGCGTTCGCGAGGTGAGGTTTTTTATTGATTAACCGATATTACCGTAGTGATGTCAGCCCTCCACGATCAGTATGGTGTGCGGAATGAGTTGCTGCTCGGGGTGGTTGTCAGTATAACGCTGTTAGTCCTCGGTGAATCCACCACGGCGGCGGCTGGGATAGCCGCCGTATTTCTCGTTTTTCGCGCTGTCGTGCACGCAATCCAGCGGACCGTGGGCGATTACGCCGATCACGTGCTGTTCGGTGGTGTAATACTGCTAGGCGCGTGGTATCTCGGTTCCAGCGGTGTCTCAGTGCTGTGGATCGGGCTTGTCGTGCTCCTCGGCGGCTGGTTCCTGCTCGACGGGTTTCAACACCTCCGCTACGGCCGGTCGCGGGCAGAACGAATCGCGCCGCTGATCGCCGACGGAAACGGGCCGATTCACGGGTTTCTGCTGGTGGTTGTCGGCCGACTGCTACTGCCGTTTCGGCTCGGGAGCTACACCGACGGTGGTCAGTGAATCACACCGATCAGCAAGCGATACCGATCAGTGAACTACACCGGTCAGTTAGCGACGCCGGTCAGTAAACCACGTACAGCATCCCGTAGACGACGATGCCCAGACTGAACGAGATCAGCCAGAGGACGGCAGCGACCTGACCGACACTCCGGTGTCGTGTGCGATAGATCTCTTCAACCGGGCGGCTCACGGCAAGCAGGATCACATAGATCAACAGCGGCACACAGAGGACCGCCAGCAGGATGTGAATCCCGAGGATCGGGAAGTAGACGAACTGCTCGATGGATGCGGGCCCCGGGAACTCCGTCGGGCTGCGGAGACTGATCCGGTAGATGTAGAACACCAGAAAGGCCGTAAACAGCGCGAACGAGGTGAGCATGTAGTTGCGGTGTCGGGTGACCTCGTTGCGACGGATCGCTCGCCAGCCGGCGATGATCGTCCCGATGGCGGTCGCGCTGATGAGGACGTTAAGCTCCGGAATCACATCGAGGAGGAGGCCAACTCGCGGGATGAAACTCGTCGGGATCACCCCACCGACGGCGGCGAAGACGGCACCGAGTGCGGCCGCCGACAGGACGGCCGTCAGCAGTGGCACCTGATCGCGGATCGGCAGTTGCATAGGCGGTCTTCTGCCTCGGGAAGGAAAACCGTTGTTTCATGCGGCGCGGTCGACGCGTCGGCCCGTGATTTTCGGCGGACGGACCGATGGACAGAGGGCGGAAAAAGAAAGGGCTTTTAGTGACGCCCGGGAAAGAGCGGGTGCGCGGAAGCGCGACAAACCACAGCGAGCGTGGGTAGCCAAGCTAGGCCAACGGCGCAGCGTTGAGGGCGCTGTCCTGTAGAGGTCCAAGAGTTCAAATCTCTTCCCACGCATCGCAGGCGGTCCAGCCGCCACGATGTGGTGTTGTCTCTACGACAGCACCCACGCACATTCTCCCGACGAACGATATAGATCAGCGACAGCCGTCGCGTGAAGAGTTAAACCCTCGACGGTCCAACACGACGTATGGCGAAATATTCGACGGGGGATAGCGGCGGCGGTGGGGATGGCGACAGCTGCGAGCTCTGTGGCACCGCCAGCAGTCGACTCAGCAAGGCCAACGTCGAAGGCGCGGTACTGCTCGTGTGTCCGGACTGCGCGCCACACGACGACAGCCAGAAAACCAGCGGGGGCGACGGCGGCGACCACAGCGAGGGGCGGAGTCAGGCCGAAACCAGCAACGACGAGGGGCCCGACAACCGCAAGAAACGGGCCGCACAGCGACAGGCCGAGATGTACGATGCCGCCACCGGCGATTCGAAACACTGGGAGGAGGAGGGCACCAACTACGAGGGTGACCGCCTCCCGTATCTCGTTCCCAACTACGGTGATCGCGTGCAGGAGGCCAGAGAGGCGGCCGGCCACTCGATCGACGACCTCGCCGAGGAGCTGGACGTGGGCGACAGCGATCTCGAAGCCATCGAGGACGGCCGCGCCACGCGAGCCGACGTTGGGGGCTCGGTTGTTCGCGCGCTCGAAGACGAACTCGATATCGATATCGTCGATGAGTAACCGCGACCGGTTGTCACCGGCGTCTCCGAACCCAGCATGATCGGCAAACTCGATCCCGACACGCTCGGTCGCGTGCTGGAACAGACGGGCGCGTCGAGCGGGGACCTGCTGACCGGCGCGGCCTACGGCGAGGACGCCGCAGCCATCGATCTTGACGACGGCGAGACACTGGTCGTCAGCTCCGACCCCATCTCGCTGGCGGCCGACCGTGCCGGCACGCTCGGCGTCTACGTTGCCTGCAACGATGTGGCCGCCTCGGGCGCCAACCCCGAGTTCCTGACGAACGTGCTCTTTCTGCCCGAGGAGGACGACGAGACGCTGGCGACGCTGACCGATCAGCTCGACGACGCAGCCGACGACCTTGGCGTCACCATCGTCGGCGGCCACACCGAGTACGTGCCCGCCCTCGAACGACCACTGCTGAGCCTGACAGCCCTCGGTCGCACCGACAGTCACGTTCCGACCGGCGGTGCCCAACCGGGCGACAGACTCCTACTGACGAAAGGCGCGGCCATCGAGGGGACGGGGATTCTTGCGACCGACTTCGCAGACGAGGCACGCGAGGCTGGCGTCGAGCAAGCGACCCTTGACCGTGCGGCCGGGTTCTTCGACGAGATCAGTATTCACCGGGAGGCCGACCGCCTGCGCTCGGCGGCGACCGCGATGCACGACCCAACCGAGGGCGGTATCGTCACCGGCTGTGTCGAGTTGGCCGCAGCATCGGGTGTCGATCTGATCGCCGAGCGCGACGCGATACCGATCCGACCCGAAACAGAGACGATCTGTGAGGCGATGTCGGTCGACCCGCTCCGGAGCTTTGGCTCGGGGGCGTTGCTGGCGACGGTGCCGCCGGCAGCCGTCGATACCGCGCTTGATTCGCTTTCTGGAGCCGACATCGACGCCGCGGTCATCGGCGAGGTACGGGAGCCGAGCGGTGACTACGGCGGGAGCGACGAGAGCGATCCCAACGACGACGGCAACAGCGACGAAAGCGGCCCCGGCGGCGATGACGACGCTGGTGCGCTGGTACTGGACGACGAGCGGATCACGACGGCTCCGACCGACCAGCTCTATCCGCTCTGGGAGGGTGAGGCGTGAGCGACGAGGCGTACGACGGCATCGTCTACGATCTCGACGGCACACTCGTCACCCTCGCCGTCGACTGGGACGCTGTCGCCACCGACGTGATGCAGGTCTACGACGAGGCCGGCATCAATGCCACCGGCGCGGGCCTGTGGTCGCTGCTGGAAGACGCCGACGAGCACGATATCGCCGACGACGTCGAGGCAGCGATCAGCCGTCACGAACGCGAGGGGGCGCGCCGCTCCCGTCGCTGTAACCTCGCTGACGACCTCGCCGACCGAACCGTCCCGGTCGGGGTCTGCTCGCTCAACTGTGAGGCAGCCTGTCGGATCGCCCTCGAAACCCACGAGCTTGCGGCCGATGTCGATACGGTTGTCGGCCGCGACTCGGTGGCGACGCACAAACCCGACCCCGAGCCGTTGCTGGCGACGCTGACAGAGCTCGGCGTTGATCCCGCGAACAGCCTCTTTATCGGTGATTCACCCCGCGACAGGGAGACCGCTGAGCGCGCAGGTGTCGCCTTCGAATTCGTCTAGGGCGACTACCTGTCGGGGTCGTCAGCGGTGGTTGCTGCATCGCTCGCTGTCTCATCGCCCCCTGTCTCGTCGCGTTTGTACTTCGCGTAGAGATAGGCAGCCACGTTCGTTGTCAGCCAGATCGGCGCGCCAGCGCGGATCGCAAAGGTGGCCCGGGCACCCCATGTCGGCAGGTCGACGGTGGTCGACAGCAGCGCGACCAGCGGCGAGCCGACGAGGATCGTCACGACGAAGGTGACCTGCATCACCCAGCCGAAATCGACGCCGTCTGGGTTGGTTTTGGCTACGGGATCGGCCACACACTGGCGTTCGTGGCGGCCGGGTAAGAGGTGACGGTTCGGGACGCTCCGCGCTCCAGTCCCGATTTGAGCGACCCCGAAGGTTTTCAGGCCGCTGGACCTCCCGCCGGTATGCGCCGCCGTCAACTCCTTGCAACCGGCACAGCTCTCCTCTCGGTGCCGCTTGCCGGCTGTGGCCATCCGCCCGTCATCCTCGATATGGATGCCGCGACAGCCGACGACATCGCCGACGAGGTGTCGATTCATCCCCGTCCTGACTCCGAAGAGCACGCCGTCGCCGTCGATGCTGTCGCCAAC
>KI543220.1:89831-107242 GCA_000496215.1 uncultured archaeon A07HN63
TGGCGGACTGAAGTAGCGAGGCTCTCTCGGCGAGGGCTTGCTACACCGATCAGTCTCTGTTGACTGCTGATCCGGATATTACCGCGACGTGGGACACAGCCGATTTACCGCCGGAGCGACGACAGTCGGTATGACCACGACGCGGGGGCTTCGCGACCGCTCGGAGCCGATCACGATGCTGACGGCCTACGACGCCGGGACCGCCCGGCTGATCGACGACGCCGGCATCGACGTGCTGCTGGTCGGCGACAGCATGGGCACCGAGGCGCTGGGCTACGACTCGACGCTACCCGTCACCGTCGAGGATGTCGAACGCCGGACCGCCGCGGTCGCTCGCGGGAGCGAGGAGGCGCTTGTCGTCGCCGACATGCCGTTTCTCTCGGTCGGCGTCGACGAGAGCGAGACCGTTCGCAACGCCGGCCGCATGCTGAAGGAGGCCGGTGCGGACGCGGTCAAGCTCGAAAGCGGGCCGCACACGGTCGATCTGACCGACCATCTCACCCATCTTGGGATTCCCGTGATGGCACATCTCGGACTGACGCCACAGCACGTGAACCAGCTTGGCGGCTACACGCGGCAGGGGACCACCGAGGCCGCTGCCGAGGAGATTCTCTCGCTCGCTCGCGAACACGAGGCGGCCGGCGCGTTCGCGCTCGTGCTCGAACATGTCCCGGCAAACGTCGCCGCACAGGTGACCGAGGCGCTCGATATCCCGACCATCGGGATCGGTGCCGGCGGCGACTGCGACGGACAGGTACTCGTGATCAATGACGTACTGGGGCTCAGCGAGGACGCCCCACCGTTCGCCGAGCAGTTCGGCGACGTGCGGGCCGCGATGACCGACGCCATCGAGAACTACAGGGACGCTGTCGAGTCCGAGTCGTTCCCGGCCGAGAAACACAGCCACGTCGAAGACGGGCTCGATGATCTCTCCTGAGTGTCACCATCCGATGAATACGGGCTCGCTGACTTCACCCATTCGACCACGTGGTGTGTCACGCAATCGGCAGACAGCCCAAGTGTGAACCGCAACCCCATCGCTATCGAGTCGCAGCCTGCCCTCTTGCGATTATCACAACAAGATTTATATAGAATCGCATCTATTCATCTAGTAGAGTAATGAATAATACACAGTCAGTCAGTCGTGACGGTCGGTTGCTCCGGCGGTACGAGTACGACGATCAGTGGGTACTCGCCGCCGATCTCGCTGTCGGCGACGACAGCGTGGAGTACGACATCATCGGCGACACGCTCATTCTCGTGGTGGACGACGAGGGTGATGTCACCGAGACCGAACTCGACCTTCCGGGCGAGGACGCGGACGTAACGGTGAACAACGGTGTGTTGACCGTACAGGTGGAGAAATGAAGCTCACAGTAAAACCAATCAAGCAGAAAGACGCCGGCCGGCGACTGGCCGCCATCGATCGCGTGGCAGCCGACGAACTCGACCTCTCCGGAGGCGATTTTATCCGGCTCGACGGCGACGATGGCACCGCCATCGCCCGCGTCTGGCCGGGGTATCCGGAGGACGACGGCACCGGTGTCGTCCGCGTTGACGGTCGCCTCCGCAGCGAGGCCGGCGTCGGCATCGACGATACCGTCGAGGTCGAAGCAGCAGACCTCCAGCCCGCCGACTCGATCACCATCGCCCTGCCCCAGCGGCTGGGCATTCGTGGCAACATCGACTCGCTGATCCGCCGCGAACTCGGCGGCCAGCCGGTTACACAGGGCCAGAGCATCCGGCTCCCGCTCGGCTTCGGGTTCATGGGTGGCCAGTCGCAGGCCGTCCCGCTGAAGATCGCCTCGACGACACCGTCGGGAACGGTCGTCATCACCGACGATACGCAGGTTCAGATTGCCGAACAGCCAGCCGAGCAGATCGTCGAGGGCCAGCCGGGCACAGCAGAGGGGTCGGCTGAGGCCCCGAACGTGGCCTACGAGGACATCGGCGGTCTCGACGAGGAACTCGAACAGGTCCGGGAGATGATCGAGTTGCCGATGCGACATCCGGAGCTGTTCAAACGCCTCGGCATCGAGCCGCCGAAGGGCGTGCTGCTGCACGGCCCACCGGGCACGGGCAAGACGCTCATCGCCAAAGCCGTCGCCAACGAGATCGACGCCTCGTTCCACACGGTCTCGGGGCCGGAGATCATGTCGAAGTACTACGGCGAAAGCGAGGAACAGCTCCGCGAGGTCTTCGAGGAGGCCTCCGAGGAGGCCCCTGCGATCATCTTCATGGACGAACTCGACGCCATCGCGCCGGAACGCGAGGAAGCCGGCGGCGATGTCGAACGCCGGGTGGTCGCCCAGCTCCTGAGCCTGATGGACGGGCTCGAAGAGCGCGGCGAGGTCGTCGTCATCGGCGCGACCAACCGCGTCGACGCCATCGATCCCGCGCTCCGCCGTGGCGGTCGGTTCGACCGCGAGATCGAGATCGGCGTCCCGGATCGTGAGGGGCGCAAGGAGATCCTGCAGGTTCACACGCGGAACATGCCTCTGGTCGACGAGATCGATCTCGACACCTACGCCGAGAACACTCACGGCTTCGTCGGCGCGGATCTCGAATCGCTGGCCAAGGAGGCCGCGATGTCCGCACTCCGGCGGATCCGCCCGCGGCTCGACCTCGAAAGCGACGAGATTGACGCCGAGGTGCTGGAATCCATCGAGGTGCTCGAATCCGACTTCAAGGACGCACTCAAGGGGATCGAACCCAGCGCGCTCCGCGAGGTATTCGTCGAAGTCCCCGACGTGACGTGGGACGATGTCGGCGGGCTCGGCGAGACAAAAGAACGGCTCCGCGAGACGATCCAGTGGCCGCTCGAATACCCGGAGGTCTTCGAGGAGCTCGATATGGCCGCCGCGAAAGGCGTCATGCTCTATGGGCCACCGGGGACCGGCAAGACGCTGCTGGCGAAGGCCGTCGCCAACGAGGCCGAATCGAACTTCATCTCGATCAAGGGCCCCGAACTCCTCAACAAGTACGTCGGCGAGAGCGAGAAAGGGGTCCGCGAGGTGTTCAGCAAGGCCCGCGAGAACGCCCCGACTGTCGTTTTCTTCGACGAGATCGACGCCATTGCGACCGAGCGCGGCAGCAACTCCGAGGGCTCCGGCGTCGGCGAGCGCGTCGTTAGCCAGTTGCTGACCGAACTCGACGGCCTCGAATCGCTGGAGGACGTGGTCGTGATCGCTACCTCGAATCGGCCCGACCTGATCGACTCGGCACTGTTGCGGCCCGGCCGACTGGACCGGCACGTCCACGTCCCGGTACCCGACGAGGAGGCCCGCCGGAAGATATTCGACGTGCACACCGGCGCAAAACCGCTGGCCGACGATGTCGATCTCGACAAACTGGCTCGCAAGACCGAGGGCTACGTCGGCGCGGATATCGAGGCCGTCTGCCGCGAGGCGTCGATGGCTGCCAGCCGGGAGTTCATCGGCAGCGTCGATCCCGAGGAGGTCGGCGAATCCGTCGGCAACGTCCGGGTGACGATGAGCCACTTCGAGGAAGCGCTTGAGGAGGTCCAGCCCAGCGTGACCGAGGAGACGAAACGCCAGTACGAGGAGATCGAACGCAAGTTCAATCAGGGCGAGGTCGATAGCGACGACGGCGTCGTCGGCGAGGCGTTCCAGTAACGCCCGGAGGCTGTCTTTTCAGTCGTTGCGGTACCATTCAGGCCGGTAGCTTCCCGACCTGTTCGAGGACCCCGAGCACGGCGACCAGCGCGAACAACACGAGGGCCCCGGCCGTAAACACTGTTCCGTAAGTCAAGCCGCGTTCGATCAGCGCGCCGACGACCGATGAGCCGGTCGACTGCGAAAGGATCCACGCCGAGCTAAACACGGCGTACGCGCTCCCGCGGGCGGAATCCGGCAGCGCGGTCAGGATGTAGGCGTCTGTCGCCGGAAACAGCGCGTGGATCACAAAGCCGAGTGCGGCGGAGACGACCGCCAGCGCGAGGAACCCCTCCACTGCGATCAACAGCAACAGGCAACCGGCAAACGAGAAAATAATGCCCAGCAAAAACGGGACCGACGGAAATCGGTCGGCAAGCTCGCCCGCGATAAAAAATGCGGGGATGCCGGCCGCGAACACGATAGTCAGCATCGTCGACGCCTCGTTCGGCGTCAGCCCGCGAGCCTGCATGTAGAGTTCGTAGAAATTGAACACGCCCTGCCAGACGAAAGCGGTGATACCGGCGATAGCCAGCGCCGAAAGGATGATTTGCCACTCCGAACGCGCGCCGGCCAGCAGCGACCGGTCGTCCGCACCGGCTGCCGGCATCTCGGTGCGCCGGGCGACCACGACGGTGGAGGCGGTGACGACAGCGGTACCGACGGCGATCGCCAACAGCGAGAGTCGCCAGTCGACCCACAGCGAGACAGCGACCAGCGGCGCGGCCGCGACGGCAGCGACCTGATTGGCCGCACCGTGAATCCCCATGACGCGGCCGACCCGGTCCGGGAACAGCTCACTCAACAGCGGGTTCGCCGCGACGAAGTAGACACCCGAGGCGGTGCCCATGAAGAACGCGCCGATCATGAGCTGTCGAACGGTAGTCGCCGCACCGGTGACCGCCGCCGAATAGTGTGAGGATCGTCCCGGCGACGATCACGAGATAGTGGCGGGGGACCTTGGTGAGCAGCCAGCCCGCGGGCAGCCGGAGGGACGCGCTGCCGACCCATGCAATCGTCACGATCAGGCCGGCGGTGGCCTCGCCGATCGGGAACTCCGCGATGAACACGTCCAGCAGCGGGGCGAAGATGATTCTGGCGAGGTTGAGAAAGAAGACGAGTCCACACAGCGAGCCAAAGAGGCGACGACGACTCACAGCTGTGTGTCGGGGTGTCCGGGATTCAAACGTTCCGGACTCGCGGTACGCCACATCGGGTGGTCGGAAGCAGCCCGAACCTGATCGCTGATACAGTTTCACTCCTCAGTCGGTGGTTCAACATAGGTTTCCAGTGCGGCAACGACACGCTGTACGAACGGCTCGCTGAGTCGACCCTGTCGACGAACGAGCGAGGCGTGTTTCGGTGAGGCCGCCGTCCAGGGAGAGGCGTAGCTCTGGCGTGGCATCCCGCCCTCGGTCCAATCGGCGTCCTCAATTGGAACACCTGCGTCGTGTGCTGTCGTCGTCAACGTGACCGTCATGTACTCCTCGTCGCCGAACGGGTGGCGGTCGTTGTTCAGAATAAGCCACGGTCGAGGGTTTTCGACTGATTTGAACGGGTCAGGTCCCCAGACGACATCGCCCCGCTGGTAGCTCATTCAGACTCCTCCTCGACAGCGTGTTCGAGCCATTCGTCCATAGCTTCGTCTCCGAGGCGGTCGTTTGCGGTTCGTGTACTCTCGGCGAAACTGGTGTAGGCCGCCACGTCGTCGGCCTCGCCCAGTGCCCAGTACGTGCCCCGGTGTCGAACAAGCCCGCGGTCTTCGAGCCGTGAGAGGACGACGCTGATGCTCCCGGCTTTGACGCCGGTCGCGTCGCGGATCTCGCTCTGTGTGAACGCTTTGTCGGGATGCGCGGCGAGGAATGCCATGACGCGATCGGCGTTCGTCTCGCCATCGTGCTTGAGGCGGTCGTCGGGTGCTGATTCAAAGGTCTCGATATCGATTGGCATATGTATTTTTTGTCTTTTGTGTATTAGCTGTATCGACAATCTCCTATCTGTTCGTGGTTGCTACAGTCAGTCGTTCGATCCACGCCGCTTTTGACGAGTCACGCGAAACGCATAGCCAATGGATGACGAACTCCGCGAACGCGTGAAACAGGAAGCCGAGAAGCACGCCCTGTTCAACGCGCTCAAACACGACAGCGAGCCCGATGTGGGCGCGATCATGGGGCCGCTCATGGGCGAGAACCCCGATTTCCGGCCCCACGGCGACGAGATCCCGGGTGTCGTCGGGCAGGTCGTCGGCACGGTCGGGGGGCTTGACCGCGAGGCCCGCCGCGACCGACTCACCGAACTCGATCCCGATCTGGTCGCCGAACTTGACGCCGAAGACGAGGGCGACGACCACACACTCCCGGACCTGCCGAACGTCGACGAGTACGACACGATCCGCCTGCGCGCCGCGCCGAACCCGAACGGCCCGTGGCATCTCGGCCACGCCCGCATGCCCGCGGTCATCGGTACCTACTGCGACCGCTACGACGGCGAGTTCGTCGTCCGGTTCGACGACACCGACCCAGAGACGAAGCGACCCGATCTCGACGCCTACGACGCGATTCTCGACGATATCGCCTATCTCGGTTTCGAGCCCCGACGAGGTGCTGCGGGCCTCCGACCGCGTCGAGACATACTACGAGTACGCCCGCGAGTTGATCGAAATGGGCGAGGCCTACACCTGCGATCTGCCGGCCGAGGAGTTCTCGGAGCGCAAACGCGAGGGCGAGCCGTCACCCAACCGCGACAAAGATCCCGAAACGGTCCGTGCGGAGTTCGAGGCGATGATCGACGGCGAGTACGCCTCGGGTGAGATGGTACTCCGGATCAAGACCGACATGCAACATAAGAATCCGGCCCTACGTGACTGGGTTGCCTTCCGCATGATCGACACGCCGCATCCACGCGAGGCGGCGGCCGACTACCGCTGTTGGCCCATGCTCGATTTCCAGTCCGGTATCGACGACCACCTGACCGGGATTACGCATATCATCCGCGGAATCGATCTACAGGACTCCGCCAAACGCCAGCAGTTCGTCTACGACTACTTCGACTGGGAGTATCCCGAAGTCCTCCACTGGGGGCACGTCCAGATCGATGCCTACGATATCGACATCTCGACCTCGACGATTAAGGAGCTCATCGACGCCGGCGACCTCGACGGCTGGGACGATCCGCGCGCACCGACACTCCAGTCGATCCGCCGCCGCGGGATTCGCGGCGAGGCGGTCGTCGAGTCGATGATCGGTCTCGGGATGTCGACCACGGATGTCGACCTCGCTATGTCGTCGATCTACGCTAACAATCGTGATATCGTCGACGACGAGGCAAACCGCTATTTCTTGGTTCGTGATGGCCAACAGGTGCCAGTCGTCGGCGACGAGAAACCCGCTGCCGGTACCCCGCCGCTGCATCCGAACCACGAGGACCGCGGCACACGCGAGATTCCCGTCGACGACGCGGTCCTTGTTGAGCCGGCTGACCTTCCCGACGAGGGCGAGCGAATCTGGCTGAAGGGCTACGGCTGTGTTCGCTACGAGGACGAGGCGTTCGTCGCGACCGGCGACGATATCGATGCCGTTCGGGAGGAGGGCGTCGAGGTGATCCACTGGGTGCCGGCTGACGAGACGGTGTCGGTCAAGATGCGAACACCAGAGGGCGACGTGCTCGGGGAAGCCGAACCAGCCGTTGCGGAGACAGCGGTTGACGAGGTCATCCAGTTCGAGCGGATCGGCTTCGTGCGCGTCGACAACCACGCTGGCGACGAATCAGTCGTCTACTACACCCACGACTGAGCCCACCGCTCACAGCGTCAGCGAGTACAGCTGTTTTCTGGCGTCCCTGAACGACACCCGGGACTCGATGGCATCAACGTCTTCAAGCCGTGTCACGGCCTGTCGAACCGTCCGTGTCGACAGCAGCGTTTCCTCGGCGAGTTCGCTCTGCGAGAGGTGGTCGTGGCGATCCAGTTCCTTGGCGACGAGTTTCGCACTCGGCGGGAGGTCGCGGACTGGAGCCCATCGGTCTGTGGCGTCCTGTGGCGTCGCGTTGACGGTTGCACTCATCTGTACACCACCCTTTTCGATTCTCTGTGATAATACTTTTGTCTTAGAATATTACTCTAAAACATTTGTTGACGAGTCGTAATGGATTTGCGAGTCGGCGGCGAAAGGAGAGATATGACGCTCATGGAGTCAGACTCCGATCTCGGCCGCGGCGACATCGCACCGGCGTTTAGCCTCCGCGGCACCGATGGGACCCGGTACGGTCCGGGAGATTTTGCCGACAACGAGGCCCTCCTCGTCGTCTTTACCTGCAACCACTGCCCGTACGCACAGGCAAAATTCGAGCATCTCAACGAGCTGGCCGCCGGGTTCGACGACGCTGCCGTCGTCGGCATCAACCCCAACGCAAACGAGGAGTATCCGGACGACTCCTACGAGAACATGGTCGAACTCGTCGACGACGGGACAATCGACTACGATGCCTACCTCTACGACGAGACACAGACCGTTGCGAGCGAGTACGGCGCGGTCTGTACACCCGATCCGTTTCTGTTCCGCCGCGAGGACGACAACTGGCGGCTGGCCTACCACGGCCGGCTGGATGACGCGCTTGATCCCGACTCGGAGCCGACCGAGTTCTACGTCGAAGACGCCATCGAGTCGATCCTCGCTGGTGAGGACGTCGAGTACCCGGACCGACCGTCGCGTGGCTGTTCGATCAAGTGGCGCGAGGAGTAGCTACGGGGCGTCGGCCTCACCCGCAAGCTCGATTGCCTCCCGCGCGTTCGTGACCGCCTTCTCGTGTTTGGCCGGGTAGGCCTCGACCTTTGCGCGGAGGGTGATCCCCTCACCGAGTCGGGCCTGTCCGTTGAACGCGGCCTGTTTGTCGAGCCGGAGGAAAAACGAGCAGTTGTCGTCGACGCGTTCGTCGAGCTCCTCGAGGACGCTGTCGACCGATTCCAGTTCCGCAAGCCGGTCGAGGACGACCCGCATCTCGTCGGCGTTCTCGACACGGGTCGAGAGGATGATGATCCGGTCGCCGTGGTGGCCCGTGTTTTCGGCGCGGTCGAGTTCGAACTCCTCGGGCAGAAAGTGCCGGAGGGCCTCGGCGACTCGTTTGTGATCCTCGGTCGCATAACAGAAGGTCCGCAGATCGATATAGTGAAACGGAACTCGGGGCATGGGCTCGCTTCGTGAGCCGCAGGAAAAAGGACTCCTATACCGTCTCACAGCCCGGCGAACGCGAGACCGAAGGGGATGGATATAGGCCGCCACAGTACAGAGCCCCTGTATGAGCGATCAGTCCACCGGCGCTGGCTGGTTCGCCGGACGCGCTCCCGAGGCCGACGCCGACCTCCGAGCGGCGATCAGAACCGGCCGCGCCGACGCGCCCGCCGACTGGCCGACCGAGGCCGTCGAGGGCGGCTTCGCCGACGACACCGAGGCCTACTACGAAACGTTGCGAGCGGCAGCCATCGACGCCGCCCGCGAGGCCGTCGCCGAACGCGAAGGCGCCGACGACCAGCAGTTGCTTCACGCCGTCCGCGCGATGGACGACGCCACCCGGACCGCGAACGAGCTGGCCGAGCGCTGCCACGAGTGGGCCGGCACCCAGTTCGACGCTGTGGAACCCGGTATCGACGGCGCCCGCACGCTGGCCGACCGCGAACCGTCGGACCCGGTCGAAGAGCGAGTGGTCGCACTCGCCGAACGCATCGACGACCTCGCCAGCGAGGCTGACGACCTTCGCGGCTTCATCGAGCGACTCGCACCCGAGGTCGCCCCCAACCTCGCGGAGATGGCCGGTTCCGTGCTGGCGGCCCGGCTCATCTCGCTGGCCGGCGGACTCGACGCGCTGGCGAAGAAACCGAGCGGGACGGTGCAGGTACTCGGCGCGGAGGACGCCCTGTTCGCCCATCTGGCAGGCCACGGCAGTTCGCCGAAACACGGGGTGATCTACACCCACGAGTACGTCAACGGCACCCGCCCCGAGGACCGCGGCTCGGCGGCGCGCGCACTGGCCGGCAAACTCACCATCGCCGCCCGGATCGACCACTACAGCGGCGATCTTCGGCCGGAAATCCACGCCGAACTCGACGAGCGAATGGCAACGATCCGCGCTCGTGCCGACGGGGAAGAAAGCGGCAGCGCGGACGGCAACGAGGAGGAAGCCCGATGAGCGATCTTCCCGAGGGCATCCAGCGACGCGAGTTTGACGGCCGTCAGCGACTGGCGACACGCGGCGAGCCGGTCTACGGCGAGCCAACCGACGGCGAGTGGCGGTGCTGGGACGCCGGCCGCTCGAAACTCGGCGCGATGATCGAGACCGGCATGGACGTGAGACTGACCGCTGGGGACGGCGTGCTCTATCTCGGCGCGGCCAGCGGTACCACCGTCAGCCACGTTGCCGACATCGCCGGCCCAACCTACGCCGTCGAGTTTGCGGCGCGACCGATGCGAGACCTGCTTGATGTGGCGGAAGCACGCGAGAACCTCTTTCCGCTACTCAAGGATGCCCGGAAGCCCGAGAGCTACAGTCATGTTGTCGAAAGCGATCTCGACGTGCTCGTGCAGGATGTTGCCACGCGCGGACAGGCCAGCGTTGCCGTCGACAACGCCCGGTTTCTCGCTGACGACGGCCGGCTCCTGCTGGCGATCAAGGCCCGGAGCGAGGACGTGACCGCCGAGCCCGACGCCGTCTTCGACGAGGTCTGTGAGGAACTGCACGAGGGCTACGAGATCATCGACCGCGAGCGACTCGAACCGTATCACGACGACCACCTCGGCGTCGTCGCTCGCAGACGGTAAGCAGGACGAGTATTGGTCACCGGTGGTAACACCAAGTATTGACCTCCTCCTACGCCTGAAGACGCAGGAATCCCGAGCGTTGGGATATTAGAGTTTACGCGTCACCCGGCGGGAGCTCGCGGTTGGAATCCGTGAGTCCGACTGAAGTGGATGACGCGAGGCTGGGCCAAACAGCCGGTACCGCTATCCACCTGACCGAGTGGTGGAGTTACGGTTAGCGATTGCTGCCTGATATTGTCGGCTCCATTTATATCACCGTGAGCGACACTCCCACACCGACTACACGTCCAGAGGCCGCGTTCGACACGATCTGCGTCGTCTTCGTGACTACAGACACTACACTCCGAAGACGTACCACGCTCATCTACCTGTTCGACCTCAATCCCGCGTTCGCGGGCCTTATAATCGATGAGATTCAGCAACCGCTTGTACGCCCAGTTATCCAGCCGTTTGTTGCCGTGGCGACCCCAATCAGAGTCAGCAACACCGCTCGGATCACCTACAACTAGCGTGCCTACGTCGTGGTCAACACACCGCTCAACGATGTCTTTCGAGAGAGCGTGTAAGAAGTGATCTTTCCGCTTTGCAAGTTTGTCACGCGCCCACTGCGCGTTCTTTGAGGGGCCGTGATCGCCTTCTGTCCGGTATTCCTCCTGCTGGAAATAGTGTTTGTCCTCACGCAGTCGGTTGCCCGGATACAGCAGGGCATCATTCGGGAGGGCAACCGCCGCTGGGTTGCAGATCCCGAGATCAACACCAGCGACGGCATCGCCCGGCGACTCGGTGGCAATCTCATGCTTACAGACAACGTGCAAATCCCAACGGTCTTTTGTAGTGTTCCGGACGGCACGTACCTGCTGGATATTGGTCAACTCAATTTCCGGCGGCGCGTCGTACTCACAGAGAATAAAATCGTGTCCCTGCTTATGCGCGCTGCCTTTGCTCAATCGAAGTTTGTCGTGTTTTGTGTCGTGTCGAATTCCGCGTTGTTTCCACGTAACCGTTGAGCGTGGGTGTTCTTCGTGGACTCTGTTGTCGTCGCTGTCGTAGTAGTTTCGCTTGCGATACCCCGGTGGATTGTCTCGATCATCGTCGGAGCCGAACCACGAGCTGAAGGCCTCAGAAAGCTCTTCGAGAACTTTCTGGCTGGACTGACTGTGTAGTCCGTTGTATGTTGGATGGGTTTTCAGCTCGCGTTTGAGTTGTGTTTCGTCGGGTACCTCGCCGGTTTCGTCCCACTGTTGTCGGGCGTAATAATTTGCGACGTTCCAGAGTTTGGATGCCGACCAGCCGTGTCTGTTGAGCGCATTAGCTACCTGTGAGTGGTTTTGGATGCGGCAGACGTGCGTTCGGCGGGTGGTTTGCATCCTGTATGCATTGTTATGACATACCATTTATTAAATACTGTGAAATATCCCACACGCTATCGTAAAAGAGTGTGTAGCTTGCTCATTTCGGTTTCATCACCCGCCTCATCGTCGCTCGATTCCGACCGAGGCGGTCGCAACGCTCGTTTCTGACAGGGAGACGAATATATCACCATCGAAGTGTATAACCTTTTAATATCCAGCGACGAAGCGGCGGTATGAGTCAGACGGCAGAGACGGGGAGTCGATCACTTGGCGAAAAGATCTCACAACTGGGGCCGACGTGGCTGGCCGGGGCGATTGCCGCGGGCCCGGCCTCAATGGGCGCCCTGCTCACGGGCGGGGCAAGCTTCGGCTACGCGCTGCTGTGGGTCGTCGTCATCTCGGCGCTCTTCGGCGCGGTCGCACAGTATCTCGCGACGAAACTGGCGGTCGCGACGGAGGAGGGACTCGTCGAGACGGTCGAACGCCGGTTCGGCGAGAAATGGGCGTGGCTGCTTGTCGCGGATGTCGTGCTCGTCTCCGGGTTCGCACAGCTCATCATCATGAAGACGGTCGCCAGCGTCTCTGGGATCCTGACACCGTTCAGCACGACAGTCTGGGGGATCGCGTGGGCGGTCGTCCTCGCGGCTGGGCTGGCCGGCGGCGGTTACCGGATCGCCGAACTCGGCGCGAAAGTCGTCGTTAGCGCGGTCGTCCTCGCGTTTATCGCCTCGCTGTTCGTCGTCCCAATCGACCCGGCGGCCGCCGCCGGCGGGCTCGTGCCGACGATTCCGAGTGGTGGCGCGATTGCCGCCGCGGGCATCCTCGGCGGCGCGGTCCACATCACGATCATCACGATGCAGACCTACACGGTGAAGGCCCGCGGCTGGACACGCGAAGACATCGACCTCGCGCGCTTCGACATCAGCGTCTCGATGCTGCTCGCCTTCGGGATCTTCAGTATCGCCACCTTCCTCGTCGCCGCCGGCGCGCTGTTCGGCACCGTCGACGGGCAGGGGCTGCGGGCGATTGCGGCCGCCAGCGCGCTCGAACCCATCGCGGGGCAGTTCGGCAAACAGCTCTTCCTCGTCGGTCTACTCGGGGCCGCGGTGTCGACGCTGGGCGGGAACACGCTCGTCGCACCGTACGTCGTCGCCGACAAACTCGGCTGGGCGACCGATGTGAGCGATAGCCGATACCGGGCGTTACTTGCCGGGACTGCGCTGGTGAGCGGCGGCGGCGTCTTCATCGGCGGCGCGTTCCTCGGCCAGCTCGTGCTCGTGTTGGCGGTCGGGACGGTCGGCACGCCGTTCGCGCTCGCACTCGTGCTCGTCCTGCTGAACGACCCCGAGACAGCCGGCGAGGCCCCGAGTGCGGCGCTCAACGTCGGCGGCGTACTCGTCTTCGGCGTGGCGAGCGTCCTCGCCGGTAACTTCGTTGTCGGCCAGCTCAACAAGGGCCTCACGCTGCTGTCGGGTAGCGTACTGGCCTTCGCCGGGGTGCTCGGTCTCGCCACGCTGGTGTTGGTCGGCTCGCACCTCCGCACGCAGTTCGGTGGCAGCAACACGGCTGCCGTCTCAGAGTAGCAACAAAACCGCGGACCGGATCACCGCCGCCCTCGCCCATACCGCCGGCTTCAGGAGGTATTTAGGAGTCCGTTGCATACGCCGGCCTGATGGAGACAGGCTCGGCGGACGTGTTCAGCCAGCAGGGCACCATCGGCATCGAGGAGGAGTTTTTCATCGTCAACGAGGCCGGTCGCCCCGTTTCGGGCATCCAAGAGCTTATCTACGACTCGAAGCCGCCGGACCTCCTGACGGATCGACTCGATCACGAGCTGTTTCAGTGTACCATCGAGACACAGACACCGATTATCGACGAGCCGGGCGAGGCGGAATCGACGCTGACGGCGGTTCGCGAGGCGCTAACCGACCACGCCGAGGCTCACGGCTTCCGGATTGCCGCCGCCGGGCTGCATCCGGCCGCGAAGTGGCAGGAACTCGATCACGCGACCAAACCGCGGTACGAGGCCCAGCTGGACCGGATTCAGTACCCCCAGCACCGCAACACGACCTCGGGGTTGCACATCCACATCGGCGTTGACGACGCCGACAAGGCGGTCTGGATCGCCAACGAACTGCGGTGGTATCTCCCGCCGCTACTGGCGCTGTCGGCAAATTCGCCGTACTGGTGTGGGTTCGACACCGGGCTGCAGTCGGCGCGGGCGAAGATCTTCGAGAATCTGCCGAATACCGGCATCCCCGGCTACTTCGCGGATTTTGCGGCCTACAACCGGTACGAGGAGCGGATGGTCGACCACGGATCGATCAACGACCGGGGCGAACTCTGGTTCGACGTGCGGCCACACACGGGCCTCGGCACCGTCGAGATTCGGACGCCGGACGCCCAGTCCGATACGGATGTTGTCCTCGCCTTCGTCGAGTACGTCCACGCGCTCGTCGAGGAGCTAGCGGACCGCTATGCTGACAACGAACCCGCGAACGACCACCGCCGAGAAATCCTCGACGAGAACAAGTGGCGAGCGATGCGCCACGGCCACGAGGCGAGTTTCATCACGAAGGAGGGGAGCGACACCATCGGTCTCGCCGAGTTCGTCGACCGCGAGTGCGACCGCCTCGGCGTCGACGGACTGCGAGCGGTCTTCGAGCGCGAGAGCGGCAGCGAGAAACAGCGCCGACTGATGGATGACGAGGGGATGGACGCGCTGTGTGAGTCGCTCATGCTGTAGGGCCACACCCAGAGGGGAGTAATCTGTTCTTTTCGATCCGACAGAAACTCTTTTGCGGGTTCACCCCTGATATTCATGATGACCATGAGCGAGCACACAGACGACGAGACACCCGATTCGACCGCGACGGATGGCGAGGCGGCGGGTCTCACCGGCGAGGGCGGCCCGCGTGCCGAACTCCAGAAGACGAAGGAACGGCTCGAAACCGAGGCCGACCGCGCGGTCTCTGAGTTCGACGAGGGTATCGTCGACCTGCTGGCGTGGCTGCTGGACACCGAAACCCGGGCCCGGATCTACGTCTATCTTCGCCAACATCCCCACAGCACGAGCGACGAGATCGCTGAGGGAACGGGGCTGTATCCGAGTACAGTCAGAGAAGCACTTGCCGACCTCCACGACGAGGACACCGTCCGCCGCGAGAAGCGCGACAGCGACAGCGCGGGCAACAACCCCTACGAGTACGAGGCCATCGCCCCGAGCAACCTCGTTCGCGGCGTCGTCGGCGATGTCCAGCGTGAACTTAACACCGTGTTCAACCTCGAAGGCGCACTCGGCGACGGCGAGGGCGACGATGGGCCGGTGACGATTACGGTCGACGGTGACGACGAGCCCGATGACACGGCCAGCAACGCGGATGACGACGATGACGCCGTCGACATCGAGATCAACGATGCCGAAGATGAGGACGACGCGTGAGGGCGTCGAGAGGAGAGATGTTTAACCCTGCGACACCGTACCGGCGCATATGAACGTCGCGCTGGGCGGGACCTTCGACCCCGTCCACGACGGCCATCTCGCCCTCTTTCAGCGGGCGTTTTCGCTCGGCGATCTGACCGTCGGTCTCACCTCGGAATCGCTCGCTCCGAAGACCAGACAGGTCGACCGGCCCGTTCGGCCGTTTGCCGACCGGAAGGCCGAGTTGATCGCGGAGATTCGGCCGCTCGCCGACGAGTACGACCGCGAGTTCGAGATCCGGACGCTAAAGGAACCGACCGGGATCGCCGTCGAGCAAAAATTCGACGCATTAGTCGTCTCGCCGGAGACCGTCGATGGCGCCGAGCGGATCAACGAGATTCGCGTCGAGCGGGGCCGCGAGCCACTCGATATCGAGGTTGTCGACCACATCATGGCCGACGACGGCGAGCGCATCTCCTCGACACGGATTCTGCAGGGCGAGATCGACCGCCACGGCAGCCTGACGCCCGAGGCGGCGGGGCGGCCGCGCGACTGAGCGGCGACTACCACGTCGGCGGCTCGAACCCGGCGTCCTCCAGCAGGGGTTTCCACCGCGACTGCACGCTGAGCCGCGAGACATCCATCGCGTCGGCGACCGCCTGCTGGGAGCGTTCCTCGCCCGCGATGAGCGCGCCAGCATAGAGACTGGCGGCCGCGACCGCCCGTTTCGAGCGCTCCTCCTCGGGGATATGCGAGAGAAACAGATCGGTTGCCGCCGAGCGGGCGTCCTGACCGACATCGATCACGGCCGCGGCCTCCTCGATTCTTTCGAGCCACGCCGCGTGTTCGACCCGATCCCGCGCGCTGTACATATCTGCCTGCAGGCGCGCTGGGGTTCTTAATCTATCGACGGGACACAGCGGAGATCCCAGTCGGACGAACAAAACTTTGCCCGGTGCCGAGAGAGTGCTGGTATGGCGAAACAGCCGCATCTGCTGGTCGAATCGGACGATGTCCACGAGACGGCGATTATCCCCGGTGACCCGGGTCGCGTCGAGCGCATCGCCGCCCAGTGTGCGTCGGTCGAACACGTTGCGGAGAACCGCGAGTACACCGTCGTCAACGCCGAATACGAGGGGACGCCGCTGACGATCTGTTCGACGGGGATCGGCTGTCCGTCGGCCGCGATCGCCGTCGAGGAACTGGAGGCGGTTGGCGTCGAGACGGTGCTTCGCTGTGGGACGACCGGCGCGCTCCAGTCGGATATCGAGATCGGCGATATGGTGGTCGCCACCGCAGCCGCCAAGGAGGAGGGCACCACCAAGCGCTACGAGTCGGCTGTCTATCCCGCCGCGCCGGATTACGCGGCCGTCAGCGCGCTCGTCGACGCCGCCGAGGACAACGACGAGGCTGTTCACGTCGGCCCGATTGTCTCTGACGACGCCTTCTACGCCGAGAGCGAGGCCTACGTCGAGGACTGGGAGGCCGCCAACCTGCTGGCCGTCGAGATGGAGGCCGCCGCCATCTTCTCGCTGGCGCGCCGCAAGGGGATGCAGGCCGGCGCGATCTGTACGGTCGACGGCAATCTGGTCGAAGGGACGCAGAAGGGAGCCAGTAGTGACGAAGAATTGCCACCGAAGGCCAGGAACAATGTTGAGCGGGCGATTTCGATAACGCTTGACGCGGCGACAACAGTGTAATTCGCTGACCAACACGCTTAGGTCCGGCCGTTTCCTGTTAAATTGCAATGAATCGCCGGGCCATACTGACGACACTCACCATCGGCATCACCGGGGTTGCAGGCTGTGCAGGCGGCGAGGAAGATGGTGGGTTCGATGGCAACGAAGAGGCACAGACGGACGAGGACAAAAAAGAGACTACCCTCTCAGAGACCCAGCAGTCGTTTCGTGATCAGCTAGATGAGGATCTGACTGTGCGGTCGACATCACTCAGCACCGATGAGATCGTTATCAAGGCCCAGACGAGTGGCGATATTGCTGAGGACATGCGACTGGCTGCGCAGGTCTATGTGAATTTTTATACGCAACTGGACCGCGATCTTCGAGTTAGAATCGAAGACCGTGGCCTCACCGAGGCAACATTTGTAATCAAACGGCGGTGGGCCAAAGCGCGTGCTAGCAAGCAGATAGATGAC
>KI543220.1:112008-114430 GCA_000496215.1 uncultured archaeon A07HN63
ATTGGTAGTATTCGTTTGCGTTGTCTGTGTGGTGTTGGTGGTCGATTGCGACTGGTTTGTGGTGTTTGTCTGCGTGGTATTGGTGGAGTTAGACCCGGTTGTGCTGTTGATCTGTGTGGTATTATCGGTCGATTGCGACTGATTAGCCGTCTCGTTCGGTCGCATAAGAGACTCCTCTATTTCCTCGAGACCCAGTGTCCATGTTGTGTTAGAATCGATCTGCAGATAGCCGATACCCTCGGCACGGAACGCCTGGGTATAGCTTCCAGCGAGCTTTTATTCAGCAGCGTCCCAGCAGACTCTCCCTTCCGATTAATCAGGGCAAGGGATGAATTGGTGTCTGTATCGATGCTGAATGAAGCCTCAACCGGAGACCGGTCACCGAAGTTTATCGGGCCGATAACGGCATCTAGTCCGTCGGCATAGTTCAACGGAACCGAGAGTCCCGTATCGTCGTACTCAGGGACATCGTAGACGGTCGCCTCCCAGCTCAGTGGTTCGTCACCACCACGCGCGCTCACTGCCAGTTCGTATTCTCCTGACGGGGCTGGTGGTCTAGCTATGATGGTGCCGACGTAGGGACCCTTCACCTGTAGCAAAGGACGGACTGTATCGGAAGTCGTCGATTCTAGTGTAACAGTAAACCCGACACCTGGGCCGGCCTCATCATCGTGATCGGCGTGGACTATGGTCGGGCCATCATTCTCAAGCCGAAACGAACCACTGGTTGTGGCACCGGTTCCAGATAGTTCGTGGATTGGGGCCTCCGAATACGGCATGTCAGAAGGTGACACTGGAGGCGGCCCCCCGGTGTCCTCGCTGAGCAGCGTGTAGCCGCCAACGCCGACAACACCAACCGCCACCCCTGCAGCCGCCGCACCGAGATACTGTCTCCGATCCATATCGGCGTGTCACACGCCCACAATCTAAGTCCATCGGTCCACCCCTCGGCGAGAGAAACACCCACCGGTCGGGGGTTCGGGTGTGTGACTCGCACAACGGCGGCTGGTCTGGCCCCGGGACTGAGTGTCGTAACGCCTAAGAGTCAAACGGCCGTGCAATCGAACAATGAATCACCGAGAACGCGACGCTTGGAGGTGTCTCTATGGGGGTTGAGATCAAGGAGTCAGCAGTTACCACAGCCGAACGGGAGGCGATGGAACAGTTCGTCTACGACTACCTCGCCGCCAGCGTCGAAAGCGAGGACGACGGCGGGCGGATGCGCTGGTATCCGTGGCACAGCGCGGACTACCGATTCAATCATATCAAGAACGTCGCTGACCTCAGCGAAACGATCGCAGAAAATGAGGGTGCCGACACTGATATCGTCGTGGTGGCCGCGCTGTTTCACGATGTCGCCAAACTCGAAGCGCCCCAGGACACGCACGCCGAGGAGGGAGCGACGGTCGCCCGGGAGTATCTCGAAAGCCACGGCGACTATCCGGCCACGTTTATCGACGCAGTCTGTCAGGCCGTTGCCGACCACTCGTTTCAGGGGCCACTCTCTGAGGTTTCGCTGGAGTCACGCTGTCTGATGGAGGCCGACGTCCTCGACAAGGTCGGGGCCAACGGCAGCGCGCTCATGCTGTTGCGAATGGGCTACGAGTCCCGCACCCACATGGACGCCGCCCAGATGATCGACCGCGTGCTGGAACGTGGGAAGGACCATCTCGACCGTGTCGAGTCCGACACCGCCGAGACAATCGGCCACAAGCGGCTCAAACGCGTCAAGTGGTTCAAAGAGTGGCTCGAAGCCGAGGTAACCGATATGGAGGCCGACGAACTCGGCGAGCCAAGCGAGACGGAAACACCGGCCGAGTAATCCGGGGTCCCTCACCGAGTCTGGGAGGGAGTCCGCGACTGTCACATCGACCACGAGGGAAGATTTAGCCTTTCGGACACAGTATCGATTACACGAAATGGAGTATCCACTCTTTCACATCGGGTTCGTACTGTTGCTCGCTGGAACGCAAGGTATCTTTTCGATGCTGGCAGTGCTGAACGTCCGCCACGCCGAACGGTTACTCGACCGTGAACAGGCGTGGGTCAAGGATGCACTCGGTGTCGACGGTCTCGATGAACTCCGCGATTACCACCGGCTCACGTCGGCCTTCTCCGAACTCCAGTCGTGGATCGGTCTCGGCGTGTTGCTGCTGGTGGTGTACGCTGGCGGGCTTTCGTGGGCCGTCGACGTGCTCGCAGCGACCGGTCAGCCGGTCGTCGTGCAGGGCATCGCGTTCTTCGTCGCTCTCGCGGTCGCGGCACAGCTGTTTGCGGTGCCGTTCGATCTCGTCTCGACATTTGGGGTCGAGGACATTTTTCGGGTTCAACAATCAGACACCGCGGCTGTTCGTCCGCGACACGCTGGTCCAGCTTGGTCTCTCTATCGTCTTCGCTGCGGTCCTCGGCGGTGCGGTTCTCG
>KI543221.1:0-1921 GCA_000496215.1 uncultured archaeon A07HN63
TCCGGTGGCGCGGGCGGTTCCGGTCCTGGATCCCGAGCCACCCATGCTGAATATGAACGCCGGCAGCACTCGCCGGAGCTCGTCGCCGAGTTCCAGCTCTCGGTTTCGTGATCGGAAGCGAAACTGGTCGGTTCCGACGGTTGTCACGGCCACTCCGGCAACAAGGCCGCCCGCGACGAGATTGATCGCGATGATCGCCAGTATCGGATGCACCGCGTGCAGCGACGCGATCAGCGACGGCGGGAGCAACACCAGATACCGGTACTCACGGACGAACCGGAGGTAGTTCCCGGTCTCGTCGGGCGCCTGCATCGTTATAGATGTCTCTACCGTGCTCTGTGCCGGGATGTAGATTCGGGTGTCACTCATCGTGACGCCGTCACTGGCGGGTTCGAGAAAGACCATCGTCGGGATGAAGCCGGTGTTTTGCATTGCGTAGGTCACGTCGCTGGACTCGCCAACGCCGATTATCTGTGGGTTGTCGGTTGGAGCCTCCGAGCTGAGGATCTCGTACTGGTAGACACCCGAGGGAAGCAACATCGAGAAGTTCACCGGGATGACGACGACGAGCGTGAGGATAGCGATCACGACCACCGCGTTGCCGAGGAGGCCACTGCGTGAGCGGCTTCGATTGTAGCGATCGGTCGCCCCCGAGACGGTTCCGTAGATGAACAGCAGGAGACCGGCGATCAGTGCCCCAGTCGAGATCGACGTTGCCCCGGCATCGACGCCGAGCGGCGAGAGCACTGTCTCCTGGAACAGTCGGAGGCCGTCCCTGATCACCCCGACCGACGCACCCAGCCCCGGTATGACGACGATCTCACCCCCCACCTTCAGCGCGACCGAGCGAATCTGCCCCTCGGAGACCGGCGGCTCGTCGGCGGACTGATCGGTAAACGGGTTGGCATCGCCCTTGGTGATATACCCCTCGTCGGTCACGTCGTTAACCCGGTGGGTCGTCAGCTCACCCCCGCCCAGTTCCTGTGATTTGAAGAGAATCACGTCGCCGACCTCGATATCGCCGGCAAACAGCATCGGCACGGCGAGATAGCCGTCGTTCGGTTCGAGTGTTGGGGCCATGCTGCCGCTCTCGACGAAGACCACCGGCGGCTGGCCGATCAACTGCGTGACCAGAAACAGCAGTATGAATCCGACGATAAGCCCGCTAACAGCGTACCGCAGGAGGTCAGATGGTTTCATTGGTCAGCTATCGAGCCGGTGACAGGGCCTACCAGCCCTGTAGGCGGCAGAGCCACATAGAGATTCGTACTGCCGGCCTCAGAACTCGTAGTCGTCGAACTCATCGATAGTTGTATCGGCGTAGTTCACGAGCCAGTCTCGGGCTGCCGAGTCCGGCTGGACGTAGATGTAGATGTAGGCGTCGTCAAGCACGGTGAAGACGCCGAGCTGGTCGTCCTCGATCACGCGCTTGTTGGTGTCGATCGCCACGTCGACAAGCCCCTCGAGGTCGTCGACGAGCACGGTCTCGTCGTACTCTCGCTCCGACGGGAACTCGCCGGTCGAAATCCACTCGTTGAAGCGTTGCCGGGCCTGCGTGATCTCGATGAGTTCTCGTTCCCTGTCGGTCAACTCGATGTATCCCCTGTAGCGGAAGCCGAGTATCAACACCAGAATAGCGATGGTAAGACCAAAGACCAGAATCGAGCCGTAGGCAACAACGGGATCGGGCTGTGTCCGCACCTCGAATGTCTCGAAGGATTGATGTGCTTCGTCGATCGTCTGGGTGTCGGTCACCCGGAACGTTGACGGCGTGACCACCATCGGCATCTCGCTTCGATAGGTCTCGTTTACCTCGTTGTCGTTGGCGGTCCCTACCACGTCCGACACTGCAATGACGCGTACGTCGACGATGCCCTCGCTCGATCCAAGCTGGCTCTCCGCGGTGCCGATGGTTTCCAGC
>KI543221.1:7051-10728 GCA_000496215.1 uncultured archaeon A07HN63
AACTATACAAACCTTTAGGCGAACCTAAAGATACGGCAGGCAACGGGCGCCCCGATCCGTTGCTGCCGGAGTGCGCCGGCCCGACCCGGCGTGACACACCCGTTGGCATCATCCGTTTCGAGCCGACCGCGCTGCTCCCGTCTGTCCCCGCGCGGTCGGGTCACACCCGTTTTTGCCCCACTAGTAACACTGTCAAGAGTCGATACTGGTCAGTAACTCGGCGACGACTCCGGAACATCGTCACGAGCATTCACCAGCCGACCGAAGGTGAACAGCGCGTCCGACAGCCGGTTGAGATACGTCAGCGCCTCGCCGTTGATCGGCTCGTTGTTACCGAGTTCGACCGCTCGGCGCTCGGCGCGCCGCGTGACAGCCCGCGCGTGATGGAGCGTCGCGCCGCTGTCGCCGCCGCCGGGCAGGATGAACTCCTCCAGCGGCTCCAGTTCCTCGTCGGCGGTATCGATCCACGACTCCACCTGATCGACGTGCTCCTCACCGATCGCCGGCTCGTCGGCCTCCGGCATCGCGAACTCCGCCTGAATGATGTGCAGGTGATTCTGGACGCCTTCCAGCCACCCGTCGAGGTCGTCGTAGCCGGTCGGCCGTGCCCGCCCGATCAGCGAGTTCGCCTCGTCGACGACGCCGTAGGCCTCGATCCGGACGTTCGTTTTCGACACTCTGGACTGATCGCGCAGGTCGGTCAGCCCCTCGTCGCCGCGGCCAGTGTAGATTTTCATGCAAGGCTCCGTTCGATGAAGGTGAGGATATTCTCGCTTTCGGCCATCGTCACGCCGCGTTCCTCGTCGACGATGACGGGGACGCTTCGCTGGCCGCTCAGCTGCTTGACCTCGTCGCGCTTCGAGTGGAGCGCCGGTGTCCAGTGTGTCTCGTAGGCGATATCGTGGTCGTCGAGTGCGTCGTGCACCTGTTCGCAGTACGGACAGCCATCGAGAGCGTACAGGGTTACCATAGCATCCGTTCGGACTGTGCGTGTATGTACCTTGTCACGACGTGTCGGCGTCTCCATCCGCTCCGACTGTGTCGGCATCGGCTGGGGTCTCGTCGGTCGCAACCACCTTTTTGCCGGTCGCTTTTGGAACTACTGCCCTGTCAGCGTCGGGCCACTCGGCGTCGAGTTCCCGACCCTCGAAGAGGCGATCCAGAAAGACCGCCAGTCCGGCGACCTCGGAGTGGGGCTGATTCGTGACGCCGACGTTGTAGTCGGCGGCCTCGTAGATCTCGAAGGGCACCTTCTCGCCACCGACGACGATCAACACTGGCTCGCTGTCGAGAGAGGTCCGTATCTCAGGCGCCGTCTCCTCGACCGGGAGGCCGTACATCGTGAGATGGACGACTACTCCATCCCAGTCGCGGACGGTCGCCTTCTGGCTGTCGTCCTGCTCGATAGTGAATGGCCCGCCGAACCGGTCGGTGATATCGGCGACCGTTTCGGCGGACTGTGTCGCGTTGTCGGGGAGGATGACCCGATCCGCGCCGAGTGCGCGCGCCGTGAGTCCGACGTGGGTCGTCATCCGGTCGTCGCGGCCGGGGCGGTGACCGTACCTGAGCACGACGACCTCCTGTGTGCCCTGCATACTACGGTCGACGCGATGGGGGTGCCTGTCGGTTTCGCTTTCCGGATCGTCGCTGACGGCTACTGGTCGCAATCAAAACAGAAACACAGACAGATGCTGGGCCGCAGGCGGCTTACTCGTCGTTCTCGTCGCCAGCCAGATCGTAATCGTCGAGGTAGGTTGCGAGTTCGTCGACCGAGTGTTGCTGGTATGCCTCGCTCTCGACGGTGACCGTTGCCAACCCGAGTTGCTCGGCAGTGAGACCGTCGTCGGCTACCTCCGCAAGCGCGCGCAGGGCGAGTTCGATCCCCTCCTCAACCGTGTAATCCGGCTCGTAGTTCTCTTCGAGGTAGTCCTGAATATCCGAGCGGTTCTCGCCGATGGCCAGTGCCTGCCACTCGTAGGGCGTTCCCGAGGGGTCGGTCTCGAAGAGCCGCGGTTCGCCGGCCTCGATTCCGCCGACGATGAGGGCAACGCCGAACGGCCGTGCGCCGCCGACCTGTGTGTATCGCTGGATGTAATCGGTCACGCGCTTGGTCAGCGTCTCGACGCCCAGTCGCTCGCCGTAGCGGAGGCGATTGCCCTGTGCCTGTCGCCGGGCAAAGTCGATGAGTTGCCGCGCATCGGCGACGTGACCGGCCGAGGCCAGTCCGACGTGATCGTCGGCCTTGTGGATTTTCTCGACGCTGCTGGGTTCAAGCAGCGGTGACTGGCTGCCCTTGTCGCCGAGGAGGACGACGCCTTCGGCGGTGCGAACACCGATCGACGCCGAGCCGCGTTTGACGGCTTCGCGGGCGTACTCGACCTGATAGAGCCGTCCATCCGGTGAGAAGATCGTCGTGCCACGGTCGTAGGCCTGCTGTTGGGGTTGTCCCTGCATAGCTAGTGAGTATCGAGTTCCGTCGCCGCCACGAACCCATCCGGCATCGAAATCTCGGCGAGATCATCGCGGCAGATCGCCGGCCGACTGTCGTCCGCGAACGTGACGTGTTGCTCTATCGGAGATGGGTCCCGGTCGCCTAAATAGCTTTCTTCACAGGCCCGCACGGTCCCCGAAATCCCACACACGACGATGCCAACCGGATCCTCGCCAACGCTGTCGACACACGCGATAGCGGCCCGCGCGGCGTCGGTTTCCCCGCGTCGTGCTCGCACGATTGCCTCGCCAACACCGTCAGCAAACCCGAACGCGAACACCGTCAGATCCGCATCGGCACTCCCTGCGTCGCCGAGCAGGTTGCCCGCGGCATACCAGAGCGCCCGCTGGAAGTCCCCACGGTCGAACGCGGCGTCGGGGGCCGTCTCGATGTCGACCGCGAGATACCGCCACCGCGGCCGGAGATGTTTCGGGAGATGTTTCATTCGCTATCTCGCCCCTGTCGGACGCCCGGCTCGATGAATGACTCGTCTCCGCGCTTGCGGTTGCGAGCGGCGATTTCGCCCCACGCGTCGAGGCCAGCCGTGATCTGATCGGCCGTGAACCCGATCTGCTCGCCGACCGCCCGGAGTTCGCGTGGCGCGCGAAGGTGGCGGTGGGAGTCGGCGTTCACGCTCACGACATAGGGTGCGTCGTACTGGGTGACGATCTCGTGGAGCTTTCGGAGCCGCTTGATCGCCTGCACGCGCTGGCCGCCGCTGGCTCGCAGGACCGGGCCGAGGTCGAACTCGATGTGAACGCTGTGGGTGTCGGCGGCCCGCGCAAGCACGTGGTTGATATCGCCGTCGCCGGCCATCGGTCGCGTCAACACGTCGATCCGGTCGGTCTCGACCGCGTATCGGTTGAGCGCGTTCGTCCCGCCGGCAAGCAGGAGGACGGTGCAGGTCGGCCGGTAGTTCCCGACCGCGCCAGCGGCTCCCTCGGGGTCGTCGGCCTCGATCTCGACTCCGTCGACGACATCGATCCCGTAGCGGTCGCTGATCGCGTCGGCGTCGAAGTCGGCCTCACGAGTGCGAACGACGACGCCGTCGTAGCCGTAGTCGGCAGCCGTCCGGGCGTGCCGACTGACGGTGCTGTCGCCGTCCGGGTAGGCAGCGACCGCCTCGTACATGAACGAGCCTTGCGGCGTCTGTGGCTTGTCGGTTCCGGTCGATACCAGTGGGCGG
>KI543221.1:10748-16398 GCA_000496215.1 uncultured archaeon A07HN63
CCGCGCCGGGTCGCGTGCTCTCGCCGCCGACATCGATGATATCGGCGCCCGCATCGCGGAGCGTTTCGGCCTGTTCGATGGCGGCCTCGTCGTCGAAGAACTCGCCACCGTCGTAGAAGCTGTCGGGCGTGACGTTGAGAATGCCCATCACGGCGGTGCCGTCAGTCCACGGGTAGTCGGCCTCGGATCGGGTAGCCGCGTCGTCGCCACCGCCCTCGCCGCTGTCGGCTGCGGTGTCGCCCAGCCCGAGTTGCACGCGAAGGTCGGCTGCGAGCCCCGGCAGGCCGAACTCGTGATCCTCCAGCCGCTGTGTGAGCGCGCGAAACTCGGCCAGCGTTCCCGCCAGCACGACCTCGTGTCGCTCGCCGCTATCCGTGACGCCCGAGGAGACGCAGGTGCCGCCGACCGCCGGAAACACCTCACCCAGCACGGTTGCCTGTCGGTCGTCGACCCGTGTCGACACTGTCCGGTGGACCGCGCTCTCGTGTTGGGCCTCGATCTCGTCGGCTGTGGCATGGGCGTCCGCTAACACGTCCATCGCTGTCTCGGTGTCGGGGACGCGCTTCGGCGTCTCCAGCCGGGTCACGGTCGCGCGTGCCTCGCCAACCGCGAATAGCGAGCCGGTGACCAGCAGGCAGTCGTCGGAGCCGACCCGCTCGCGGGCGGTGGCCAGCGCGTCGGCGACGGCGTCGCCGGCGGTCACCGCGTCGACGCCGAGATCGTCGAAACACCGCGCCAGCACGGCCGGATCCTCGGCGCGGTCGAGATTCGGCCGGCAGGTGACCACCGAGTCCGGTTTCGGCAGCGCGGCCACCATCTCCCGGTAGGATTTGTCGTGCATCGCGCCGAAGACCACATGCAGCTCGTCGTACTCGAACGTCGACAGCGTCTCGGCCACTCGCTCGATGGCGTCGGGGTTGTGCGCGCCGTCGAACACCGTCAGCGGCGCCTGTTCGATCACCTCGAACCGCCCCGGCCAGTGAGCGTTGCGCAACCCACAGCGCAGTGTTTCGTCGTCCAGCGTGACGGCTCCGTCGTTGTCAGTATCGCCAGTATCCAGCGAGTCGACGACCTGCCCCGCCAGCGTGGTTGCGATACCGGCGTTGATCGCCTGATGTTCGCCGAGCAACGGGAGGCGTGCGTCGAGACTCAGTCCATCGGCAAAGGTATTCGGCAGTGCGGCCTGACCCTCTCTGGCACCCGGGATCGAGACGCCGATTTCGGCGGCTGTCCGGGTAATGCGGCCGTCGTAGCTGACGCTTACATCTGTTTCGCGGTTTGCAGCGTCGCTATCTGTCGAGTCGCTCTCTCCTTTCGTCGAGTCGTCGTGATCCGCTGTGTCGTCGTCACCGTTCATCGAGTCATCACGGCCCGCGCCATCGTCGGCACCGACTGTCAGTACTTCCCCGGCCTCAGTTTTCAGGGTCGACAGTGCCTCACCGGTCGCACCCGTGACCAGCGGGGCGTCGTCGGGTGCAACCGCGGCTTTCGTCGTTGCGATCTCTTCGACGGTGTCGCCGAGAACACTCGTGTGCTCCAGCGAGATGTTGGTCACACAGCTGGCGACCGGATCGACGACGCTGGTGGCGTCGAACTCGCCGCCGAGCCCGATCTCAAGCACCGCGACATCGACATCTTGGCGGTCGAAATACCAGAGCCCAAGCAGCGTCACCACCTCGAAAAACGTCAGCGGCTCGCCCTCGGCGGCGCGGTCGATCAGCCACGGTCTGACCCGCTCGACGAACTCGGTGATCGCCTGGTCGGTGATCGGCCGGCCGTCGACCTGAATCCGCTCGTTCAGCGTTTCGAGGTGTGGCGAGGTGTAGAGACCGACCGACAGCCCGGCCTCCCGCAGCACGGATTCGGTCAGCTTCGCCGTGCTGCCCTTGCCGTTTGAGCCGGCGACCTGCACGAACCGAATATCGGTCCCGGGGTCGCCGAGCTCCGCCCGGAGCGCGGCGGCTGACTCGATGCCCGGCCGCATCTTGAACCGGCGGAGGTCGAAGAGAAAGTCCACCGCCTCGTGATACTCCATACAGTTCAATCCCGCCGCCACCGCTTATGGGTAACGAAGGGGGTTGGCACCAGCATCTATCACTGCAATCTGATACCTTGTCACGACATCACACGAAAAGAAAGATTTATTTAGAACCGCTAATAATCATCGACTGCATCGAGGTGAGAAGTCATGGCACTGATCCGAAGCCCATCCAGTTCCTGGCGACAAGGCCTCGACCTACCGAGCCGACTGTTCGAACGCAGTGGTACCGACTACGAACTGTACGAGGAGGACGACGAGTTCGTCCTCAGCATCGAACTCCCCGGGTTTGAGCCCGAGGAAATCACCGCCTCGTGGGATAGCGGCGTGCTGAATGTCGCCGCTGAACACGAGGACGAAACCCGCGGACAACGGAAGACATACCACCGACGGTTCCGCTTCCCCAAGGATGTCGACGACGAGGCGATCACCGCCGAGTACAACAACGGCATTCTTGAGGTACGGTTGCCGGTCGAGACGGGGAATACCGTCTCCGGCACCGAAATCGAGGTGCAGGCGTAAGTGGGACTGTCCGGAAGAACATCGACTCGGTATTCCTCGTTTTTTGCACACTAGAGGTGGTAACCATGCAACTCAGTGTCAAACAGCTCAAGAACCGCGACCCCGGCAGCGGCATGGCCGTTATCGACCGCGAGGCTCTCGGCGAGCTTGGCGTCTCCAGTGGTGATTTCGTCGCTATCGAGGGCCGCGATGATGGTCGTACGGTCGCCCGCGTCTGGCCGAGTGACTCCGGTGACGCCGGCCGCGGGAGTATCCGTATCGACGGCCAGCTCCGGGCCGCGGCTAACGTCAGTATCGACGATCAGGTAACCGTCGAACCGACCGACGTGGCTCCCGCTGAGCGCGTGCGTGTCGCATTACCCGACGCGGTTCGCGTTCGCGGCGACATCACCACACATATCCGCGATCAACTTACCGACCACGCGGTCACAGCCGGCGACACCGTCGCCATACCGCTCGGCTTCGGACTGCTCTCCGGGCAGGACAGCCGACGCGTCCCGTTGCGAATCATCGACACCGAGCCGGAGGGCACAGTCGTCATCGGTAGCGACACCGCCATCGCGCTCGCCGACGCGAACCCCGACGAGATCGCCGTTGAGGGCGGCACGACCGACGACGAGTCGGCCACCGTTGCACCAGCTGTCGCCTACGAGGATATCGGCGGTCTCGATGAGGAACTCGACATGGTGCGGGAGATGATCGAGTTGCCGATGCGGCATCCCGAGTTGTTCGGCACGCTCGGGATCGAGCCGCCGAAGGGTGTTCTCCTGCACGGACCGCCTGGCACCGGCAAGACGCTCATCGCCAAAGCGGTCGCCAACGAGATCGACGCCCACTTCCAGACCATCTCCGGGCCGGAGATCATGTCGAAATACTACGGTGAGAGCGAAGAGCAACTGCGCGAGGTCTTCGAGGAGGCAGAGGAGAACACCCCAGCTATCGTCTTCATCGACGAACTCGACGCCATCGCGCCGAAACGCGAGGAGGCCGGCGGCGATGTCGAACGCCGCGTTGTCGCCCAGTTGCTCTCGTTGCTGGACGGTCTCGAAGACCGCGGCCAGATCACCGTTATTGGTGCGACAAACCGTGTTGATGCGGTCGATCCTGCGTTGCGGCGACCCGGTCGCTTCGACCGCGAGATCGAGATCGGCGTTCCCGACACCGCGGGCCGCGAGGAAATTCTCAACATTCATACGCGCGGGATGCCGCTGGACGAGGACATCGATCTTGGGAAGTATGCCGACCACACCCACGGCTTTGTCGGCGCGGACCTCGAATCGCTAGCCAAGGAGGCTGCGATGGGCGCGCTCCGGCGCGTCCGACCCGACCTCGATCTCGACGACGAGGAAATCGCCGCCGATGTACTCGACTCCATCGCGGTCACCGACGACGACTTCCGCGACGCCCTGCGCGGCATCGAGCCCTCGGCGATGCGGGAGGTCGTCGTCGACACACCGGACGTGAGGTGGGACGATGTCGGTGGGCTCGACGACGCTAAAGCGCGTCTTCAGGAGACGATCCAGTGGCCGATGGCCCACGGCGACGCCTACGACCGCGTCGGGCTCGACCCCTCGAAAGGCGTCCTACTGTATGGCCCGCCGGGCACCGGAAAGACGCTGCTCGCCAAGGCTGTCGCCTCCGAGGCCGACGCCAACTTCATCTCGATCAAAGGCCCCGAGCTGTTCAACAAGTATGTCGGCGAGTCGGAGAAGGGCGTCCGCGAGGTCTTCAGCAAGGCCCGCGAGAACGCGCCTGCGGTCGTCTTCTTCGACGAGATCGACGCCATCGCCGCCGAGCGTGGGGCCGGGACCGGGGATAACAACGTCGGCGAGCGCGTTGTCTCCCAACTCCTTACCGAGCTTGACGGCCTCGAAGAGCTGGAGGACGTGGTCGTCATCGCCACGACCAACCGCCCCGAGCTGATCGACGACGCCTTGCTGCGCCCCGGCCGGCTGGATCGGCACATCGAGGTGGCCGACCCCGACGAGGGCGCCCGTCGGGAGATACTCGAGATCCATACCCGCGACAAACCGCTGGCCGACGATGTGGACCTCGACGCGCTGGCCGAACGCACCGAAGGGTACGTCGGCGCGGATATCGAGGCGATCTGTCGGGAGGCCGCGACGGTCGCCGTCCGCGACCACGTCACCGCGGCTGACACCGACGCGGACACCCCGGTCGACGAGCTCTACGTGACAGCCGATCACTTCGAGGAGGCCGTCGAGGAGGTCGACACCGAGTCCGCAGCGTTCGAGACGGATGCCGACTCGGCGGTCGAAGCCGAGGCACTCTAAGGCCCGGCAGCTCCCTATCGACCTCTCATCGCTCGCCGTTTCGTCATCCCACTGCTCGCTGTTCCGGCTCTCGACGTTCACCGTTTCAGCCTACCATTATTCGCCGCTTCAGCCTGTCAGTGTTCGTCTACTATAGTTTATCGCCACCGTAGGAGAGCGTCAACTCCTCGGTTTCGTAAATATTGATGAGCTCGGTAACGATCTCATCGTAGGATTCGTCGTCGACCCGGAGTGCGTCGAGTCGCTTGATGGTGTCATCGGCGAGTTCGACTTCGGGCATAGCACATAGATATATTGTATCAGTCAGTTAGTATGTAACGCCCAGCGCCATGACGCGGGTTACTCTCCGTCGCCATTACGGACCCACTCCTCCAGCCGGAAGCGGTCGTACTCGGTCGTGGATTCGCGTGTCCACGCTTCGTCGTCCCACGCTGGATAGTAGGCGTCACCCTCGTACTCGCCGGGCACCCGGCTCAGCACCATCCGGTCGACGTGCGGCTGAAAGAGGTCGTAGATCACCGCGCCGCCGATGACGTAGGCCTGCGCCGCGCCGAGGTCCTCCGCGATGGCAATCGCGTCGTCAACACCGCTGGCGTGGTGGGCCGTCGCTTCCTCGAACGCCTGTTCGCTCCGGCTCAACACGATCTGTGCGCTGCCGGGCAGGTTATCACGCATCGACTCGAAGGTGACCCGTCCCAGAATCACCGGGTCGTCGGCGATCCGGTCGCGGTACTGTTCCTTGTCGGCGGGAATCGACGGCCACGGGAGTTCGCCGTCGTCGCCGATAACACGATTG
>KI543221.1:16418-19445 GCA_000496215.1 uncultured archaeon A07HN63
CCGCGAGAACCGGCCCTCGTGCGGCTATCGACCGCTCGCCAGCGCTGATAGATCAGCGGCCCGGCACTCCTGTTCGAGGGCTCCTCGACGGTCCACGTCCCGGTCGAGCCGCGGGCGATGTGATCGGCCACGTCGCCGAGATGGTTGCCCTCCTCGCGGAAGGCCTCCTCGCAAAGCTCCAGCAGCCACGAGCGAATCACTGCGCCGTTGTTCCACGTGCGTGCGACCGACTCCATATCGAGGTCGTAGCGACCGTCGGCCAGCAGTTCGAACCCCTCGCCGTAGGCCTGCATGAGCGCGTACTCGACGCCGTTGTGGACCATCTTGACGTAGTGCCCCGCTCCCGACGGCCCCATGCGGTCGTGACCGTCCGGGCCGGTAGCAACGGAATCAAAGACCGGCACGAGTTCCTCGTAGGCCCACTCGGGGCCGCCGATCATCAGTGAGAAGCCGGCCTCCGCGCTGGCGGGGCCGCCGCTGGTCCCACAGTCGAGATAGGCGGCCGCACAGGCCTCGGCGCGTTCGACTGACCGCTGGAACTTGGAGTTGCCGCCGTCGACGACGATGTCGTCGCCGTCGAGGTGTGGATCGAGATCGTCGAGCGTCGCGTCGACGGCCTTGCCCGCTGGCACCATCAGCCAGATGCGTTTCTCGGCACCGAGCGTGTCGACGAAATCTGCGATCGAGTCCGCCGGCGTGGCTCCCGCCTCAGCCGCGCCCGCCACGGCCTCGTCGTCGAGATCGAAGGCGACCACATCGTGACCACCCGAAAGCGTCCGGTCGACAACGATCCGTCCCATCCGTCCGAGCCCGATTACGCCGAGTTGCATGCTGGAGGCCACTCGGCGCGGTGAGGTAGTGGTTGTGATTGCGTTCGACGCGAGCGACGGCTGCGGTGGAGCGACTCGGGGGCCAAACGGCTGGTCCGTACTGCAAGGTTCAAATGCACCGGGCCACCAAGGAATGGTAATGAACGGCAATCGGTTCGGTCGGCTCTTTCAGGTGACGACCTACGGCGAGAGCCACGGGAAGGCGATGGGCGCCACGGTCAGTGGCTGCCCGGCAGGCATCGAACTCGACGAGGAGGAAGTACAGGCGGAACTCGACCGCCGCAAACCCGGCCAGTCGATGATCACGACCTCCCGCGGCGAACCCGACGACGTGACGATCAACTCCGGCACGCAGGACGGCTATACGACCGGGACACCCATCGGGATGGTCATCGAGAACAAGGACGCCCGCTCGGGCAAGTACGAACCCTTCGTCACCGCGCCGCGGCCCTCACACGGCGATTACACCTACTCGGCCAAGTTCGGCACGCGGAACTGGGGCGGGGGCGGCCGTTCTTCCGCCCGGGAGACGGTGAACTGGGTTGCGGCCGGCGCTATCGCCAAACAGGTGCTCGACCAGAGCGAGTACGATATCCAGCTCAAGGCCCACGTGAATCAGGTCGGCGATATCGAGGCTCCTGCGGTGAGCTTCGAGGAGATGCTCGAACACACCGAGGACAACGAGGTTCGGTGTGCCCACCCCGAGACGGCCGAAGAGATGCGCGAGGCCATCGACCAGTACCAGCAGGAGGGCGACTCCATCGGCGGCTCGATCTACTTCGAGTGCCGTGGCGTCCCGCGCGGCCTTGGCGCGCCGCGGTTCGACTCCTTCCCGTCGCGGCTCGGTCGCGCGATGTTTGCGATCCCGGCGACGACGGCCTTCCAGTTCGGCAAGGGCCGCGACGCCCGGACGATGCGCGGCACCGAGCGCAACGAGGACTGGGAGTTCGACGACGGCGACTCCCATTCCAAAACCGTCAGCGAGGAGGGCGATCCCGTCCCCGTCGGCAACGACCACGGCGGCCTGCAGGGTGGGATCACAACCGGCGAGCCGATCTACGGCGAGGCAACGTGGCACGCACCGACGAGCATCCCCAAAGAGCAGACGACCGCCGACTGGGAGACAGAGGAGCGCAAGGACGTTCAGGTCGTCGGCCGCCACGACCCGGTGTTGATGCCACGAGCGGTGCCGGTCGTCGAGGCGGTCCTCCGGCTGACGGTGCTGGACTTCATGCTGCTGGACGGCCGGATCAACCCCGACCGCATCGACGACCGCCCCGGCGAGTACGATACCGACTACCACCCACGCAGCCCCGATAACATGGAGTAAGTGTCGACCCGAACGGCTGCCGTCGCGGCGGCCACAAACCCGTCCGGCTCTGGGTTGCTGGAAACCCGATTCGATTTGTCGATACTTCTATCAGTTGGCGAACCAGCCAGCGAGTGGCTCTGATCAACGCCTGCGACGAGGCATCGATTATGGTGGCGCACCAAGTGTCATGTATAAGTTCCTCAGTCGATTATACCCTACCGATGGATGGAAGCGACCGGTTCATGTTCTATGCGGTGGTGTTGCTGTCGGCACTGATTCTGCTCGGAGTCGGTATCGCACTCGTCTTGGACTGACCCCCGTTCCGTGGTGGGATAACTCTCGTGCGTTCACATGCTCCATGGATTGAGTTACTGTTGAAGAGCAGGGCCGCGCAGCCGATTCGACAGCAGCTATTTCCGCCGCAGGCCCGATACAGGAGCAATGAGCGTCTGTTCCAACTGCGGCGCAAACGACTGGGCGTGTACCAGACCGGCCTGCGACGGCGGTGAGTTCGACGACAGCGGCCACTGCAAGGCCTGTAGCTACGTCCACACTCGATCAGAATGCAACCAGTGTGGCCACGAAGAGAACGTGAAGGACTAGCAGCAGCCAGCGGCGGGCAACAGTCGCTCGCCACAGCCACCACACGTTAGCCAGTAGCTATCGGGAGTTGGTGTGATCGATTCGTTGCAGTCTGTACAGCGGATCGAATCCATACTCTATTGTGGGGTTGCCAGCGGTATCACTCTTTGCCCACACAGAATAGCGTGTCATAGAAAGCTTGCCACGGGGATTCGTCTAAATAGCGTCAGGAGTCGCGTGCATGATACAGAGTTTGTATTCCGCACAGTGGGTTCTTACCATTCAAAGACTGTGCTCTATACC
>KI543221.1:19465-47512 GCA_000496215.1 uncultured archaeon A07HN63
GAGTTGCCTACCATCCCGCTTTCACACTCAATAGCCGGCGTTGGTCTCGTTGCTGCACTGCTAATAGTGGCAGCAATCCCGACGCTTCCCCGCCGTGTTCGTACCGCACTGTCCTCATTTGGGTTCATGACGAATGCGGCGACACTCGCGTATTTCACAGGTGGGTTTATTGAGGCTCACTTCCTCTACTTTGTCGGCGTCGGTGTTGTTGCCCTCTACGAAGACTGGGTGCCGTTTGGCGTCGCTATCGGCTATGTCGCCGGGCAACACAGCGTCTTTGGGCTTATCGAGTGGTTCAGCGTCTACAATCACCCGGCTGCAATGGCGAAACCGGTGGTGTGGGGTGGGATTCACGCCGTCTTCGTTAGTATGCTATCGGTATCGATTCTCTTCCACTGGCAGTCACTGGTCAAAGCCCGTGACGAGGTAGAAGCACAAATCGCAGAAGTCGAACAAGCGAAAGAGGATATTGAACAGGAGCGCGAGCGAGCCAAACAGCAACAACAAAACGCAGAGCAACAGCGCGAACAGATGGCCCAGCTGAAAGAAGAGTTGGAAGCCACCGCCCAAGCGTACGAGGATACAATTGCCGCCTGTGCTGATGGTGATCTTACACAGCGACTCAACGAAGATGTTGATAATGAGGCAATGGCTGATATCGCCCAGTCATTCAACAGTATGATTGACGAATGGGAGGAGACAGTCGTCGATATCCAGTCGTTCGCGGACACTGTCTCAACAACCAGTCAGGAGGTTTCAACTACTACCGACGAGGTTGAACAAGCCAGTACAGATGTTGCACGCTCAGTCGAAGAAATCGCCCAGCGTGCGAATGAACAAAACAACCGGTTGCAGAGTGTTGCCGGTGAAGTGAGCGACATGTCGGCAACGATTGAAGAAATCGCTTCTTCCGCCGACGAAGTATCCGCGACAGCAAAGACAGCCGTTGAACGGGGCGAAACAGGTCGGCAATATGCATCTGAAGCGACTGACGAAGTGACAAAAATAGAATCCCAGACGGAGAAGGTTACTGAACAGGTCCAAACGCTCAATGCAAAAGTCGAAGAGATCGGTGAGGTAGTCACCCTAATCTCAGATATTGCCGAACAGACGAATATCCTCGCACTCAACGCGTCGATTGAAGCCGCGCGGGCTGGTGAAGCCGGTGAGGGCTTTGCTGTCGTTGCCAACGAGGTAAAATCACTGGCCGAGGAATCTGAGGAAGCCACGAGTGAAATTGAGGCTCAGATTGAAGATATACAGTCGGTGACTGACGAAACCGTCGCAGATATTGAGCAAATGACCGAGCAAGTCACCCGTGGATCGGAAACCATCGAGGAGACAATTGAGTTGTTCGATGAAATCGCTGATGCGGTTGATGAGGCCGAAAATGGCATCACCGAAATAAGCAGTGCGACGGACGATCAGGCTGCCTCATCCGAAGAAGTGGCTGCGATGATTGATGAGGTTTCCTCCATGAGCGACACCACCACAAGCGAGGCGAATAGTGTCTCGACAACTACTGAGGAGCAATCCTCATCACTTTCGACAGCCTCAGACCGAGTCGATGAGCTTGTTGGTCTTGCCCGTAATCTCTATGATGAGGTGAGCACCTTCGAAACAAGCCACGTTTCTGGTGATGTCCAACTCACAATGGAACCGAGTTCGTCCTCGGTAGCAGCTGCGGATGGAGGGAAAGATGTTGAATAACTATATGATGTGTTAATTTTGGTTACGTGACTCAGTGAGGATGTTTACTGCATTAGATATTGCTTGGATTTGACTACTATTATTTAATCATCATAGACGATTTAAATATTCTGTCTTGCAACTTTTGTGATGGGATAGACGGTGCTCATCGGTGAAAGCTCACGGAACCATCGGTGCCAGATACGCGCCCTGTATCTTGCACACCAGTACGAATACCATTCCAATCTGATTGCTATCTCACCACCCAATCTACACATCTAATTTCGATTGACAATGATTCTAAAACGCGCTGCACACGGAAACGTGTCACCCGCCCATAGACTGGGCTCTTATTCCCAGGCGGTGGCGGCTTCGAAGTAGTTTAGCTCCTCTAACAGTTCTTCCTGCTCCGTTCTGAGCCTATCAACTTTTTCTTTTAGTTCCTGATACTCGGGGATCTCTTCGAGTTCGTTTGTCGCTTTCTCCGCCTCTAATGCGTCTATTTTCGCGCACGCCTGATTCAGTTCCTGATACGTCTCGCCGTACTTCCTCACCGTGAGCTGGTGGGCAACAGCGTCAAGCAACGTATCTTTATCAACTGGTTTGTTTAGATAGTCGTCGAACGGCATCTCCACGATATCGGCTTCGGGGTTAACCGCAGTCACCATCACCACCCGACAGTCGAAGTCCTTTGCACGAATCCGTGTCAGCACCTCGTCGCCACTGAGATCAGGCATGCGACGATCCAGCAACACCACATCGACCGTCTCGTCTACCTTTTCGAGCGCCTCTTCGCCGCCGTATCCCTTCCGAACATCATAGCTATCACTGAGGTGATGCTGGTAGAGGTCAGCAATCGGCTCCTCGTCGTCGACGATGAGTACCCGGGGCTCATCTATGGAAGACGTGGCCATAACATAGTATTACGTTACAATTTAATAAATTCAATCCATTCTGAGACACGCTTCATGACAAAATTCACACAGTATCAGTTCGCTATCTCTGGTACGAGCCGCGAGTATCTTTCTGCGGGTCGCTACATCCGTTCTGCCGTCAGTAGCCGCCAGTCGGCACCGCCTATGGCTGTGCCGTATCTCCCAGATAACCTTGTTGGCAGCTGACACGACATACGCCACACGGCTCAACCGTCTTCGGGCCCTGTTTGGAAGGTGTGTGGTATCAGCCCACATGTTCTCTCTGTCCCGACCGTGTGAACGTACAAGTCTGTTGATATCACGCCATTTGGTGTCGAATATTGCACGACTGTCCACGAATCAGGGTTTATCATTATCTTTCCTTGCTAATCCATAGCAAACTCTTTTACCCGCGGCCAGCAACTTTCCTATACTAGTGGCCCAGAGGGGCCGTGATGCCAACCTATGACTAACAACGAACTCATCTGGCGAATCGCCGGGGGGTCCGGAGACGGGATCGCCTCGACGAGCCAGAACTTCGCCAAGGCGCTGATGCGTTCCGGCCTGGACGTATTCACACACCGACACTATCCGTCGCGCATTCGCGGTGGTCACACCTACACCGAGATTCGTGCTGGCCCCGATGCGGTGAAATCACGGGGTGACGGCTACAACTTCCTGCTGGCGCTGGGTGACTCATTCGCCCGCAACCCACAGGAAGACTCCATCTACGGCAACGAGGAGATCAAACCCCTCTCCGAGAATCTCGACGACCTCCACGAGGGCGGCGTCATCATCTACGACTCGGGCTTGCTCGATGCCTCCGAGATCGACGACTTCGACGCCCGCGTCGAGGAGAACAACTGGTACGTCTACGACATCGACCTCCGGAACATGGCCCGCGACGTTGGCCGCGAGGTCATGCGCAACACCGCCGGCGTCGGCGCGACCTGTGCGCTGGCCGGGATCGATCTCGACTGGATCGAGGAGCTCATGACCGAGGCAATGCCCGACAAGATCCTCGACCCGAACATCGAAATCCTCCACAAGGCCCACGACATGGTCGAGGAGGAGTACGATGTCGATGCCCACGACGTGAAGATCCCCGAGGGCAGCCACGACGAAGAGCAGGTGCTCATGTCGGGCTCGGACGCCATCGCGTATGGCTCTATCGACGAGGGCTGTCGGTTCATCTCGGGCTACCCAATGACCCCGTGGACCGAGGTCTTCACGATCATGTCGAAGAACCTGCCGAAAATCGGTGGCGTCTCCGAGCAGGTTGAAGACGAGATCGCCGCGGCGGCACTCGCGGTCGGTGCGAGCCACGCCGGTGCGAAGGCGATGTCTGGCTCCTCAGGCGGTGGCTTCGCGCTGATGAGCGAACCGCTCGGTCTCGCAGAGATGACCGAAACGCCGGTCGTCCTCATCGAGGCGATGCGGGCCGGCCCCTCGACTGGCATGCCGACCAAACCCGAACAGGCTGACCTCGAACACGTTCTTTACACCTCACAGGGCGACTCCCACCGGATCGTCTTCGCGCCCGGCACGGTCGAGGAGGCCTACACGCAGACCCGCAAGGCGTTCCAGATCGCCTACGAGTACCAGATCCCCTCGATCGTCCTCTACGATCAGAAGCTCGGCGGCGAGATGGTCAGTCTGCCAGCCTCACACTTCGAGGAGGCACCCAACCCCTCGCTGGGCTCGACGCTCACCGAGGCCGAACTCGAAGACGCCCCCCACGACGAGAGCGGGAAGTTCAGTCGCTTCCAGCACGACGTCGAGGACGGCGTCAGCCCGCGGTCGATCCCGGGCCAGAAAGGTGGTCGCTACCTCGCGACGGGGAACGAACACCAGCCCGAGGGCCACATCTCCGAATCGCCGGAAAACCGCGTCAATCAGGTCAACCGCCGACTCGACAAGATCGACGCGATCCACGAGGAGCTACAGGGCGAGAGCCACCAGACCTACTACGGTCCCGAGGAGGCAACCTACGGCCTCATGACGTTCGGCAGCCAGCAGGGCACCGTCGAGGAGGCCGTCGACATGCTCAACGAGCAGGGCCACTCGGTGAAGGCCATCGGCGTCTCCGATATGGCACCGTACCCGGTCGAGGAGGTCACCGAGTTCATCGAGAGCGTCGACGAGGTGCTCGTCGTCGAGATGAACTCGACGGCGCAGTTCCGCGGTCTCACCCAGAAGGAACTCGGCCAGTACGGCGAGAAACTGTCGAGCCTCCTGAAGTACAACGGCAACCCGTTCGAACCGCTCGACATCGTTGACGGGTTCGAAACGAAGATCATCGAGGGCGGCGAGCTCTCGAGTACGGAAACCAAATTCGTTCCAGCAGCAGGTGATTAACAATGAGTGCATTCTCAGCCATCGGCGACGGACAGCCAACTGAACAGGACGACTACACACCGGAACTCGAACCGCAGGCGACGTGGTGTCCCGGCTGCGGTGACTTCGGTGTCCTCAAGGCGCTGAAAGGTGCCTCCGAGGAACTCGGCAAGTCGCCCGAGGAGATGCTGTTGTGTACCGGCATCGGCTGTTCCGGCAAGCTCAACAGCTACTTCGACAGCTACGGGTTCCACACGATCCACGGTCGCTCGCTGCCGGTTGCCCGGGCCGCGAAGGTGGCCAACCCTGGCGTCGAAGTGATCGCCGCTGGCGGCGACGGCGACGGCTACGGGATCGGCGGGAACCACTTCATGCACACCGCCCGCGAGAACCACGATATGACCTACATCGTGTTCAACAACGAGATCTTCGGCCTCACGAAGGGCCAGACCTCGCCGACGAGCCCGAAGGGCCACAAGTCGAAGACTCAGCCCTCCGGCAGCGCGAAGGAGCCGCTTCGCCCGCTGTCGCTGGCGCTGAACGCCGGGGCGTCGTACGTCGCCCGGACGGCCGCGGTCAACCCGAATCAGGCCAAGGAGATCATCGTCGAGGCGATGGAGCACGACGGCTTCGCCCACATCGACTTCCTCACGCAGTGTCCGACGTGGAACAAGGACGCCAAGCAGTACGTCCCCTACATCGACGTCAACGACTCCGACGACTACGAGTTCGACAAGACCGACCGGCGTGAGGCCGCCGACATGATGGCCGAAACCGAGCAATCGCTCCACGAGGGCAAGGTGCTCACCGGCCGCTACTACGTCGAGGAAGACCGGCCGTCCTACGGTCAGGAGAAACGCGCCATCGGCGAGATGCCCGAGGAGCCGCTGGCCGAGCGCTACTTCGACGACGACTACGAGTGGGAACAGTCCTCCGAGCTGTTCCTCGATCAGCACAAGTAACCACCACGTTCCCCTCTGGGCGTGGGTTGCGGCTACACAAACCCGTTTTTCGGTTCGCAAGGTATTTTTCGTTGGATGGAAAGTATAGGGTATGAGCACAACCTCGACCCAAGATCGAATCCTCTCTGTTCTAGAGGACGACGCCCAGGCCTCCTACTCGGAGATCGCCAACCGGGCCGATGTCTCGAAACCGACAGTGCGAAAATACATCGAGCAACTCGAAGAGGAGGGCGTGATCGTCGGCTACTCGGCCGATGTCGATCCGAAGAAGCTCTCCTCACAGAGCATCGCCATGGTCGGGATGGATGTCGCCAGCGACCAGTACGTCGAGGCGACTCGTAACCTCAAGGCGCTCGATCCGGTCGAGAAGCTCTACAGCTCCTCGGGTGACCACATGCTGATGGCGGAGATCCGGGCCCCCGATGGCGACTCGCTGGGCGATATCATCAGCGACGACCTCCTCGCTATCGACGGTGTCACCGCGGCCCACCCCTCCTTCTTGCAGGAACGACTGAAATAGGTCTCTTCGACCGCGTTCCGGTCGGCAGCAATCAGGTTTCTGTGTTCTCTTCGACGGGATCGACGACGCGCATCCCGAACTCGGTGGCAACCGTTCGAAACGCCGCGTCGTGTGTCCACAGCGTGTCGACGCCACAGCGGTCCATAGCCGCGAGGACGGACGCGTCGCGCCCACCGATACCGCTGTTGGCGTACTCGTGGAGAATATCGCCCGCCCGCCTAACGTCGGCCGTGGTGAGCGGGACCGCCGTGACATCGTTGAGGTCGAGGAACTGAGAAACGAGGTGTTCGCTCTCGGACTGCTGATTGGCGAGGTAATGGACGACCTCCATCTGGAGGACGCTGGTCACGAACAGCGTGTCGGCCTCCAGTGCGTCCAGCCGGTCGGCGACGGGTTCGTGTTCCGGCAGCGTCGCGTCGAAGTAGTAGATCCAGACGTTGGCGTCGATACAGACCATTACTCCGGTAGCCCGTTCGTCCAGTCGTCTTTCAGTGCAAGCGGGTCCATCTCCGGCGCCTCCTCGCGCTTCGTGTCTGCGGTGAGACAGCCGCGAAGCGATCTGAACGACCCCTCGTGGTGTCGACCGTGGCGAATGACGACCTGCCCGTCGTCGACGGTGATCTCGACGGATTCGCCCGGTTCGATCCCCAGTTGCTCTCGAATCTCCTTAGGAAGCGTTACGCGGCCTTTCGGATCGACACGGCGTTCGGTGCTCATGGTTCCCACTTTAGTGGGAACACACATAACCATTGGGCAGCGAGCGGCGAAACGTTCATGCTTTCCTCTGTGGTGAATCTCCCTCACAGCCATCGGTGAAACCGCTCCGAACGGCGTAACACCGAACCATTGGCAAGCGCGTGGCTGACGCCTGTCTGACGGGTGCTTATTACCGGGTCTTTCATGTGGTGAACTATGCGCACCAGTGTCTCACTGGATGCTGAACTCGCTTCATACGTTCGCGAGGTGACCGCCGAGGCGGGCGAGAACAACGCCGAGGCGATCAGAAACGCGCTCCGGCACGGCAGCGACCAGGCAGATCGGGTCGCATCCCTGGAGGCCGAAGCCGAGCAGCTCCGTGATCGGGTCGCGGAACTCGAAGCGGAGCGTGATCGGCTGCAGTCAGAGAAACAGCAGCTGCTGGAACAGCACGAGCAGACGACCGAGCTCGTCGAGTACGTCGAGCAGGAGCGCGCCGTCGAACGACAGTGGCGTGAAGCCGGCCTCGCCACCCGCGTGAAGTGGCGCGTCCTCGGAATGCCGTCGACCGACTCCCACACATGAGCTTCTCAACTGGCCGTCACGACGACCCGACACCCGCCAGCGGGGAGGCTGCGGATTCGAGCGACGAGGAGCATATCGCTATCGCCGGTGGCTCAATCGTCAGTGATACGGTCGCCAGCGAGTTGATCGACGAGGTTACCGACGCCGTCGACGACGCGATCACCGGCGAGCAAACCAAGACGAACGGCTTCGAGTTTGTCAACAAGCCCGAACATCACGACCCGGTCGTTCGCGCAACTCGGGCCTACGAGCGCGGCGACGTATCGGTCGGCCCGCTGTCGGCCGACGACATCGACCGGTTGAAGTCGTTCGTCGCCCGCGCGGAGGCCGGCGCCTTCGAGGTACGGGAGAACCCCAAAATCGAGGCGACGGTCCGGATCGCCAGACTACTCGTTTGCGACCATCACCGCGAATAAACCGACAGCAGCGGAACCGGCCGGCGTGTGGGTTGTGGCCGCTATTCGTCGTCGCCACCACCGACGGTCATCAGCGTCGAGGTGATCTGTTCTCGCCACTGCGCGAACTCGTCGATTTCGGCCTCGAGGTCGGCGATGCGCTCGTCGATGTCGCCGTCGTCGTCCAGCCGGGCTTCGAGCGTGGCGACATCTTCGCTGATCGACTCAATATCCGCGGCGAGATCGGACAGGTGGTCGGCGTGGTCGTCGATCCGGGCGGCCAGCGCATCCCGTTGCTTGTCGGCCGCCTCGAAGCGGTCGTCGGCCTCGTCGCTGAGGTCCGCCAGTGAGTCGGCAACTGCTTCGATACCGTCGGAGATGTCGTCGATGTTGGCCTCGTTTTGCGAGGTCCGCTCGGCGAGTGTGTTGATTGTCTCACCGTGGTCCTTGGTGGTGTTTTTGACCGCATCGATCTCGTCGGTGTGGGCTGCGGTCGCGGCTTCGAGCGAATCGATCTTCGCCTCGTGAGTGTCGGCCCTGTCGAGCAGTTCCTCGATCCGGTCGTCGTGGTCGCTAAATCGAGTGTTGAGTGCCGCCCCGACGCTGCCGATCTCCCCATCGTCGTCATCGTCGCCTGTCGCGCTATCCTCATCGCTCGCCGCGCTATCGTCGTTGCTCGTTTCGGTCTCTTCACTCGTTGCCACAGCCTCGTCACTCGCTGTCACGACTTCGTCACTCGCTGCGGTAGCCTCATCGCTCACCGAGCTCTCCTCGTCGCTTGCCGTGCTGTTCTCGTCGCCTACTGCGATGTTCTCGTCGCCCGCCATATCCTCGATTGCATCGGCTATCTCGGCGACGTCTGGTCCGCTCGGTTCGTCGTCTGCCGTCGGTTCTGTACTCGGTTCGTCGCTGGCGGCCCCCTCCTCGTCGGTTGTGACTGTCTCCGCGGACGCCACCGTCTCGGCCTCGTCGGCGTCGTCGAGTACCTCGATTTCCGGTTCACCCATCCACTCACTCAGGTTATTTTCCAACTCCTCTGTATAGGTGTACGCCGTGGTCACTCCGTCGGTATCGATCCGGTGACGGAACACCAGTTCTCGGCCATCTTTCTCCCACGCGAGGTCGCCCGAGGCGTGAGACCCGACCGCGTCGATATCGGCGGATTCGGGAACACGCTCGCGTATCTCGACGGTCTGTGGTGTTTCCGACCAGTGCCGGATGTAGTACTCGATCCCGGGGTCGTCGTCCGAGAACTCAGTGTACGACTTGGTGACGGTAATGTCGTCTTTATTGATTGGTTCCATGTTTTGGGAATACGTCTAGCTATCGAACGCAACTCCTTACTAATATGTTGGTTCGCTACGCTATCGGAACGAGCTTCGGGGTACGGATCCTCTCGGGCAGTTCTCTCCGACAGAGATCACGCGGACGCCGATCCCGCCGAGACTGCCCTCGATCAGCTAGTTCGCTGGACCAGTCGGTGGCGGCTGAGCAGAGCATGAGCGGTCCACGGGCCGTCAGTATCTTCACGCTGACATCGCAAACCAGCAGTATGGTATCGGGCGGGTATCGTCGGCGGAGATGGTCGGCGTGACCTTCGACGCGTTCACCGACACCGAACGCGACGACGAGCCGCGGATCATCCTCCACGTCGATATGGACTGCTTTTACGCCTCGTGTGAACGCCTCCGCGAGCCCACCCTCCGCGGCGAACCCGTCATCGTCGGGATGGGCTACGAGGCGGGCGAGTCCCACGGCGCGGTCGCAACCGCGAGCTACGAGGCCCGCGAGTACGGGATCGAGAGCGCGCAGGCGATCAGCGAGGCGCTCGAACTGTTGCCCCGCGCCGAGGATGACGCTGACGGCGAATCAGTCGAGAGCGACCCCGAAGCTGCCGACAGCGACCAGACCGACAGCGACGACGACGCAGGCTACTACCGGCCCGTCGATCTCGATTTCTACGAGGATGTCGCCGGCGACGTGAAGGAAATACTGCAGGAGAGCGCCGACGTGGTCCGCGAGGTGAGCATCGACGAGGCGTATCTCGACGTGACCAACCGCACGAGCTGGGATCGGGTCGACGATGGGAACGACACTGAGGGCGACGCCGACGCGACGGCCACGGCCGACAGCCGGACGATTGCTGAGGGGTACGCCCGCCACGTCAGACAGCGGATCGCCCGCGAGGTCGGCGTCCCGGCCAGCGTCGGCGTCGCGCCGAACATGGCGACCGCGAAGATCGCCAGCGACCACGACAAGCCGGACGGCCTCACCGTCGTCCCGCCCGGCGCGGTCGAGGACTTTCTCGCGCCGCTGTCGGTCGAGGCGATCCACGGCGTCGGCCCTGTCACCGCCAGCGAACTGCGCGAGATGGATATCGAGACCGCCGGCGACCTCGCCCACGCCGACCCCGCCGCGCTCGTCGACCGCTTCGGCGAGCGCGGCCGGGCGATCTACGACCGCGCTCGCGGCGACGACGACCGCGCGGTGACGCCGACCGGCCGGCCGAAGAGCCTCTCGCGGGAGTCGGCGTTCACCGAGGCGACCGCCGACAGCGAGGCGAAACGCGAGCGACTGGCCGCGCTGGCTGCCGATGTCGCCAGCCGCGCCCGGAGCCGCGACGCGATGTACCGGACGGTCGGGATCAAGGTCGTCACGCCGCCGTTCGATATCAACACCCGCGCGGCCTCGCTGCCCGGCCCCGTCGACGACCCCGACCTCGTCGAGTCGATTGCGCTGGACCTCCTTGCGGAGTTTGCCGACAGCGAGGTCCGGAAGCTGGGCGTTCGCGTTTCGAACCTCCACTTTGGCGCGCGCGATCAGTCGACACTCGACGGCTTCGAGAGCGACGGCGACCTCGACTCGTTGCGGGAGTCTGCCGCCAGTGACTGGTCGGAATCGGTCACGACGACCGAGACCGACGCGCCGCTGACCGAGTGGACGACCGACGGAGATGGGGACGCCGACGCGAGGAGCGACGACGACAGCGATACAGCACCCAGCGAGCGGTCGGGACAGTCGTCGCTGGGCGAGTTCGACTGAGGCTCGCTGTCGATTCGGCCGGCTATCCGAGGGAACGGACTCGGCCCCAACCGATGTCAGCGACAGCAGGAACTATGTGTGCTCACGCAGACGTTGAGGCAAGTGAATGAGTAACGAGGAAACGATCACGGTCGCGGACGTGAGTGCCGGCCCCAGCGGGACCGACGACATCAAGTCGGGAACCCCCGTCTCGCTACCCGTCGTCGACCTGCTCACGGGCCGCGGCTTCATCACCGGCAAGAGCGGCAGCGGGAAATCGAACACGGCCTCGGTCATCCTCGAAAACCTGCTGGACAACAACTTCCCCGTCCTCATCGTCGACCGCGACGGCGAGTACTACGGGCTCAAGGAGGCCTACGAGATTCTCCATGTCGGGGCCGACGAGGAGTGCGATATCCAGGTCACCGCCGACCACGCCGAGAAGATCGCCTCGCTCGCCCTCGAAGAGAACATTCCCATCATTCTCGACGTCTCAGGCTATCTCGACAGTGCCGACGCCGACGAGCTGGTATTGGAAACTACACGCCACCTCTTTGCCAAGGAGAAAAAACTCAAGAAGCCGTTCCTGATGATCGTCGAAGAGTGCCACGAGTACATTCCCGAACAGAGCGGGATGGACGAGGTCGGCAAGATGCTGATCAAGATCGGCAAGCGCGGCCGGAAACACGGGCTCGGCATCGTCGGCATCAGCCAGCGACCCGCGGACGTAAAAAAGGACTTCATCACCCAGTGTGACTGGCTCGTCTGGCACCGCCTGACGTGGCGCAACGACACCAAGGTTGTCGGTCGTATCCTCGGCTCGGAGTACGCCGATGCCGTCGAGGAGCTGGGTGACGGTGAGGGGTTCCTCGTCGCCGACTGGTCGGCCGACGTGCGCCGCGTCCAGTTTCACCGCAAGAAGACCTTCGACGCCGGGGCGACGCCCGGTCTCGACGAGATCGAACAGCCGGAACTCAAATCCGTCAGCGACGATCTCGTCGACGAACTCACCGAGATCTCCGAGGAGAAAGCCCGCCGGGAGAGCGAGCTGGCCGACCTCCGGCAGGAACTCGACAAGAAGGAGGCCCGGATACAGGAACTCGAACGCGAGCTCGAAGAGGCCCGCGACCTGAGCCGGATGGCCGACCAGTTCGCCCAGGCCATGCTCCAGCGGTCGCAGGCGAGCTACCGCGGCGGCGATGACTCGCCGCCAGATGCGGCAGCAGGCGATGCCGACGCTACGGCGGGGAGTGCTGCCGATGACGCCGACGCATCAACCTCCGAAACCGAGGCGACCCCAGCCACCGACGGCGACACAGAATCTCCTGATACTGCCAGCCCTGACACCGATGGATCGGTCGACCCCGAGGCACTGGCCGAGGCGGTCGAGTCGGCCGACCTCGACGCCGAGGAGATGAGCGCGCTCGTTCCCGACGAGATACCCGACCAATCAGGCGATCAGTCGGGCGATGATTCGGATAGCGACGAGTACGACCAGGCGGTCGGTGTCAACCCCGATCCCGTCGACCCCTCGGAGGTGTCGGGACCCACCGAGGTCGAGCGGACCGACACAGACGACGAGGAGTCGATCACCAAGCGGTTCGGCACCGTCACGCAGAGCGATATCGCCGAGGAGGCTATGGAGTTCGCCGAGGCCGTCCAGCTTGGGACGCGACAGGCCGTGGTGTCGGAACTCAGCAGTCGGATCGACGACCTGCCGCTCCTGTCGGTCGGCATGTTGCGACACTACCGCGAGGAACGGAGAGCGAGCCGGTCTCGGCCCACATCGCCGCCGGTGGCGACGACGACCACCAGCTGGCCTACAGCCGGAATCGGCCACTCCGGCAGTCCCAGCTCATCCGCCACGTCGGTGAGGGCCGCTACGCGTACGCGATCCCCGATCTGATCCGGGAGGCTTACGCGGATCAGCTCTCGGAGTCGGAGCTGTCGACGATGGTCCAGGCGGTCGAGGCGAGCTTCATCGATTCGGTCTCCGAACCCTCGATCGACGACTGGACAGACCCGGGCCGGTAATAGAGCGGTCGTCGCGTCTCAGAGGTCGGCGACGAGGTCTTCGAGTGCTGCCCGCGGGTCGTCAGCCTTGGCGACGCCGCTTGCGAGCAGGATGCCCTCGGCGCCGAGCTCCTGTGCGGCGATCACGTCGTCACCCGTCGAGATACCAGCGCCACAGAATACGTCGACAGCGTCGTCAACGCCGCCAGCGGCATCGACGGCGTCGGTAACGATGTCCGGGTCGGCTGATGCGACCGATACGTCGCCGCCGATGAGTTCCGGCGGCTCGACGGCCACGGAGTCGGGCTGCAGAGCGGCCGCGGCGGCGATCTGGTCAGGGTTGTTCGCACAGACGCAGGTTTCGAGGCCGGCGCGCTCGGCGGCCTTGACCGCGGTGTCGATCTCGTCGAGCGTGCGGCGGTTCTCGGAGTGGTTGATGAGGGTCCCCTCCGCGCCGGCGTCGGCGACGGCCTCGGCGAGCGTGCTACCGGTGAAGCTCCCGTGGCCGTTGGCCGAGACGTGCTGGGCCCACGTCTCGACACCGGTCTCGGAGACGGTGTCGATCTGGGCGGCCTGCGGTGAGACGGCGATGCGGACGCCGGATTCCTCGGCTACATCGCGGGCGGCGGTTGCGACGGCAATCGGATCACACGGGTACGCCTTGAGGTTCACCAGAATGAACATACCAGATCGTTCGTGGCCGACACCAAATAGGTTCACCTTTCAGTCTCGTTATCGCGGTTCTCGTCACAGCCCGCTGACCCTGTCAGTGCCGATGTCACAGCCCCAACAATCATTTGGGGGGCCGACGAGGAGTTACACGAACGTGTCGTTGCGTGAACTAATCGCCGACGTCGAGGCCCGCGAGTTGACGCTGACAGCCGTCAATACACCCGAGCACGTCGTCGAGGACCTCAGCGCGCAGTACGCCAACCGCAACGTTTCCGTGGAGAGCCGCGAGATGCCGGACGAACCAACCCGGTTCGCCATCCTCCGTCGACAGGGCACCTTCGTGACCGCGATGCATCTCGACGATATCTACGCCGGCAGTATCGACGCGGCCGATGCCGAGGTTGCGGCGACGGCAGACGAGGAGGCGCGTGGCGACGACCAGCTCGACCCTGATGATACGAGCGGTGGCGATGTCTCGGCCGACGATATCCCGGCCGACGATCTTGACGACCCGACCATGTCGCCGGCTGCCTACAGCGAGCCGGTCCTCGACCACCTCGAGGAGACGCTGTTTACCTCCTACTCGATCAAGCAGATGTTCATGGCCTCCCGGGAGATCGAGGATCGGGCGTGGCGCGTCGGCAGCGGCGAACTCCACGCTGGCTTTCAGACGGTCGAGGTGCTGTCGGGACAGGTCGAGACCTACAATCAGCTGGGTGCCAACACCGACCTCTCGGTGCACGCGTACGCCGCGCCGGTCAGCGAACCGTCGGCCACGCCCGATGCGGAGGGGTTTACGCTCCATATCGAGCGCGACGACGAGCTCAGAAAGACGTGGTTCGTCGTCTACGACGGCGACGGCGTCGACGAGAACAAGTGTGCGCTCCTGGCCGAGGATCGCGGCGCGGGCGAGTTCTATGGCTTCTGGAGTTACGACCCACAGACCGTCGACTACCTGCACGAGTATCTGCAGGGTGCCTACGGCCGGGGCGATTCTGACGACACCGATGACCCTGACGATACCGACAGCGATTCGCTGCCGGTGTAACGGTAGTCGCGAAATCAGCGCCGGGCACCTGTCGCCCGGCAGAATCAGTCGTCTTTCCGCTCGACAACGTCGCCAAGTGTCATCTCGCCGCTGGCGTTGCCGGACCACTCGGTGTCCTCGACATCGGTGCCCTCGGTGAGCGCGATCCCAAGCTTCGATTCGAGCTTTCCCCGCACCTCGTCGCTCGGTAACACGTCACCGCGTTCGAGCTTGCGGATGAGACTCGCCTTCTCGTTGAGGTCGTCGGCGAGATCCTCCTGTGTCAGCCCCTCGCTTTCGCGAGCATTCCGGATGCGGTCGTCGTAGTCGCCGGCGATCTCGTCCATATCGTCGAACATGTCCGACCGCGAGCGGCTCGACCCGCCGCCCGAACTGCCCGAGCCGCCCGATGTCGACGTGCTGCTGCCCGAACTGCCCGAGCTACCCGAGGTCGAATTGCCGCCCGAGGTGGAGTACTTGCTCGATCCCGACGACGAGGACTCCGTTTTGACCTCCGTCCCGAAGTCCGTACACTCGTCGCAGAGTTCCAGTTCAGCCCCCTCGACTTTCGTGGTGGTGAGCGACGACCCCTCGGCTCCACACATCTCACACTGTGCCATACCACCGCGTAACGTGTGACCCTGTATAAAGCATGCGCCACCCCCGCTGGTGCTCGCGCCTTCGCCGGCTCAGAGGTCGCCCCATGCGCCCCAGAACCGCTGGAAAGCGGTGATGTGTCCGACCACCGCGAAGAAGACGAGCAGGAGGTCGATCACACCGAATCCTGCGACGACTGCGCCACCGTAGGCTGCCGCAACGAAGCCGGCGATCCCGATCAGCGCCAGCCTGTCGGCCCGGCCGACGAGCCCGCCGTAACTCCGGCCGAGGCCGACCGCCTGAATCTGTGTGCCGAGATAGGAGGTCATCAACACGCCCGTGACGGCGAGGAAGCCGAGGGCGAAACTGCCGACACCGGCGGCCAGCCCGCCGATGATCGTGAGGTCCGCGTAGCGGTCGATAACGTGATCCAGCAGGTCACCGGCGTCGGAGGCGATCTCCTGCCGGCGGGCGAGCGCGCCGTCGATGAGGTCGAGCCAGCCGTTGGCGAAGACCAGCAGGCTACCGACGACGTACCACCGCGGCTCGGCCAGCAGAAACCCGCCCGCGGCCGCCAGCGCGACGCCAAGCGACAGTACGCTCACGCTGTTGGGTGTCAGCCCGACCGTATCGGCGGTGTCGACAAACGGTGTCAGCAGGCGATCAGCCAGCGGGCGAAGCTTGTCGAGCGTCATCCGACGAGATACCCCGTGAAGTCGACGATCCCGGCCTGTGGCTCGCGGTCGCCGTCTCGCACGGCCCTGATCTCGTCGGCAACCTCGCTTGGCTCCCGCTCGGTGGTGTCGATCTCGTAGACAGCAGCTTCGCCGTGCTGGTCGACCGCCTCGGAGAGCACCACGTCGAGGGCCTCGCTCTCGGCGTTCTCGCTTGCTTTCGCGGCTGACTCACCACGGCTTTCGAGTCGGTCCTCCAGCACGGTTGGCTCACATCGCAGGACGACGACGCGATCCGCCTCGAAGTGGTGCGCGAGATGGGATTCGAGCACCCCGGTCCACTCGCCGATATGGTCGCGGACGGCGTCGAGATCGGTCACCAGCGAGTCGCGGTCGGCGTCGCGGTCGGTGTAGAGGTCGTGGTCTCGAATGACGTCGTTGAGATGCGTTACCGCTGTCTCGTCCAGCTGGTTCGTCGCGGCTGTCTTGCCCGTGCCGGGCGTTCCCGTGACGGCAATCCGCTCTGTGGGCGACCCGCCGGTCACGTCGGCGTCACCTCGGCGAGAACCCCGTTCAGCGTCTCGACGGCGGTTTTCGTTTCCTCGCGGGTGCCACAGGAGATCCGCACACAGCCCGGCAGCCCGAAGCTACTGCAGTCGCGGATGATGACACCGGCTCGCTGGCTTGCCTCGGCCACCCGGCCTGCATCGCCGACATCGGCCAGCACGAAGTTGGCCGCGCTGTCGAACGTCGGCGCGTCGAGTTCCCGCTGCATGTACTCGCGGGCCCACTGCGCGGAGTCGACTGACTGCTCGACGTGTTCGTCGTCGTCGAGGGCGGCGAGTGCGGCCCGGCAGGCGACCTCGTTGGCCGCGAACGGGGTGTTGACTCGTGCGTAGGCGTCAGCCCACGACTCGGGGACGGCGGCGTAGCCGATCCGCAGCCCGGCGAGGCCGTAGGCCTTCGAGAACGTCCGGAGGACGGCGAGATTGTCGTACTCGTCGAGCAGCCCGATACTGCTCGGCTGCTCTGAGTACTCGCCGTAGGCCTCGTCGACGACGACCAGCGTCTCGTCGTCGACCTCGCCGAGGAGCGTCCTGATCTCGGCGCGCGTCCACTCGGTGCCGGTGGGATTGTGCGGCGACGTGACGTGGACGATGCGCTCGCCGTCGTAGGCATCGAGCACCATCTCGGGCGTCTGCTCGAACCCCTCGGCCTTCGAGAGCTCGTACTCGGTGATCTCGCCGTGGTGGTGGCGCGTGCTCATCCGGTAGTACGAGAAGCCGGGCGACGGGACGAGCACCCTGTCTCCGGGTTCGAGCATCGCCCGCGAGAGGTAATCGATCGCGCCGTCGGCACCGGGTGAGACCCAGATCTGCTCGCTGGTGCAGTCCCACCTGCTGGCCAGTTTCTCGGTGAGGTCGGTGTGGGAGGCCTTGGGATAGATATGGAGGCCGTCGTCGGCCTGCTGGTGGACGGCCTCGACGGCCTTCGGGCTGGAGCCGTGGGGGTTTTCGTTCGAGGAGAGTTTGATGAGGTCGGCCGGATCGAGATCGAGGTCGCGGGCGACTTCCTCGATTCCCCGCCCCGGCACGTACGGGCTGGTCGCTGAGAGGTCCCGCGGTTGCATACCCGGTGAGAGCGGCCCGCGGTCCTTAAGCGTGCTTACACCAGGCTTCAGATTTAGGTAGCTCCCGCCCGTGGATGGTGATATGTATTCGACGACTGTCACGACGGCGTTCGTTGCACAGCACTATCTCACGGTTCCGAACCCGGGTCCCGAGGGCGAGCCACACTCCCACCACTACGGGATCGAACTCACGTTCCGCGGCCCGGAGCTCAACGAGTACGACTATCTGGTCGATATCGACGACGCCGAGGCGGCACTCGACGACCTCGCCGACCGCTATCGGGACGAACGGCTCAACGATCTGCCGGAGTTCGCGGGGTACAACCCGAGCGTGGAGCGGTTCGCTCGCGTGATCTTCGACCGCGTGACCGACATCGTCACCGACGAGACCGTCACCGAGCTGGCTGTCACCGTCTGGGAGGACGACGAGGCGTCAGCCGCCTACGATGCCGCGGTATGATCGTTCTTCACTCGCCGCCAGTCCACCCGGCTGGCTGGCGCAGGAGCGCGTTCCCGGAGGTGACTCGTGACTAACTTCCAGCGATACCTGCGGGCCAAGCGAGCCATCGACGACCGGTCGTTAGACCGCCGGCTCGTCGGGCTACTGCGCGATCGATTAGCCACCCGTGCACAGGCCACAGACGGTCCGGTTCGGATTCTCGAAATCGGAGCCGGCGTCGGGACGATGGTGACCCGTGCCGTGGAGTGGGATCTGCTTCCAGCGGGCGAGATTCACTACACGGCCGTCGATATCGAGGCGGCAAACATCGACGCTCTCCCGCGGCATCTCCGCGAGTGGGCCAGTGATCGGGACACAACTGTCTCGACGGGCGAGGACACAACGGCGTCGACGGGTGACTCGATCGTGCTGGACACGTCAGAATCGCAGATAACGGTTGAGCCGGTCGTCGCTGAGGCGGTCGACTACGCCGATCAAACGGCGACTGCGTACGATCTCCTTGTCGGCGCTGCCCTGCTCGATCTGCTCGATCTCGACCAGCTTGACCCGTTGCTCGGCTGTCTCGCGCCTGGCGGCTGCTACTACTTCCCGATCACGTTCGATGGGGCGACCCGGTTCCGACCCGCACATCCGGCCGACAGCGAGGTCGAACGGCTCTACCACAGCCACATGGATCGCAAACCGGGCGGCTCCAGTCAGGCGGGCGACGACCTGCTGGCACGGCTGCAACAGCACGACGGCGGCTCGATTCTCGGGGCGGCCGGTTCGGACTGGATCGTCAGACCGGCCGACGGCGCGTACCCCGACGACGAGGCGTACTTCCTCTCGCATATTCTGGGCACAGTAGAGACGGCACTCGGCGAACTCGACGAGGAGATCACGGTTGATCTCGACGACTGGCTATCCCACCGCCGCGACCAACTCGACGCCGGTGAACTCATCTATCTCACCCACCAGCTCGACATTCTGGGTCAGATCGACGGCTGATCGGCGTTACGCGTCAGGAATCGTCACATCGTGTTCCAGCGTCCCGATCCCCTCGATCTCGATTTCGACGTGATCGCCGTCGGCAAGCGGTCCCACACCCGCCGGCGTCCCGGTCGAGATCACATCGCCGGGCTCCAGCGTCATGTACGCAGTGACCTCGGCGATCAACTCGGGCACCGAGAACACGAACCGGTCGATACTCGCGGCCTGCTGCTGATCGCCGTTGACCCGCAACTCGATGGTCGCGTCATCGGGAACCTCGTCGGGCGTCGCCACCACCGGGCCGAGCGGCGCGGCGTTGTCGAAGGCCTTGCCGCGCACCCAGTTTTGCTCCCGTGACTGGTCGTCACGATTCGAGAGGTCGTTGAGACAGGTGTAGCCCCTGACGACATCCATCGCCTCGTCGGCGTCGACGTGGCGGCACTGTTCGTCGATGACGACGGCGAGTTCGGCCTCCCACTCGATCCGCTCCTTGTCGGCCGGGAGCCGCACCGTCGAGTCGGGCGCAGCGACGGTGTTCGGCGGTTTGAGAAAGAGCAACGGCCGGTCGGGTACGGATTCGTCGCGTTCGGCGGCGTGATCGGCGTAGTTGCGCCCGACACAGACGATCTTGCTCGGCTCACACGGTGGCAACACGTCGACGGCGTCGATGTTGTACTGCCGGTCGCCGAAGCTGACTGTCCCACCACTGTGCGTTCCGCGGCGCACGCTACCTGCCGGATCACGAACCCGAATGTGCTGCATACCAGCTTTCGGGCGAGGGCGTCAAAACCGCTTCCGGTAGCGTGACCGGGCGGGCGACGGTCACGGCCGAGATTTAATGTGATTGCTCCCGGTAGATTGAGTCGACTATGTCGCTCGAACTCACCTACCACGGCCACTCGGCATGGCACGTCGCCGTTGGCGACACGACCCTGCTTATCGACCCGTTTTTCGACAACGCCCACACCGATCTCGACCCTGCGGCTGTCGAGACGCCGGATTACGTGTTGCTCACGCACGGCCATGCCGATCACATCGGCCACGCTGAACACTTCTCGGACGCGACGCTGGTTGCCACGCCCGAGATCGTCAGCTACGCACAGGCCGAACTCGGCTTCGATGAGGCTGTCGGCGGTATCGGCATGAACCTCGGCGGCACCGTCGAATGCGGCGACGCGTTCGTCTCGATGGTCCGGGCCGACCACACCAACGGCATCAACACCGACCACGAGTACGAGGGCGGGATGCCCGCCGGCTTCGTGATCGGCGACGCCGAACCGGCCAGCGACAGCGACGCGACGAGCTTCTACCACGCCGGCGACACAAGCCTGATGAGCGAGATGCAGGACGTGATCGGCCCGTATCTCGATCCCGACGCCGCGGCGGTCCCCATCGGCGACCACTTCACGATGGGACCGTGGCAGGCTGCCGTCGCCGTCGAGTGGCTCGGCGTCGATCACGCCTTCCCGATGCATTACGACACGTTCCCGCCGATCGAGGTCGATACCGACGAGTGGGTCAGCGAGATCGAGGCCAGCGACGGCGACGCGGCTGCACACGTCCTCGATGGCGAGGAATCGGTCGTCATCGAATAGCCGCCGCTCTTAGGATAGCGACTCCACGTCCGGCTCCGGCTGCCGGTACTCGATCGCAATCTCGTCGCAGGACGGATCATCCGACTCCTGATCCGTGGTTTCTGCTGTCGGTCGGTCAGCCCCGAGCACGCACGATGCATCTCCGTGTTCCATATCCGGGCACACGCAATTCGTGAATATAAAATTATGTCAGACATTGGCACCCTGCGGCGGCCGGCTGGGGCGTTATTACAGTCTCCGGACACTCTACACGCACCGTCCCGTCACCCGCTCCTGAAACTGACCAGCCGACTACCCAGCATAGCGGTCAGCCGTTCCTGCGATGACCGCATCGAGATCGGCCAGTGAGTCAAGCACGTAGTCGGGCGTTGTTGGCGACTCGGCCACATCTTGGCGGTCGCTGATGCCGGTCGTCACCAGCACGGTCGTCATCCCGGTGTCGGCACCGAGTTCGATATCGGTGTTCAGACGGTCGCCAACGACGAGGCACGCCGCCGGCGACACGCCGAGATAATCGAGCACTCGCCGTCGCGCCGCAGCCGATGGCTTCCCGCAGATCACGTCCACCGACCGCCCGACGACGCCCTCGATGGCGTTGATAACCGCGCCTGATCCGGGTCGGTCGGGGCCGTCCGCGGGGATCACCCGGTCGGGATCAGTTCCGACGAAGGCCGTGTCGTCGTCGACGGCGATGATGGCATCGCACAGCGTGTCGTAATCGAACTCGTAGCTCAGCGAGCCGACCACCACATCGGCGGCGCGCGGCTCGGTCGTCAGCGAGAGTCCGGCGTCGGCGAGCTGCGTCCGCAGACCGTCGGCACCGATCACAAACAGGTCGGCGTCGGCGTGTTCGTCACTGAGATACCGGGTTGTCAGCGTCCCGGCGGTAAACACCGCTTCGGCGTCGACGGTCAATCCCGCCTCGGCGAACCGCTCCTCGTAGGCGGCCGGCCGTGCGGTCGGGTTGTTCGAGAGAAACGCGCGGTCGAGTCCGGCGTCGGCCGCCGCACGGAGCCCATCGTCCGCGCCGGGAATCGGGTCGGCCTCGCGAACGACGGTGCCATCGACATCGAAAATGATCCCCTGATAGCTCATATATCGATCTCCGCACCCGGTCCCGTTGAAACGCTCGATTCCCCGTCGCTATCGGGTCAGCAGAACAGAAAGACACTAACTTGCGGATCACATAATAGGGTTCGTGCCGACCCAGCTTACCCTTATCCAAATCGACAACTATGGTCCGTGGACGGTCACCCCGGAACCGCGCCGTGAGATGGATCTTCAGACCATGCAGTCGCGACTGTACGCCGACATCGCCCAGTTCCTCGGCCACCGCGACGGCTACGTCTTCTTCAGCCGGTTCGACAACATGATCGCCGTCACCAACGGGCTCGACGAGGCCAGCCACAGGGCCCTGCAGGAGACGATTCGCAACCGATACCCGGTCACCATCAGCCTCGGGGTCGGGACCGCCGACACGCCGGCGGTCGCCCTCGACGAGGCAACCGAGCAGATTCAGGCCGCGGGCAGCGCACAGGACGAGTCCCGGACCGAGGTGCTGGCCGGGTCGTTCCTCGACACCCCTGCCGACTCGACGCTCAACATCGCGCATTTCGATGTCAACGACGCCACCGGCAAGTACACCGATCAGCTCAACGAGTTCGACTCGTTTATCCAGATCGAGCGCGGCTACGCCTCGCTGATGGAGCACATGCGCGAGGCCCACGGCGCGCTGTCGTTCTTCGTCGGCGGCGACAACGTGATCGCGACCTGTCCTGAGCTCTCGCCGGGCGAGTATCAGGCCGCTATCGATCACGTCGGCGACGATGTCGGTGTCGAACTGAAGGTGGGCGTCGGCCGCGGTGTCACGCCGCACGAGGCCGGGTACGCCGCCAAACACGCCCTCGAAGACTGCCGGTTCGACGGCACGACCGTCGAGTTCGACACCCCACACGCCGCGACCGGAGACGACTGAGATGGCTCGCCTCGATCGACCCGACACCCATGAGTAGCACCGCCCTCTACTTTACGGGTCCAGAGACGGTCGAACGCCGACCGCGTAGCGTCGAGGCTGCGGCCGACGAGGTGGTCGTCGAAACCGACGCGTCGGCGATCAGTGCAGGAACGGAGCTGCTGGTCTATCACGATGCCGTCCCGGACGATATGCAGGTCGACGAGAGTATCGAGGCCTTCGACGGCGAGTTCGAGTACCCCCTGCGGTACGGGTACGCCGCAGCCGGCACCGTCGTCGAGACCGGCGCGGCGGCCGACGACGCGTGGCTCGACCGGTCGGTGTTCGGTTTCCGGCCACACCAGACACGCTTTGCGGCCGATCCGGCCGATCTGGTGGCCCTCCCTGAAGCGGTCCCGCCGGCCCACGGCGCGCTGTTGCCGACGGTCGAAACCGCGACGAATCTCGTCCTCGACAGCGAGCCACGGCTCGGCGAGTCGGTCGTCGTCTTCGGCGCGGGTGTCGTCGGGCTCTGTACGATCCGGCTGCTGTCGGCGTTCCCGCTCTCCGATCTCACTGTCGTCGAACCGATCTCCGACCGCCGGGCGGCGGCGACAGCGATGGGTGCCGATCGGACACTTGCCCCCGACGAGGCGGCGAGCGCGGTAGCGGACTATGATCTCGCCCTCGAACTCTCCGGCAAGCCGACCGTGCTCAACGACGCCATCGATTCGGTCGGTTACGACGGCCGAGTTGTCGTCGGCTCGTGGTACGGCGACAAGCCGCGCCGATCGAGCTCGGCGGCTCGTTCCACCGCGACCGGATCGAACTTGTCTCCAGTCAGGTGAGCACGATCGACCCCGCCCGGCGTGGCCGCTGGGATCGCGAGCGACGGTTCGATACCGCCGTCGAGTGGCTTGACCGGTTGGATTGTGAGCGACTCATCAGCCATCAGATTCCGTTCTCGCAGGCAGCCGACGCCTACGAACTGCTCGATGCGGGCGACGAGTCGGCGCTACAGGTTGTCCTCACCTACTGATCGCCCCCGCGCTGCGTCCGGAGGACCGACTCGACACGCCGGGTGCCGTCGGCCAGCCAGCGGGTTGTGATCCAGACCGCGGCCGCGCCGATTCCGACTCCGACGAGGGTATCCGAGAGGTAATGCGTCCCAAGATACAGCCGTGAAACCGCGATCAGCGCGGCGAGTACAGCGGCTGGGACGACCGGGAGCCGCTCGGAGCGGGCTGCCACGAGGCCGAGAACGGTGACGCCAGCCGCATGCCCCGACGGAAACGAGTGGGCGATCATCTCGCTACCGCGAGTAACACAGACCGGGTCCGGCGGAAACGGCCGCTGGACGAGCGCCATCAGCGTCGCCACGACGACACCGGTTATCGAGAGGGCGACGACAGCCGTGGCCGTCTCCTCGTACCAGTCGGCCAGATAGAACAGTCCGACGATAACGGCCGCTGCGGTCGCCGAGCCAAGCCCGGTCACCGAGTTCATGATCTTTGTTACCGCGGGGTGACGACTCGCGACGACGAGGTCGACAGCGAGGTGATCGAGCGAGAGCATCACCGCGACGATTTCGGCGATGAAACCAGCCATACGGATGACTCAGCGTGGGCACGAACAAAGTCCCGGCGTCCTCGTCTCGGGTCGGGATACCCCTACGCTCCTTCACCGGCGTCGCGGCTGGTCCGGAGTGATCGGACGACGAGCGCGCCGACAGCGACCCAGAGCACCACCTCGACGTACGACGACGGCGTTCCGAGATAGAACCAGACGAACTCGCCGGGCGGGATCGCCGGTGGCGTTGGCGGCACCACGACCGGCCAGCCGAGAAACAGCGCGTCGCTCGGCCGGCCGTTGATAACGACGTGCACCGCGTCGAGCATGAGATGTGAGGCCCAGCCGATGGCGATGGCCACGCCGCGCTTGCCACGCACGGCGAGGAGAATCACAGCCGGGAGGAGCAACACACTGTGCCCGATCGAGTGAAACAGCGTCGTCACTTCGAGCAGTCCGAGCGGCTTGTCGAGCAGATCTGGCAGGGCCGCGCCGAGGACCAACCACCCGGTCGACAGCGCCGGCCACGATCGACCCTTGACGGCGATATCCGTCTCGCGTGGCTGGTTCGCGACAAGGCGTCCGAGTCCAGCGGCAGCAACGAGGTGGGTGGGAAAGAGCACGGCTGACTGGTCACCCCGTTATTATGAACTCTCAGGTCGCGCTGGGGGATACCACCCACTGATTGCGAGGATGTCTCGCCCGAAGACGGCGATCGACGGAGCGAGGACGAGCGGCGCGACGCGCTGGACCGTGGCGACCGGGACGAGGCGGAGTAGCACGACTGTTATAAATACCATCTGGATCGTCGCGAGATACCTGCCGAGATTACTCGCTGGCGTGTCGTAGACGGTGCGTTCGCGGCGGTGTCGCCACCGCTGGACGCCGATAAAGACGTAGCGCGCGGCCGACAGCGAGAGGTACCACCACGGCAGCAGCCCCCACAGCACCGCAGCGACCGGCGCGACGACGAAGCCAACGGTGTCGACGGTCATATCGAGTCGCTCGCCGAGCGCCGTCTCCCGGCCGATCCAGCGCGCCAGCGTTCCGTCGACACCATCAAGTACCACGCCCAGCCCGTAGCAGAGCCCGGCGGTGGCGACGACTGCCGGCGTTTCCGCGGCCACGGCCAGCCCGGCGACGACGCTGAAGAGTCCACTACGAAGCACGGTAACCGTGTTTGCGACACCGAAGAGATAGCGAATCGGCGCGCCGCCGAGTTCGGCGGTACTCGTTCGAATCCCGCTGTACCACAGCTGGGCGGCCCAGACGCTGGCGGCGACTGTCCGGGGTGTTACCGGCGACCAGGCGGCCGGTGACAGCGAGAGCACCATCGGAAACATCGCCGCGAGGACGACCCCAGCGGCTACCGGGACCCCAAACTGTACGCCGAGTCTGATCGTTGCCGATCGACGATACCGTGTACCCACGGCTATCTCACCGGAGCAAGACGACGAGAACGCCGATCAACACGACCTGTGCGAGCTTGTCGACCACGCCGAGGGTCCCCATATCCGCCGGGAAGGACTTGCCGCCGGCAACGAAATTGAGCCCGTACCAGATCACGATCTGTACCGCGGTGAACGGGATACCGATGGCGTACACCGTGCGCCGGCGGTAGTCGAGCAAGACGAGGACGACCGCCCCCAGAAAGCCGAGCCCCGCCAGCAGGAAACTGATTCCGAGCGAACTCGGGGCCAATCTAATTCCGAGCAGAAGATGGACCACTGCCGTAACCAGGGCGGCGATGATCCCCAGCCAGTGAAGCCCACCCATCGAGTCGATGCTGAGTGAAATATTGCGCGATTCTGCGGTTCCCATAGCGTCTGTAGGGGTCTTACACACATAATCGTACCGACAGCCTCACCGGCTGAACGATGGGTCTCGAAGCCCGTCGATCCGGTCGCACTCGGCCGCGGTCAGCCGGGTTGCCACCGCTGCTGCGTTGGCGACGATGTGGTCGGTACTCGTGCTCGATGGGATCGGAACGACGCCGCGGGTCGCGTTCCACGCGAGGACGACGCCGGCCGGCGAGAGATCGTACTCCGCACTGATCTCCGCTAGCACCGGCTCGTCCAGCAGCCCGGGTGCCGACAGCGGCGAGTGTGCGACGACGGCGATATCGTTGTCGTGGCAGTATTCGACAAGATCAGTCCGGGGCTGGTAGGGATGGCGTTCTATCTGGACGACCGCCGGCGCAATCGATCCCGCGTCGAGAACCGTTTCCAGTTGCGACCGCGAGACATTACAGACGCCGAGCGTTCGAGCCCAGCCCCGCTCGACGACGGCTTCGAGATTACGCCAAGCCTCCCTCAGCGAAACCGGTGCCGTCTCGGGGTCGCCGTCGGCATCGGTCGGAAACGCCAGTGCCTCCTGTCTGTCGACCGGCTTCTCGGCCAGCCGCTCCAACGGGCCCTGATGTGCCCACGCCGTCGGCCAGTGGAGCATGTAGCAGTCGAAGGTGTCGATCCCGAGTTCGTCGAGGCTGCCCTCACAGGCCGTCAGCAGGTGTTCGCGCTCGTGGTTGGTGCGCCAGACCTTGCCGAGAATCGTGAGATGCTCACGGTCGGGCGCGCCCGGCGCGGCCAGCAACTCGCCGATGCGGAACTCGTTGCCGTATAGCTCCGCGCTGTCGAGCAGCCGGTAGCCCGCGTCGAGCGCGGTCGCAATCGACTCTGTGCGGTCGACGTACTCGTCGCCGCGGTAGCGCGAACAGCCGAACCCGATCGGCGGAGGCGACAGCGTCTCCTCGGCGCCTCCTGTTGCCGCTGTGTCGCTTGTCCTGCCCGTCGTCGCGTCGGTCGTCCTGTTGGTCGCTATGTCGCTCGTCGCATCAACCGCCGCGCCGCCCGTCGCATCAACTGTCGTGCCGCTCCCACCCGCATCGTCGCCTGTGATATCGGGAGCCGGAAGCGATATTTCCGCCACCTCGACTGGCCCACCCTCTGCGGCCGCGCGCTCGATTGCGTTACACACCGCGACGATGTGTGCGCCCCGGCGACCGCTCGCCCGGGCTGGCGCTCCGGCATCGACGCTTGCAGCGAGGTCGGCGACAGCATCGAGATACCGGCGTGGCTGCGGCGGCGACTGTGGCGGCACAGTCGTATAGGAGCGTCCGAGACCGCCGTACTGGACGGCCGTCGACGCCGGCTCCATCCGGCCGGTGTTGTCGAGATACAGCGAGCCGCTGTCGCCGTGGAGTTCGAGACCGTAGAACTCACGGCTCCGGTGGGGAACGTAGAAGCTCGCGGTGAGTCGCACCGTGAGGCCGGCCTGCAACGAGAGCGTCGCCTCGACGTGGCTCGGCCCCTCTGGCTGCTGTGCCTCGCTGTCCGGCCAGCAGTCAAGGCTGTCGGCAACGCGGACCCGCTCAACCGGCCCGAACCACGACACCAGCAGGGCCAGCGGGTAAACACCACCGTCGTACAGCGGCCCGATGGACAGAAACGACGCCGGGCGGTCGTGCCAGTCGGTCACGCGGCCGACGTGGGCGGTCGCCGTCGCAAACTGAATCGCCCCGGATCGTTCCTCTCGGAGGTGGCGGCGCGCGCGCTGCTGGGTCGGGCCGTCGACCGCGGCCGGCGCACAGCCGAGCGCGAGATCCCGCGTCTCGGCCATTGTGACCAGTTCCTCGGCTGTCTCGGTATCGAGTGCCAGCGGCTTCTCGGAGTAGACGTGTCGTCCGGCCGCGAGCGCGGTTTCGGTGACCGGTGCGTGGGCGGCGTGACTCGTTAGATTGACGACGATCGGTGCGTCGACAGCGTCGAGGGC
>KI543221.1:47532-58465 GCA_000496215.1 uncultured archaeon A07HN63
CGACCGACAAAACTCCCCCGACGATGGGGTTTTGAGCCTGTCAGCCGAAACGGGTCTGTGAACGAACCGGGGATGGGGTGGCTCGGGACGGCCTACCTGCGGGCGATACAGGCGGTCGGCCGACGGCTCTCCTACGGAACGAACGTCTACGAGCGGTCGTGGGACGTGCTGGTCGTCCTCGACGGCTGTCGCGCCGATCTGCTGTCGGCTGTTGCCGACGAGTACGCGTTTCTGTCGTCCGTGGGTGCAGTTCGCTCCGTCGGGAGTTCCTCCTCCGAGTGGCTCGAACACACGTTTCACGACCAGCCCGAAACCGCCAGCACGGTCATGGTGACCGGCAACACGTGGACCGACCGGTATCTCGACGCCGACGCCTTCGCCGCCCTCGACGAGGTCTGGAAGTACGCGTGGGACGACGAGCAGGGGACGATCCCGCCAAGGGCGATCACTAATCGTGCCATCGCGCAGGCGCGAGACCGCTCGCCTGACCGCCTTGTTGTCCACTACATGCAGCCCCATCATCCATTCATCGCCGACCCGATCGACGGTGACGGCGGCCTCGTCCGCGCTGGGAGCCACAGCAACACGGCGAACCCGTGGGTGCTGCTTCGTCAGGGTGATGTCGGCGTCGACCGCGTGTGGGACGCCTACCGCGCGACGCTCCGGTGTGTCCTCGACGAGGTGGCGGTGCTGTGTGAGAATCTCGACGGCCGAGTCGCGATCACGGCCGATCACGGCAACCTCTTCGGCGAGTGGGGGCTGTACGGCCACCCGATGGAGACACCGGTTCCCGCGCTGCTCAGGGTGCCGTGGGCGGAGACGACAGCCACGGACCGCACCACCCGCGAGCCGACACTCGACCCGCCGGAGCCGCTACCGGTCGAGCGGGTGTACGGTGACGACGCAGCCGCCGACCAACTCGATGCGCTGGGGTATCGCGCATGAAGATCGGCCTGGTCGTCTACGGCGATCTCGACACGCGCTCTGGCGGGTTCCGCTACGACCGGCAACTCGTCGCGGCCCTGCGAGCGATGGGTGAGACGGTCGAGGTGATCGAACTGCCGTGGCGATCGTACCCGCGTGGGCTGCTCGACAACCTCTCGCCCGGACTCCGGCGACGACTCGCGGGCGACCACGACGTGTTGCTGCAGGACGAACTCGCCCACCCCTCGCTCGTCGGGACGAATCACCGGCTCTCGACGCCAATCGTGAGTATCGTCCACCATCTGCGCGCCAGCGAACCCAGCCGGCTCGCGTCGCTGTATCGTGCGGTCGAGGGTCGCTATCTCCGCGGCGCTGACGGTGTCGTCTGCAACAGCACCGTCACGCGCGATGTGGTAACCGATCTCGGCGTCGATCCCGACCGGACTGTGGTTGCCCCGCCGGCCTGCGACCGCTTCGATCCCACCCTCGATCCTGACGCCATCGCCGAGCGGGCAGGCGAGACGCCGCTCCGCGTGCTCTTCGTCGGGAACATCTCGCCGCGCAAGGGCATCGATACGCTGCTCGACGGGCTGGCGGCCACGGCTGCCGACGCGGCACTCACGGTCGTTGGTCGGTCGGTCGACGACGCCTACAGCAGCCGGCTTCGGGGGCGCGTTGCCGACAACGGGCTGACCGATCGGGTTACCTTCACCGGTGAGCTCAGCGACGCCGAACTGGCCGAGCAGTTCCGCGACCACCATACGCTGGCTGTCCCCTCTCGTTACGAGGGGTACGGCCTCGTCTATCTGGAGGCGATGAGCTTCGGGCTGCCGGCGGTCGCCTCCCGCGCCGGCGGCGCAACCGACATCGTCACCGACGGCGAGAACGGCTTTCTCGTCGACCCCGACGATTCGGCTGCGGTCGCCGACGCGCTGACGACGCTGGCGACCGACCACGAGCGGCTGGCGGCGATGGGACAGGCCGCCCGACAGCGGTACGACGCCCAGCCAGACTGGACCGAAACGGCCGAGCGGGTACAGCAGCTACTGGCCGATGTCGTTGCTGCGGCCGGGAACTCGTAGCGCAACCGGTCAGTCGGCGGCTTGCGGCTGGTCGGGCAGATACTCCTCGTTGACGACCCACTCGTCGTCGTCGTTGCGGACCATGTACTCGCCGTAGTAGGGAACGCGGTTGGCGACGGTCTCGCGGAAGGTCTCGCGGATCTCCTCGCGGCTCATCTCGCCCATCGACCGGAGGTCGTCGTTGCGGTTGAGACAGCCCTTCAGATAGCCCTCGTGGGTGACGCGCACGCGATGGCAGTTCGCACAGAAAGTGGGATTCTCGACGGGATCGACGATCTCGACCATCCCGCCGTTGGATTCGTCGATCTCGTCGTCCTCGTCGGCGTCGTCGCCGGCGATCCAGTAGCGCGTGCGGTTGTGCATCTCGCGCTGTTCGACGCGCGCGGAGATGTCGGCCAGCCAGTCGTGAACGCGCCCGATGTCGATGTTCCACTCCGGGTGGCCCGTCAGTTCGGGCATATACTCGATCAACTGGAGGCGGAGGCCGTCGCTGTTGGCGGCGTGTTCGACCATCCCCTCGACGTAGCCGGCGGTGTGTTTGAAGACGACCATGTTGAGCTTCACCGGCGCGAGGCCGGCGTCGACGGCCGCCTCGACGCCCTCAAGGACCTGTTCGTACGCGCCGGATTTCGTGATTTCGGCGAAGGCGTCGGGGTCGATGGCATCCTGTGAGACGTTGACGCGTTCGAGCCCGGCCGATTTGAGATCCTCGGCGCGACCCGGCAGGAAGGTCCCGTTGGTCGTCATTGAGGCGTCTATCGAGTCAGGCGTCCGGCGGATGATTGCTTCGAGGTCCTGTCGCAACATCGGCTCGCCGCCGGTGAACTTCACCTTCCTAACCCCAAACTCCGCGACGACCTCCAGAAAGCGGACTACGTCGTCGGCGGTCATCTCGTTGTCGTCGGGTTCCATCGGGCCGCGCGTGTCACCAAGCCCCTCGTTGTGGCAGTAGACACAGTCGAAGTTACACCGGTCGGTGAGTGACACGCGCACGCCCGTGACCTCCCGACCGAACTCGTCTTCCAGCGGCCCGTCCATATCTACCATCTCGTCGCTCCGACAATTAAATCCACGGGGTCTTCGCCCAATTTAGTAAGGAGAACCAATTTCATAGCCCGATACTGTCACGACGTTCAATTACATTTCTCGCATTTTGGGGCAAACGTTGGGTCTCTGCTGGCAGAAACTGCTGTCCGCAGTTTGTTGCCGCCGGCGATGCACTCACCTGAACAGCGAAAAGAACATCCCGAAGATGACCAGCACGATCAGGAGTGCGATAACCGCGGCGATGATAACGCCGCCGGGGCCTCCGAGGAACCCACCGAGAGTTTCTGCTATCATGGCTATCGCTACGGCGTTACTCAGTATAAATTTCTTCGTCATCCGGGATCGCAAGATCGGTCAGTGTGGGCCCCCACCGATCACGTAGAGGCGAACACCCACCGATATAGCGGTCACCCTCAGTCGTCTGCGGAGGCAGCCTCGGGGCTCGGGTCCCCTGTCTCGGCGAAGGGATACCACGCCTGTTTGGCGTCCGTGAGACACGGGTCGTTGTACGTTGTCTCCTCTGGTTCGGCGAATTCGATCAGTTGTTCGTCGCCGGTTGCGTCAGCCCACTCGCGGAACGTCTGGCCGCCCTCGCGGTGGGCCGCAAACGCCTCGACAAGGTTTCGGATCGAGCCGGGGACCTCGTCTGCGGGGATGCGCTGACGAATCCACTCGACGAACGACGGATCCTCACCGATGCCGCCGCCGACACCCAGATCCAGCGTCTCGACCATCTCTCCATCCTTGCGGCCGCGCATCCCGATCAGCCCGATATCCGCGGTGTTGGCGTGTCCACAGTCGGCCGTACAGCCCGAGTAGTGGATCTTGAGTTGCTCGACATCGGCCGGGAGCTCGACACTGTCACGCAGCCACCGCAGCATCCTCGACATCCGGGCCTTGGTCTCGGTGAGCGCGAGATTGCAGAACTCGGTGCCGGTACAGGCCATCGCCCCGCGGGTGAAGGGATTGGGTTCGGGTTTGTGTTTGTCCAACAGTGGCTCGTCCAGTAGTTCGTCGACACGATCACTGTCGATATCGATGAGAATCGGGTTCTGTCGCCGGGTCAGTCGAAGTCGGCCGGAGCCGTACTCGTCTGCGAGGTCGGCGAGTTCGATCGCCTCCTCGGCTGGCATGCGTCCGACGGCGACGCTGAGCCCAACGTAGTAGTTGCCGTCCGTCTGCTCGTGGACGCCGAGGTAGTCGAACTGGTCGGCGTCGCTGCGACCGGCGTTGTAGGTGTACTCCTCTCGCATATCTTCGCCGGCGGTATGAAGTTCGAAATCGACGTACTCCTCCTGTAACAGCTCCCGAATCCACTCTGTCCCGTGTTCGTCAACGAAGAACCGTGAGCGGTTCTTGTTCCGGTTCTGTCGGTTGCCGTGGTCGTGGTAGAGTTCGACGAAGCCACGAACCACCTCGTAGGCGTTGTCCGGGTCGACGAAAACATCCAGCGGGCGAGCCACCCGTGGTTCGTGCCCGCCGAGGCCGCCACCGACGCGGACGTTGAAGCCGAGCGTTTCCTCCCCGTCGATCTCTTTTCTTGCGGGCTCGAGCCCGATATCGTTGATCGAGTCCTGCGCGCCGCCCTCTGGGGTTCCCGTGATCGAGATATTGAATTTGCGCGGCATATTACAGAGATCGTTGTCGCCGCGGATTTCCTCCTGGAACCGATCAAGCAGCGGCAACGTATCGATGATCTCGTCCTTCGAGATGCCGGCGACGGGACAGCCGGAAATGTTGCGCATCGTGTCGCCACCCGACGACCGTGTCGTGACGCCGACAGCCTCCAGTTTTTCCCATATCTCCGGGACATCCTCGAGTTCGATCCAGTGCAACTGAATCGACTGCCGGGTGGTGAAGTCGATCCAGCCGTTGCCGTACTCGGGGTTGGCAACCGGCCCCTGGGCGTACTCTCTGGCCACCTCGCCGATGGCGCGAAGCTGCCCCGGTTGAAGCCGGCCGTTGCAGTTGGTCAACCGCATCATGAAGTAGCCGTCCTGCCCGTCTCGCTGGTGAAAGACGCCGCAGAACTTGAAGCGGGAGAACCACGCCTCGCGCTCGTCCTCGGGAATCGACTCGTACCCCTGTTCGGCGAATTCGAGCAATTTCTCACGGACAGCGTCGCCGTAGAGCTCTTCCTTGTACTCCTCTTTTTTGTGAACCATCAGTTTGCGCCTCCAGCAACGAACTGCAATTCTTTGCGCTTTACGATGGCTGTGTGCTCACTAAGCATAGATATTAGTTCGAATATTAGCGTAAAAAGTTGCTCATTTAATAAATATGGAAATATCGGGACAGAGCAGACACATCGCAAGATCAGATCTATGGGTGGGTATATTCCGGATTGTGTGTATGGAAATTTAATACAACAAAAAATACGACAACTATTACACGATTCACAATACGTTCCCACTGCTCAGTAATACCCCGCCGATTCTACCGAGATCCACCGGCAAAGAAGAATACGAGGAACATAGCCCCACGTGTGTGGGCGCAATCAATGTTTTGCATACGTACAAAAGTAGTCGCAAAATACGAAAATCAAAACAATTATACCGCTCATTACACCAGTATTAGATCAGAAACAACACAGAAATGACGACACCCTTACGTCTCAGCCCTGGCAGGGAACGCACACTGGCTCCGCCTGCAGCACGTGTGGGTCGGATCGGCCGACGGAGGCAGCGATGACCGGCTGGACGCCGACGACCTGCATGCGCTGTGCGGTCGGCTGCGGCCACCTCCAGAAAGGCGTCGACGACGGCTACGGGATCGATACCGTCCGCGGCGACGCCAACCACCCGGTCAGCCGCGGGCTGGCCTGCCAGCGCGGGATCGACGAGAGTGCTGATCCGGACGGTGAGTGGCTGACGCGGCCGCTGATCCGGAAGGACGGCGAGCTCGTCGCCACCAGCTGGGATACGGCGCTCGGCATCGTCACGAAGCGCTTCGAGAGCGCACTCGACAAGACCAACCACGGTGTTGCCGTCCTCGGCAGCGGTCAGCAGACCAACGAGGCCGCCTACGCCCTTGGCAAACTGGCTCGGGGCGGGTTCGGGACGCGATACTACGACGCCAACACGACACTCTGTATGGCCTCGGCGGTCACCGCATACTATCAGGCCTTCGGCAGCGACGCGCCGCCGCCGACGTACGACGACATCCCCGACGCCGAGAGCCACATCATCTGGGGCGCGAATCCGACGGCCGCCCACCCGGTTATGTACCGCTGGATCTCACAGAGTGCCGACGAAGACGACAGTCAACTGATCGTCGTCGACCCCGTCGAGAGCGAGACCGCCGAGGACGCCGACACGCACGTCCAGCTCGATCCCGGCACCGACCTCGCCTTCGCCCGGGCTGTCCTCGCACAGATCGTCGAAACCGAGGCCGTCGACCGCGCGTTCATCGACGAGGCGACCGTCGGCTTCGACGCGCTTCTGTCTGAACTGCCGACCGCTGAGGCGGCGGCCGAAACCGCCGGTGTGTCGATGGACACCGTCGAGACTGTCGCGTCGGCGTTCGACGACCAGACACTCGTCTACTGGGGGATGGGCGTCAACCAGAGCGTCCAGGGGACCGCGACGGCGCGGGCCCTGATCGACCTCTGTCTGGCGACCGGAAACATGGGGCCCGGAACGGGGCCGTTTTCGCTGACGGGACAGGCCAACTCGATGGGGACGCGGGTCTGCTCCTCGAAGGGCACGTGGCCCGGTCACCGCGAGTTCGAGAACCCCGAGGAGCGACAGTTCATCGCCGACGAGTGGGACGTGCCGGTCGAGCGGCTGCCCGACGACCCGGGCCCCGGACCCGTTGGTATCGTCGAGCAACTCGCCGACGGCGACCCCGAGGCCTGCTGGGCGGTGGCGACGAACCCCGTCGCTGGCATGCCGGACGCCGATCAGGTTCGAACAACGCTTGCGGATAGCTTCCTCGTCGTGCAGGACGCCTTCCACACCGAAACCGTCGATCTCGCGGATGTCGTGTTACCGGCGGCGACGTGGGGTGAAACCGAGGGCACGGCGACCAATATGGAGCGAAACGTCTCCCGCGTTCGGGCCGCCAGCGAGACCCCCTCGAAGGTCCGGCAGGATATCGACATTATCGCCGCTATCGGCGAACGCATCTGCGGTGATCTCTTCGATCATCCGCCGCTCGACCCGTCCCTCGTCTTCGACGAGTTTGCCGAGCTGACCGAGGGGACTGTCGCCGATCTCTCGGGCATCTCGTATGAGCGATTGGACGCCGAATTGGCCGTCCGGTGGCCCGCGCCAGACGCCGAGAGTCAGGGCGGCTACCGGTACGTGACAGACGATGGCTGGTCGTTCCCGACGCCGTCGGATCGGGCCCGGTTTTCGACCGGGACACACGGCGGGCTCGCGGAGCCAACCGACGACGAGTATCCACTGACGCTCACCACCGGCCGGAAGCCGGACGCCTACAACACCGGGGTCCGATCCCGCGAGCCGAACCCCGACACCTGCCCGGTTGCCCGCGTGCATCCCGAGACGATCATCGACCACATCGAGGCACTCGACCGCGGCACAACGGTGGTCGTCTCTCGACGGGCATCCGTGACCGCGACCGTCCAGCCCGACGAGGGCGTACCCAGGGGACTGATCTGGCTGCCGATCCACCATCCGGCGGTCAACGCGCTCACGCTCCCGGTTGTCGACCCCGAATCCGACGAACCGAACTTCAAACAGTGTGCGGTCGACGTGCGACCACCGTCGTCGTCGAACCCACTTGCTGAACAGGGTCTCACGCCGGAGGCCGAGACCGTTCCGGTCGACAGTGACTGAGATGACGACACTGCCAACACATACTGTCACCTTTTACAATTTATATTCGGTCAACGAAGCATCTAAACCGCCAAAAAATACGAATTATGTAAGCTATGCGAGACAGAATATTCACAGATCAACATCCGATTTCTCCTCGAATAATCGGCGTCCAGCCGGTGACCGCTGATGAGTGAGCCGACACCGACAACCTGCATGCGGTGTGCCGTCGGGTGCGGCCACCTCCAGAGCGGCCGCGAGGATGGCCATGGCGTCGCCGAAGCGAGGGGTAACCCCGAACACCCCACAAACGAGGGGGCCGACTGCCAGCGCGGGATCGAGGAGACTGTCGACCCCGGCGGCGACCGTCTCACACAGCCACTGGTTCGTCGCGGCGGCGAACTCCAGCCGACGAACTGGGACACCGCCGTCGGCGTCGTCGCCAACCGGTTTATCGAGGCGCTCAGTAACGGCGGCGGCGATATCGCCGTCCTCGGTAGCGGCCAGCAGACAACCGAGGCAGTCTACGCGCTGGGAAAACTCGCCCGCGGTGGGTTCGGGACGCGGTACTACGACGCCAACACCCGGCTCTGTATGGCCTCGGCTGTCGAGGCCTACGACAGCACCTTCGGCAGCGACGCACCGCCACCGACCTACGACGACATCCCGAAAGCCGATACCCATCTTGTCTGGGGGGCAAACCCGAAGACAGCCCATCCAGTGCTCTATCGCTGGATCGCCGAGAGTGCCGCCGCCGAGGACAGCCAACTGGTCGTCGTCGACCCCGTTGAGACACAGACCGCAGCTAACGCCGACGTCCACATCCAGCCCGCGCCGGGAACCGACCTTGCGTTGCTCCGGGGTGTGCTGACGCACGTCGTCGACTCCGGCGCGGTCGATACCGAGTTCGTCGAGAACCACACGACTGGCTTCGAGGCGATGGCCGAATCGCTGCCCGATGTCGACGCCGCCGCTGATACGGCCGGAATCCCGGTCGCCGAGATCGAGACCATCGCCGAGGCGGCCACCGCACCGACGCTGGCCTACTGGGGGATGGGCGTCAACCAGAGCGTGCAGGGGACCGCGACAGCCCGGGCGCTGATCGACCTCTGTCTGGCGACCGGGAATCTCGGTCCCGGAACGGGGCCGTTCTCGCTGACGGGACAGGCCAACTCGATGGGGACGCGGGTCTGTGGCGCAAACAACACGTGGCCCGGTCACCGGCCGTTCCACGACCCCGACGCCCGGAAGTCGGTTGCCGAGGCGTGGGACGTGCCACTCAGCCGGCTGCCCGACTCCTCTGGGCCGGGCGCTGTGAGAGTCGTCGATCAGCTTGCCCACGGCGATGTGGATGTCTGCTGGACGGTTGCCACGAACCCGGCTGCCGGCATGCCGGACCAGAGCCACGTGACGAGCGCGCTCGACGACGCCTTCCTCGTCGTGCAGGATGCCTACCGCTCGGAGACGGTCGACCACGCCGACGTGGTCCTTCCGGCGGCGACGTGGGGCGAATCTAACGGGACGGCGATCAACATGGAGCGTCGCGTCTCCCGCGTCACGCCGGTCTCGGAGCCGCCCGGTGAGGCGAAACAGGATCTCGACATCATCGCCACGCTCGGCAACCGGATCGCCCCGGAGCTGTTCGGCGAACCGCCGCTCGATCCGGCGGCCGTCTTCGAGGAACTTAGCGCGCTGACCGCTGACACAACGACTGACGTCTCCGGAATCTCCTACGACCGACTGGCCAACGAGCTCGCGGTTCGGTGGCCCGCGCCGGACGCCGAGAGTCAGGGTGGCTATCGCTACCACGAGGACGGCGAGTGGTCGTTCCCGAGCGATACCGGCCGAGCAGCCTTTTCATCAACCACACACGGTAGCCTCCCCGAACCGACCGACGACGAGTATCCGCTCACGCTGACGACCGGCCGGACCGCCGAACACTACAACACGGGCACTCGAACCGCCGATGCGGTCGACGACCGGCCGACAGCGCGGGTCAACGCCGAGACAGTTGGCACGTATCTGCCGGCCTTCGATCGGGGCGAGACGGTCGTCACGTCACGGCGTGGGGCGGTCAGGGTCGCTGTCGAGGTCGACAACAGCATTCCGCCGGGTATGGTCTGGCTGCCGGTTCATCGCTCGGACTGCAACGAGCTAACGCTGGCCGAAGTCGATCCCGAGTCGGCCCAGCCGAATTTCAAACAGTGTGCAGTACGGCTCAGTGCTCCCAGTCAACCACAGGCCGACCGCGCCGACGCTGGCAGCGACGAGCCGGTAGAGACGCCGCGGCAGTAGTACGGCTGGGTTTCAGTTCGTTTGCGAGTTTTTCGGATATTTTTCGTAATTCGCCCTCTTTGTGGTGTTCGTAGCTGTTCATCTTGTAGTGTTTGTAATGGTGTCCGCACCACTGGTACGCAGTTTTGATCCGATTCGCCTGTGATATGTCCTGCTCTCACCAGCCGGTGAGCGATTGTCAAATACTGTACTCGCCGATTTCAACCGGGATAGCCTCCAACGCAGATATGTATACATCGATCACGAACAATATCGCCGAACTGCGGTTTGTATTTTTGAACTACTGATCACATAGCGTCCGATATTTTATTTCTTCATATTAGACGCGAAACATACTAGCACCATCATCGTAACCGCGGAACGTCAACTATTGTCGCAAAAATAAGCCTATATGTTGAGCGTTTATCTTATTAACAAGCCGTATGTGATGTCTAAATGCGTTAGAACACATGTTTGACCGATTCAACGGATCAGAACCGGAGAAACGCCCACCGAACCACCGCAGTCGGGATGCGGATCGCCACTACCTGACCCCGGGTGCTGTCGGCGCGGCCGCTCGCGCAGAGTGCGACGCCCCACACGACCCCTTCGATAGCGTGACCGCCGGAGGTGTCGACTCATGAAAAGTCCGATCAGGATGACGAAGTACCGGACGCTGCTGCTGGCGACCATCGGCTTCAATTTCTCGTTTTTGATCTGGTTTTCCTTCGCGCCGTTCACCGGCGGGATGGCCGAGGAGTTCGGCCTCGACGCGGCCGAGATCGGCATTCTGGCGAGTTCGGCCATCTGGATGGCCCCGTTCGG
>KI543221.1:59207-72081 GCA_000496215.1 uncultured archaeon A07HN63
TCTATCGAGTCAGGCGTCCGGCGGATGATTGCTTCGAGGTCCTGTCGCAACATCGGCTCACCGCCGGTGAACTTCACCTTTCCAACCCCAAACTCCGCGACGACCTCCAGAAAGCGGACTACGTCGTCGGCGGTCATCTCGTTGTCGTCGGGTTCCATCGGGCCGCGCGTGTCACCAAGCCCCTCGTTGTGGCAGTAGACGCAGTCGAAGTTACACCGGTCGGTGAGTGACACGCGCACGCCCGTGACCTCCCGACCGAACTCGTCTTCCAGCGGCCCGTCCATATCTACTCTCTCGTCGCTCCGACAATTAAATCCACGGGGTCTTCGGCCAATTTAGTAAGGAGAACCAATTTCATAGCCCGATACTGTCACGACGTTCAATTACATTTCTCGCATTTTGGGGCAAACGTTGGGTCTCTGCTTGCAGAAACTGCTGTCCGCAGTTCGTTGCCGCCGCCGATGCACTCACCTGAAGAGCGAAAAGAACATCCCGAAGATGACCAGCACGATCAGGAGTGCGATAACCGCGGCGATGATAACGCCGCCGGGGCCTCCGAGGAACCCACCGAGAGTTTCTGCTATCATGACTGTCGCTACGGCGTTACTCAGTATAAATTTCTTCGTCATCCGGGATCGCAGGATCGGTCAGGTAGAGGTCGTAGCGCGTCGTCCTAACCGAACACCCTACTGACGGCTCTCGCCGGCTGAAAATTGTGAGAAGTTGTAGTTGTGTGTGAACTGCAAGCTACGCGGTGCGTACCTTACAGGCGAGTGAGGTTTGACGCTCGCGGCCCTTTCGGGGACTGCTCGATGTCGAACTCGACGTCCTGACCCTCTTCGAGGTCCGGGCCGCCAACGTCTTCCATGTGGAAGAAGACGTCGTCGTCAGCATCGTCAGTGTCGATAAAGCCGTAACCGCCAGTGTCGTTGAAGAAGTCGACCGTACCTTCTGCCATTGCAACTCGAAGGTAGAGGGTGAGGGGCATAAGCGTTGTGAACCGCGATTTCGCCCCGAACGGCGGTGCTGCGGCTCGAAATCCGCAGGACAGCCCGCTGTACGATTCCGTCGACGCCGGGACCGAGCGGTCAGGCCCGACAGATTCGATGGAGATCGTCCAGCGAGTCGATATCCCACGTCGGCCAGACGTTGAGCTCCCAGTCGGTCCGATGCGGCCGGCGGATGAACGCCGAGTCGATGCCGGCGTTCTCGGCGGCCCTGATGTCGGACTCGTTGTCGCCGACGAACAGCGCCGAGTCGCCGTCGAGTTCGGCCAGCGCGCGGTCCAGATAGTGGGAGTTGGGTTTCCGGAGATCGAGACTCTCGACGGTGGCATTGCGGCCGTAGGCCGTCTCGAAGTGATCCCGGATATCGAAATGGTCGAGCAGGAAGTCGACCGTCTCCTGCTGGTTCGAGCTCACGATCCCACAGGCTGCATCGAGATCGTCGAGCACGCTGATATCGTCGTACGGCGTCTTCCGGCCGGCGCGGGCCTCGGCCTGCTGGGCGCCGGACATCGTCTGATCGCGGACGCGCCAGAAGCGCTCCGGATCGAGACCGTACTCGTTACACACTGTTGTCACTCGTTCGGGCGTTGCACCTATCGTCATGTCCTCGACGTATTCGGGCTCCGGATCGGAGATGTCGAACTTCTCGAACGTCTTCTCTGTCGCCGTCTGAAGCACGTCAAACCGGGTCCGACCGACAAGGACACCGTCGTTGTCGAACACGACGGTATCGTACCTCATACAGATGAAACGGTGGCCGGGTGCATAAGCGTTTCAGTGTGATGACGGGTCGTGAGACAGCAATTCAGACGAATTAGCGTTCCAGACAACGACCCCTACATGCAATGCCACACCGTGGCAGATACAAATTCGACAGCAAGACACCCGTGCAAACAGCTACTCTAACAGCTCAGTCCTTGCCACCGGCTTTCTTTCGGGTGTAATCCCCCGGATCACTCACCTTGACATACTCCACGGCGTTTTTCAGCCGTTCCTCGGCCTCGCTGTCGGTCAGGTGGTTCCGGATGAAGTCGGCCCGACTGAGTGCTTTTGTTCCAAGATCCGCGGCGGCCACGAACGATTCGAGTTCGTCGATAATCGCCGGCTCACCGATGCGGACGAGACTGGAGGCAGCCACCTGTGCCGTGCGGTCGTCTGCGTCGTCGATAGCACGCACCAGACATCGAATCACGTCCGCTCGCGGGTCGTCGTCGGCAATCCGGCCGAGTACCCACGCCGTATTGCGACGGATCACCGCCTCGTCGGTGTCGGTAAACAGCGTCAGGAACTCCGCGACCACGTCGCGATTCGGAACGCTGGTCAGCTGTTCGGCGACCGTCTCACGCACCCTGTGACTCTCATCGCTGGGGGCCTTCGCCACCAGCCTGATGATCGCTGTCGCGGCTGCCTGCCGGATCTCGGCGTTCTCGTCGTCGAGCCCGCGAAGCAGTGTGCCGAGCACCTGCAACGAGCCCAGTGTCCCGATTCCCTTCATCGCTCGCTGCCGGAGCGCTGTATCGCCGCTTTTCGCCGCCGGGAGGAGCGCCCGGAGTGCTTTCTCGCTCCCGATTGCCATGAGGGCGTCAGCGGCTGCCAAGCGGATAGCTTCGTCCTCGCTATCGAGATTGGCTGCGACCGCCCCGACACAGCGGTCGTCGCCGACGCGACCGCACTCGATGATCGCACGACGGCGAACGCGTGCATCCCGATCCGAGCACGCAGTTGCCAGCTTCGGGACGACCTGCGAACTCCCGACCTCGCCGAGTCCGGCGACGGCGACCAGTCGTAACTCCGCAGTATGGCTGCCGAGCCAGTCGAAAAACACCTGTGGAGACGACGTGTCGGTCGGTGTGGGACGGTCGGCATCGGCGATTGCTGCGACGAGGTCGTCGATTGCGCCGTCATCAAAGTCGAGGAGCGCCTCGATTATTTGCGCTCGAACCCCGTCGTGTGGCTCCTGTGCCGCAGCCGTAACGAGCCAGCCGGTAATCGTCTCGACTCTGTCGTCGCCTATCGCTGTGCTGTACTCGGTGAACAGTTCGGCGGCGCGGTGTCGCACGGCCGGCGCTGCGTTCTCAAGGAGGTGGTCGCGTAGCTGGTCGTACTGCCCGTTGAAGGCGATCTCTTCGAGAAACGCCGTGTCGACGTGCTGGTCCTGATCTGTCATATGCCCGAGTCGCGCGACAGAGCCGGTGTCGCGTCAATGTTAAATTTGGCTGCGCTCGCGCATAAAATCACCGCGCTCAGTTCCGTACTTCCTTGATTGCCGCCGCGATGTCGTCGTTCGTCACCTTGCCCTCGCGCCGCATGGCGGACCGTGCCGCCTCGTTGGCGACCTGCTCCATATCGGCGGCGGTCAACCCTTTCGACTGGTCGGCGATCCACTTGGGATCGAGTCCCGAGTCACGCGGGGCGTCGAGATGCACATCGAAGATCGCCGCGCGGGTCTTTGCCCCGGGCTTTTCGACCTCGACCTGCACCGAGAGCCGCCCGGAGCGCAACATCGCGTTGTCGATCCGGTCGCGGCGGTTGGTCGCGCCGATGATCACGATATCGGCGTCGCTCTCGTTGATGTCGCTGATCTCCTCGAGAAACTGGTTGACCATCTGGGTCTGATCCTGATGCTGATTGCCGGTCGTCCGTTCGGGCGTGAGCGCGTCGATCTCGTCGATAAAGATCAGACACGGCTGGTTGTCGCGGGCCTCCTCGAAGAGTTCGGCCACGTTTTGCGTCCCCTCGCCGAGCCACTTCGAGATGATATCCGACCCCTTGACGCCGACGTAGTTGATGTCGAGTTCGCCGGCGAGTGCCTTCGAGAGGTAGGTCTTCCCGGTGCCCGGCGGACCGTGCAGCAGGAAGCCGTTCTCGACCGAGAGCCCGTACCGCTCGTACTTTTCGGGTTCCTCAAGTGGGTCGATCACGCGCTCGTGGAGTTCCCGCTTGAGGTCGTCGAAGCCGGCCACGTCGTCGAAGTCGAGATCCGGCGGTTTCGTGACGTACTGGCCGGACATCCCGTCGGACCCCTGTGCACCGTCGGTGCCACGCTCGTGGTCCGGGCGGGGATCCTCACGATCCTCGCGACCGCCGCCGTTCTCTCGTCCGTCATCGTCACGCCCGTCGTCTTCCCGCCCGTCGTCTTCCCGCCCGTCACTGTCGGACTCGTCGCGCGGCGACCCGGGCTCGTCGCCGTCGGCTGGTGGCTCCGCCGGCTTCTCGGTTTCGGCGGCGGTCGGCGACGCGCCGGCACTGGCTGTCGCGCTGGTGGTACCGCCGGTGTCGACCGGGAGGCGGCTGGCGACCTGATGGCGGTAATCCCGGTCGGCCGTGTCGTCGAGCACGAGCGAGCAGGCCGTCGAACCCACGACGATCCCACCGGCGACGCCGACGCCGACCGGGCCGATGAGGCTCACGTCGAACAGCCGCCCGACGCCAACGACCGCCCCGAACAGCCCGAGTGCGACGGTGGCCGTGTAGATCACGCCGACCGCGGGCCGTCGCTGGAAGCCATCCCGCACGCCGTAGCCGACGACGCTGACCACGGCGAACGCGACCAGCCACGTTTCGATCAGGCCGCGCTTGAGCACCCCGATACCGGCACGCAGCCGGTCGGCTGTCCGCGTGGGCACTCCCGCGTCCTCGGTGGTGTTGGTCTGGCTCATCTGCGGGGGCTGTCAGTGAGACCGGGTTTTCGGCTCTACAAGTGTGTAGCCTGTCGCTACGGCATAAAATTTGACTTCCAGCTCACAGTCTTGATATCGCCGGCGTGACCGTGCCGTTATCGCTATCCCGCGGTCGCCATCGCCGTTACCGATAAGATGCGGGCCTGCATACGTTCATCTGTCTCCGGGAACTGCGGATACGGGAGCGGGCACCCACAATGGCTGACGAAGAATATCAGATCGCCGATACCAAGGGACGGTTCACGAAGGCGGTCAAAGACGGTCGGAAGCTCAACAACATCTCGTGGTCGGAGGGGCGCATCCTGCTGTCGAACCGACGGCTGATCCTCGTTGGCGGCGAGGGCAAGCAGACGATATCGCTGTCGGACATCGACGGGCTGTCGGGCCGAGCGGATGCGACCCAGTCGCTGGCCGCGATGTCGAACTACCTGAGCCTCCGGATCGACGAGGACGTGCTCGTCGTCTCCGCACAGGATCACGAGGAGTTCGAACTCGCCTTCTTCAAGGCGATGCTCGACGAGCGAGTCGTGATGGCGAAACATCCGGCCGTCGAGGGCGGCGTCGTGCAGGGGACCTCGTGGGAAAAGGCACGCCTCACCGTCGAGCCCGAGTCGCTCATGGCGACGCTGCAGAGCGGCTCGCTCGTCGACCTCGAACTCGACGAGATAAGCGGTCTCGATACCGAAAAACGGACCGTCAACGGTGACAAACAGCGCGTTATCGAGGTTGCCCACGCCGATGGCTCGACAAGCGTCGAAACCCACCTCACCGGGCCCTCGCAGGTCTGTGTCTTCGTGAAGGCGTATCTCGACCAGGGCGCACAGCAGAGCGAGACGAACCTCGATCTCGACCCGTCGGAAGAGGAGGTGCTGATGGCACTGCATTCGGGCGTGTCGCCGTTCAGCATCCCCGAGTTCATCGACCGCGATGTGGACGAGATCGAGGAGACCTTCGAACGGTTTCTGGAACTCGATCTGGTCGACGAGGTGCGGCAGCGCCGCGAGGTACAACTCAACTCCCGCGGCCGCAACATCGCCAGCGAGGCGATGGGCGAGCAGTAACGCGACGCCACAAGTTATTCTCGAATCACGTTGGAAGCTATTCTGCGATCACGTCGGAAGTTATTCTGGAACAACGTCGGGGAAGAATCGCCCATGGAAGCCGAACGGCTCGGCGTGGGGTAGCACCGCCCGGGCCTCGACGGTGAGCGTCTCGGCGTCGAACACGAGCAGCAGCGTCCGCTCGCGGTCGACATCGAGCGCCGTCGCCACCACGACGCCGTCGTCTTCGGCGGTGCCGGCCGGCCGCTGGATCGGGATCGGTTCCTCGACGTAGACGCCCTGTTCCCACCACTCGGTCGCCTGTCCGGTCTCACAGTCGACCTTCACGAGCCCGTTGGCACCGTCGCGGTCGGTCGCCTGCCCGTACGCGTAGCGGTACGGTCGCCCCGTTCGGCCGCGCGGCACCCGCGGCAGTTCCATCCCGCCGACGTACAGCGGCGTGCGGTCGACGGTGTTGGCCGCTGGATCGATCCGGTAGCGCTGTAGCTCACCGGCCGGCACGTCGGGGAACCCCTGCCCGTCGAGTTCGTCCAGCGAGAGCGAGCCGACGATGTCGCTGTCGGGAAACTCGATCAGATCGACCACGACATCGCCGTCCTCGCAGTAGGCGTTAACATGGTGGAAGCAGAACGTCGCCTCGAAGGTCGGGTCGGCGACGAGCTCGCCGCTGGATCGATCCACGACGAGCAGCCGGGTCGGCTCCTCTGGCGACCACTCCAGCATATCTATCGCGCCCTCCGAGAGCGGGTTCAGCGCGCGCAGCACCGACAGCGTGAGCGGCGACTCGACGAGGACGACGTGGCTGTCGGTGACACTGCAGTCGTGGATGTATGCCGGGCCGCGGGCATCCAGCGAGGCGATCACCTCGCGCTCCCGACCGCCGGCCGGCACGCGGTAGATATGGTACTGCGGCGACAGCCCGAACTGTGTGGCAAAGCCGACCGTCTCGTCGTGGGTTGGATCGACGACGAGATGGGCAGCGGTGATATGCTCGGTGAGGTCGTCGTCGAAGGCGAACTCGCCGCGGGTTTCCAGCGTCTGTGGGTCGAACGCGACCCGTCGCGGAGCCTCGGTGAGCGCGACGAACTCGCCGTCGAGTCTCGCCACGTGGACGTTGGCGTTGTCGGTGGGGTCAGGCAAGCCAAACGAGCGGAGTGTGTCGAGGATTCGCCGCCAGCCACGGGTGTCGGTGCCGAACTGGCCGGTGAGCCGGCCGGCCATGGCGTCGCTGTAGGCCTCCGTGCGGAGAAATCGATTCGAGTACCGTAGCTCGCCGTCGTCGAAGGCGTACCGCCGGAGCATCGCCAGCCCGTCGAACCAGTGGTTGACGCGCTGGCCACCCGCCTCGAACCGTCCCGGTCCGTTCCTGAGCAGCGTGCCCGACAGCCACGCCGGAATCGATCCCTCGATATCTGGGGTCACGTCGTGGTGCTCGGTCGTCAGCGACTGGAACCCGACGTGTTCGGAGCCTGTCACAGCGATGCATACGGGCGTGGCCGGCAAGCATGTTTCGTCGCGCCGGACCCTCGCGGCCGTACCGGTATCCACAGATTCAAACGTTCGTTCCCGATACCATGTGGCATGTATCTCGGCGACGAGACGTGGTGGGACCTCGAAGAATATTTCGACAACGAGTCGCTGGCGCTGGTGCCGCTGGGCTCGACCGAACAGCACGGCCCGCATCTCCCGCTGTCGACCGACCACCTGATCGCGGAGGGCTTCGCCCGCGAGACTGCCGACCGGACTGGCTTTCTCTGTACGCCGACGATCAATATCGGCGTCAGCCCGCATCACAAGCAGTTCCACGGCACGATGTGGGTTGACGCCGAGACGTTTCGCTCCTATATCGAATCGCTCACCCGGAACCTCGCGTACCACGGTATCGACCGCGTCATCTTCGTCAACGCCCACGGCGGCAACGTCGAACCGCTCCGGGAGGTCGGCCGGCGACTCCGCGACGACGAGGTGCTGTACGCCATCGAGTGGATGTGGAACGAGAGCATTCCCGACCTCGTTGACGACCTCTTTGAGCAGAACGGGCCGCACGGCGGGCCGAAAGAGACGGCGATGATACAGCATCTCGCCGGTGATCTGGTTCACGACGACCGGGTGGCAGACGCCAGAGACGGGGGCCTTCTGGACTGGAAAGACGATGACAGCCTTCGGCGACATGGCGCACAGACGTTCTACGACGCCACCGACAACACAGATAACGGTGTGCTGGGCGATCAGACGGACGCGACGGCCGAGAAGGGCGAACGGATGTTCGAGGCCGCGACCGAACAGCTGGTCAAGCTCTGCGAGTGGCTTGACGCGCAGTCATCGGAGGAGCTGCTGCCGGACCCGCATAAGTAACGTTATTGCACTTACAACGCTCTGCTTCTTCGCAGTCTAAAAGAAAATGCGCCGTCCGGGAATTGAACCACGGTCGCTCACTGCGTTCGCTCTCTGGTTCAATTCCGTGGCGATTTTCGCCTCACTCCGTTCGGCAAAAAATGCGCCGTCCGGGAATTGAACCCGGGCTAGAGCCTTGGGAAGGCTCTGTCCTACCACTGGACCAACGGCGCGCGCTCGGTGCCGACTACCGGCGGCAACCTACCTGAGCGGAGCCGCGGAAATTACTTAAATGCCCGCATGTACGCCGTCGTCCGCACGCCGTCAGTAAACCTACTCGTCGTCCTTGGAATACGAGGAGAGCAGGCCGCTATACACGACCCCGGCCAGCACCACGATCATCCCGCCGAAGCCGAGCAGCAACACGATGTAGGCAACGGCAACCCTGTCGGTTTGCAGTGTGATCTGGATCGCCGAATCGAACATGTTGATCGTCACCAGCCCCAGCGTGAGTAGCGCGATTGCTCGGTTGAAGGAGTGCTGCAGTCGGTTTCGCTCCAGGCCCTGTTCGGCCTCGCGCTCGTGTCGAACCTGCTCCTGTGCAACCTCGAACCCGGTGGGTGTCAGCTTGACCGCGTACCGCTCCTCGCCGGTGGCGTCCGCCCGGTGGTGCCGCTCGCTCCACGAGTCCGTTGCTGTCGAGCCACGCGATACTTTCGGCGATCTCGCTCTCGCCCAGTCCGGTTTCCTCGGCAATGCGGTCGTACTGTCTCGCCACCACCTCGTCGTAGCGGTCACTCTTGCCCTCGGCTGGCTCGTCCGTTGCGGACCGCGCTGGCCCGTCGCTCGACGGCTGCACCGACGCATCGAGGGCGGCGCCCGCCTGATACAGCACGCGGAGGACCGACGCCCAGTCAGGTTCCGTGGTCATGTCAACTGCGACTCTCCTCAACGCTGGGTCGGGCTGTCACTTAGTTTGCCCGACATACCAGTTTGATAGCCGCCGAAATCATCGCCCCGTGGAACCGAACGGAAGCCACAAGCCGCTGCCCGGCATAAGGAGGGATATGTTTACCGGGCGGACTGACACCCCCTGTTGTCTCTGCGGAAGTCCGACGACAGCAAGTCGGATCGAGGTGCCGCCGCGGGCGGTCACGCTGATGGAGAACAGCGGTCCTATTGCGTGGCAGGACATCGTGAGTACCGTCACCCTGCAGTTCTGTGCCGACGACTGGGAACTCGTCTGCGACCTCGCCTTAGAGATGGATCAGCATCCGCTGTCACGGTGCAATGTCGCCTACGCCTCCTTCGATCTCCGCGAGGATTTCGAGGCCCTGCTCAACGAGACGAAGGCACCGACTGATCACACCGAGATGGAAGATCGTCTGCTATCGCGGAGCCAAGACGTGCTGGCCGACGCCGACGATCCGATGACCGAAACTCGCGATCTGGTTGAGGCGGCCGTAATCGACGCCGCACTCGACGAGCTTGGTGTGGTGCCATCGACAGCCGAGTAGTTACAAGCGCGGTCTCCTACTGGTATGCTGTGAGTGGGACCACCGGCAGGTTCTTGAGTGACAATCACCAGTAATCCATAACGAACGTTGATTCAGATTTGCCTCCAGCGGCTGTCGGCCAGTACAGGTGAGGCTCGTGAGTAACGAGAAAAGATCGCCGACCGCCGAGCTTGGCCTGCTGGATGCGACGATGATCGGAATGGGCGCGATGATCGGGGCCGGTATCTTTGTGCTGACCGGTCTTGCGGCCGAAATTTCCGGCCCGGCGGCGATCATCGTCTTTGCGCTCAACGGTGTGGTGACCGCGTTTACCGGTCTGTCGTACGCCGAACTCGCGGCGTCGATCCCAAAAAGTGGTGGCGGCTATGCATTCGTGCGTGAGATTTTCGACGACTTTGCTTCGTTCATTATGGGCTGGATGCTCTGGTTCGCGTACATGATCGCCGGTGCGCTGTATGCGCTTGGGTTCGCGCCGAACTTCATCGAACTGCTCCACGTGTACGACTTGACGGCCGCTCCAGGCGAAGTCGGCGCGGTAATCATTCCCGTGTTGGGCATCGGAGTACCACCCCGGTTTATTCTCGCGTTCGTGGCAGTCGCTGGACTCGTGGCGTTGAACGCAGCGTCGACCGCCGCAAGCGGGAGCGCCGAAACGGTGTTCACGATTATCAAGGTCACTATCCTCGTGGTGTTCGTCGCGTTCGGATTCCTGTCGGCTGGCGGCGGCAGCGAGACCAGTTTCACGTTCCAGAACTTCGACCCACTGTTTACCGGCGGGTCTGGACCGTTCAGCATTCTCCCTGCGATGGGGCTGACATTCATCGCGTTTGAGGGGTACGACCTCATCACAACCGTCACGGAGGAGGTTGAAAACCCGCGTGAGAACATCCCCAAAGCGATATTCATCAGTTTGGCCGCGACCGTCGTTGTGTATCTCTTGGTCGTCACCGTGGCAATCGGCACGCTCGGCGCCACCGAGTTGGCCGCTGCGGGTGAGGCCGGCATCGCCGAGGCGGCGACATCGTTCATGCCGGAGAATGTCCCGATCATTCAAAATGGGGGCGCGCTCATCGTTTTCGGGGCGGTGTTCTCGACTATCACCGCACTGAACGCGGTTGTGATCGCCTCGTCACGGGTGGCCTTCTCGATGGGTCGAGAGGGTCAACTGTTGCCGTCAGTTGGCCAGATCCACCACCGGTTCGGGACGCCGTTCGTCGCAGTGTTACTGAGCGCGGTCGTCATGCTCGGCTCGGTCGCACTGCCAACAACAAGTGCGGGCAACATGTCGAGTCTGTTCTTTCTGCTCTCGTTTATCATCGTCAACGTCGCTGTCATCCGACTCCGCCGGGAGCGACCGGCGATGAACCGCCCCTACGAGATGCCGTTCTACCCGGCTCCGCCGTTGATTGGCATTGCCCTCAATCTCCTGTTGACGGGCGTGCTCATCACATATCTACTCCGGACGGACCGGCTGGCGATTCTGCTGAGCGTCGGGTGGATTGCCCTCGGTGGTATCGCCTATCTCGGGCTCAATCGCTACCGGACACCGTCCGATCCAGCGGAGACAGATGCTGATGGGAGCGCAACCGACAGCACAATGACGCCGGAGGGAGAAGCGTAAGTATGACCGGAGATCGTGATGTCATCATCGCTGGCGGGGGCCGGGTCGGCTTTGCGGCCGCCGAACTGCTCGCCGACCGTGGGCACGATATTACTATCATTGAACGCGACGAGCAGGTCATCGAGTCGATTGCCGACAAGTGGGTGGCGACGCTGATCACCGGTGACGCAACGGACCCGGCGCTTATCGAGCAGGCCGGTATCGAATCAGCCGACGTGGTCGCCGCTCTGACCGGTGAAGCCGGGCTGAATCTCGCGGTCTGTCTGGCAGCGTCAGAGCTCTCGCCAGATATTCGCACGGTTGCTCGAATCGACAGCGAGACCGGCGATTCCTACACCCGCTTCGTCGATGGTATCGTTTTCCCGGAGCGAGCTGGCGCGCGCGTCGCTGTCAACGAGATCAGTGGCAGTGACGTCACGACGCTGTCGGATGTCCCCGGCCCACTCGAAATTATGCACATTCGCGTCGCCGAGGGTGCTCCGGCCGCGGGCAAGCAACTCAGCGAGGTCCGGTTCCCCGCCGGTTCGGTCGTCGTTTCCGATGACGGAGGTAGCCAGATCGCGCGCTCAGACACGGAGTTAATCCCAGGAAATCAGTACTTTGTCGCTGTCGAACCCAACGTCGCCGATGAAGTGATGAATCTGCTGCGCGGATAGCCTGCACCTCTCGACTTCTGGGCACCCTCATCCTGCTCACACCCATGTTCTCAGCCGCGCAAGTGTGAGCGGAATCGCAGAGACGCGCATCAGTTGGTTGGCGTTGTCATTGATTGATGCCACCACCGAGGTCAAAGCACGCAGTGGGGCATAATCCGAACAGAGTCAACTACGTTTGTCGTCTCGACACCGGAAGACCCGAACGAGCGTAACCTACAACCATCCGCGTGAATTAGTGTCATGAATGAGCGCAGACCTGCGAGTTGTCATCGTCGGGGGCCAACACGTCGGCTATCACGCTGCGAGACACCTCTCCGAGCGCGGTCATGACGTCGTCATCATCGAGAAGGATCGCGCTCGTGTGGAGTTTCTGAGTGAACAGTACGACGCAACCATCATCCAGGGAGACGGTGGCCGACGGGCGATCCTGCGCCAGGCCGGTCTCGACCGGAGTGATGTCATCGCGGCACTGACCGGGTACGGCGCGATGACAAACATCGGCATCTGCACGATGGCGACGAAGATCGATTCCGACATCGGGACCGTCGCGCGGATCGGTCACGGCGAGCGAGACGAATATGCCGGGCTCGTAGACCAGGTGGTCTATCCAGAGATGTTGGCAGCGCGCGCGGCGACTAACGAGATCATGCACGTCGCTGGCCGCGGCGTCCAGACGGTGGAGTCGGTCACCGGCGACCTGTCGCTGCTTGAACTTACCGTGGCGGAAGATGCTCCGGCTGCTGATCGTGAACTCCGCGATGTGGTCTTCCCGAAGGGTGCAGTCGTCGTCGCTGGACGCGACAACAACCAACTTCCCGGCCCAGACATGGTACTGGAACCTGGCTACCGGTATCTGGTCGCGGTCAAGGCGAATGTCAGCGACGAGGTGGTTCAGCTGTTCAGGGGATGACCCATGTGCTGTACTGCATAGCAGTCTCTTCTACGTTACTCAAAATGTGACCGATCTCATCGGTCGCTAGCGGCAGCCGTCTCAACAT
>KI543221.1:72101-75920 GCA_000496215.1 uncultured archaeon A07HN63
GAACGGCAACTGAACCTCCGCGCCGATACAGGGGAGATTGCCGTACGAGAGACCGACCTCGGCGTGATCTCGGTAGTAGTTGATCTCCCGAAATCCTCGGAGATGATCGCGCCAGCCAGTCCGTACTCGGTGTCGTCGTGAATCTCGACGGCGCGCTCGACCCCGCCCTCGTACTCCATGAGCGCGACGTGTGGCCCGAAGACCTCCTCGCTGGTACAGCGCAGATCGGCGTCGGGGTCGGCCTCGTAGACGAACGGTCCGACCCAGTGGCCCTCGGCGTGACCGTCAGGAATGGCTTCAGCGTCGAGGTCGGTCCGGTCGACGAGGACGGTGACGCCCTCCTCGCGGGCCAACTCGTTGTACCGAGTGACTTTCTCGCGGTGCTCGGCCTCGATCAGCGGCCCCATGAACGTCTCCTCGTCGAGTGGATCGTCGACAGCGACGGTGCGAGAGATTTCGACGAACCGCTCTTTGAACTCGTCGTACACGTCGGAATGGACGATCAGCCGTTCGCTGGAGACACACCGCTGGCCGGTCGTTTTGAAGCTCGACAGGACCGCGGCGGGCACGGCGATATCGAGGTCAGCGTTGGCCGTGACGACGACGGCGTTTTTCCCGCCCATCTCGCAGGCGGCGCGGGTGTCGGGCTGGGCCGAGACCGTCTCGCTGATCTCGTGGCCGACCTCGGCGGAGCCGGTGAACAGCACCGTCCGCACGTCGTCGTGATCGACGATGGCTTCACCGGCGTCGCCGAAGCCCTGTACCATATTGAAAACGCCGTCCGGCACGCCCGCATCGGCCATCAGCTCGGCGACGACCTGTCCGCACCACGGCGTCTGCTCGGCTGGCTTCCAGACGACCGTGTTGCCCTCGACGAGTGCGACCGCGATGTGCCAGAAGGGAATGGCGACGGGGAAGTTCCACGGCGTGATACAGCCGACGACACCGCGGGGTTTGCGCCGCATCGAGGCGTCCTTTGCGGCGATCTCGCTGGGCACGATATCGCCTTTCGGATGCCGGGCGTCGCCGGCGGCCCACTCGACCATGTGGGCGGCCTCGGTCACGTCGGCGCGGCCCTCGCTGATCTCCTTGCCGCACTCTCTGGTCACGATCTCGCCGAGTTCGGCCGTGCGGTCGCGGAGTTCGTGATACACCTCCCACAGCACCTCCGCGCGGTCGATATGCGAGCGGGCGCGCCACGACTCGAAGGCGGTGTCGGCGGCGGCGACCGCGCGGTCGATATCCGCTGCGGTCCCGCGGACGAACGTGCCGAGCGATTCGCCCGTTGCGGGGTTCTCGCTGACGAACGTCTCGCCGCTCGGCTCGATCCACTCGCCGTCGATATAGTGACCGGTCAGTTGTTCAGTCGTGCGGGACATACCCGTGGTATTTGTTCGCCAGTGGCAAAAATTGTCATGGCAACAGCACACATACACCCGCTACAGCGTCGAAGTCGACACTCGTGGCCGACTCAGACGGGTTGGCTGTCGGTCGCCGTCTTCTCGATCTCGCTTTTCAGCCCGGCGGCTTCGAAATCGTGATCCGGGCGGATACTGACGAAATCGAGGAAGTCGGCCGCCTCCAGCAGGTCGTCAGCCGAGTACGACGACAGCGCTGCGGTCACGGTCTCGCGGGCGCCGAGCACGGGTTCCAGCGCGGCCAGCCCGCAGGCCAGATCGTACGACCGGATCGCCGCACGCGCCTCGCTGTTGACGCTCGTCGCGTCGATAAAGTAGAGGTCGTCATCCCGGATCAGGACGTTCTCGGCCCGGAGATCGCCGTGGGCGAGGCCGGCGTCGTGCAGCGTTGTGAGCGCCGCAAACAGCTCGCCTGCGAGGTGGCTCTCGGTGTCGGGGTCGAGGTCGTCGAGCGGCCGAAACTCCGGGAGATACTCGAAGACGACGACGCCGTAGCCGTCGACCTCGAAGGCCTCCTTCGGCACGGGCGTGTTCAGGCCGAGCGCCTGCATCTCCTGGGTTGCCTCCAGCTCGTGGTGGGCCATCTCGACAGGCGTCTGGAAGGACTCGAAGAAGCCCGCGGTCCCGCTGGAGAACGCGCCGAGATTTCGGCCCGTGGTAAACAGCGCGTGAATCAGCGTATTCTGCTCGCTGATCACCTTGACGAACAGCTCCTCGTCGATGACCAGCGGTGTCGACAGCCAGTTATCGGCATCGAGGAACCGCGTCTCTCCTGCTTCGCGGTCGTACCGGTCGGCCACCGCCCGGACGACACGCTCGCCAGCCGCCGAACTGACCCGTCCGCGAACGAGACGACGCAACAACACTGGCTGCACCCAGCATCCCGGTGGTAATAAATCACCGGTGGATCGGTGTAGCGGTGCCGACCGACGTGGCCAATTCTACATACCCATACCGTCAGAAACAGTTGCAAACTGAGCGGAATGTTTCTAGTATATCAAAAAATACTGTCATATATTGATCTAATTATCAATAGGTGAGTGTTGAACCGTATCTATTATGTATATTCGTGCTATTAACTGATAAATGAATGGAGTTTGAATAATGTCTCTCACTCTACCTGCGTTGTCGGCGACCAGCAAGCGGCGACCGGCCGGTGAAAATCTATGAGTCGACGCGCGGATGTTGTCGCCAGTGAGGGGCTCTCCGAGGCGATCCTCGCCGCCATCGACGACGGGGTGATCGTGCTCGGCGAGGCGGGGAAGATCAGCCGCACCAACGAGACGGCACGCGAGTACTTCGGGCTCGACGAGGATGTCGCCGGCTCGCCGGCCGATGAGGTGATCCCAGAGGGTGAGGCGCTAGCTGAACTTGTCCCCGACACCGACGACGCCGGCCGCGCGATCGGGGATGTCAACGGACAGCCAGCCCCCGAGGACCTCCCTGCGTTGCAGCCGCATGATGCTGGCGCCGAACTCGTGGTCAGGCGCGGTGAGACGAACCGGCATTTCGTCGTCCGGAGTGAACATCTCGATGTTGCCACGGCTGCGGCCGACACGCTCCTGTTTTTCGAGGATGTTAGCGCCAAGCGACAGATCGAGACGCAGTTCGAGCAGATCCTCGATTACACCACCGACTCCGCCGGAATCGTCCAGTCCGACGGCACGGTTCGCTATATGAGCGCCGTTCCTGACTCGCCGACCGAGGAGATCTCCCGGATCGCCGACGCCGACAATATCCTCGATGTGGCCCACCCTGACGACGAACGGACGGTTCGGAACGCGCTCGAAGCGGCGAGCGAAACCGGGACGAAATCGATCCAGCACTGCCGGCTGGAGACGGCGACCGAGGGCTGGAAGATGTTCGAGATCGCGGTTCGGACGAACACGTCGCTACCAGCCGTCGACGGCTTGATTCTGACCGCCCGCGACGTGACCGATCAACACCATTTCGAGCAGCGCCGACAGGTGATGAACCGCATCCTCCGCCACGACCTGCGCAACGATATGAACGTCGTCGTCGGCCACGCCGAGATGCTCGCCGACCACGACGACCGCACCGTATCGACCCATGCCGAGACGATCCGGAAGAAGGCGCTGTCGCTTGTCAACCTCGGCGACAAGGTCAGAACGATCGACAAACAGCTCCACGGCGTCGACCGCGATCTTCGCGAGATCAACATCTCGCAGATCCTCCGCGAGGAGATCGATACCGTTCACGAGGAGTCCCCCAGCGTCATCATCCGTTCGCGGATCGAGGAGGTTGCGATCCTCGGTAACCCGCTGATCCGGATCGCCATCAGCAACCTGCTCAATAACTCGATCGAGCACAACGACAACAAGGCCCCCGAGATCGAGGTCGAGCTGAGCCACCGCTCGGAGACCGACCGGATCGAACTGCA
>KI543221.1:75940-78559 GCA_000496215.1 uncultured archaeon A07HN63
TCTCTTCTACGTTACTCAAAATGTGATCGGTCTCGTCGGTCACTGGCGGCAGCCATCTCAAGATCACGTGGCGTTGCAACGTCCCAGAGACTGCGCTCCGACACAGAGAACTGTTTTTACGTAGCTATTTTAGACACCATACTAGCTGTGTTTACAGATAATACAGAGAGCCATTCAGCCTCAAATTATAAGTATGACAAACTTACTCGCCCCGGAACGCAGAAATAACGATATCTGCGGCGTCAGCATCGGCTGCAACGATATACCGTTCGCCGGCCTCCAGTCGCGTTTCGGAGGTGGCTGTCCGTTCTCCTCCAGCTCCAGAGATCACGAGACTTCCCTCCGGAAGATCAACCTCATCTAGAGCCTGCCCTGCTACCGGCGAGTTGGCGGCGACGCGGATGTCGAACACCTCCATATCACCGGTGACATCCTCAAACGTCCGGACGTCGCTCCCGCTGAGTGCGTTCACTGCAGTCTTGACACTTGCACGCTCCGGAAACACGACTTCGTCGACGAGCTGTTCGTACTCGTCGCTATTGGCATCGGTGATACGGGCGACCGTTCGGATATCCGGTTGGAACGTTCTTGCAGCCAGGCAGACTGCGAGGTTCGTGCTGTCGCTGTCGGTCAGTGCACCGATAACGGCCGTATCATCGCTCAGCGTATCCGATAGCACGGGCGGGCTTGTCGCGTCACCTGTCACAGTCTCAATCGTGTCCGAATCCTGCACATGCGAGCTATCCGGATCTTTCTCGATAACCGTCACGCCGCGTCCACGTTGTTCGAAAAATTCAGCCACTCGAAACCCAACGCGCCCACCACCAGCGATCACTATCTTACCGTCACCAGTCATAAATTGTAGAAGTGACGACAACTGATAAACCCCGGTGCTCAGACGACTGGTATACTGGCTCGTATCGGTTCCGATCTTATAATACAAACCAAGCCAACAATTCGTAATCAGCCGTGACGGATACGCGCTGTCCATCTTGCAGTGTGCCCCCTGACAGAATCCGTCGAATACTGCTCCCCTGTCCTCGTAAAAACCTCGAATTTAAAGCTTGAATTTACAATCACTCAGTCGTCCAGTGAGCGAGCCCGCTCGTAGAGCTGCCCGCGAGGACGCCAAGCGGAAGTGTGAGCCAGCACGTCGCCCCGAAGGCGACGGCGACGATCCCGACGACCGAGACGAGCGGCCGGCTGAGGGGGCCGCCGCCGAGCACGGCGGTGACGACGCCCATCAGGATTCCGATCACGGCCGCCAAGAGATAGACCAACAGCGGCGCGACGAGCCCGCCGAGTGCGCCGGCGTACCGGTAGCGACTCGGCACCACTCGCCACGCGAGGACGCCGGCGACGAATGCGAATGGGGCAATGAACGCCGCCGTGCTGACAGCCCCGGACAGCATCCCAATCGGGAGCATTGCGAGGAACAGCCCTGCCGATCCACCGTCGATGGACACCACGAGCAGCAGTATCAGGACGGCCTGCACGACGAAGTAGAGCACCGTTGCTAGTAGCGTGTCATAGAAAGTTTGCCACACATCATCTACCCAACTATTGTCAGGAGTCGCGTGCAAGATAAGCACTGACAACTTTATAAGAAGCGGATCTCTGCGAACCTGTAGATTAAACAGATTGAAGTGTAGTAATAAGACTATGACCGACAAAATGGCTGGATTGCTCCCCCCAGATAGTAGTCAGCTGTTTGAAGATGGTGAATTACACGAACACAATTTTGCAAAAAGTTCATTCACCGAGGATGATGTCGGGACGAGCGTAAGCGAATTTGACCTAACGACTGTAGACACCAGCAATGTCGAAACTATGGAGCGTATGTTCTTGGGTGCTGAGTCGTTCGATCAGGATATTGGTGGGTGGGACACCAGCAATGTCGAAGATATGGAGTTTATGTTCTCCCTTGTTGAGTCATTCAATCATGATATTGGCGGGTGGGACACTAGCAATGTCGAAACTATGGAGAGTATGTTCTTATCTGCTGAGTCGTTCGATCAGGATATTGGAAGGTGGGACACCAGCAATGTCGAAAATATGGGGGGTATGTTCAACTCTGCTGAGTCGTTCGATCAGGATATTGGTGGGTGGGACACCAGCAATGTCGAAGATATGAGGGCTATGTTCGCATGGGCTGAGTCGTTCAATCAGGATATTGGTGAGTGGAACACCAGCAATGTCGAAGATATAAGGGGTATGTTCGCATGGGCTGAGTCGTTCGATCAGGATATTGGCGGGTGGGACACCAGCAATGTCGAAGATATGGGGGGTATGTTCAACTCTGCTGAGTCGTTCGATCAGGATATTGGCGGGTGGGACACCAGCAATGTCGAAGATATGAGTGGTATGTTCCTTTCTGCTGAGTCGTTCGATCAGGATATTAGCGGGTGGTGTGTTAAACAGATTACTGAAAAACCAGACAGATTTGATGAAGATGCAAGATTTGAGGGCGTCGATGCTAAGCAACCAAATTGGGGGGAACCGTATTAGATAAGCGCGTTGTATCTCACATACTAGTACGAGTACCATTCCAATCTGGTGGGTGTCTCACCACTCCACTCCACACAGGTACGTTCGGTTGAGAATAATTCTATGACACGC
>KI543221.1:79461-92383 GCA_000496215.1 uncultured archaeon A07HN63
GTGCTCTGTGCCCTGCTGTCGATTATCTGCGCGGATGAGAGTTCTCTCTGCAGGCTCGCTTCGTCACCGATCGATGTACGGAAAACTAGTCGATATGCCCTTCGCGGCGGAGCTGATCGGCGTCCTGACTCTCGTAGCGCCACTCGACATCGGCCTTCTCGTCCTGCCAGTCCCACGGCTCGATGAGCACGATGTCGTCCTCGTCGATCCACGTCCGAAAGCGCATCCGGCCGGGGATGCGTCCCATGCGTTCTTTGCCGTCGTTACAGCGGAGTCGCACCCGGCCGCCACCGAGCATATCGGTCACGACCGCGAACATCTCGTCGTCGTTGGGCATGCGGAGATCGTTCCGCCCTGATTCTTCTGACACAGCGGGAATACGACCCCGACAGCATTAAATCGTGGCATGTCGCCCTGACACGGGCTGCTACCGAAGCCAGCCCCTCGTCTTCCGGTGTGCGGCAGACGCCCGGCGAGAAACTGCGTCAATCGACTACCCGCCATCGGCGTTGCGAGCCTGTGACAGCTTCAGCAACACCAGATAGCCGATCAGCCCGCCCACAAATAGCAATACCGGCAAGACGAACGGTCCGAACGTCGAAAGGAGAGTATCGAGCGGGCCGAGTGACATACAGATTCCAGACGACGCGTGCTGTTAAACCCTGCCTGTTCACCCCTGTTCGGCCGGTTGTCCTCGCTACTGCTACACAGCCGCCAGTCAGCTATCGCCGCGGTCGCACTGGCGATGGCGTCTGTCTCTCGACGACTACTGGTCGCGTCTGTCGGGATAGGAGCGTTTTTCGCCGTGCAGTGTTGAGTTGAAACCGGTATGAACTGGCCCTCCAGACAATGTCGTCGCGGTCGGTCTCAACGGGAGTGCCGACCCGATGGCTGATCGGGAACAGCCTCGATCGGCCCCGGAAACCGGCGATGAGCGATTGCCGGTGCGTGTCATCGCGGCTGCCGAGGAGACGATCACTCGCCAGTTCGACGGTGGCGACGGTCAGGAATCGGGCGTTCTGCGACTGCTCGGCAAGGTCTGGGCTGTCATCGTCGCCGCAGGCCTTGGGTTCGGCGCGACGTTGCTGTCGACGGCGCTGGTGCTTGGCCTGCTGTTCTCGCTTGAGACCTTCTCGATCACACGGCCGTCGTCACCGTTGTTCGAACTCGGTGTGCAGTTTCTCCTCGGTCAACTTCTCGTCATGGGCGGGCTCTCGGCGGCCTACCTGTGGGCGACCGGCAATACGATCGAGTATCTCGATATTCATCGGCCGTCGCTCCTGCAGGTCGCCGTCGTTCTCGTCGGCCCGTTCGTCGTGTTTTCGATCAATATCGCGATCAATCTGGTCGGTTTCGCCGCCGGGATTCAACCCGCGCCAAACGTCTTGGCGGAGATGGTGTCCGGCACCCCGTCGCTGGTGTTCCCGCTGATCCCCGCGATGCTTCTCATCGTCGGGCCGTTCGAGGAACTCCTCTACCGCGGCGTGATCCAGACGCGGCTCACCAGATCGTTCACCGCGCCGGTTGCGATCCTCGTTACGAGTGTCATCTTCGCGCTCATTCACATCCCGGCGGTCTGGGGGCGGACGACGGCGACCCCGTCGATCCTGCTCTCGCTGGTTGGGCTGTTGGGCGGCGCGCTCGTCTTTGGTGCGATCTACGAGTGGACGGAGAACCTGACCGTCGTCGCGCTGGTCCACGGGCTCTACAACTCGATGCTGCTGGTGCTCCTCTACGTGCGTGCCCGCTATCTCGACGACCTCCGGCGGCTTGCAGAAACAACGATCGTGCTGGTACTCTGACCGGTCGGTGGTTGATCACTACAGTTTTCCTTGCAGCCGCTCATGAGCCAGTGTGGACGCCAATCAGCAGCAACTCGACAACCCGTTCGGGATGGACGAGGAGTGCACCAACTGCCCGAACCTCTGTGAGCCCCGCGACAACGTTGTCCACGGCTACGGCGATGTCGGCGGCGAGTTCCTCTTTATCGCCGAGCGACCACACGCCGGAGCCGACGAGAATGGGGTTCCGTTCACTGGCGACGCGGCGGGCGAACGCCTCCAGTGGATTCTCGGCGAACTCGGTTTCGTCCGCTCCGAGCCTGACGCCGAGAAGCCGGATATGCAGAACGCCTTCTGTACCTATCTGACGCGCTGTCGGCACCCCGAGCGGCCGCCGACCGAGACGGAGATCGATACCTGCGAGCCGTATCTCAACGCCGAGGTCCGGATGATGAACCCACAGATCATCGTTCCCATCGGCCAGCGGGTGATCGAGTCCCTGGCGATGGAGTACACGACCCGCAAACCCGAGGCGTTCGATATCGACGACGACCACGCGACGACGATCCGCGGCCGCGGGTTCGAACTCGTGCCGATGATCGAACTTGACCGCCAGACCGACGAAGACAGCGAGGTCTTCATCGAGCACGTCACCGAGAACGTGTTTGCGCGGGATTACCGCCAGACGAAGGGTCGACAGGATCGGTAGCCCTGACGACCGGGGATCACCGCGTTCAAGACGCCACCCCTCCGAGAGACTGCTATGACTGTGATTGCCGTGCTGGCATTGCCCCCGCGAGACGGGCTTGTGCTTCCTGACCTCCCCGAGACGAGTCCGCTGTCGAGCACCGCGGCGACCGATCTCTACGCGGCGATGCTGGCCGACACGTTCCGGGCGGTCGAACGCTCCGGTGCGGACCTGCTGATCAACTATCCCGAGGCCGAACAGCTTCCCGAGACTCACCGGACCGACACCGACCCGGTCGCGGAGTTGCGCGCGCTCGTCACCGACAGCGTCGACGACACCGACGCCGTCCGATTCGAGCCACAGGTCGGCTCGTCGTTCTCGGCGCGTGCCGGCAACACCGTGACGCACCTGCTCCGCGAGGAGGACGCCGCCTCGGTCGCTATCGTTCGCGGGACCGCACCGCTGCTCTCGCGGACGCTGATCGACGAGGCGGCGATGAAACTCCGGACCAACGAGGCTGTGCTCGGGGCGACAACCGAGGGTCGAACCTACTACGCCGGCTTCACCGAACCCATCGACTTCAGCGAGGCGTTCACCGGGATCGAGCTCCAGCGACTGGCCGACCGCGCCGCGGACGCTGATCTGGAAACCGAGTTCCTCCCGCCATCGCCGATCGTCGAGACCGGCGACGACCTGCGGACGCTGGTGGCCCAGCTCCGCGCTCGCGTGACCGCCGAGCGCGTAGTGCCCGAGCGAACGGCCACGTTCGTTCACGATCACGGGCTGGTCGTGATCGACGACGACGGGCCGGAACTGGTCATGAAATAAGTCCGGCAGCATCGATCATACTGCTCGTTTCACGTTTCTCACAGCAATCTGATTATTTTGGTTAGCGTTCTCTCGAAGTGGGCATGCTCACAGGTGGTGATGTCATAGCAGCCGCTGACGACGATTGACAGTCGGCTGTCGTCACTGGCGGCACATCCACCACGATCGGTGCCCTGTGAGCGACAGAACAACCGCAGTGGTCACCAATACCACCGATTATCGGCCGTAAGCGTTAATTATAACGAAAAACTATGATAGTTACCCTGTGTCGCACAGGGAGTTCCGTGTCATGGTTGTGTGTCGTGCCATGTCTCCGCGTGCTGTCCTGGTGTCACGCGTCCCCTCCCCATTGTGTTTTTCTGATGGGAGACCACCCGATGGTCTCGTGAACGAACTACCGATGTCCACGCTTGTGGCGTAGCCCTAACCAGAACCGTTTTTACCCGCCACCGCCCGTTTTCGGGTGCGGGTGGGATGGCAGAGTGGACTATTGCGCCTGCCTTGAAAGCAGGTGGCCTTTGGCCTCCTGGGTTCGAATCCCAGTCCCACCGAGTTTTCGCGCGACCATCACGGCGAGCACCGCGTGTGCTCGCCATCACGGAGCGCGGGTTGCTCGTGGCTGGGATTCGAGCAGGGAGCAGCAGTGCTGCGAGTGAGTTCGAATCCCAGTCCCACCGAGTTTTCGCGCAGCCCATCTCCGTGAGCAACGGCCACGGATCAGGACCGCGCAATCGCGTCCAGAATACCCATACTTTGACCGACGCCGACGACGGCGATGCCGACAATCGGGAACACGTCGATGCTCCCGACGACCGCAGTAAAGTACGTGACCAGCCCGACGACGGTGATGGTCGCACCCCAGATGTAGATCCGCTGTACCTCGGTGGGCATCAGCGCGGCTGTGTACGCCAGCCCGACCGCGGGCAACAGCATCCACCCGCCGATGCTGATCGTCCACAGCGGTTCGGATACCGCCGGCGCAACGAACCCCACCGCGCCGAGGGCTGTCACGACCAGTCCGACCGCGATCACGGCTTGCCAGCCGCGGAGGACGGGACCGGTCAACTCGGTCCAGCCGGTCACCAGAAAGAACGCCATGAACGCCACCATCACCAGATGAGCGATGAAGATCGACCGGCTGCCGACGACGCCAGCGTGGTTTGCCCCGACGACGAACCACGCCAGCGGAACGAGCAGTCCCGGCCCGCGTTCCCGTATCGCTCGGTGCATGTAGAGCCGATTCGGCGCGACCGATATAGGCGTGTCTGTTGGCACCGACAATCGGCTCTCGGGGTGGGTGACGACTCTCCAGTGATGGTGCTGTGAAATGCTCAACCCTCGATAGCCCCCGTGTTTCGGGGCATAAACTACGCATTTGCCCACTCTCCCGGGCTGGTGGAAGCCTATTAGTCGGTCCCGCCCCATCATATGTATGTCCACGACAGCCAGAATCCTCTCGGAGGACGCACCGCTCGATCTCCGGTTCTCCGACCCCGAACTCGAAACGGTCCGCGAGAACCTCGTCTCGTTTATCGAAACCACCGTCGATGACGCCGGTGCCGACGGCGCGACACTCGGTCTCTCCGGCGGGATCGACTCGACGACAACAGCCTACCTCGCCGTCGAGGCGCTCGGCACTGACGGCCTCCACGGGCTGGTCATGCCCAGCGAGGTCAACGACGAAAGCAACATGAGCGACGCCGAGCGGGTCGCCGAGGATCTCGGCATCGAGTACGACGTGATCGAGATCCAGCCCATCGCCGAACAGATCTTCGAGGCCGTCCCGAGCGCGACCGGGGATCGCATGGCGATGGGTAACGTCTACGTCCGGACGCGAGCCGTCGTCAACTACTTCGTTGCCAACGCCGAGGATCGCGTCGTCCTCGGCACCGGCAACCGCGCCGAGGCGATGACCGGCTACTTCACGAAGTACGGCGATCAGGCCGTCGACTGCAACCCTATCGGCGGGCTCTACAAACAGCAGGTCCGCCAGCTCGCCGCCTCGCTCGGTGTCCCCGCCGATCTGGTCGATCAGACCCCAACCGCCGGCATGTGGAACGGCCAGACCGACGAGGACGAACTCGGGCTGGATTACGATACGGTCGATGCGATTCTCGCGCTCCACATCGACGGCCCGCTGTCGACGACGGCGACGACCCGGACGCTTGACGGCGTCGAGCGGGCCCAGATCGAACGCGTCGAATCACTCGTTGGGGAAAGCGAGCACAAGCGATCCATGCCGCCCGCGCCGAGCCCGCTGGCGTAGCTCGTTGATCGCCAAGACGCTGATTGAATCGGCCTAACCCCCGACAGATCGACGCTATCGACTCTTTTGCCGGAGTTCGCGCGCAGATACCAACGACGAAACAGGTAAACCACAGTCCGCTCAATCAGGGGGTGATGAAGGAGTACAAGATGCGCCGCGGGGAGCATCTCGACGACCGCATCCCCGACCTCAAGGCAACGGTGGAATCGTATTTCGGCGCCGTAACCGGCACCGAGGAACACGACGGCCACGAGCTGTACGTAATTGCGGAGCCGGACAACCCGGTGTTCGACCGCATCCTCGCGGGAGCCGCGGAGTACGGCAGCAAGAAAGACCGGCTGGCGGTCCACTTCGAGGAGCGACCGGCCGAGGAGGTCATCGCCGCTGGTGAGGCCGACGCCGCCGAGGAGGCCGTCTCGCTGAAAAACGAGTTCCTGCTCGAAGCCACGGGGCGGGACGCCAAATCCCGGCGGGACTCGATGAAACGCGATGTCGAGGACGAGGCGCCGGACTACTGACTCCTCGGCAACAGATCGCCACCAGATCTTGTATCGCGGAGCCGGTGAGCGGTCGATCCCCCGGCGACGGAAAACGCCCTAATTAAGTGTAGCCACGGCCGCCGTTGAGGTGATGGCCTCCTACGTGGGCGTCGATCTGGGCGCGACGAACATCCGTGCTGCCGTGGCCGACAGTTCGGCGACAGTTATCGGCCACGCGGAGGCTGCAACCCCACAGGGGCCAACCGGCATCGAGATCACCGAGGCGATTCTCTCGCTCATCCGCGAGGCCTGCGGCGAGGCCGGCGTGACCCCAGATACAGTGCGCGCCTGCGGCATCGGCTCGATCGGCCCGCTCGACCTCGCGGCAGGCGTCGTCGAGAACCCCGCGAACCTCCCCGACGCGGTCGACCGCATTCCACTGACGGGGCCGATATCAAAGCTTCTGTCGACCGACGACGTGTATCTCCACAACGATACCACCGCGGCCGTGATCGGCGAGCGGTTCCACGCCGAGCGCAACCCCGATGATATGGTGTACCTGACAATCTCCTCGGGGATCGGCGCGGGCGTCTGTGTCGACGGCACCGTGATCGCCGGCTGGGACGGCAACGCCGGCGAGGTCGGCCACATGACGCTCGATCCACAGGGGTTCATGACCTGTGGCTGTGGCCACGACGGCCACTGGGAGGCCTACTGTTCCGGCAACAACATCCCGCGGTACGCTGAACGGCTCCACGCCGAGGACCCAATCGAGACGGCGCTCTCGTTCGACGATCCCGACCTCACGGCGGCCGACATCTTCGACCTTGCGGGCGAGGACCGCTTTGCCGACCACGTTATCGAGCAACTCGCACACTGGAACGCGATGGGCGTCGCCAACATCATCCACGCCTACGCCCCGCTGGTCGTCAGCGTCGGTGGCGCGGTCGCGCTCAACAACCCCGAACTGGTGCTTGAGCCGATCCGTGACCGACTCGACGAGATGGTGATGATGAACGTTCCCGAGCTGAAACTGACCGATCTCGGCGACGACGTGGTGGTAAAGGGTGGTGTCGCCAGCGCGCTGACGGGTGGTACCGGCGACCGTTCGCGGCTGTGAGCGCCGCGCACCAGCAGTCTCTACCCCGAATCGTTCACGATAATTCATCGGTGTTAGGAGCCCTCAAACCGGAACTTACGCATATGTCGAGCACATAGAGGCAGCTATGACAGACGAGAGCCTCAAATCCCGCGTGGAGACGTGGATGGTCAAACAGATGCCGATCATCCAGATGCACGGCGGGACGAGCATGGTTCGTGAGGCCGACCCCGAGAGCGGACAGGTCGTCGTCGAACTCGGCGGCACCTGCTCTGGCTGTGGCATCTCGAATGTTACCGCCCAGAATATCAAGCGGGACATGTTCATGGAGTTCGACGAGATCGAGGATGTGCAGGTGAAGGTCCCCTCGACCGGTGACACCGGGTCTGACACCGTCGAGGGCGGCCGCGGCGGCGACGTGGAGTACTCCAACGAGTCCGCCGGTCACTTCTGAGCACTGCGGACAGTCCGAACCTGAACGCTGGCTCTCGCCGAAAATTTCTCTCTGATTACAGCGATTCTTCTAACGCTGTGGCGACCGATCTCGCCTTCTCGGCCAGCGGCTCGCTCACCCGGCCGTCGTCGACTGCGGCGTCGAGTTCGTCGTCGTCGACACGTTCGACCGTGCCGTCGGGATATTTCAGCACGTCGACGTGGAGGTCGATGTATCGAACAGTGTCCGGAAAACACTCGACGGGCGTACAGATGTTGACGTACGTGCCGATCAGATCCTCCTCGCTATCTCGGTAGACAGTCGGATACCACCACCGGCCCTCTTTGACCGTCGTCGTCGCCGTATCGCCCGCCGAGCGCGGGACGCCGAGGCCGTCGTAGCTCCCACCGCCCGACATCTCGCGGACGAGCGTGATCGACTCGTCGTCGCGCTCGGTGACCGACCCTGTCCCGAGGCTGATCAGCCGGCCGTCGGGTTTGCCGTGACCGATCTCGATCTCGTCGCCGACCGAGGGGCCGAAAGTGTTGGCGACGACCGAGAAGGGAAACTCGCCGTCGGCGGCCGCGTCGCCGCAGAGCGATTCGACGAAATCGACGGCCCCGCTCGCGGCGTCGCTGCCGGCCTTGATCCGGTGGTGACCAACCATCGTTTCGGTTACCTCGCGTCGCGTCTCGTCGAGGGCGACACGAGACTCACGGCCGAACCAGCACCACCGGCCTGCCCGCGGCTGCTGCAGTTCGGCAGGTACCTCGCTGGAATCCTCGTCGTCCATCCCGTCGGCGAGCCGCTCGGCCCGCGCGGTCGCGGTTTCGAGGGCGGCTCGCAGGTCGTCCATCGACGCCTCGGTCGCCGCGTGGTGCCAGCGTGGTCGCCAGCCCTCCGGGGACGCTACGTCCAGCAGATCGGTCATCCCGAGCAGTTCGCGCGCGGCCGCCTCGTCGTGGCTGTCGACGCTCGGCGCGCCGTCCTCGGGGAGCAGGGTGACCAGCGCGCTCGTCGCCTGCAGTTGGCCGCCGAGTCGCCGCCGGTCGTCGCGCCACGGTGGGACGCTCTCTCTGACCTGCACTCGAACCGTGTCGCCCGTCTCGATGTGGTCGTCGACCGCGTCGAACGGCAGATAGCCGCTGGCCTCGCCGAGGTCGACGGTCGCGCCGCGGCTGTGGGTGTCGCTCACGCGGCCGTCGAAGACCGCGCCGGCCGGTGCGGGATCGACCCAGCAGCACGTATCCCGACCGATATCGGTCAGCAGCTCGGCCGCCGCTGTGACCGCGTCGGGGCTGCCAGCGATGCCGACGCCCTGCCGGTCGGCGGTCGTCTCGACGCTGACAGCGTGCCTTCCGGCCTCGAAGTCGGCGTCGAAGCGCCGCTGGATCGGCGGCGATGCGTCGACGACAGTCCAGCCGGTATCGAGAAACGCTTTCGTCAGGGCGGTCGCGTAGATCCCGCGGACACGAACCGAGTTGTCGCCCGCGTCGTCGCTCCCGTCGCTCATCGTGTCCCCGTCGTTCGCCGCCTCATTTGCCGCCGATTTACGCTGCCGTTGTTTCGTGTCCGATTCCATACGCCGGTGTTGGGTCGGCCGCGCTTGAAACATTGTCTTTCCCACCGGCTGCCGAACCACGCAGCATCGCAGCAGTGTCTCGGCACTCAGCAACGAGTCGTCGTCCCAGAGGTTATGTATGCCCGCCCAAACCACACAGCCGATGGCGTTCGACACGCTGACCGTGCGGTTGCTGACAACCGCGAGCCACCCCGCTCGCGGCGAGAACAGCGGCTGGAGGATCGCTGATGCGTGACTGGCTCACCCACCGCGCGGCGTCGACGCCGACCCAGCTCGCCGTCGTGGACGCCGACGCCGACAAGCGGTGGTCCTACAGCGGTCTCGACGCCGCCGTCGACGAGACGGCCGGCCGGCTCGCCAGTCTCGGCGTCGAAGCCGGCGACCACGTCGGGATGGTGCTGCCCCGCCAGTTCCGCGCGCTGTGTCTCCTGCATGCCGCCCAGCGGCTCGGCGTCCGGCTCGTCCCGCTGAACGACCGCCTGACGGCGTCCGAACTCGCTGATCGCATCGATCGGGCCGACTGCTCGATGGTGGTCTGTAACGCCGACACCGAGCCTGACGCCGTCGAGGCAACCGACGCGGTACCGGTCGCGTCGATTGATTCGCCGCAATGGGATAACGTCAAATCGTTCACGACCGTCGAGCCAGATCCCGTGACGCCGGTCGAGTGGAGCCGCGATGATACACAGCTGATCGTCTTCACCTCGGGGTCGACCGGCGCGCCGAAACCGGTCACGCTGACCATGGGGAATCTGCTGGCGAGTGCGACCGCCTCGGCGTTCCGGCTCGGCGTCGACCCCAACGACCGGTGGCTGCTGACGCTCTCGCTGGCCCACGTCGGCGGCATCGCGCCGGTCCTGCGGTCGACGCTCTACGGGACGGCGGTCGTCCTGCGACGGGGGTTCGAGCCCGGCCGCGCGGCCGACGATATCGACCGCCACGACGTGACGGTCGTCTCGCTGGTGCCGGTGATGCTTCGCCGCATGCTGGAGTCCCGCGGGACGCTCGCGGACTCACTGCGGGTGGTCCTGCTCGGCGGTGCGCCCGCACCCGAGTCGCTGATCCGGCGGTGTGACAACTACTCGATTCCCGTCTATCCGACCTACGGGATGACCGAAACCACCTCGCAGGCCGCGACCGCACGGCCGTCGGCCGCCTTCGACCGTCCGGACGCCGTGGGGTCGCCGTTGCTGTGGACCGATCTGACGATCCTCGACGATGAGGGCGACCCCGTCGAGCGGGGCGAAACGGGCGAGATCGTTGCCGCGGGGCCGACCGTCACGCCGGGCTACTACGGCGCTGTCGACACAGAGGGCTTCTGTGCTCACGGGCTTCGCACCGGCGACGCGGGCTACCGAACCGAGGATGGCGCGCTGGTCGTCTGCAACCGGATCGACGATCGGATTCACAGCGGCGGCGAAACCGTGGATCCGGGTGAGATCGTCGACGTGCTGCGCACGCTGAACGGCGTTGACGACGCCGCGGTCGTCGGTCTCGACGACGAGGAGTGGGGCGACCGCGTCGCCGCGCTCGTTGCGACCGATCAGCCAGATCTGACCACCGACGCCATCGAGTCGGCCTGCCGCGACCAGCTGGCGGGCTACAAGATTCCCCGAACCATCGCGTTCACCGAGCAGATACCTCGCACCGAATCCGGGACGATCAACCGCGAGGCCGTCAAACGCGAGTTGCGGAGGGCTCGCGGTCAGTCTCCCGCCGACCGGACGACGATGCGACGGCCAGTCGACCCGCAACTACCTGACGACGACGGTAACGACGACGATAGCGGCGCTGCTGCCCCCGACGGGACCGCTGACGACGCTGACGACGCTAATGACGGCACCGACGGCGACGAGCGCAGCAGCGATTCCGTCAGCACCGACAATCCCGACGATGCGGCTGGCGACAACGACGAATAAGCGGGCGATAATCGGTTGGTTCCGCATCAAAACCGAGAGTGGCAAGTGTACGGTCGCGCTCCACTCGGTATGGAGTTCGAGCGGACGACAGACGAAGCGGAGCTGACCGAGTGGACGCGCAGCGACGGCAACGCGACGATCCGGCTCCGCAGGCGCGCCGACGACCGGTTCGCGGTTCGGTACGATCAGTTACATCAGGCCGAGGATGGCCGGGAATATGCCTACGAGACCGTCGACAGCCGCGAGGCCGCCGAGGACCTGGTCGACGCGTGGCGAGCCGACCCGCCGGCCTGATCTGCTGAGGCGCGCCCCGGATTGTTTTCCCCGTTGCCGCCATCGGACCTGTATGACTCGTTTCGACGCGAACTCTCCGCACGCCCGCCGCGAGCTATTCGGTGCGACCATCGAGGCCCACCGCGAGCGCGGCAGCGAGTTTCTGACGCTGGAGCCCGACACGACACCCCCCGACGCCGACGAGGAACTCGTTCCGTGGATCCAGTTCGGCGGGACCACAGTGGCGATGGACTGTACAGACGCCGAGCTCGACAGAGTAAAAACGCTGCTCGACGACTACCCCGAGTTCCGCATCGAGGATCTCGAACGCCCCGAAGAGGCCGAGGGAACGCACGTGCGGATCACCGCGCGATCCGACGACCAGCGGGTCGCTGATTTCTTCGAGGCCGTCTTTCAGCGGGCCTTCGGCTATCCCGAGGATTACCGCGTCTGGGCGGTGACGATCTAGTCGTCGCTGGTGTCGATCCCGAGGGTGGCGTTGAGCCCGCAGAAACAGACGCTCGCGTTAAACCCGAGGCCGACAGCCCCGAGCGCGGCAAGTACCCCTGTTGACCGACGCCCGGCCCGGAGCGCACGGACGGCCGTGATGGTGAGCAGTACGGCACCGATCGCACGAAGCAGTCGGTCTTTGCCACCGACGTTTTTGCTGAGAGCCATACCCTCTATACGGGGTTCGAATACTTGTATTTCGTGCCGTTGGTATTTGCTCCCAACGGCGACCGCGGATCGCCGTATCGGGCGAGAACTGGGTTCGGCCGACTCTCCACCCCGCTATCGAGATAAAGAGTTTTCGCCCTCGGGGTCGCAGTCAGGACAATGAGTACCCACGAGTGCGATGTTGCCATCGTCGGCGCGGGAACCTCCGGCTGTTATGCGGCCGCAACCGTCGCCAACGCAGGCCTCGATGCCGTGATGATCGAGCGGAAAGACGAGGAGGAGGCCGGCCATATCGCCTGTGGCGACGCGCTGAAAGGCGCCGACAAGTTCCCGAGTGCGATCCCGAAATCCAAGATCGAACCCGCCTTCACCAACACCGGTGTTGATCACGGCCGCTTCGAGATTCCGAGTCACGACACCGTCCTCGAAATCCCGGTTCCCGGCGAACTCGCCGTGATCGACCGCCTCAAGTACGGCCGGCTGCTGATCGAGGGCGCGACCGAGGCCGGTGCCGACATCCACTACAACACCGTTGTCAACGATGTCAAACAGACCGACGACGGGCAGATCACCGGCGTCGACGCCACCCGTGCGGGCGACCCCGTCGAGTACGACGCCGATGTCGTCATCGACGGCGCAGGCGCGCTCTCGCTGCTACAGGACAAGGCCGACTTCGAGAACGCGACCTTTGACACCAATGTCCGCTACTCGCAGTTCTGTTCGGCCTATCGGGAGATCGTCGAGGTCGACGAGGAAGTTGAGTGGGACGACGCCCTCGTCTTCAAACCGACCGAGCGCGCCGCCGCTATCTCTGGTATTTCCACGTACGTCGACGAGATCAACGCCGGCTGGGCTTCAGATGACGAGGAGCGATGCAGATGATCGACGATCTCAAG
>KI543221.1:98121-99601 GCA_000496215.1 uncultured archaeon A07HN63
CGTCGTCCTCGTCCTCCTCGAAGTGGAGCGCACCGAGGGTGACCTCCTGATAGAGGCGGGCCCAGTCGCCGATCTCGGCGGTTTCGCCGATGACGACGCCGCTGCCGTGATCGATGAAGAAGTAGTCGCCGATCTCCGCGCCGGGGTGGATGTCGATCCCGCTAACGGATTTGGCGGCCTCCGCAAGCTCCCGGGCGTAGACCTGCTCGCCCTCCGTGTAGAGTGCGTGCGCAACGCGGTGGACCATGGTGGCGACGAGTCCCGGATACGAGCGGATGATCTCGACGTAGCTGTTCGCGGCCGGATCACCCTTGTAGGCGGCCTCGACGTCCTGTTTTAGCCGTTCGCGGATCGTCGGGAGCTGATCGATGACGTTGCCCACGGTACTGGAGAGACAGGCCGGCCCGTAGGGCTGAATCCCCTGACAGAAGAGGTCGCCGAGGCGGTTCAGTGCCCCCAGCGTCGCCGCCTCGTCGCCAACGAGATCTGCGGCGTTCCAGCAGCCGGGAAACATGAGTTCCCGGAGCACGCCGACCTCCGTGATCACGGCCTCGCGGTCGGGAAAGTCGGGCTGTTTCTGGGTCTGAAACCGCTCGTCGTCGGCCTCGTAGGCCGCCACCAACTCCGTGTGCGCTGTGCCAGTGTAGCTGAACTCCATCTACCCGTGGTTAGACCCCCATGGATTTAGGTACTAATATATCCTGTATGCTGTGCAACACGCACCGCCCTCGCCGATACCCTGAGCGAGATCGCCACCGACGTGCTCGCAGACATCGACCGGCTCGCTCTCGGCAAGAACCTGACAGGATCGACGGCAGGTGCGGCTGACTACCCCGGCGGTCCGTTCTTCTCCAGACTATCGAATCTCGACGCTGGTGAATATGAACTTGGCCCCACCTTGGGTACTGTCTACGACCTGAACGTCCCAGCCGTGCGCGTCGGCGATCCGCTGCACGATTGGCAGACCCAACCCGGTTCCCTCCCGCGAGCTCGTTTCACCGAGCTCGAACACTTGATCGCGCTGTGACTCCGGGATTCCACGGCCGTCGTCCGCGATATAGAACGCGGTCCGCTGATCACCGCTGGTCTGTGTTGCTGTCGCCATCGTCTCGTGCAGCCCGACCCGGACCGTCACCGGACCGTCATTGTGGTCAATAGCGTTTCTGAACACGTTCTCGACGAGCCGGGCGAAGCGGTCGCTATCACAGACGAGGTCGAACTCGTCGACAACTTGGAGTTCTGAGTCGTTCGTCTCGACGAGTTCCCACCCCGATTCGGCGAGTTTCGTGATCGATATCGCTTCGACTTCCTCGACGGACTGTGCCTCCTTCGTGAGCGTCAGCGTATCGTCGATATCTCCTTCATCCCGGTCGTGGGCCTGCTCGATGAGTCGATACACTCCTCGTTTTCTGGCTGTTTTAGCTGATCGAGATACCCCTCGGCGATGTTGATCGGGTCCGAAGTCGTGGGTGAGAATCGA
>KI543221.1:106380-108077 GCA_000496215.1 uncultured archaeon A07HN63
GGGCTGTCTTCGCCATGACGGCGGCGACGATTGTCTCCGGGGCAGTGGCCGGTCGGATCAAGTTCTCCGCGTATATCCTGTACGCGGTTGTCATCACCGCGATTATCTACCCGGTGGTCGCCGGCTCGGCGTGGGGCGGCAGCGGCCTGCTGTCCTCAGCGGGCTACCTCGGGCAGGCACTCGGCGTCGGCTACAAGGACTTCGCCGGTGCAACCGTTGTCCACGCTGTCGGCGGGATCGCCGGTCTCACCGCCGCGTACATGGTCGGCTCGCGCAGTGGCCGCTTCGACGATCACGGGAACGCCCAGCCGATCCCGGGTCACAACATGATCTACGCGGTGCTCGGGACGCTGATCCTCGCGTTCGGTTGGTACGGCTTCAATGTCGGTACCCAGGCTACTGTCCTGTCCGGTGACGGTGCCTTCCAAGGCGCAGCCCTCGGGCGTGTTCTACTAAACACCACCCTTGCGATGGGTGCCGGCATGGTCGCCTCGACGGCGACGAACTATTACCGCAAGGGCGATGCGGACCCGCTCTTCGGAGCGAACGGCCTGCTCGCCGGCCTGGTCGCTATCACCGGTGCCTGCGCTCACGTTACGTGGTGGGGTGGCCTCATCATCGGTATCGTCGGTGGCATCCAGACGCCGCTGGTCTACGAGTGGTGCGTCGAGTCGCTCAACATCGACGATGTGTGTGGCGTCTTCGCCGTCCACGGCAGCGCGGGCTTCATCGGGACTATGCTGATCCCGTTCTTCGACGTGGCCGGCTTCTCGGTCAACCAGTTGATCATGCAGGTCGCCGGCAGCCTCATCATCGGCACGTGGACCGTGCTGGCGACGATGGCCGCGATGGGCGCGATCAGCGGCATCGTCGGCGGGCTTCGAGTCTCCGAGGAGGAAGAGGAGGAAGGCCTCGATGTCAGCGAACACGGGACCTCCGCATTCCCCGAGTTCGGTGGTGATCGCGTCGCGGCCGACGGCGGCGAACGCCCGAGCGACGTGAGCGACGACTGATCGGTGACCGACGGGTGGATGTCCCCGATCAAACTTTACGTGCTCGTCAAACACGGCGAATCGGAGTTCAGGCTGTACCGCCGCGACGGCACCGACACCGGTCACAGCTGGGAACACAGTCCCGACGCCCACGAGGTCTACGATGTGGGCGTTCCCGAGGGCTGTTTCTGTTTCCGCACGGCCGAGGAACTGGGTTGGTTCGACTGAGTCCGTGACTGCTTCATTCGGTGGCCACGACGCTATGGCTGACTCCCAGTATCGTCTGTATCTTCGCTCGTCGTGTCGCCATCGTCCGTATCACTGTCAGTTGCGTCGGTATCGCTATCGTCTGCGTCATCATCTCCCCTACTGGCGGTCGATTCTGGGTCCGTTGCATCGGCATCAGAATCGCCACCTGCGTCGTCATCGGTGGGTTCGTCATCTTCATCTTCGGTGTTGCCGACAACCGATCCGTCGTCGTCCAGTTCGGACATACGCCGCCCTTCAGCGACCGCATCGGCAATGAGTTTGTACAGCGATCCGAACAGGCCGGCCAGCACGAGCAACACTCCCACAATAAGCACGAGTACGCCGATGAGCAGCATCCCGATGCTGGGCTGTGTGCCTCCCAGCTGCGCCGCGCTCGCGGCGCTGACCGGTGCGACGGCCGAGGCAACGGAGAGAACCACTTCAGTATCTCGAAGA